>NZ_CP036271.1:1446153-2046153 GCF_007745175.1 Caulifigura coniformis | reverse complement strand
ATACGGTAAATTAGAACAGCAGTGGACTATGTTCAGTAGATCGCAGGGCCACTGTCCGAAGGAGCGAGAACCACCCATGAACGACCGCCCGACACTCACGACACGGCAGCGCGAAATCTACGAGTTCATCAAGGACAAGATCATGAATCGCGGCTACGGCCCGACGGTTCGTGAAATCGGCCTGCACTTCGACATCCGCTCTCCCAACGGGGTGATGTGCCACCTCAAGGCGCTCGAGAAGAAACGCCTCATCACCCGCGAACATCACATGTCGCGGGCGATCCAGCTTGTCGACCAGCCCCAGAAGAAGCGCACCAGCCTTCCGCTCGCGGGACAGGTCGCCGCCGGCTCCCCCGTCCTCGCCGTCGAGAACCAGGAACGGATCGATTTCGCCGACCTCTTTCGCGATGAAGGGCAGTACTGCCTGAAGGTGAAGGGGGACTCGATGATCGAGGCCCATATCGCCGACGGCGACTACGTCATCATCCGCCAGCAGAACACCGCCCACGATGGCGAAATCGTGGTTGCCCTCGTCGACGGACAGGATGCCACCCTCAAAACCTTCTACAAGGAACGGAACCGCGTCCGCCTCGAACCGGCCAATGCCCGGCTCAAACCGATCTATGCCACCGATGTCCAGATCCTCGGCGTGCTGGTGGGCGTGATCCGCGAGTGCTGAGCACAAGCGACGCGGATTCGTCGATACCTTTCGACGGCGTACCGCGACTCGACGGTGCACCGTGAAGGGGAATTCCCGGCCCTGGGTGGCCCCGTCAGACTCTGCTGCTGACCATCTCCCCCTGTGAAACGTATGATGGGACGACCGAAAAGGAGTCTCCTTCGTGCGTGTTCCAACTCCAGCTTCAAAACGCGAACGCGTGGGCGGCGCCTGCGATGGTCGTGCAACACGGATGGCATGCCGCTGGCTGATGGGGCTGCTGACGGCGCTGGCCGTCTGGGGGCCGCACCCCGCTTCAGGCCAGGTCTTCGTCGATGACGACCTGGAAGCGAGACGTCAGCGTCGCGAAGCCCACTCGCCGCGGATCGAGAACGCGCTGCTCCAGGCGAACGCGGTCCAGAAATCGAACCCCGATCTCGCGCTCGACATCCTGCAGAGTATCTTCGACGCCCCGGAGGATTCGTATTACGAAACGCCAACGGGTTGCAGCGTGAAGGATGCGGCCGAGGCCGTGTTGCTCGCCGACCCGGAAACGCTCCTCAAAGCTTACGAACGGCGCTTCGAGTCCGCAGCCAGCGGCCTGCTCGAAAAGGCCCGTCGCCAGGAAGGTCTTGCGGCCCGGCGCGAAGTCGTCCGCAGGTATGCGCTCACCGCCGCCGGGCGCGCTGCCATGATGGAACTTGCCCAGGCCGCCTGCGACTCGGGCGACGCGGCGACGATGCTCCGGATCGCTTCCCGGCTGCGGCGAACGCCAGATGCCATCCAGGAATTCGAGCCGCAACTCAGCCTGATGGAAGTCTGGGCTCACCGCGAGATGCGGAACAACGACGCCGTCCGCGCCCGGCTGGACGACCTGAAACAACGTTTCCCGGAAGCCCTCGTGCTCGATGGCCGACGCGTCCCCTGGTTCAACGACGATGCAGGCCGCGAACGCTGGCTGGAAACCCTCCTGCCCGCCATGGGACCGAGTGATCCGCCGCAGGGCCTCCCCTCGTGGCCGATGGCACACGGTGATCGACGCCGCAACGGCGTCGCGTCGCAAACCCCTCCATTTCTCGATACGGCCTGGAAGGCCCCCCTGGCCGACCAGTTCGACGACATTCGTAAATACGACGATCCCTGGAACGATGCCGACATCAAGCTGGTGAACCAGGCTGCGGCCGATGTCGAAGCCCGCTTCCGGAAGGACGGTCTCAATCCGCTTCCCGTGGCCGCGCCGCTCGTCACGGAGAATCTCGCGATCGTCGCCGGCTTTGGCACGGTCAAGGCTTTTGACCTCAAGACGGGCGATCTCCAGTGGTCGTCCGAGCCCGTCGACCAGACTCTGGCTGCCCTGCTCGCCGGAACGGATTCCTTCCTGCGCACGCCCCGGACGCAATTGATGCAGCAGTTCGTCGGGCAGCGCGCATACCGCGATCATGTCGACGCCGCACTCAGCACGGACGGCCAGCGGGTCTATCACGTCGGACACAGCGGCCTGGTCGGGCTGCAGCCGAACGCCGGCGCTCTCCCGGTTTCGAATCGCGGCGCCAGCCCGCTCCTTCCGCGAAACTACAATCATCTGCAGGCGTATGACCTCCAGGGGGGCCGCTGCCTCTGGTCGATCGGAGGCCCGCCGAGGCGACTCGATGCTGCCTTCGATGGCCCCCAGGACGAGTTCAGTTTCGACGGCGCCTTCTTCCATTCCGCGCCGATTCCCTGGGACGGCCAGCTGCTGTGCGTCGTGGAACAGTCCCGCCAGCTTCGAATCGTTGCCATCGACCCCGGGACGAATCCTGAAACCGCCCCGCCCCTCTGGTCGCAGCCCCTGCTGAACTCGGATCTCGACCTGGTCTACTCCTCGGAGCGCCGGTTTGCGGGAGTGAACGTCGCGCTCGATGGCTCCACGCTCGTCGCGGCCCTCGGCAACGGCACGGTCATCGGATTCGATGTCGCCGACCGTCGCTGGCTGTGGCTGACCACCTACGCCGATCCGCAGCCCGTCGACTACCGCCGCATGTTGCAGGTCAATCGCATCGGCCGCTCCGTCAATGACAACGTCAACCTCGACGTCACGCTGGATGTGAAGGAATGGTCCGACACGAGAACGCTTTTCGCAGGCCGCAATGTGCTTGTGACCCCCGCGGACGATTCGCGGCTCCTCTGCCTGGATCGTGAATCGGGCAAGCCCCTCTGGACGCGGCCCCGCGAGCAGGCCATGTCACTGGGGGGCGTGCACGACGAGGTCATTCTGCTGGTCGGGAAATCGGACATTCGAGGGCTCAGCCTGAAGAACGGCGAGACGCTCTGGACGACGTCGATTCCCCCCGCGAGCGGCCGCGGCATTCGCATGGGGGGCCGTTACGTGCTGCCACTGTCGACGGCCGAAGTCCTGACCGTCGACATCACCTCGGGAGCGCCCTGCGCCCGCTCGCCACTCGCCTCTGGCGAACCGGCCGGTAACCTCGCTGCGGCCGGCGGAACGCTCGTCACCCAGACCGGCTCCGGATTCCGCGTCTTCCGCTCCTCGGGGGAGATCACGAATGACATCAAACAGCGACTGGCGCAGAACCCGGGTGATCCCGTCGCGCTCGCGCTCCGCGGCGAGGTCAAGCTGCATGCCGGCGACATCACCGGCGGCGAGCAGGATCTGAAAGCGATCAACGATCCGCCCCCCCGCATCAAACAGGTGCTGGCATGGACGCTGGTGAACGGTCTCGAACGCGACTTCGGGCTGTACTACACGCCCGAACTGAAACTGGATGACCTGCCCGCCGATGCCGGCCTCCGCGCACAGGCGTGGGCGGCCGTCTCGAAGGGTTTGCAGGCGCGGAACGACCTGCCCGGCGCTCTCCTCGCCGCTCTCCGCGGAGGCGAAGGAATCAACCCGCTTGCCGATCGACTTCTCGATCGCGACGACTCCCTGCGCGTCCGCGAAAACCGCCTGGTTCGCGGACGACTCGATGACCTCTGGGCCAGTATGTCGCCCGAGCAGCGCGGTGAATCGATCGATCGCGTGCGCGAGCGTGTCCGTCAGCTCGACTCCGCCGCGCCGGAGTACTTCCGTCTGCATGAGATGTTGACCGACAGCATCCTGCCGGACGATCTCGAACTCGACTACCTGCTTCGAAAGACGCTCCACGTCGCCCTCCTGGAGCAACGACTTCTGCGTCTTCGTCAGTCGGAAGACGCCCGGGTGGCGGCCCGGGCGAACCTCGAACTTCTGCGCATCGCCACGCAGGAGCCCCGTATGCGCCCGTCGGCATTGATCGTCGGAGACCTGACGGGCCGGCTGAAAGATGTTCTTCTGGACGACGGGAAGACGGCTGGCGAGTTGGCCCAGTCGCTCCTGAATCAGCCCGACTTCCTCAAACGGCAGGAAAACGCGAGAACGCTCTCCGGCGAACTGGTCGCGACGGGGCTCGATGATACGTCGGGCATTTTCGATCTCCCGGCCTCGCTAGGCGAATTCGGTCAGCGCTCACCGATCCTCCAGGGGTGGTCGTTCGCTTCGGATGCCATGCAGGCGCAGCTCACGGTGACCGACGCCCGCGGGGCGATCATGATGCAGGAGCGGATCAATCACGCGATGACCGGCCTGACGCCCCGCGTCAGCACCAGTGGTCGGCTGGCCCTCGCCGAGACGGCGGACGGCTTCCGCATCCTGAACGTCGTCGCCAACGAGACCGTCATCAGTGCAACGCTCAGCTCCGAACCGTTCGAGCCGTTCTTCGGCGGGAATATTGCCGGCCGCGTGCCGGTCAATGGACGTCGCGGCGGCAGCACTCGCCCGGTCGCCCCCCTGCGTCCGGAGCATCTGGCCTACATCAAAGGAGCTCAGCTGCTGGTCGTCGATCCCCTGACCGGACGCGAACACTGGGCGCGGACCGTCGAACCCAACCTCGATATCAGCTCAGACGCCGATTACATCGCCACCCAGGATGCGCGCGGACGTATCCAGGTCTATCGCGCCAGTGACGGGCGGCGCGTGCGCGAGGCGACGCTCCCGCCCGGCGGCATGCTGTACCCCGACTACCGGCACGACGTCCAGCGCCTGATCCGATTGCAGGAGAAAGACGCCGTGCAGGTCGGCCTGTTCCACCCGGCGACGGAAACGTGGACCTGGCAGAGGAAGTTTCCGAACGAGACGCGGTTTGACGTCCTCGACGGACGATCCCTCTGCGCGCTCGAGCCCGGTGGTGGGTTCGTCATCCTTGCGGAGGACGGACATGAAATTGTGAACACGCGACTCGAGGCGCCGGCCGATCTTCAGGCGATGGAAATCTTCCAGGACGGCGCACGGATCTATGTCGTCGCCGTCCGCTTCGGTGGCGTCAGCATCCTCTCGAGCATTCCGCGGGGGCCGCAGCGACCGATCTCGGCCCGGCTCATCGCGGTGCAGCGCGAGGATGGCAGAACGCTGTGGGCACGGGACTTCGATCGCATGGTTCTCGATCCCATGCAGCCCGGGCAGTGGCCATTCCTTCTGGCGACCGCCGCCGGCGAACAGGATGAGGCCAACGAAGAACGAACTCCCTCACCGACGTGGGCCTATCTCCTCGATCGCGCGACCGGAAAGACGCTCCACGCCGCGGAACTCCCGCCGACCGGCGGTTCCCAGCGCGGCTGGAAGATCGATCCGGTGAGCGGCGCCGTCAACCTCAAGGTCGGCGGAGTCGGTCTGCAGGTCACTCCTCGCAGTGCTCCTGCACCCGCCGAGGAAGTCAAGAAGCCCGTGCCGAACCCCGAGGGCAATCCGGCCGAACCCCCGCCTCCGCCCCCCGAGGCCAAGCCTGGGAATTGATCCGGCCCACCCTGAAGCGGACTCCTCCGAAGTTCCGATCTCGTCTGCAAAGTTCGTGAGCGGACGGCGCTCGCCGCCGGTCCCATTGCCCATCACCGCCGACGATCGCCATTCCTCAACGATGAACGTCAACGTCCTCTGCGGACGCGTGTGGCGTTCATCTGAATCAGATTCGACATGAAGCGAGTCACGGCGCAGGCTCAATGCCGATCTCTGTGATGACCGCCGCGTGGTCGCTCCGCCAGTTCCAGCGGCGCACGCAGCCGACAGGCTTCAGTCCCTTGCTGATCCACATCTGGTCGAGCGACAGGACTGGCGCCGGAACGGGCCACGTCGGCAGGTAACCCTCGCCGGCCGCTTCAAAGGCCTCGGTGAGCCCTCCGGCCCGCAGTTTCTCGACATGCAGCGAGTCCAACGGCGTATTGAAATCTCCCGTGCAGATCACTGGATGCGGACAGCCTGCGATCCGCTCGGCCAGTTCGCGGAAATGCGGCTCTCGCTGATAGAGGGTGTTTGAAGCCATGTCGCAGCCGAACACCGTCCACGTCCCCCACGGAGTCGCCAGGTCGATCTCCCGGATCCGGCTTTCAGTCTTCTCCGATCCGAACTGGTACGCCCGTGCGTCCCCGCCCGGCCAGCGCGACACCAGGACGATCCCGCCCCCCAGCAGGAACACATGATGCTCCGGGAACGCTGACTTGAAGATGGCCCGCACATCAATCCGGCTGGGGTCCGCCTCCACGAAAAGTGCGATGTCCGGTTCGTGCATCGCGGCCGCCTTCGCCAGCCCCTCCAGTCCCCAGCGCCCGTGCGCGAGATTCCAGGTCATCGCCCGCACGTCCCCCGCTCCCCGCGCTGATGGACCGGTTCTCCACGATGTGGAAAACCAGATCCCCGCGCAGGCGACTGCCACCAGCCCCGTCACCCACGCCAGCGGGCGGGCGGCTCGACGCCTCCTCAGCCAGACCGCCGAGAGGCATCCCAGAACGAAAAGAATCGACCACGGGGTCGCATAGTAGAGAGTGTTGGCGACCACCCAGCGGTCCCGGACGGTCAGCCGTACGGCCAGCCCCAGGACGAACAATGCGACGGCGCACTTCCCCGCGATCCCGGGGATTCTTCTCCACCAGGAACGCCTGGTTGCTGCGGATTCATTCGGCATCGGGAAAGTCTGAAAAGATCGCCCCGGCGGCGAAAGGCCAATGGTCAGGGCCCGTTCCAGCAGAAAACTCTTGCCCGGGCGGCCTTCCCCCACTTTGCGCGCAACCCTGCACGCAATACTGGAGGGGACGACAAACATGATCACCCGGAACCCGCCATACACTCGAATTCCGCAACTCGCCGACCGTTGCAGAACCGCCAGCCGGCCAGCGGTCGCGGGCAAAGAGGGCAACAGGAGCCACCCGCCCCCTGGCCCCGTTCTTCTTGGTCGTGTTGCCCGCGCACACCAGCCCTCAGGCCCCCGAAACACTCGTCGCCATTCCGGGAAGAGGACCAATTCCAGGTGATTGGCCCCTCCCGGCTTTCGCTTCGGGCCGCTCTGTCCTACGGTCCGCGTTTCGCATTCTCAGCTTTCCGCCATGACCGCCGCTCAACTTCCCCGCATCGTTCTGAAGCCTCGCCGCGCCGGGCCGTTTTTCAAACGCCATCCCTGGGTCTTCGCAGGCGCGATTGATCGCGTGGAAGGGGACCCCGTTGCCGGCGACGTCATTGATGTCGTCTCCAACGTCGGCAATTTCGTCGCCCGCGGACTCTACAACCCGGTCAGCCGCATCCGGGCCCGGCTCTACACCTGGGACGAATCCGAATCTCTCGACGACGATTTCTGGCGCACGCGCATTGAACGGGCGATCGAACTCCGCCTGCGGATGTACGGCGGAACGCCAGCCGAACGCGCCTGCCGGATGGTCTTCAGCGAAGCCGACGGCCTCTCGGGAATGACGGCCGATCGCTACGGCGACCACCTGATGATCCAGTGGACCAGCTTCGCACTGGCCCAAAGACAGGCGGTCATCCTCGAAGCACTCAAGCAGTCCCTCAATCCGAAAGGGATCTGGCTGAGGACCGAGAAGGGAATCGGCGACATGGAGGGGCTGGAGATCCGTGACGGTCTTCTGGACGGCGAGCCGCCGCCGCGCCCCATCGTCTTTGAAGAGAACGGACTGCAGTTCGCCGTCGACGTCGTCGAAGGCCAGAAGACCGGCTACTTCTTCGACCAGCGAGAAAACCGGAAAGCCGCCGCAGACTACGCCCGGAACGCGTCCGTGCTCGACATGTTCTGCTACTCCGGCGGATTCGGAATCGCCGCGGCCGCGCTGGGCGGGGCACGCGAAGTTCTGTGCGTCGATTCGTCCCAGGCGGCCCTCGACATCGCCCGCGCCAACGCCGAGCGGAACGGCGTCGCCGATCGCATGCGGTTCGAGAACTCGAACGCCTACCGCAAGCTGGAAGAACTGCAGCAGGCCGGAACGAAGTTCGATCTCATCATCCTCGATCCGCCGAAGATGGCCCGGAACCAGGGAGGCGTCGAAAAAGCGATTCGTGGCTATTTCAGCCTCAACCGCCTGGCCGTCGATCTGCTTCCGCCGGGTGGAATCCTCGTGACCTGCAGCTGCTCGGGGTTGGTCGGCCGCGGAGACTTTGAAGACATGCTCCGCCAGGTCGGGCTGCAATCGAAGCGCGGTCTGCAGATCCTGGAAGCACGCATTCAGGCGCCCGATCACCCGGTGTCACCCTACTGCGATGAGTCGCTGTACCTGAAGTGCTACATCTGCCGAGTCGTGTAGGACTTCAGGTCGCGGACTCTTCCTCGTCGCGTAAGGCAGGCGTGCTGGACAGTTCGACTTTCAGGTAGAAGCTGGCGAGCGGAATCGAAACGTCGAGAGTGGGAAACTGCACGACTTGATCGGAGGAACTGTAGGTCGTCAGTAGCCACTGCCCGTTGGGCTGGCGGGCAAAGTGCTCGACCAGCCTCTGACGCTGGGAGATGAGGACATATTCCTTGAGGGAAGGGATCGAACGATAATTGAAGAACTTCTGCCCGCGGTCGTAGCCCTCGGTGGAATCGGAAAGGACTTCGATCAAGACGATGGGATTGGTCAGCGTGTCCCGCTCCTCATCATCGAACTCAGGCTTCCCACAGAGGACGGCGACATCCGGGTAGGCATACAGGGTGCTGACCGTCCTCACCCGCATGTCGCTGGAGACGACGTTACAGTCGGTGTTGCGAAGCGCATCTCTCAATTCGCCTGAGACGTTTGCCGTGATGGTCGAGTGAGCATAGCTCGCACCGGCCATCGCGAAGATCTGGCCTGCGAAGTACTCATGTTTGATGTCCGAGCGGCGTTCCATCGCGAGATAGTCGTCGACGGACATCAGCTTGGGCGCAGCGGTCATGCTTCTCAACCTCCGGGGGAATTCCCGTTCCATCATCCCGTTTCATAAAACTCCCGGCAATCGCCGTTTGTGCCGCGTTCCTCTAAGCTGGCTGTCGTGCGGAAGGTCGTCCACTGCGGGTTGCCTTGTGGGAAGGTCTTGCGATGTCGGATTCGTCGACGGACGGCGCTCAACCTGTCCCCTCTCCCGCCGAACAGAGGCTCGTCGAGCTCCTGAAAGAGAAGCAGCCACAACTGCTTGCCTACATCAACCGGCAGCTCGGATCGCGCCTGAAACAGAAGGTGGAAGCCGAAGACATCCTGCAGGAAGCGACGATTGATGCCGTCCGCCGCGTCGCCGAATTCGAGCAGCTCCAGCGTGAGCCGTTCGGCTGGCTATGCCAGATCGCCGAGCATCGCCTCATTGACGCCCACCGACGATTCTTCCAGTCGCAGAAGCGGGCGGGAGAACGCGAGATGTCGATCGACGCCGATCGCGCCGACGACGGTGGAAAGTTCGCCGACCTGCTGGCCGTCAGCATGACCACCGCCAGCCAGGCGCTGTCCCGCAATCAGAAAGAATTCCAGTTGCAGGTCGCCCTGCAGGAACTCCCTGAGGAAACTCGCGAAGTCCTGCGCCTCAGATATGTTGACGGCCTGCAGACGAAAGAGATTGCCGAACGCCTCGGGAAAACCGACGGCGCGATCCGCGTGCTCCTCACGCGGTCCGTCCAGAAGCTTCAGGAAAAACTGACCGACGCCGGCTGACGGCACTCCGTCACCCCGCCAGGAATTTCCACAGGTCGGTCAGCTGCATCGGCACGGCGTAGGCCGCGACGACGAATACCGACAGCACCGCGATCGCCAGCATGAGATCGGTCGTCGGCCAGGGCGTCAGCCGCCTGTCGATCAGCTTGAATCGGAAATACCACGCGGCCAGGCAGATCATCGGCAGGGTGGCCCCCTGCGCAATACCGCCGATCGTGACCATGAACTTCGGATCACTGATGCTCAGATAGAGAAGCAGCGCCAGAATCGGGAAGACGATCGACAGCCGTCGGATCCAGCGGGCGCGATCCTCCGCCGTGTCGACATTCACAAGGCCGCACAGGTCGAAGCAGTCGGTCGTCAGCCGGCTGTTTGCGGCGCACGAGAGGTAGAGGGTCTTGAACAGAACGGCGCCGGCCCCGACGAGGAACAACGTGCGCGTCCACATTCCGAATGGTCCGACGAACATCTCCGCCAGCGTCGCGATCAGATCTTCCTTCCTGGGATCGAGACCCTGTGGATGCAGGACCGCTGCCCCCATCACGTAGAACGACACCGTCGAAATCGTGAACACGACCATGCTGACCCAGGCGTCGAGATGCATGACGCGGATCCAGCCTTTGGCACGCGCGGCCCAGGCGTCGCTTCCGTCGGATCGCCCCGTCGACCGGGCATAGCCCTTCTCGAGGCACCAGTAGGGGTAATAGAAGAGTTCCGTTGCGCCGACGCCGGTGATGCCGAAAACGGCGAAGGCCGCCGCGACGGCCGCCCTGGAATCCTCGCCTGGAAGGCGGAACTTCAGGCCGTCGGCCAGCTGGTGGGGATCGACCGGATACTTCGTCCACCCGAGGGCGACCGCGGCCGTGACGGTTGCCAGCGTCACCGAGACGACGATGAACGTCGTCAGCCATTCGATGCGCCGGTACGACCCGCGATAGATGAGCGCGATCGTCAGCAGGCAGATCGGGAAGGTCCACGGGATCTCGGGGTGAGCCTTGATTTCCTGCGCCAGGTCGGGGGCCGTCGCCGCCAGCCGGTCCGCGATGTCGTGGGCGACTGCTGGAAATGCGAGGTTCAGCGCCTGGGCCGTTCCGCCAGTCATCGCTCCCAGCTGGAACACCGTGCAGAGCATCATCAGGAACCACCACCACACGAGCGGGTGGCCCGAACGGGTCCGGCCCGGCAGGTCATTCAGCAGCCCCAGCGTCGGCTTGCCGGTCGAAATCGCGCAGCGGCCCAGTTCGATCTGAACGAACACCTTCACGACACAGCTGAACAGGATCAGCCACAGGAAAATGAACCCGTTCTTCGCGCCCAGGCTCGTCGTCAGGATCAATTCCCCGGAGCCGACAATCGTTCCGGCGAGGATGATGCCGGGACCAATTTTGCGAAGGGCGGCCCACGTCGACGCCGGCGGATCCTCGATCGCTTCCGGAGGAAGCGCATAAGGATCGAACGCAACGCGATCCGAGCTGGCGACGGAACTGGCCATGGAGGGCGCTTCTCACGGCAGGAGGTCGATCAGTGTGAACCGTGCAGAGTGCGGACAGACCGTCCGGAATGCAAGCCGTCCGATCGGTCACAAGCCTGTCTGTTTGCGGTTCATCGGAACCGGGAGGTTCCGTTCGTCCAGCCCGACCTGTGATCGCCGACGGTGGACGCCCGGGCCATTTCCGGGTACTCAGGCGGAATCTCCGACCATGCTCCGTGAGGCTCTGCATGTCCAGCCAACCCGCACAGGCTTCGTCTCCTTCCGGTCTCAAGGCCGTCCTTGTCGTCCCTGTCGTCCTGGCGACGCTCGTTCTCGGGCTGAAGTCGGTGATCCCCGCCCAGCGCCAACCGGCAGCGACGCTGGAATCGGATACCGAACTGCGCTGGTTCAAAGGGAACGTTCACACTCACTCCCATTGGAGCGATGGCAACGATTACCTCGAAACGATCGCCCTCTGGTATCGCGACCGCGGCTACAACTTCCTGACGTTCACCGACCACAACGTGCTCGCGAACGTCGACCGCTGGGTCGAGATCGACAAGACCAAAGGGGGCCGCGTGGCCTTCGACAAGCTGAAAGCGAAGTTCCCCGACTGGGTCGAAACGCGAACCGAAGATGGCAAGGAACAGGTGCGACTCAGGCGGTTCGACGAAGTCTCCGCGAAGTTGAACGTCGAGCGGGAGTTCCTGCTGATTCAGGGGGAAGAACTCAGCGACTTTTTCGCCAGCCCCGACTACGGCAAGCTCCCGCTCCATATCAACGCCGGCAATATCTATGAAAAACTCGCGCCGGCTGGCGGAAGCAGCGTGGCCGAAGTGATCCAGAACAACGTCGACTCGGTGAATAAACAGCGCGAGCGGACTGGCCAGGTGATGATGGTCCACCTGAACCATCCGAACTTCGGCTGGGCGGTGCGGGCGGAAGACCTGATGCGCATCATCGGTGAGCGGTTCTTCGAGGTCTACAACGGCCATCCCGGCGTGAACAACAAGGGGAACGCGGAACGCGCGTCGACCGAGAAGATCTGGGACATCGTTCTCACCAAGCGGCTGGCCGAACTCCGCTTGCCCGTGATGTACGGCCTCGCCGTGGATGATGGCCACGACTACCACAACATCCCCAGCCGCAAGAGCGAGCCGGGCCGTGGGTGGGTGATGGTGCTCGCGCCGAAGTTGACGGCGACGTCGCTGATTCTCGCGCTCGAGGCCGGGCAGTTCTACGCCTCGAGCGGCGTGTCGCTGAAGAAGGTGGAAAGCTCCGATCGGGGCCTGTCGATCGAGATCGACCCTGTGGCCGGCGAGACCTACACGATCGAGTTCATCGGCACGCGGAAGGGGTACAACCCTGTCGGGACGCCCGTGATGGGCAAGGATGGCAAGCCGTTGAACACCACCCACCGCTACAGCGACGAAATCGGGACTTCGCTCGCGAAGGTCGAAGGGAACTCGGCCCGCTACGACTTCAAAGGAGACGAGATCTACGTCCGCGCCACCATCACGTCGAGCGCCCTGCATCCCAACCCCTCCGAGGTTGGCGATTTTCAGCAGGCGTGGGTCCAGCCCGTGCTCGGCCCCGCCTGTCCGCCGCAGAACGATTAAGAACCTGTCGTCGAAAGCGAGCCCCCAGGTTCCTTCCTGAGTTCGCAGCGCCGGCATTCGTGGCGATCGGCACGATCGCTTTCAAGAAACCGGACGTCTCCCGGCGCAGCCAGTCAGTCCCTTCCGCGGATACCATGTCTGCTGATGCGATCCTGTAACATTCGTCGAGGTCGACTGTGCTCTCTCAAGCCCTCAAGTTCACTTTCTTGACGTCCCTGTGCGCCACTGGACTGGCTGCCGACGTTTCGACCGTCCCGACCGAGTCGATCGCCCGGAAGAAGGAACTTCTGTTTGAGGACGACTTCGAGGCGTCGCAACCGGCGAAGCCCTGGCATCGCGTGGTGCCGACGTTTGAGTTTGAAGGGGGCGTTCTGAAAGGAACTCAGACGCGGGCCAAGGACGAAACATCGGCCGATGGCAAGCGGGTTATCAAGGCGCACGCGGCCGTGCATGGCCTTGAGATTCCGACGCGCGACAGTGTCGTCGAAGCGAAGATCAGGTTCGATGGCGCGACGATGATTGACGTCGAGTTCGACGATCGCCAGTACAAAGACGCGCACTACGGCCACCTCTGCCGCGCACAGGTGCGCCTGAACGGCGTCACCCTGATCGACGAGCGGGACGGCAACATGCGGAACGATATCTACGAGATGAAGAAGGATCCCGCAAAGAAGGAAGAAGTGAAGAAGCTGCTCGTCGGACGCAGCGCCACGTTCCCGGCCAGGCTCGAACCCGGGAAGTGGTACACGCTGGTCGTGGAGACCGTCGGCGACGAAATGCGCGTGACGATTGACGGCAAGCCGGCCGGTTATCTGAAGTCGTCCGGAATCGCCCATCCCACAAAGTCGAAGATCGAGCTGGGCGTGGCTGGGACGAGCGGCAGCTTCGACGACCTGAAGGTTTGGAACGCGGCCCCGGCCGGGAAGTAGTTCTCAGCTCTCCTTCGCCGAGTGCAGCAGGACATAAACCCCCTGCGAACCCGCGGCACGAACGGCATCAAACAGCTTTACGGCCCGCTGTTCCATCTTTCCATCGGGCATTCGGACCGCGATGGTGATCGTGTTCTCGGGGCCGCTGCTTCGGCCACGGGCCTGCTGGATATTGGGACGTTCCCGCCGCGCACCAACGGCGAGGACCCGGAACGGTCCGATCACTTCCCGGGCGGCTGGCGACGGCGTTTCTCCCATCGGCGACGCCGGCACGGCAATCGGTTGCGGAGTCTCGAACGAGACGAGATCGCCGGGGTTGATCTGCTCAGGAATGACGGCGCGGGGATCGATGGGGACCCACCGCGCGATTTCGTCCTCGGCCAGCATGGAGGCCAGGTCCTGCTGCGTGGGCGTCGCGAGGTCCTGCCGCAGGACGATCTCCCCGCCGGCATACGGCTTGTTCGCACGGAGGCCGATGACGGCTTCACGGGCGGACCAGAGTGGAGCGGCGTCCTGCAGGTTTCCGACGCGGCTGCGTGGAATCTCGACCGGTTCGAAGTGGTCGGCTTTGAAGATGTCTCCCACGTTGAGCCGCACATCGGGCTTCACGCCGATGAAGCCCAGTCGCACTTCACTGGTCGCCAGGCTTTCGAGATACATCCAGTTGCAGAGCGCCCCGGCCAGGCCGAGCCCCGCGGCGATCAGTAGTCCGGTCAGGCCTCGCAAGAAGTCTCTCCCTATGGTCTGGATGCCGGTTGTGGCCTCAGTCGCCAGACTTGTCCCGCTTCACCCGTTCAGCCAGCGGCACGCTTCTTTGGCGTGATACGTCAGGATCATGTCGGCCCCCGCCCGGCGGATGCTGGTCAGGATCTCCAGCGTCACCCGCTGTTCGTCAATCCAGCCGTTTGCGGCGGCTGCTTTCAACATCGCATACTCGCCGCTCACGTTGTAGGCCGCGAGGGGGACCTCCGGATGGGCGTCTTTCACGCGTCGGATCACGTCGAGATAGCTGAGAGCCGGTTTCACCATCAGCATGTCGGCCCCCTCCGCGACATCCAGTGCGACTTCGCGGAGTGCCTCGGCGCCGTTGGCCGGGTCCATCTGGTACGACCGTCGATCGCCAAACTGCGGGGCGCTCTCGGCTGCTTCGCGGAACGGACCATAGAAGCCGGAAGCGTACTTCGCGGCGTAGCTCATGATCGGCACGTGCGTGAGCTGTGCCTCGTCCAGACCGCTGCGAAGCGCCTGGATCATGCCGTCCATCATGCCGCTGGGGGCGATCAGATCGGCTCCAGCCCGTGCGACGCTGACGGCTTCCTTCACAAGCAGCGGCAGCGTGGCGTCGTTGTCGACATCAGGCCTGCCGGCCGACTCGTTGATGACGCCGCAGTGGCCGTGATCCGTAAACTCACACAGGCAGACATCCGCCATCAGCAGCGTCTGCGATCCAGTCTCTTTGATCGTCCTCAGTGCCTGCTGAACAATCCCGTCGTCGGAGTAGGCGCCCGTTCCTCGGGCGTCCTTATGGTCGGGAATCCCGAACAGGATGATGGCCGGGATTCCCAGCGATTCGATTTCCTGGATCTCGGCCGGAAGCTGGTCGACGGAGAGCTGGAACTGCCCGGGCATCGAGCGGATGGGGATCCGCTGATTGGATCCTGTTCGCACGAAGAGCGGCAGGATGAAGTCGGACGGCGCCAGCCGGGTCTCACGGACGAGATCCCGCAGACGCGGATGCATGCGAAGGCGGCGAAGTCGCGTCTGGGGAAACATCAATGGCCTGGAATTCGAGTCCGCATCGGATGGGCATCAGGGGGCGAGCAGATCATACCGCTTTCGAGGCATCCGGCCGTATCCAAAGCACGCTGCCGACACAAAAAAGCACCCCGCTGGCGATGCCAGCGGGGTGCTTGAATCAGTTCGAGGGGAACCGGGCGGAAATTACTTCCCCGCCGCGTCGTCCGTCTTCTTGCCGACGACTTCCGGCTCGATCGCAGCGGAAGCCGGGGCAGCTTCTTCCTGCTGCGGCATGACGCAGTGAACGATGACCGAGTCGGCCGCGTTCTTCACCTTCAGCGAAGCCGGCAGATCAGTGAGATCGCGGACGTGGATGGACTGACCCACTTCGAGCGTGGCCAGCCGAACCGCGATTTCGTCCGGCACTTCGATGGCGAGGCACTCGCAGTGCAGAGAGTGCAGCGGCTGCTCGAGGATGCCGCCGGTCAGCGTGCCGGGAGCAGTGCCCTTCAGGTGAATCGGAACATCGACGAGGATGCGCTGTTCCGCGTCGATCCGCAGGAAATCGATGTGGATCAGGTGCTTGCTGAAGGTGTCCCACTGGACGTCGCGAACCAGTGCCTTCTCCGTGGCGCCGTCGATCTCGAGATCAACGACCTTGTGGCCGCTCAGGATCAGCGGACGGGCGGTGTCAGCCGAGACGGAGATTTTCACCGGCTCCTGACCGTGGCCATAGACGTTGGCCGGAACGATCCCCTGCAGCCGCAACCGGTTGCAGTGAGCGGAGCCTGACTTTTCACGCTTCTGGGCGGAAACCTTCGTGGCGGTCGACATGACAAAACACGCTTCGATGATTCGCAGATTGAACCGGCAGCCTGATGGCTGCCGGGCATGCCGGACGAAGAAACACCCTCTTCGCCACTCGGCATCAGAGACCTGGGCACTCTCGCCGAGGTCGAAACCGCAAGAAATATCACAGAGCCCGGGAAATGGCAACGCACGGCCACTGCGGAACGGCCTGCCGACCGGAATCGCCACTGGAAACGATGTGGTTTTGTGGCTTTAACTGTCTGTGGAGACAGATGTTGCAGTGAGCTGTGTTGGGCGATTGTGGGGCGTCCTCGTTCGTGAGATTTGACGGAACCTGTCGCGACGGGAGACGATAGTGGGCCCTGATCCGCACCTTGAGAAGGATTGTTATGCTTCGTCGCGACTTTCTCGCTGCATCCGCCCTGGCCGCATGGGCTCCGCTGGCTTTCGCGGACGAGCCGTCCCCGCCCCGGATCAAGGTCGGCCAGATCGGGACGGGCCACGGACACGCCTCGGGCAAGTTTTCCACGATGCGCAAGCTGTCCGACCAGTTCGAGGTCGTTGGCATCGTCGAGCCGGACAGGGAACGCCGGGCCCGGGCCGAACGCGAAAAGGCCTATGTGGGAGTGCGCTGGCTTGAGGAAGCGGAACTTCTCGCCACGCCTGGACTCAAGGCGGTTGCCATTGAAACGGAGGTCCGCAACC
The DNA here is from genome assembly GCF_007745175.1 of Caulifigura coniformis. Taxonomy (GTDB): domain Bacteria; phylum Planctomycetota; class Planctomycetia; order Planctomycetales; family Planctomycetaceae; genus Caulifigura; species Caulifigura coniformis. The sequence goes on along the minus strand of NZ_CP036271.1, from coordinate 2,029,278 downwards.
TCGTCCCCACGGCCCGGCGGTGCGTCGACGCGGGACTGCATGTTCACCTCGATAAGCCGGCTGGCGAATCCCTAGCCCAGTTCAGGGCGCTTCTCGATGCGGCCCGGATGAAGAAGGTCGTCGTCCAGATGGGCTACATGTTCCGCTACAACCCCGCCTTCCGGTTTCTCTATCAGGCGGTTCGCGAAGGCTGGCTTGGGCAGGTGTTCGAAGTTCACGCTGTGATGAGCAAGCAGATCGGGCCTGCGGAGCGCAGAGGGCTCGCCGAATATCCTGGCGGATCGATGTTCGAACTCGGATGCCATCTCATCGACTCGCTGACAACCGTGATGGGCCGGCCGGACCGCATTGCTCCATTTAGCCGCACCACGCATCCTGAACGCGACTCGCTGGCCGACAATCAGCTGGCCGTTTTCGAGTATCCGGGGGCGACGGCCACGATCCGCAGTTCGATGCTCGAGCCCTTTGGCGGCGAGCGGCGACACTTCACTGTCTGTGGTGAAGAGGGGACGATTGCCATCGCGCCGCTCGAACCCCCTGCCTTGCGTCTTGCGCTGTTGACGCCACGGGACGGATACAAGCGGGGCTGGCAGGACGTGACGTTGCCGAAGCCTGGCGGTCGCTACGACGAAGAGTTCCGCGCTCTGGCGAAGATCATCGGGGGGGAGCTGGCCCCGGAATGGACCCCCGAGCACGACCTGCTGGTACAGGAATCGGTCCTCAGAGCAAGCGGCGTCCCAGCCGCGTGAGACGCGCAAGATAGCCACCCGGCGAATCCCATTCGCCGGGTGGCCTGGTCGCAGCAGTCAGCGCCCACCCGAATTGACTGCCGCGAGAAAACACTCTGCCGAACGCGAGCGAATGCGTCCGGACGCTGCCACATCGAACCGGTCCCTGTCGGCGGTTGCCCGGCTGAGGCGGTGAATACAGATCGCACAGATCCACACCAGCAAAGCCACAGAAAGGCCAACGGCCAGATACCCCTGGGCGACAGACTGATTGGCCTTGGCCACTTCGTTGATCGCCAGCACCGTACTCTGCGTCAGACCATCAATCGGATATCCACACATCGAGAGAACTAACAGCATGGCAGCACCCCTTCGGGGCGCCTGAGCAGCCGGGTCCGCGGCATGAGTTCGATTCATCCTCGGAACGGCTGTCGCAGCCGCGTCGCGTCTGCAGCGCCCGTCGTCAACGCTTTCGGGCGATGCGCACGGCGCGCGAGGGCCCTTTCAAATGGCCGGACGACCATCGTCCGGCCGCCGACGGGGTGAGCTGTCGGGCTGGAGCTTGAAAGTGCTCTGACCTGTCTAATGAGGCCTTCGCCCCGAGAAGCGGCTGGCCGCTTCCAACGTGGGTCCCCCGCTCCCGGACAGTCCGCCCGGGATTAGGCTGCACACAAGAAGACGACGGAGTCTGAGATTCGGTTCATTGAAAATCTCAGGCGTCTCCGGGAATGATCGCAACCTGTTGTCCGATCGAGATTCACGTCCAATGAAATTCCCTCGCTAAACGACGACCAGCAGGAACGACGCGACGGTGCAGACCCGGTACGCAAACAGTACGGAACGACCGATGAATCTCAGGACTGGCCGGTCGGGCCGGGGACGGAGCGGCGCCGCAGCGCGATGCAGGTCATCGGCCGCGTCGATGTCCGTTCCAGAACTGCGCGTCGGGAAGCTCCAGTCCAACTTCACCGTGACATCGGGCAGGTTGTCGATCTGCAGCGAGACTGACGTCGGCGTGATCTCGATTCCCTCCAGACGCACCCGCCAGTTCAGGACCTTGTGAACGGTGACCTGCGGGGCTGGATCGAACGACAACACCACGGATCCGGGCTTCTGCGAGACGGTCCATTTCAGGTTGGCCGGCACGGAGACCGTGGCCGCGCTGCCGAGCTTCAGCGACACCCCGGCCACGAGCGGCAGGGCGTCGGCGACTCGGAGCGTCGGGCCGAACCAGGCGCTGACCGCTGGGGGGCTGACGACTGGTGGAACTTTTTTGACCGCCGCGGCCAGGTGCTCGGGGAGGGAGCCTCCCTCCTGTCGGTAGACCTCGCGTCCGTTTCGAAAGAACACCCAGGCCGGCAGCGAACGGGGCATCACAAAGGAGAGACCGTCCGGAGCTTGCCGCGTCACGTCGACAATCTCGACCTTGTACCCCATCGATGTCAGCCAGGGGATCGCTTTGTCCTTCGCCGGCTTGCACCAGGTGCACCAGTCGGCCGTGACCAGCACCACCCTCACCTGATCCCGAGATGCTTCGGCTGCCGGCGCCTCTGTCGCGGCCTCTGAGAGAGCGATCCCGAGTCTCTCGCCGAGCGTTCCGATGGCCTGCTCAATCGTTGTGCCCGTCGACTCGCGTCGCGGCACCGCTTCTGGATCGGCGAGCACGCGCTCCAGGACTTCGTCAGGAATCGGCGGCGCATCGAGGATCGGATCGCGCTCAAAGATGCGACTGCGCTGATCGCCGTCGCATCCCATGCACGCCGCCAGGCAGAGTCCAATGCAGACGAACAGTTTCATGATGCTTCCTTCCAAGAGTCGAACGCTCTATCCCCGCAACGGCGCGGAGTGATTCCGTCACGTCGCGAACCAGGACCGCCGCCGATTGATCTCTCGTGGCTTCGTCGAGGCCCCATCCAGATCCGACAGACCGACGAACAGTGTGCCTGGCTGCCGGGACAGCCAGTCGATCAGAGAAGGGGACCACTCGGTCCATCCCCCGCGGCCCCACGACGTGGTCCAGCTGTTGGGACCTTCGACGTAGTAGCGCGCCCCCTGCATCCGGCCCGTGAGCCACAACAGGGGATAGGCGTGATAGCCCGCTGGAGCCCCATTGGGCGTCGGAAGCAGTTCACTGACGCCGCTGTACCAGTTGGAGTACCACGGAACCGCGGCGACGATTCCCCCCTGCCCCGTTTGCAGCCACTGCGCGACGCCCGCATATCCGCCGCGCAGCACCTCCCAGCTCGACAATCGGCACTCGGCCGCATTCTCGAGACAGAGCCTCAGCGCCTCGGCCCCGCCGGCCGGCGTGCGATGGTAGGAGCCGGTGAACTTCCAGAGGCGGTCTTCGCAAAGCCCCTTTGAACTCAGGGCCCGGCAAAGGCCGTCGATCTGTACGCCGCTGTCCGTATCGATACCACATTCCTCCTGCCCCCAGATGTAGGCGGCCCAGCGCGAACGCTGGTCGAGCTGGCCGCATTCCAGCCAGCGGTTGAACTCGACGATCGTCGAGCCAGCGTGTCCTCCACAGGAATTGGTGCGCCCCTGCCCCTCGACGACGATCCGCGACTTGATCGCCTCGCGGATCTTCTCATCGAGCGGCCGGTCGCATGACGCCGAGTAAAGCTGCGTCCAGTCCCTCGGCCTTGAAGTGGCCACGAGGTGGGACACGTCTTCCAGATCCGGGCGATAGCCGTGTTTGAGAGTGCTCATCGGCCAGTCACCTCCGCGGCAAGCGAAGGATCGGCAGCGACGGCCCAGGCCTCGAGTCCGGCGGCCGACGCGGCGGGCGTCCATCCGTCACGCAGTTGGCGATCGCGCGATTCGGCGAGCGTGCCGAAGGCCTCCGAGCGTGCCGCCGCCCAGCGCGGTTCGCACCACGCGTTCTCTTCCTCTTCGCTTGAGATCAGCCCGGCCCGCTCCCGCTTCGCCGCTTCCAGGCAGACGCGTGCGAATAACTGCCGCTGCAGCACGAATGTCCGCGTCACGGCATCGAGATCGGCGGCCGGAACGTTGTCCGGCGTCGTCTGATCGGGCTCGCCGTCGAACGATCCCACGAGGGCGACCAGGCTGATCAGTCCGACGGTCAGCACTGTCAGGACAAGAATGACCGACCCGATGGTCCAGCCGGCGGATTTTCGCGGTCGCTTCCGTCGTGACGCCGCAGCGCTGGCGGCGGGGGGAGGCGAGTTGTCAGTGATCCACTTGCGGATCGCGTTGACCAGCACGCTGAGCCCCATCGACACGAACGGCGACCAGATGCCGAAATCGAGCGACGTGGCCACCTCCGACAGGAACGTTGCGACTGCACCGACGAGCGCAATCATCAAACCCGTCCCCAGTTTCCTGAGATCCGCGCCGTTGAGCGCAAACCGTCTGGAATTCGACATTTCCCCCATCCTGCCCATGAGCCCCTCCGTCCCTGTGGTTCGTTGATACGGTTCGTTCGTATTACGTTCAGGGTTGCGCGCTTCTGGGCAGCGCTGGCGGAACAACTGTTACCAGTGGAACGCCGCGACCGCCGGGCCCCCGCACGAGTGGCAAGATCTGCGCGTTGGCGAAACTTCGCAGGCGCGCCCACGACCCGGGGAAATCGATCACCGTTTTGGCGGTCGTCCTCCCGATGAAATGGGGCGTCCCGATCGTGGGCCGGCCGAAGCAGGCCGGGTTGATGTGACGGACGCCATCAAGCACGTATGACAGATCAGGACGTTCCGGACGGACGTTAACAGTCGCCCCGAGCCGCCAACGGAGCAGCGGGTTTCAGGGGGCCATTCATCGCTGGGAGTTGTTCCGTTGTTTCAATCACATCTGGCGGTCCGGCACCTCATCCGCGAGCTGGAGATCAAGGGCCGACCCGCTCGCCGACTGAATGTGCCGGAGTGGCTTAAAGAACTCCTGTGCGAAGCGGCCGACGACTTCAATCCCACCAGCGACACCGCGCGGGCCGGTTACGAATGCCGGCTCACGGAGCAGGGGTGGGAGGCGTCGCTCTTCCTGGGGGCGAGTGAAATCGTCGGCGGGGCGCTGGACGGAAAAGTGCAGCCCACGGGTTTCGAACTCAACCTGCTGGGGCTGATGCGGCGGTTTGACCGTGTGGACTCGATGGACTGGACCTCCAGGCCGGGTGCGGATGACGCGGCGCCCGATGCCTCACGCATCACGCTGGAAGGTGTCGCCTGCGGCGAACCGCTCAAGCTGCACGTGCTGGCGAATCCGACGGACGGCGTTGCCGCAGGCCTGCGCCGGCACAACGACGGCCGGGTGGAACTCACGTAGAGAATCCCGTCGGAAGCGACTGAACTGAACCGGGCCGGGGATCTTTGGGATCCCCGGCCCGGTTTGCATTTCCGTCGACGGTTTTCCTTCCGCGGTGCGGGGAGGTCCGGCCGCATTCCTGAATGCGGGGTCAGCGCCTGTCGGTCGCCTGTTCCATCATTCGCGTTTCCAGCCAATGCTCGATGCGAGTTGCGGTCGGGAACTGCGCGATCATGAGCAGGAGCAGCACGGCGGTGACGCCGAGCACCCAGAGCTGGTGCTCGGTCTGAAAGGCGACCAGCGAGAAGAACGCGGCGCCTTCGAGGATGGCGCAGGCCACAATCGTGCGGGTGAAAAGGGTGCCCATCAACATTTCGGGTCCGGCCCCGACGCCCTGTTTGGCCAGGGACGTCCGCTCGATTGCGGCCGGGACCACTACATGCAACACGGCCGCCAGCGCGCCAAAGGCGACCGCGACATAACTGAGGGTTTGGCCTCGCGGAGGTTTCTGGAATTCTCCCGAAACTGCAAGGAATCCTGCGAATGTGACGACGCCGGTGATCAATGCGGCGACGACGATCTGTATGGTGCGCGTCTGCATGCGGAGTTGGGCCGACGTTGCACCGGAATCGCCGTTGGCGGGCTGGATCATGATTCCCGTCCTGCAAGGAGCCACAGGCCTGTGATCAGCACGAGGGTGATGATTCCGATGATTAGCACCTGGACTCGTCTCACATACAGGTTGGCGAGAAACACCTGCACTCCCCACGGTGGATCGTGAAAGGTGTGCAGGTTGTTGAAGTACGACTCGATGGCTGCGTCGATCTCTTCCTCGGTGACGTGGCTGCCGGTGATCTCGGTCGACGCTTTCAGCCGCTCACGAAGCAGGGCCCGCGCTTCCTCGCGGTTGAACTGCTCACGCGCGATCTCCCGTTCCTGGCGCAGCGTGCGCGCTACGTCCATGATGCGCAGCATTTCTGCAAGCGGAAGATTCGTCGGGGTGGTGTCCACAATACGATCCAAACGTTGCAGGCCGCCTCGGGGGTCAAAGAGTTTATGCTTCGGGAAAGACGCTCCCGCAAGCCACAGCCCCGCCCGCGCGCGGGCGACTGCCGCCCTGCCCTCTGCGGAACGGGGCCGGAAGACTAGCGCGTTCCGGTCCAGCCAAGACTAGAATCGTCCCTGTGAATCCTCGAGTTTCGTCCTGAACTGCGACTTCGGGCCCCCTCGTCCGTCCTCCTGATGACCGTCCGCCGACTTTTCTGGCAAGGCGCTGATTCCCCCTGGTGGATGGCATTTCTGATCGTATGTGTCCTCGCGGCGTGCGGGCTCATCGTCCTGCTGCATTCCTACGAGCGCAAGCTGATCTCGCGGAAGCTCGGTGTTACCCTGCTTTCGCTGCGGCTCGCGGCCGTCGCCTGCCTGTTCCTCGTCCTCCTCGAACCGGTGATGGCGTGGATGACCTCTGCTGAACGATCGGGCCGGGTGGTGGTCGCGGTCGACGGTTCGGTCAGCATGGACACGATCGACCTGCAGTCGACGAAGGCGGAAAAGCTTGCCTGGGCCCGGGCCATCGGCCTGATCGGAAACTCGGACAGCGATCAGCGCCTCGAGAGATGGATCGCCGCCTACGACAAGGGAGAGTCTCCGGAGTGGGCGACTTCCGACGAAGAGCCCGACGCCGAAAAGCGACGCCTCCTCTCCGAGGCCCGCCGGCAGAACGTCGAGGGCCTGCTCAAGGAACTGGACGGCTTCACCCGCAAAGACCTGGTGCAGCGACTTCTCGGGCCCGGGCGCGAAGGGCTGTTGCGTCAGCTCGAAGGCAATGTCGCCGTCGATCTCGTCGTCTTCGGCGGCAACACGATTGATGCTGATCCAGCGACTCTCGGCAACACGCTGAAGCAGCCGCCGAGGCTTCTCAAGCCCGAAGAGACGGACCTTGTGCAGGCGATCACTTCGGCCGCGGCCCATTCGGGCCGAGGCAAGCTGGAGGGGATCGTCGTGCTGACCGACGGACGCAACAGCACGGAGCAGAGGGCTCAGCAGGAGACTACCAGTGCTCCCGCGATCTCAACCCCCGTCTATCCTGTTCTGATTGGATCAGGGCACAAACCGAAGGACCTTGCCGTGGCGGTCCTCGATTCCCCTCCGTCGGCGTTTCTCAACGACAAACCGGTCGTTCGTGCGACGTTGCGCACGGCTGGATTTGCAGACACGGATGTCGTCGTGGAGCTGACCCGACTCGACAAGCCCGATATGGAGCCCCAGCGCAAGACGCTTCGGCCGACGGGGCCGACGACCGATGTCGAGTTCACGCTCGATGCCGACGAAGTCGGTCGTCGGCGCTACAAGCTGGCGGCGGTCGTGCAGCCTGGCGAGACGCGGGACGACAATAACGAGCGGCAGTTCAGCATGCAGATCGTCGACGACCAGGCGAGTATCCTGATCCTCGATGGCGAGCCGCGGTGGGAGTTCCGTTATCTGGAGTCGGCACTGCACCGCGACGAACGAGTCAAGGTGGAGGCTGTCGTCTTCCGCCAGCCCTACATGGGTCTGCTGCCCGAGCCATTCTTCCCGAGGGCCCTGACACTCCCCGAGGACGTCCGGCCGGCTGCCGAGTCGCCATTCGCCAGATTCGACCTGGTGATCGTGGGAGACGTTCCGCCGCAGCAGGTGACGGACGAGGTGTGGCGCTGGCTCGACCGGTATGTCCGGGAGGAAGGCGGGACGTTGATTCTCGCCGCCGGCCAGCGAGATTTTCCGCTGAAGCATCGTTCCGAAATCGTGCAGTCGCTGCTGCCGGTCGTCGATCTCGAACCGTACACCGTCGATCCCGCGAGCGGCATCGCCGCTCCCCGCGATCGCGGCTTCCGCTGGCATGTTTCTCCCGATGGAGAGGCCTTCGACGTTCTGCGGCTGGCGCAGACGGACGAGGAAAACCGCGACGTGTGGGAGAACCTGCCGGGGCATTCCTGGGGGCTCGTCGGCATGGCCAAGCCGGGGGCGACGGTGTGGGCTTCCGCCATGCCTCCCCGCGGACAGCCGGGACCGAACTGGGATCGCGAGCACGCCTTGTTCGCCCAGCAGTATGTCGGGGCAGGCCAGGTGGTGTGGCTGGGCGTCGACAGCACCTGGCGCTGGAGATATGGCGTCGGTGACGCGTACCACCATCGATTCTGGGGTCAGCTCGCGCGCTGGGCCGCGGATTTCAAATCGGCGGCTGGCAACGAATTTGTTCGCTTCGGTGTCGACCGGCCGAGCATCAATCCCGACGAGGAAACGGTGGTCCGGGCCCGCTGGGACGCGAAGTTCCTGCGAAAGCATCCGGAACTGAAGGCTCGTGCCCGTGTCATGCGGATCAATGGCGACGCTGAAGAAGAAGCGGCCGTGATTGAACTCAAGCCGACCGATGGACGCGCGATCGTCTTCGAAGGCCGGGTGTCGCGGCTGAAAGCGGGCGAGTACCGGGTCCGCCTCGAAGCGGACGGGGTTCCGCTGGGGGACATTCCAATCCAGGCCGAGCTGCTGGTTACCGAGCGCCTGACGCCCGAACTGGCCGACGTCAGCGCCAACAGGGAATGGCTGGCGGAAGTCGCCCGTGCGAGCAACGGGAGATTGTTCGAAGCGGGCGATGTCCGTGAGCTGCCGAAGCTCTTTGACCGCTCGACGGAGTCGGTGAGCGAGCACCAGCAGCTGACAGTCTGGAACCACTGGGGCGTGCTGGCGATTCTGCTCGCGTTGCTCTCGACGGAGTGGATTCTCCGGAAGCTGAACGGCCTTCCCTGAGGCGGCCGCCTTTCGTCAATGCGTCTGCAGGATCGCCTTCAGAGTCGCGATATCGATTGGCTTGGTGATGTGCATGTCGAAGCCTGCCGCCATGCTGGCCTGGCGGTCGTCCTCCTGGCCGTAGCCGGTCAGCGCGACGAGGATCGGTTGCCTCACCAGTGACGTGTTTCGGATCCGCCGCGCCAACTCGTGCCCGGAGACGTCCGGCATTGCGATGTCCGAGATGACGATGTCAGGGCGGAACTCGTCCAGGCACTGCAGCGCCTGGGTCGCGGATTGCTCGACGCGGACATCCTGTTCCAGCTTGGAGAGCAGCTTGCCCAGGAGGTACGAGGCCGACTGGTTGTCGTCGATGATGAGGACCCGGCGGCGGGAAGTGGCCTTCCCCTCAGCGCTCGGGCCGGACCGCAGCTGACCTCCAGCCGCGTCCATCGCGGGTAGACTCACGACGAAGCGGCTGCCGGACCCATGCCCTTCGCTCTGCGCCGAGACTTCGCCGCCATGCATCTCGACCAGCGTGCGGACGAGCGTCAGGCCGATGCCGAGGCCGCTCTGCGACCGAGTCGTCGAGCTGTCGACCTGCGTGAAGAGGTCGAACACATGAGACAGCATCGCTTTGGGAATGCCGATTCCATTGTCCGCAACGGTGATCACCACCCGGGAGTTCTCCGTCACGACGGTCAGATCGATCTGGCCGGCCGCAGGAGTGTACTTGGCTGCGTTGATCAGCAGGTTGCCGACCACCTGAGTCAGCCGCACCTTGTCGCCTTCGATGAACACCGGCTCCGGGGGATACCAGACGTTCAGGGTGTGTCCGGAAGAATCGATCAGTGGACGGCTGACATCCAGGGCCGCGTCGATCGCTTCTCGGAGGTCGACCCGATCGCGTCGGAGCTCGAGTCGGCCGGTGGTGATCCGGGAAACGTCCAGCAGGTCGTCGATCAGCCGTTTGAGCTGGGTCGTCTGCCGCGCCATGACCTCAGCCATCTCACGGATGTGAGGCGAGATCGAGCTCTCGGCCGCGATCAGGTCCGCGGCAATCATCAGCGGCGAGAGTGGATTGCGCAGCTCATGCGCGAGCATGGCGAGGAACTGGTCCTTGCGATGGTCGGCCTCGCGCAGCGTGTCCTGGAGGATTTTCTGGTCGTGAATGTCTGTGGCCGTTCCGAACCATCGCCGGACGCGGCCTGCCTCGTCGCGGATCGGAAGCGCCCGTCCGAGATGCCAGCGATAGCGGCCCGTCGTCGATTCACGAAAGCGATATTCGACCTGAAGCGGGGCTTCGGTGCGAACGGCCGTGTCCCAGGCGGCCTGCGCCCGCGCGCGATCGTCAGGATGGACCACGCCCAGCCGGAGTTCACGGGAGGCGACGGCGTCGGGCTCGCCAGTGAACTCGTACCAGCGGCGGTTGAAGTACTCGACGCTTCCATCAGGCCGGGCCATCCAGACGATCTGAGGCATCGAATCCGCCAGTTCGCGGAACGCCTTTTCGCTTTCGAACAGCGCCTGTTCAATCGCCTTTCGCTCGGTGATGTCGATGTTGATGCCGACCAAACGGACCCGCTCGCCGTGCGGCCCGTTGATCACGGTCCCCTTGGCCGCCAGCCAGCGGACCGAATCGTCGACTCCAACGACTCGAAACTCCTGGTAGAAGTGGAGTGAGCCCGAGTTCCGCGCTTCTTCAAACTTCTGCTGGATTCGCTCACGATCCTCTTCGGCGATTCGCGGCCAGAGGTCGTCCATGGACGCGGGGCCGGATTCGTCGAGACCGAAAAACTGCTTCTGCCCGGCCGACAGCGTGATCTGGCCGGTCTGAAAGTCGAGATCCCAGGTGCCGACGTTCGCCAATTCCTGGGCCAGCTGCAGATAGAACTTCTCGGGGGCTGCCAGCGTGAAGACGCGGGAATGGTCCTGGTCCTGGACGACGACGGCGTCGACTTCTCCGGCACGGATCGCGTGCACCGTCGACTCCGCGACCTCGAGCCGCTCGGTCGTTTCGGCAAGCTTCAGCCTGAGCGATGCCACCTCGGCGCGCAGTCGAGCCGTCTCATTATTGGAAGCGGCCCCGGCAACGTCCTGCGACGGCATGTCATCAATTCTCAGCTTTGACGCGCACGGAGCTGCAGGCCGACCAGCGTCCGTTCGGTGTTCGACAGGTCGCCGATGATGCGTTTCACCGGATTCGGCAGTTTTCTCACAAGCGTCGGGATCGCCACGATCTGGTCACCGCTGGCCAACTGCGGATTCTGCAGCAGGTCAATGACCTCCACTTTATACTTGCCTGGCAGGTGCTCGTCACAGATCCGGCGCAGGTTTTCGATCGCGGCGACCGACTTCTCGGTCTGCCCGGCGATGTACAGCCGAAGATCCCAGACGTCTGGATCCAGCTCGATGGTTTCACCAGCTTGATCGTCAATGGCAGTCATGATTTGCGTTCCTTTCCGCTCGACTTCCTGACGCGTGCGGCGGGCTTCGCGTCTGCCTGGCGGCTGGCCGACATCCTTTTCCGGTCGTCCGCCAGTCCCTGAACACGGGCCACTTCGTTTGCGGCCAGCACCTGGTCATCTTCCGAGGTGTGCTGCAGTTCCAGCTGCAGGGCGGCGATCTGGGCTTCAATCGCCAGCTTTTTCCGCTGCCGCGCTCGAGCCAGTCGCTCGGCTTCTTCCCGATCCACTGCCGCCTTGGCCTTCTCTCGCGCTTCCTGGGCCAGCCTCATCGATCCCGTCAATACTCCCTCCTGCCCCACGTACACGTCGAGAAGGTCGATCCCGTGGCTGGTCAGGAGAAATTCACGAATCTGGTTGGAATGCGCCATGCCGCGGGATTTCAGCACATACAGGCCGCGGTTCCGCTCTCCTGCCAGCTCGATATCGCGCAAAAGGATCCAAGTGTCGACGATCGATGATAGACCGAGATCGGTTCCTTCCATCACGTCGTCGCCGGAAGTCAGGTTCGAGCAGATCGCCGTGATCTCGCTTGCTTTCAGAAAATCAATCAACCTGACCAGCATGGCGGCCGCTTCGCCCCGCGTGCCCGCGCCGATGAGGCCGCTGATTGGGTCGACGACGACCATTGCCGGCTGGTGCGTCCGCACGAGCTTGTGCATCGTGGCGAGGTGCATTTCCAACCCGTGCAGGCCCGGACGCGTGGCGTGGAACTTGAGCAAGCCGTTGTCGACCCACTTCTTCAGGTTCAGGCCGATCGACGCCATGTTCCGGCAGACCTGCTGCTCGGATTCCTCCAGGGCGAAATAGAGCACCCGCTCGCCGCGCTCGCAGGAAGCGACCGCCGCGGAGGCCAGGAGGCTCGACTTGCCCGTGCCGGCGGTTCCCGAAATCAGGACGCTCGAGCCGCGAAAGAAGCCCTTGCCGCCGAGCATCTCGTCCAGACGCGGGATGCCGGAAGAAATCCGTTCCTCCGAAGCCAGACCTCCCATGCCGAGCGACGACAGCGGCACGACCGAGATTCCTTCTTCATCGATCAGGAATGGGTACTCGTTCGTGCCGTGGCTGGTACCGCGGTACTTCACGATCCGCAGACGCCGCGTCGACACCTGATCATTCACCCGGTGATCGAGGAGAATGACGCAGTCGGAGACGTATTCTTCGAGCCCCTGCCGCGTGAGCTGGCCGTCCCCGCGCTCGCCGGTGATGACAGCTGTGACCCCCTTTTCCTTCAGCCAGCCGAACAGCCGCCGCAGTTCCGAACGCAACACCGACTGATTGCTGAAGCCGGAGAAGAGTGCCTCGAGAGTGTCCAGCACGACGCGTTTGGCGCCGATCGCGTCGATCGCCAGCCCGAGCCGGATGAACAGCCCGTCCAGGTTGTATTCCCCCGCTTCATCGATCTCGCTCCGTTCAACTTTGACGAAGTCGACCATGACCTTCCGGGCTGCGACGAGGTCATCGAGATCGAAGCCGAGCGAGCGGATGTTCTTCGTGAGGTCGTCGCCGGTTTCCTCGAACGTCATGCAGACGCCCGGCTCTCCGAACTGCGTCGCGCCGCGGACGAGGAACTCCATCGCGAAGAGTGTCTTGCCGCAGCCGGCGCTGCCGCAGACGAGCGTGGTACGCCCCTGCGGAACGCCACCACCGGTGATTTCATCCAGTCCGGCGATACCCGTGGGAGACTTCGCAAGCCCCTTTGAGTGGGGCGCATGCCCATTGATCGAACCGGAAGCAGAAACTGCCTGCGACATTCAAACGACCTCAGCGATGAAACCTGCGGATGCCCGAAAACATTCACAGATGACAGCGGTCGCGAGGCAATTCGATGGCTCGAACCGGTTGCGTCCGTTCCAGGAACGCGGGGGGAATGGTGGCAATTCACAGCGGAGCCGAGGGAATTGTGATCGTGGCTGACGCCAGCGCACTCTCTCGGCTTGGAAGGTCGGTGAGGCAGCACTGCTTCGACCGCATTCCGGACGCCACCTTAACTCGCCGCCACGGAGGCGTCAAAGAGTCTCCTCCCGGAATTTTCTGGTCCGGGCGCGCCAACTGCACTGTCGCGACCCACCCGAAAACCAGAACGATTTCTCCTTCACAGGACCACGCCCATGCTCGCAGATCTTCGAGAACAGGCCCAAAACGCGGCCGCCGAGGCAGCGGACCGTTTTCGCCAAGTCCGCTCCCGGACCGTATTTCAGGAGAAAAACGAGGACTGCGCTGTTCGCTCGGCGGGCATGCTGATCCTCGCGGCGTCAGGCGTCGCCGCCTGCTGGCTCGCCTACCGGGCGGTGCAGTCGATGCGGGCGACGGCGACTCCCAAAACCGACGACGACTATGACAGGGTCGACGAGGCGTCGATGGAGTCCTTCCCCGCGAGCGACCCGCCGTCATTCAGCCCGGGCACTACCTGAGACGGAACGCGGCAATTGATCCACTCGTCGTCCACGAAACGCCTCAGCAGCCACCGCAAAGTGTGGTCAATCTGTCGCCAGTGGGCTGAGAAGTTCACAGCCGCTCCCGGCGTGGTCGAGACAAAGCCCTGAGGCTGGAGGCGAACGTCCCAGTTTTCCTTGCGTGCTTCGGCGTTGACGCGATCGGCAAGTCGGTTGGCCCACACAATCCCGAACCGGTCGCGGAAATCGTTCCACACGTCGTTCCAGGTCCTCGGGCCGATCGCTCGAGGACGCACGTTCATGATCGCCGAGGCAATCGGGAGCATCACGAGTGCGACCGCGATCACGCGATACGCGGCAGCATTCGCCCCACCTGGATCTTTTCCGAGAGAGACGATCAGCAGGATCTCGGCAATCATCGTCATGAGCGCGATCAGAACGAAACGCGTTCCGAGGAAGTTTCCCGTCCCCATGACCAGCACCAGGCCGAACCCGACCAGGTGAGGCGTCTCCAGGATCAGTCGATCGGGACCGCGGGGCATCCAGCAGAGGGCGACCGGCCACAACAGGACCGCGATCAGCGGAACGATTACGAACCCGTTCCAGACACGGACCGTCGGCCGGCGCGCTCCGAGGACAGCGATCCACGGACACAGCGTCAGCACGGCGGCGACATACCACAGCTGCCCGACCGCCGAGGCCCCTGGGCCCATCATCACGGACGCTCCTGCCGCAACCGCCCAACTCACTGAGGCGGTCACTGCCCACATCCAGGCCGTTGTCAGGGTGGTTCCACACACGGCAGGCTGGAGCACGACGACCAACCAAGTGGTCGCGAGTGTCGCGACGAAGGTGATGATTTGTGCGATCATCAGGGAATCGTGTGCAGGGGGCGCCCCTGACGGGTCGCGGCCGGGTGGGTGAACGAGTCGATGTGGTTACTGGACGACGTGATTGCTGCCGTGGCTTCCGCGCCCGGTCCCGGCCGCCGAGGCATCGTGCGAGCCAGCGGGCCCGGAGTCCAGTCTGTCGTCGCGGGGATGGTTCCGGTGTCCGACGGCGCACTCCATTTCGGCCGGGCAACCCGCTTTGAAGCGCTGCTTCAGGTTGACGGCCTGTCGACGCCGTTGCCGGCGGCTGTGTGTGTCTGGCCCGACCATCGTAGCTACACCGGCCAGCCTACCATCGAGATCCACACGATTGGCTCACCACCGATTCTGAACGCCATCGTCCAGGACCTCGTCGACCGGGGCGCGCGTGTCGCCTGCCCCGGCGAATTCACCCTCCGTGCGTTCCTGGCGGGCAAGATTGATCTTGTCCAGGCGGAGGCCGTCCTCGGAGTGATCGACGCCGATTCGACGACTCAGCTGCAGCAGGCGCTCACCCAACTCGCCGGCGGCGTTTCCGCACATATGCGGGCCCTCCGCGAACAGTTGCTCATTGACCTCGCCGACCTCGAGGCCGGCCTCGACTTCGTGGAGGAGGACATCGAGTTCGTCGATCGGGAAGCGATGACCGCGCGACTCAACCAGGCTGTCGAATGGCTGTCGCAGCTCAAGGAGCATTCCCGCGCGCGGGGTCAGACCACAGGGCGTAAGTCCGTGGTTCTGGCCGGTCTTCCGAACGCAGGCAAGAGCACTCTCTTCAACGCCCTGATCGGCCGCAGTGCGGCGGTCGTTTCGCCGGTCGCCGGGACGACGCGGGATTGGCTGATCGCCCCCATCGAGTTCGACGGCGTTCCCATCGAACTGGTCGACACCGCGGGAGCCGAAGAGGGAACCGATGCCATCTCCTCCGATGCCCAGCGGGCCCGCCGGGAGCGACTCGAACAGGCGGACCTCATTCTCTGGTGCATCGCCGCCGATGCGACCGCGGAAGAACATCACCAGGACCACGCCGTCCGACAGACGTTCGTCGCCCGTCACCGCGAACTCCTCGAAGTGACCACCAAGATCGATCTCGCGCCGGAGCGCGGTCGCGGGGCGCTTTCCGTCAGCGTCGCCGGGGGAGTCGGTCTCAACCAGTTGCGGACGTTACTCAGGGCCCGGCTGGCGACCGGCGGCGACCGGGGCGAACTCCTCTCCACGACGCTGGCCCGTTGTACGGAAAGCCTGGACCTCGCGAGCGAGGCGCTCGAGCGCGCAGCCGAATTCTCGCGAAGCCGCGGGGGAGAAGAACTCGTCGCCTTTGAACTCCGTCGCGGCCTGGAATCGCTCGGCGAGATCGCCGGAGTCGTTTATACCGACGACCTGCTGGACCGCATCTTCAGCCGGTTCTGTATTGGAAAGTGAAGCTCAGCGATGTCCGATGAACTGCGTCAGAAGGTGCTCGATCTCAAGATCGATCGGATCGAACGCCACATCTTTCTCTGCGCCGACCAGACGAAGCCCAAGTGCTGCGATAAGGAGGCCGGGCTCAGATCGTGGGATTATCTGAAAGCGCGATTAAAGGAATTGGGGCTGGCGAATCAGGGCGTCTGTCGATCGAAGGCCAACTGCCTGCAGATCTGCCTTCAGGGCCCGATCGCCGTCGTTTACCCCGATGGCGTCTGGTACCACTCCTGCACGCCCGAGGTCCTTGAGCAGATCATCCAGAAGCACCTGATCGGCGGCGAAGTCGTCGAAGAGTACCGCGTCGACACGTCACCCCGCTGTGCGGACTCCTGAGCCGCTACTTCACGATGTGGTCGGGGTACTCGTAGCGTCCCACGTGGCTCTGCAGCCATTCGAAGTAGAAGCGGATTCCGCGATCGTGCGGGCCGGTTCCATACCCTCCCATTTCGAAGTGCGGACCCGTTCCACTCGGCCCGCCAATCGACTGCGTGTACGACGTGTTGAGGACGTACCCCACATTCGGCGCGGCACGGTAGCGGTCCCATTCCGCGATGAGGGACGCTTTCTGTTCGGGTGTGAAGATGCCGTCCTGCCCGAACACGTCCCTCCTCAGTGACTCGATGTTGAGGGCGTACCCGTTCGCTGGAATCGGGTCCTCTTTCTGGATGAGATGCAGGTCCATTCCTGCAAATTCCTTCGACGAGCTCGAATGCGTTTCGGTGGTCACTCCCGCCTTGATGCCCGGCGCCACCGCATGAAACCAGTTGGCCGCGACCGATTTCTTCGTCGAACCGCCAGGCTCCCGAAAACCCTCGTGCGCGATACGTGTCGGATGATCGAACTCGTACATCAGGTCGACGATCACATTGCGGATCATCCGTGTTTCGAGAAACCTCGCGGTCTCCTCGATCGCCCTGCGAATCGCTTCCTCATCGCGAAGCTCCTGGTCCTTGATCGGCGTGATGACTCCGATCAGGAGCACCATCCCGCGGCGGTCGGCCTCCCGCGCCAGCCATTCCAGTCGCCACGCAAAGTCCGGATTCAGAAGTCCGAATTCGCCGAACGGGTTCGCGCCTGCCTGGATGTCCGGATACCCGCCATGCGCGGCCTGGAGGTAGACCGAGAGGAGATTGATCCCATGCTCGGTGTAACTGTCGAGGTTACGGACGAGGCGTTCCGTCAGCGCCCGGTCGCGGAGGGCATGAACGCACCGCAGTCCCCACAGGCGAACCGGCTTTCCGCCGAGAAACGCGCTGTTGCCGCGGACTTCGAACTCCTTCGTCGGCGTCGGCGGATCAGGCAGTGGCAGCAGGTCGCCGGCCTCGATGTACGCCGTAGGACAGCGGCACGCGGCGCAGAGCACCAGCAGTCGAAACAGAAGGCGGCTCATCGATTCCTTTCGCGGCAAATGGTGTCTATCGGGCGAGAACGGTGAAGTCGTCAAAGTCGGTGACGGCGTCCGCGCGTGTCCACAGGCCGACCTGTCCCACGTCGAGAAAAGTATCGTCGTCTGCTTCGAGCAGTTGTTCACCATCGAGTTCACCGATGATCCGCGGGCCGATCGACGTCACCCGCAGCGTATGCCATTCGCGGTCGCCCCCCGGGATGTCCGCGTGGTCGAGCTGCGTCAGCTTTCCGGATTCCATCTTGTACAGCTTCAGATTCGGGCGGCGCGGGCCCGTCCGTGGGACCAGCGGGTTGTAGCGCACGGCGTAGAAGTTGTTCGTATCTTTTGCCCTCCAGATCATGCCGCCCCCCTGCTCCGTCTCGCCGGTGACGGCCTTGAGGCGGACCGTCAATTCGACGTCGCGATAGCTCGTGGAATTCGCCAGTGCGATGTTGCTTGCATCCATCCGGCGTTCGCCGCGTTGCGACAGAACTTCGCCCGTCCCGACTTCCCACCGTCCGGTCGCCACACTCAATCCCCGGGCCATCGCCCCCGGCTCATCGCCGGAGAAGTCCCAGGTCCGGAGCCGGGCCGGAGGTGCAGCAAAGCCCGACTGCAGGAGGAGAACCGAAAGGACGGCCGGCCGCGCGAACCGCAGTCGACGCAAGGGCTGCGGCATCACGGCGATCCCGCATCGATCGAGAACTCGGCGGACGGAAGGTGCCGCGGATATTCCCAGCGGCCGACGTTGTCGCGGACCCAGTCGTAGTAGAACCGGATTCCGCGGTCGTATTGACTCGTTCCGTAGCCCCCCATTTCTCCATGCGGCGCCGTCCCGCTGTAGTTCGTGATTCCCTGCACGTGCCCTGAGTGGAACATGAACACCGCGTGCGGCGCATCGAGATAGTTGCGGCAGTTCCGGAAGATCGCCTCTTTGTGCGTGGCATTGAAGATGCCGTCGTTGTTGAAATCGTCTTCGCGGATCGGCTCGGCGTTGATGACCCACCCTTCCTTCGG
Source organism: Caulifigura coniformis (assembly GCF_007745175.1). Lineage (GTDB taxonomy): Bacteria > Planctomycetota > Planctomycetia > Planctomycetales > Planctomycetaceae > Caulifigura > Caulifigura coniformis. The sequence goes on along the minus strand of NZ_CP036271.1, from coordinate 2,010,930 downwards.
GATCGCCGCCCCTTTCTGGATGATGCAGACGTCCATCCCCGGATAGGTCACGCCCGTGTCGGCCTTCCAGTGCGCGCCGACTCCGCATTCGACATCCGGGTTGATCGCCTTGAACCACCCCTGCATCTTCGCCTTCTTCGCCGCCCCATCGGGCTCGCGAGTCAGCGGCTGGTCGGCCCGCTGCACGTGGTTGAACTCGTCGCACAGGTTCACGAACACGTTCCGAAGCTTCTTTTCTTTCAGGAACTTCGCGGTCTCCTCGAGGGCCACCTGCATGTCGGCCTCATCGTAGAAATCCTGGTCCTTACGGGGCGTGATGCATCCGAGCATGACGACCATCCCGCGTTTGTCGGCCTCGCGAACGAAAAACTCGATGCGCCGCACAGTCTCGGGCAGCAGCTTGCCATGGCGCGAGTAGCCGTTGAATCCTGCGTCGCCATCGGGGAAGCCGGCGTTCACCCCCTGGATGAACGCGGCCACCATATTGATGCCGTGGGCGTTCATGTTGTCAAAGTTGCGGACGAACCGTTCCGTCACCGCGTCGCTGTAGAACGCATTGCCACACCGGAGTCCCCACAGATCGATTTCCTGTCCGCCAAGAAACGCCCGCTGGTTACGGATCTCGAATTCTTTCGTCTCGGCCGGAGGCGCCGGCGGCGGAACGAGGTATCCGGTCCCGCTTGCTTTGAAATCGTCGAACGACGACTGTGCGTCCGCCTTCGACCACAACCCCACACGTCCGTACCCGCGAATCGACTGATCCTCGACGGCCATCTCGTGTGCTCCGTCGAGCGTACAAACGATCGATGCTCCGTTCATCGTGACCCGCAGAGTGTGCCACTCCTTGTCGCCTGGAACTTTCACGCTGCCGAGTTGCGAGCGGACTCCATCCACAACCTTGTAGACGCGGAACGAGTCTTCGAGCGGGTTGAACCGGGCCACGTAGTATGTCTTCGCGTTCTTCGCCCGCCAGACGATTCCGCCTCCCTGGTCGACGACGCCCGCGCTGGCCTTCAGCCGGACCGAAACCTCCAGGTTCTCGAGCAGCGTGTCCGGTCGCAGGATCAGGTTGAAAACAGAATCCGCGCTGGTTGCCGTCTGCTGCAGCACCTTCCCAGGACCGTCGTTCGCAACGACCCAGGTCCCGATGGCCGTCCGGAAGCCTGCAGGCCCAGCGCCGCCGGTATCGAGGTCAAATGTCCACACCTGCGAGATCGGTCTCAGGACGTCGTCTGCGGACACGATCGAGGCTGCGAAGAGTGGAAACGCGAGAATCGCGACGCATCGCCGAAGCAGGAGCATGCCGAGCCTTTCTGGGTAGAGGCGCAATTTCTTGCACTACGCGCCGCCTCCGGCAAGTGTTGGACTCGGAAGTCGACGTTTCCGAGGTCCGGCCACGAGCAGGCCGGACCGCAATCGGCGCGTTTCAGACCACACAGCTGTCCGCCGCGCCCCCCCTCCGATCCGAAACGGCCGATGCTCAGTGGCTGGCCCGCTCTCAATTCTCGGCCCGGACGCTTGACGTGAGGACATCCAGCGGGTTTGATGTCCGCCCCGACGCGAAGGATTTTTGAGTTCTCAAATCGGGACCCGATACCGGATTTTCGCGAACCCGGTCCTTTGGGACGTCTCCTCAAGTCGTTAGATTGAACGCTCTTGAGCAATTTGCAGCCCCTGTAGCTCAGTTGGTAGAGCAACTGACTCTTAATCAGTAGGTCCAAGGTTCGAATCCTTGCGGGGGCACTCTTCCTAGGTTGTGGCGGGGCTTTGACTTGTGTCGAAGCCCCGCTGACGACCCGACTCCAAAAAACGGCGTTGGGTCACTCTTTGGTCACTAATTTTAGTGACCAAACAGGGTTCACCAGACCGGGAAGACAGTGATGAACAAGCCTTTCTACAGGCGACAGCGGGGCGTGTGGGCCGTTCGCATCGACGGCAAGCTGGTCACTCTTGGCCACGACAAGACGGAAGCCTGGAAGCGCTGGCACGAACTGAGCGCCGCTCCACGGGTAGACTCACCGATCGCGGCGGAGATCATCGACTGGTTCCTGGCGTGGTCGGAAGATCATCAGGCCGGGAGGACGACCAAGTTCTACCGGTTCTTCCTGGACACGTTCAAACCGATGCTCGACCGGCTGACGGTCGCGGACCTGAAGCCGTTTCACGTTTCCCGCTGGCTCGACAAGCGGAGCTACACCGGCACGACCGGGAATTGTGGCGTCCGCGCCGTCACTCGGCCGTTCTCATGGGCGGTCAAGCAGGGCATCATCGAGCGCAACCCGCTCCACGGTGCCGAGCGGCCGTCAGCCAGCCCGCGGGAGTGCTACCTGGCCGATGCTCAGCTTGACGCCATCTTGAAGGCCATTCCCGATCGCGAGTTCCAAGACTTCGTGGAGTTCGCCCGAGAGACCGGCGCACGTCCGCAGGAAATACGGGCGGCCGAGAAGCGGCATTTCCAGAACGGGACGCTGACCTTTCCGCGGGCCGAGTCGAAGGGGAAGCGCCGTCAGCGGGTCATCGTCCTGAACGCCAAGGCCCTGGCCATCGTCCAGCGTCTGGCCGTGAAGCATCCTGAAGGCCCGTTGTTCCGCAACACGGATGGCGCGGCCTGGACGGCGTTCGCGCTCAACTGCCGCTGCCGGAAGCTCCGGGCGAAGCTCGGGTTCGCGTTCTGCTGTTACGCGGTTCGGCATACCTGGATCACGAATGCGCTGCTGAACGGTGTGGAACCGCTGACCGTCGCGACCCTGGCCGGTCATGTGAACATCAACATGATTTGGTCGACGTACCAAAAGCTGTCGATGCAGCAGGATCACATGAGGGCTGCCGCTGAACAGGCGTCGAGACGCAAGCAGGCTTGATTCCGCGCCGTTTTTGCGCCGAAACCCGGTCGATCCTGGCCGGGTTTCGGTCATTTGCGGCGCGCCGTTTTGCGCCGTGAATCCACTGAATCGGACGGCGTCACCGGCTATATTGGTAGCCGGCCGAAAACCAGTTGCTTTGGCTCAATTGGGCGTCTTTGCGGGAGACCATCCGTGGCGGCAGAAGATGAACTGCGTGCTCGAATCAAACGATTGGAAGCAATCGTTGCCGCGCTGTTGGTGTCGGACTACGACGCGCCGCCCTACGTCTTTGAAGAGTTGTTTGACCTTGGCCCCCTATTCGAACGTGATGGTTTAGGACGCTTCCTGCGATATCTCGCAGCGGTGCGACCTGGATATCCGAGGGAAGCGTACCGAAGTCTCGATGAGCGGCTGTCTAACCTGGCGGCATCAACTCAGCAACTTCAGGCTGACGCTCATGCCATCTTTGCAGTCCAAAGCATGGGGATCGACCTGGATGAAGTTCGTATCCACCGGTTCCTGCCGGTCCGTGTGTATGTCGATCGTGAAGACCCGGAAGCCGTCGCCGAAGTCGAACGAGCCGTCAATGACACACTGGATGCCTTCGGCTTGGATGTCGCCGATGAGTTCCCGCCACAGCAAGGATCATGGTTCAAGAAATGGTTCGCACGCTCAAAGGAGATCGCGACCAGTGAAGAAATGAAGGACGTTGGCCGGAAGATGAAACGTGCCGCCGAACTACATGGCATGGAGCGAATGCAGGCCGAAATCAACGAGATTCAGGCCAATGCCATTGCAACGTTGACGGATAAGGCAAAAGAGTTTGACAACGCCGCTTTCCAGTGCGGGACCGCCCTCGTTGTCGTCACAACGGATGATGCCGGCCGAAAGAATACCGTTGGCGTGACGTTGACCGCTGCTCAGGCCATTGCCCTGGAGAACAATCAACAACTTCTCTACTCGCCGGGAACGCTCTTGCGGCAACTGAAGAAAATCTGCGACGGCGACTCAGATGAAGAACGAATCGTAGAGACGCCAAGGCAACGACGGCTAAGGAAACGCAACTCTGGTAACGAACAATGAGCCAAGATCAAGATGTGCCGGCCGCCGCAACCGAAGCTCCAAACGGGCCGCCCACAGTCTTCATTTCGTACACCCACGAATCGCCTGAACATAAGCGATGGGCCGCACAACTTGCCGTGGACCTGCGCAAAAACGGCATCAATGCGGAGATCGACCAATGGGCGACAACGCTCGGCAGTGAATTGACTCTGTTCATGGAACAGGGGATCACGAAGGCGGATCGTGTTCTGTTGATTTGCACGCCGACCTATGCCCAAAAGGCGAACGAAGGGCAAGGCGGAGTTGGCTACGAACGTCTGGTCATCACCAGTGAAATCGCGAAGCAAATCGCCACCGACAAATTCGTCTGTGCGCTGCGGGCGGGTGATGGTGACTCCGTTCCGATCTTCGCTCGGACCCGGCGCTATGTCGATTTTCGAGACGACTCCAGTTACCGAACAAGCCTTGAGGAACTGGCCCGCGACATTTTGAAGGCTCCGGCGCTCGTCAAGCCGGCGATTGGGCCGAATCCCTTTCTGACCGAATCCCCAATCCGCATCGCGGACGGTCCGGCCCTGGTCAGCGTCAGCGCATCGGCGAACATCGAAGACGTCTTCGCGAGAGCGGAACAGTTGCTTCGTGTAAATGATTTGCTCGGCTGGAAGCGACTTCAGCAGAACACCCGTCGTGATGTCTTCGCGTCATTGCTCCAGTGGAGTACCGATGCCGACAAGCGATGCGAGTCTGACGAGGAACTTTTCACTCGACTAAAGAACGCTTGCGTTCGTGCGGCCCCACTCATGTTGTTGGGGATGCTCGGCATCGCCTCAGAGAAAGATCGACTGACAGACCAGCGAGGATTGCTGTTTGACTTTGTCGAGATACCGGGCTGGAAGGGCGCAGGAACGGTTTGGGTTATCGAGTCGCCTCAGACCCTTGCCTTCATCTACAGCCACTTCGCCGGTGCCATGCTCACTGCTGACGGTCATCGGGCGTCCGCGCTGCGATTGCTCCACACGAAGGTTCCCGCAGAAGCCGGATCGACGTTCTATCAGGAGGTCTACGCGAGTCCGCAGTTGATGGGATGGGTTAAGAGTCTGGACAACCACCTGGCCGAAAGTTGGACGTTGTTGTTTGCACTGTGGGAAGAACAAAGTTGGCTGACGCATTTCTTCCCCGACGTCGAACGATTCAAGCTCGCACTCTCCGGCTACTCGTTACTGGCGACCTTGGCCGACATGGCAGCGTTCATCAAGAGCGGCAAAACTGAGATCGACAGATACAATCACACCGCTCCGCCAACCTTCCTGATGGACGTCATGCGTGGAAAGGGGTCAATGACCCGAATCATCTCATCCGTGTTGCCCGATGCAGAAGCGGTCTCCGAACTCTGTCGAGAACTTGGCGTCGAAGAAGCGGCTTTCCGATCACTGTGGCCAAGCTGGATTGAACGAAGCATCGCCCGACAGGCGAGCATCTTCAGGCCGACGTCTTCACTTATTGCTATGTCCAAGAACCTTCCACAGTTGCCGTGACCTATGGCGGAAGATCAACCTGCACCGACTTCAGAGCCATAGTCATCGTTTTACCTTCTCAAGCCATTCCGGCGGCACGATGTTCCAGATTTTCACCTTTTCACCAGCCGCACGGGCATCCGCTTGATCCTTGTAGACTTCGGCCTGTTGAGGCGCGTTGCTCCACGCTGGTCCGGCCCAATATCGAACGTCATCCGGCGGCGGGTTTGGCACATAGAACATCTGGCCTTCGTATCGGCGAAGCGCTCGAATGATCCAATTCTGCTCACGCGGAATGATTTCCACGGACATCAGAGGAAGCCCGCGGATTCCATCCGGTGGCATGTCGGGAAACCGAAAGCGGCCGATCGCGAATCGCTTTGTCTTTCCTTCTGGTGTTTCGCAAACCAACCGGGCGCTGTCGCATGATCGCAGAGCAGGCCAGTCTTCCCGCTGCATGATCGTGTGAAGACTAAAGCTGACAAATTCTCGCGGTGGTAGCTCCAGCGTCTCCAATGAGAACGGTCCCTCTTTCTTCATGATGTTTCGATGCAGCTTGTCTCGGGGCAGTGTGAACTCAACGACGGAACCGATGTACGACGTGCGACAGAACTCCATCCGAAAATTGTGCAGGCCGGTGGTTTGCGTCTTGTTGCTGAAGAACCTGACTTCGCAGTCCAGACTGACCAAATCCTCAGAAGGATAGTTCCGCGCCATGAATGGATTGAAATTGAGTGTCGGACCGAAATAGACATCTTCGGCGATGAAATTGATCCGACGGCGTGACTCAACGATCCACAGGTAGATTCCGCCAACGGCCGCGGTCCCGACAGTGCCGATGACGATACCTTTGGCCTGATCCCACAGTCCCGCCCAGAATGACGGGTTGCCCGCTTGCTCATCTAACATCAGTTGGCCCTGTTCACGGCAGCACGAAAGGACGACATTCCAGCAAACTATCGAACGAGCACGTTCCATGCACTGCCAGCGATTCTCAGAGGGATAACATGTGGCGGATGCAATCAGGCGACCGAGTTCTGACGCCGGCCGAATGGTGCTGCCTGGCCATCGGTGTTGACTACCTGTTCGATCAGGTTCAGGCCGATGTCGATGATGAGACCGACGAAACCGAGACCGGAATCGCCGTCTTCGATCGGCTGACCGCTGAACAGAAAGTGCTGATTCTGGCCGAGACGGCGGAAGCGTTGGTGCGCCAGAATGTGCCTTGCCCGGAACTGAACGCCGTTCGGGAAGGAACGGTCGCTGCGATGTTCGCTTCACTCGAACTCATGCTCGGGTTCGAGGTCGAGATCGACGAACGGTCGTCCGTGCGCTGGGCGCTTCAGGCCGCGCTGGCCGACGATCCTCCCGAGGAGATGCCCGCGACGAGTTGCAATGACGGTTCAGACTGGCAACCGCTGGTCGAGTATTTCATGGACCGCGTCCTGTGGGATCGCGACTTCATGGTCGAAGAGATGGCCGACCTGGACCCGGACGTCGCGGCGGAGGTCGACGACCATCTCAGGTTCGGCGACGGGTACTTCTCAGCCGTTGCCGCGGAGCCGGACGCCGCGATGTTGAAGGCCGCACGCGAGAAGTTGAAGCGACTCATCAAGGCAGCGCCAGAGCTTCCACCTGGCCCGTAGGCTGCGTTGGAGGAAGTGGCTGGTAGGTCTGGACGTCGTCGCCAGCCGGCCCGTTTAAGAGGCTTTGATTACCGCGTACCAGCACTCAGGTGGGCTAATGGGCTAACTTTGGCCCTCTTACATTACCCCTATGGAAGTGTTATCTACTGCTGTATCTTTCCATGAGAGTGATGTAAAAGGGACAAAGTTAGCCCATTGTCCCTCTGGCTCTTATGAAGCGACTGCTAACTACGACTTTACGTCGACCTGACGCGGCTGGGCCAAGTCTCTGTCGTGGCAGAGTTGTCCCACTGTGGCAGCCCGCAGCCCTTCAGCGTCCCGAGCTTCACGGCGGGTAGACAAGTAGACAACTTTGTCTCGATTACATTACCCCTATGGAAAGTTTAACTTGTATTGATAACTTCCCATGAGAGTGATGATAACTAGACAAAGTTGTCTACTTGTCTACCGCGTCACTCGCAAAGCATGACCAGCCTGGACGTTGTGGATAGACGCCGCGGCCGGACAACTCTGGCTGTGAATCGTGAGTTGTCTTCCGCGTCATTGTCCGTCCGCCGCGGTGTCGCGATCCTGAATGCCGCGTTGTCATGCCTGAGCGACACCGCGTTGTCGCGAATCTGAGACGCCACGCTAAACACAACTCATTGGCACTATTTGGCTTGCGTATTATTTCAAGTCCATATCTCCAAATAACTTGCGCGCGGTTGGCGAACACTGTCCGCCGTGTTAGCAGGTGGTGCCGCGCTAACCAGCACCACCACTACAAGCCCGCGTAACCCTCCCGACCGCCGCGACTGCTACAACCGGACCCCGCCCGAGACCGGAGCTACTGACTACTGAGCAGTGAGTCGCGTCGCCGTAAGGCTCTGCTAAGAAATGAGTTCTGTCTTGCGATCGCCCGCGTTGTCACGATTTGGTCACTGATCCTGGCCACGGGCAGCCCGTCGCCTGGCCGCCGCGATCCGGTCCGATCGTAGGGGAGGGGTCAAATTTGACGGTCGCACCGGTCGTGCCGCCATGCCCTTTCTGCCGAGCCCTATTCGCTGCGGGCGGCCGGCTGCGGTCTGCTCTGCCGCGTCCACACCGCTCAAGGCAACGATTTCTTCGCAGCCTCCAACCATTTGCCAATTTTGTGAACAGCGCCCCTGTTCTTGCCCTCAATAGGAGATGGACACACTTCTCCACTGAGTTCACCCGATGCAGACCGTCATCACTGAAATCATCACCGCCGACGCGACTTCGATCGTCGCCGTCTGGAAGATCATCGACCGCATCCGCGAGCGCCTGCCGGCATCGGGCCGCCCGCGGCGTGACGAGGTCGTCGGCGCACTCTCCGAACTGGGCTATCGCCTGATTTTCACCGGCGGCTGTCTCCACGCGAGCGGCTGCCGGCTCTCCGCATAACGCCGGCCCCGGTGGAACGAACCACGCCGGGGCCATCTTACTCCGTGACCTGTGTAGGTCACGGCTACGCGCCGCCGATGTGTTCCGGCGGCGCGGCTCTTACACGCGCGGCGTGTCGCCGCTCGTTACTCAGCGTCGAAAACGCTGGGGGTACATTTCCAGCGTGGCGACAGCCACGATCGCCGTCCGCCTTGTGTTCGGCGGACGGCCCGCACACATGCACGACGAACTCCGCCCGATCTTCGATCGTGTCGCCGGCCCTGGCATGCTCGTCGCGATCGCGGCGAACTCCATTCGCCGGCAGATGACCAAGGCCCAGCGCAAGCGTTGGGGACTCGGCCGAGTGCAGCGCGAGCTACTCGCGCACTGCCCGACCAAGCCCACGCCATTCGGGCCAATGCTGACACCAACCGCCGCCGGCGCGGAGTTCACGGATTCACTGCGCCCGGCGGCGCGGTGAACACAACAGGTACATCAAATGCTTCACGAATTCGTCTCAGAAAACATGCTCGCCACAACCAGCCAAGGCGAAACAGCCACGGTCATCGGTGCGACGATGCACAGGGGAACAGCCGCCGAGCTTCCCAAGCTGAAGGCCGACGCCCTGGCAAAGCTCTGTCTCGCCAATGTCCTGGCCGGCCGATCCAACAATGTGGGTCGTCGTCTGCCCGAGCAAGAGCTACTGAGTCCACGCGAGATTGTCGACGGCGTGCCGCGCAAGCTGCCGCTGTTCTATGACGAAGCTGAGCGCGACGAATACAGGACTCAGCAGACCCAGCGGGCCGTCAACCAGCATCAACGCCATGAGGCGGAGAACAAGGTTGTCGATACGCGCAGCCCTGAACAGCGAATCAACGATTCTCTCCGCGCGAAAGAGAAACAAGAGGAACACGACAAGCTCTCAGAGACGACGAAAATGCGAATCGAGAGTGACCGTCGTCTGGCCGCTCAGCAGGTCGAAGCGACCCGCAACGAGCTTCGGAATGGAAAGGGCTACCGGGATGCCGTGAAGCGCCTGGACGACCTGGAGTTCATCGCGAAGTTCGACCCGAGCGTTGACGCCTTGGTCCGACCCGAAATCCAGCACCAACGCGCGATGCTCCGCTCACGCCTGGACGTCTCCGCCGTGATGCAGAACATCGAAGGGCTGAGCGCCGCCATCGTCAATAAGCAACCTGTGGAGACGATCAACTTCGCGGCTTCGGAGAACGTCGCCGAACAAATCGCGCAGCCGGCCGCCAAGCCGTGGGATCGTCCGCACCTGAAGTTCTACGACAGCGGCGTGACCTACTTCCGCCTGTACCACAAGGGCCAGACGCTCAACGTCTCCGCCGACCTTGTAGCCGGCAAGACCGATGACGAACTGGTCAAACTTTTCGAGACGGTGAAAGCATGACCGTCACCAACAGCATGGAATTCGATGGATGGCTTGAGGCCCGTACCCAACCCGGCAAAGGCTCATCGTTCGCGATCGTCCACAGCTACGTTCGCGAGGTCTACGGCGGCGTCGCTGGCATTTCCACCGACCGCTACTTCCGACGACTCCGCGAGCTTGGCCACTGCATCGGCACGAAACAGGGCGATGCGACGACCAACATCTGCCTGAAATCCTGACACTCCGCCGCGGGTCCGCCCGCGGTCCCCGCCGCCGTTTGAAGCATACGGCAGCGGGGTGACACACCTTTAACAAGAGACCAACAATGGAAAACGAACTGCTGAACTTTTTGATCGCTCACACTGTCGCCGGCACGTCGCACGCGCCCGAACTTTTGGATGCGTTCTTCACGAACCGTGGGGACAAGGTGACTTCCGGGTCCAATCGCGACTTGGGCCTGAAGATTCTGGCGAAGAACGGGTATCTCTCACCGGACGGCAAGAACGTCTGTTATCGCAAGCTCACCACGGACGGCGGCCTGGCCATGCATCCGATTCTCGGAACGCCGATCGCCCGCCGATGAACGTCGACGAATGGGTCGACGCCTTCATTGCCGACCGCTGCCAAGTCGGCGGCAATCTGAGCTTCACACGATTCCTAACCGCCGCCTGAGATCACTCGGGCGTTTTTGCTTCCTGGCCGGGAAGTGCTGACGGCCCTTTATGACCGCGGGCTAGTGAACGGCAACAGCGGCATCAACGTGGTCCTGAAAGGCAGACGATGCAGCGCGACCTTGAACGATTTCTTCGGAACAAGGAATCGGGCCAGTCATCGGTGAGAGAGTTCTTCAACGCTCTTTGTCGCGAAGAGGCGGTTCCACCGCTTCCGAAATACGAAGCCGAGTGTGAAAGGGAACTTCACGCTCGCCATCTCATCACGGATGGCACTGTCGCCGTCGCTGTTCGGGGGCGTGTATCGCCACCAAGACCACGCAAGGATCGCTCAGACACACCGCTGAACGATCGCCCATTCGGCTACCAGCTTTCCTGACCATGCGCTACCGCATCTCCCATTGCTCGTTTCCGTCGCCGCAGTTTCGGGGCTACCGGTGCTTCTGCCTTTCGGTGGAAGTCTCCGGCCAGTGGTACCGATTGACCGACGATCAAATGCACAAGCTCTTGGACACCCGTCGCGCCGAACTGATCGGCGGGACGATCAATTTCAAGTCGCCGCCTCTTCCCTTTCGCCCTGGAGCTTTCTTTTGAACGCCATTCAGCTTGCCGTTTTCATCATTCATCACACCGCGTTTGAGCAGTTCGTCAAAGAGGCTTTCCGTTTTGACTTCGACTATCACCTGGCGTCGCGGATGCCGGCAGGGTCGATCATCGAATATCGCGCGACCGGCCTGGCCAATGCGCCTGACAGCATCCGCGACAAAGCCGCTCGTCTGTTGAGCGGGAAGCGGGTCAATGACCCCGCGACGATTCTCAACGTGCTGGTGGATCGGGAAATCATCCCGCCTGGCACCTATCGCATCGACACCCGCGAAGCGTCGATTGCCACACCAAAGCCCGACAAGCCGTGGAAGCTCGGCCGGCTCAAGATCACGGGGATGTTGGTCTGATATGTCTGAAGAGATCAAACAGGTACTCGGCTTCGACGTCGCCGATGGCATCTCCAATCTGGAGAAGTTCGGGCAATCGCTGTCGAACGTCAGCGGCCGGCTGACTCGATTCGGAACGGCTCTGGACAAGTTCAACGCTCGATTCAGCGGAACCCCGGCTTCGTTCAACGCCACGACGGCCGCCGCTGACCGGATGGAACAATCCGTCTCTCGGCTGACCACGTCCACAGCTCTGCTCGCGCGCATCGTCTACACCCAACTTGTCATCAAGGGCTTGCGGCTGACTGAGCAAGCAATGGTCGATGCGGCCGGCCGTGCTGCTGAGCTTCAAATCGAGTTGGCCAAGGTCTCGACCGTCGCGGGCGACACGTTCAGCGGCATCGGTGACATTGGCTCTTCTGTCGCCGATCAGTCGAAGGCGCTGGGCATCGACCAACTGGAAGTTGCGTCCGGCTTGTATCAGGCACTCCAGAACCAGATTGGCGGGACCAAGGCCGAGCTTCTCGATTTCAATCGGGTCGCGAGCCAGTTCGCCATCGGAACCGTCACGCAACAGAACACCGCTGTTGAACTGCTGTCGGGAACGCTCAACGCCTACGGCCTGGACGTGTCCCGAGCCGAAGAACTGGCGTCGAAGTTCAACAAGACAATCGAAGTCGGCAACATCGAAGGGGCGCAACTCGCGACCGTTTTCGGCCGAGTCTCCACGCGCGGCGCTGACCTTGGCGTCACGTTTGAGGAACTGAACGGCCTGTTGGCCACGCTCACGATCCGGGGCGTGAAGGCATCGGAAGCGGCAACGCAGGTCAGCGGCCTGTTGTCGGCCTTCACGAAGCCATCCGACGCCATGAAACGGGCGCTGGAGCAACTGAACGTCCCGAGCGGTGAATTCCTCATCCGCTCTGTGGGCCTGGCCGACGCTCTGAAACAGGTCGCCAGCACCACGGACGGATCATCGACGGCCCTGGCCCAACTGTTCCCCAACGTCCGCGCCCTCAACGGCGTGTCGGTCGCCGCCAGCGACAACCTGGAGCTTCTGAACAAGAACATCGCCGCCATCCGGGACACGTCGTCCGACCTAAACAAACAGCGGTTTGAAATCATCGCTTCGACGGATGCGAAGCGCGTCGCCAAAGAACTAAACGAGATCAAGATCGCGACGACCGAAGTCGGTGAAGCTCTGTTGCACACCACGGCCGAAGGGCTGAAGTTCGTCGGCGGCGCGGAGAACATTATCGCCACGGCGAAGAATGCCGCGCCCGCTATCGCCGCCGTCACGGCCGCGACCGCGGCCTATGTCGCCACAACCCGGCTTGCCGTGGTTCAGGGAACCGCCCTAGCCGGAGTGCTGACCAACCTGAGCAAGGTGGGACTGGGCATCGGCGCTGCGCTGTCGCTGGGCAACTTCATCGGAGACGCTCTCGACGACAGCCGCTTTGAGGCTGTGGACAAGCTGACCAAGGCCAATGAGCAGTTCGTCGAGAAGTTCGTTCAGGGTGAACGGATTCGCCTGGCCGCCTCGCGCCAAACCTTTGACACGCTGGTCAAACTGATTCAGGACGCAAGTCGCGAACAGGTCCGGGCCTTCGATGCCGCCAATGATGAAATCATGGCGGGCGAAAAGCGGCTTATCAGCGTCGCGACGGATTCGCTGCACCGCTTCATCGGAACCCGTGAGAGTCTGGTTCGTGAACTGGAGCAGGCCGCGAAACAGTCGGCCGACGCTGTGGAGCAGTCACAGCAGCGCGTTCGCAATCTGACTCAGTCGAAGTCCGATCGGAAGTTCGATGAGTCGCTGCGGGATGCGGGAGACGCTGAGAAGATCAGCCGGAACCTGTCCAAGGTCGTCACCGACGCCCGCAAGGCCGCCACGGCGCTGGGCAGTGCGCAGACCGATCAGCAGATTCAGGAAGCGCTGCGCCTGTTCGATTCCGCCGAGCGCCGGGCCGAGCAAGCCCGGTCCCTGGCCGAGTCATCGGGCAACCGTGGGGCCGAGAACACGGCCCTGGCGACGATCAACAAGCTGACCAATCAGCGGATCAACGCTGAGAAGTCGCTTCAGAGTCTCCAGACGGCCCGGCTGAATACGCTGAACGCTGAGACGGCCAAACAGCAACAGTTGACCGACAGCGTCAAAGCCAGCGCGAAGGAACTGTTGGACAACCTGCCGACAGTCGGCCTTGATCCACAGGAGCAGGCCAAACGCGCCGCCGCTCGCGAAGCGGCGATGCAGAACATCCTGAAGGCCGGGTTCTCGAAATCTGACATCAATCTCACGGACGCGCTCGGCCTGGCCAAGCTCGCGCAGGACATGGAACGGAACCCGCTTCCGATCAGCTTCAACGTCGAAGGCGCGGTCAACGAGTTGACGACCACCGTCCAGAAGAACCTGGACAACTACAAGTTCAACGTGAAGTTCGACGTTGCGGGTCTGGAAAACGCACTCGGGACGACGTTCAAAAGCCCGGATGAAGCGTCGGCCGGTCTCGCAAAGGCCGTCGCTGAAGCGGACAAGCTCCGCACGTCGATGTCTCAGGTCGAACAGGATCGCACGAAGGCCATCACCGGCGTGAAGGATGAAGTTCGCGCGTTGCTTGATTCCACCGGCGGATTCGCGAACTGGCTCAGTCGATCGCTGACGGTGGATCAGCCCACGGCGCAGAAAGCGCTGGGCCTGATTGACGAGTTCCGCACGAAGTCGGAAGCGCTGTTGCAGTCGACGAACGTCACGAAGGGCGACGTTCAGGACTTGTTCAAGTCGGTCGAAGCCCTGGCCCAACTCGAAAACGGGCTTGGCGGGTCGATCTTCGGCAGCGGCGGCGGTCTCAGTCCCGACATCGAAGCTCTGTCGAGAGTGACGGAGCGCATCCTTCAGATTGCGGACATGCCGACCGTCGACCCTGGACAGGTTGCACGTCTGCAACAGCTTGAGGCTGCCATTCAGGGAACGAACAACGCCGCCACAAACATTGAGAACGCTCTGAAGCGAGGGGCCGACTATGCGGCGACACGCCTGGAGCAGGCCGTGGCGCGGCTGCCGGTGAACAAAACGCTTGGGGGCCTGTCGTATCACGCGCAGGGCGGCGCAGCCCGCGGGACTGACACGATCCCCGCGATGCTGACGCCTGGCGAGTTCGTCGTGAATCAGCGGGCAAGTCGGAGGTTCTTCTCTGACCTGCAACGGATGAACGCCGGCATGGAACCGACCTACCGCAATGACGGTGGCGTCGTGAACAACACGATGGGCGACGTCAGCATTCAGGTCGACGGCTCGAAAGCTCCGCACCAAACAGCCGAAGCGATTGCCCGCAGCCTGAAGCGGGCGATGCGTAAGGGAACAATCAGCCCGTTCTGATCGACTACGAACCGAAGCCCGGCCATCACTGGCCGGGCTTTTTCGTTTAACAGCCCTCAAAATCGGCCCTCGTTCACTACCAATGACTTGCGCTGAGTGACGTTGCCAAAAGGCAACACGTTTAGCCGAAATACTCCTTACGCTGGCGGGATACTGAGAAATCTGTTGGCTCGGGAATTGACAACTCGCTGTAGCGTTGCGGGTCGTCATTCACCCTGGAGCTACAACGATGCTGACAATGACCCAATTGGCCGCTGCCCTGTCTCCGATCTTCGATCGGCATTCAATCCCGGAAGCCATCAGGCCCGACGTCGTGGAGTTCTTCGCGACAGTCGAACCGATGACTCCGGCCCTTGTGCGGTTCTCCCGAACGAAGAAATGGCCGTCATTCCTTCGGGAAGCCCGGATCGAAGTCGGCAAGGTCAGTCGCCGGCTGTCGTTCCACGGCATCACGGAAGCTCGCGCCCGCAAGTACGTCACGCGCCAACTGGCCGATCATCCCCAGCGGATCGAAGCCACGATCACGGAAGCGATGCGACGGTCCCCGGAGTGCGCCGACCTGCCTGCGTTCTACGGTCTGTTGTGCTCCGTCACGATCGGCGCGATGCGGGCCGAGAAGAATTCCCGGATTTCGGCGTAATCAGGCAAGGTCGGTGACGTCATCAGAGCGAGGGCCGAATGTCCTGGCCCACAACCACAGGGGAAAACTGATGATTGCTGGACTACCTGAAGAACTGCTGTCTGAGATTTCCGCCATCGCTGAAGAGTGCGGCGGCAGGCTTGTGTATGTGGGAGACGGTTCCGACATGCCGGAATTAACCGAAGACTCCATCGTCCTGGAATTGACGCCGATTGAAGCTGAAACCGCGGCTGTCGCCGTCTGAAACTTGGCCGCTATCCCCTGGCGGCCAACCCAAACCCGGCCAACTCGGCCGGGTTTTCTTTTGGAGCTACCCGTGAATCCCACGATCAGGAATCTGTTCGACCGCTACCTGGAACACACTCGCGATCCACAGGCCGCCGCAACCTTGGTCCTGGCTCACGTCGGCAGCGGGGCCAAGGATGAGGTTCTAACGACCGATCAAGCGGCCGAGCGCCTTGGCGTCACCCGTGCGACTGTCCAAGCGATGGTCCTGCGCGGCGATCTTCAGTCGATGCGAGCCGGCCGCCGGATCAAAATCCGGTCATCCTGGATCGACGACTTTGCTCAAAAGCAGGCTCGACCGAGGAGTCGACACTTCGGATGAAAACGTGGTCACTATTTGGTCACTAAAATGCCCCGAAACCTCGCTCACCGGGTCACTCTTGGGTCACTGGTTCAAAGTGTCGAAACATGCTTGAAGTACGGTGTTTCGCAGGGTAAAAAGAGGTCACAACCTGCGGAAACATTGAGTTCACGCAAGCCGATCCGGTGGCCTCTTAATCAGTAGGTCCAAGGTTCGAATCCTTGCGGGGGCACTGCTCGAAGCCGCGGCCAGCCATGGTCGCGGCTTTTTTCGTGGATGCCCCGCCTTTCGGAAGCCGATCCGTTTCGGAAGTCGGCCGGTCGGAAACGAAAGAAGCCCTGGTCTGTGAACCAGGGCTTCGGTCTCCTCGCCGACGGATTGGGCGGCTGTCGCCGGCCGGGGAATCTCGTCAGGGCGTTCTCAGTTCCCCTTGCCGGGACTTGAAATCTTGCCGTTGTACGAGCCAGCCGACTTTCCGGTCTCCGGGTCGGTCGTCAGTTTGAACGTGAAATAACCCGTGGAGGTGGCGAACCGGCCGGTCCCTCCCACGATGATCGCCTGCAGTTCGCTGTCGACGAGACCATCGCTGCCGGTCACCGATTCGCCGGTGAAGGTCGCATACACTTCGTCGCCGTTCGCCGCGATGAAGACGAGATCGCTGGTGTCTGCCGTGGGGTCGGACGAGGTGACCGAGGAAGCCTCCATCGTGTAGCGCCCCAGGTGGGTGCCGTTCCCTTTTCCCTCGAGGGTCGTTTCCGTCGTCGTGACCTCCCCGCCCTCGGGTAGGGGCTCAGTCGTCGTGGTCTGGACGGCGGTTCCCGTCCATTTTCCTTTGAACGGCACCAGCTTGGTCCCGCCTTTCTTGGGTGCAGCGGTCAGCGGCGAAAAGGTCAGCAGCGTGAGGGTTGTGGCGAGCACGCACAACTTGGACATCGAGGTCATTGAGCACACTTTCAGGAAGCCGACAGGGGGCACGAAACTCGACGCAGTCCCTGCCGCATGGCAGGGTGACGCGTCGGCTGATGGGCTAACCGTAAGTCGAACTCTGGTTGCGGCTACCCAAAGTTGCCGGTTGCCCGGCGAGATCTTCAAGGTTGCGCGCAGGACTCGCGGTCGCCGTTGCGATTTTGCAACAAAGCGTCCCGAAATGCGGCGGTGATTCCGTGCAAGTGAGGCAGGGGCACGGCTGATTGTGCAACGCCAGCACGGGGGAACGCCCTGGGAGCGGACCTTCCCAAAGGCGGGATGGGGGGCCCCTCAGCGGCGGATGCGATGCCTGGGGGGCTATACTTCCCCCTTTGGAGGGCGCAGTCCGCGGTTTCGACATTGCCCGTGGAAGCGCCGTCACCAAGTCCGCGGTCCCGCTGAAGCTTCTGTATGACGATTCGCTCCTGGTTTCTCTCCGCCGCCGTCACGCTGCTGGCGTGCTCGAATGTCGCCGCGCTGGCACAGGACGCCGCACCGGCCGATGAAACGCCGGTCGTGAAGCTCAGCCCCTATGAGCAGGATGTCCCCTGGGATCCGTGGAAGGTTGGCCAGTTCTCGCTCGTCGACCAACTTGGCCGGCCGGTGACAGATGAAACGCTGAAGGGGAAGCCCTGGGTGGCGAACTTCATCTTCACCCGCTGCGCGATTGAATGCCCGGTGCTGATGGGGAAGGCCTACAACAACCTCCATCAGCGGCTCAAGAACACGGACTTCCGGATCGTGACGATCACCGTCGACCCCAAATACGACGATGTCGCCCGCATGAAGAAGCAGTCCGACGTCTTCAGCGTCGATCCTGATCGCTGGCTGTTCGTGACGGGGCTGGAAGACAAGGTCTACGAGCTCATTCGCAAGGGCTTCAAGCAGGCGGCGTGGGAGAACGTCGATGCCCAGGCCGGCATGGAGTTCGCCCACTCATTGAACATGATCCACGTTGACAAGGACGGCGTGATCGTCGGCAAGTACGACGGCCGGGTGGACTCTGAACTGGAGACGCTGGCCCAGGTGCTCGAAGGGAAGATCGAAACGCCAAAAAAGCACTCCCCCGCCGCCGTCACCACGGAGCCGCCTTCCGCAATCGGCGGCAACGGCCAGCCGGTGCCTGCCTGGGTCGAGCGCCTCCCCGCGACTAACGCGATGCTCAATACCCTGGCGACGATCCTGCTGCTGGGGGGCTACTCGGCCATCAAGGCGAGAGCCGGCAGCGACGAAGAGCGGCAGCGGTTCATCAGCCTGCACAAGAAGCTCATGCTGACCGCCTTCGCGACCTCCATCGCGTTCCTCGCCAGCTATCTGACCTACCACTTCGCGCTTCAGCACTATACGGGAGAGGCGTCACGCCGCTTCATGGGACAGGGGTGGATCCGGCCGGTTTACTTTGCGATTCTGATCAGCCACGTCTTCCTGGCGGCCCTTGTTCCGTTGGGCGCGCTGGCGACGATCTTTTACGCCTTGCGCCAGAAATGGGACCGACACCGCCGCGTGGCCAGGGTCACCTACCCGATCTGGCTGTACGTCTCCATCACCGGCGTGGTGATCTACCTGATGCTCTACCACATGCCGGTCTCAACGAGCACAACGGAGACGCGGCCCGAATTGCCGGCCCAGGAGGTCTCCATCGTTCGCAATATGGAACAGGTCGCCTCGTGACACGACGGCGCTCCTGCGACCGCATTCGGGGAACGCATCAGAGAGGCCGGGAGATGGAGCATCGCCTGCAAAAGAGAGAAAAGAGCGGTGGCAGGTCTGCGTGACCGCTCTTCACCGGGTACCGCTTAGAGCACCGCTCTGATCGATTCGAGCATCGCGAGTGTCTGCTTCGCCTGATCGAGTCCGCCAGCCGCTTTGACTAACGCAATGGCCGCTTCCATGGCGTCCATGCCCGATGTACCGCCGACGAATCCCGTTGCCCCGCCAAGCTTCCTGCGGACGACCTTCTGGGGCTGCCGACCACTGGCCTTGGCCTGGTTGTACTTGATGATGGAGACATACGCCGGGGTGACTTGATACCCGAGCGCCGTGACGATTTCGGTGATTTCCTTGGGGGTCTTGCCGGGGTTCGCCGCAAGGGCGTCACGAATTGCTTGCGACTTGTTTCCAGATTCCGATTTCTTTGCCACGAATCAGTCCTGCTGTCAAAAGGGGAGTCCCGCGCTGGCACTATGGCAAGGTGGTCCGGAATCGCAACTCCTGGCAACAATCAATTCGATGTTCCATCCAAAGCAGTGCTCTTTAAAGAAAGAGCATCTCATGATGAAGAACATTCAATGATCGCCGTGATTCGTCTCATAACGTCGTGAATCAAACGGAATGACGGCTCTATCAGCGTGTCGAAGCAGCCTGTGACGCACAGGATATGGCCTGGCCCCGCCCATCCCGGGAGACTGAACGCAACGCGGGGCGGAATGGGGCGGTGGCCGATGTTCGTTCGCGATCAGAAGCGGAAGGCGATGGCCGTGAATGGGCCGTGCAGAGTCACGTCATAGACAAAGCGGTTCGCCCCGGATTTCTGCGTCTCGTCGATCGACAGGATGCGGTAGCCAAGGACGAGCGACGAGCCGGGTAGAGCCGAGCAGGCGTACTCGGCGCCGGTCGTGAGGTTCCACGCCAGGTCGGACGAGGTGCCGATGCCGAAGCCACCAAAGTCGGCCCTCAGGAACCCGGAGAGTTCGGAGGTGATCGCGACTTCGGTGCGCGCGCCAACCACGAGGTCGACCCAGTCTTTCGTCATGTCGGCCTGGACGGTCGCGCCGCCGGCGGGAGTGATGCGCAGATCGTTTTCGACCTGGTAGTAGCGGGCGCCTCCGAGGAGGTCGACGGTGACGAAGGAGCCCGGGCCTTCGGCATTCGGCACGTCGACGACTCTCAGCATTCCGAGCGATTCGAGAATGGTCGAACTGGTTTCATAGCTGAAGCGGCCACCCCCCGGCAGGCGATCGGACGTCTCGATCTGCATGAGGAGAGCGTCGAAGACCAACCCCGCATTACCTTTGCCAACTTCGAGGTGGCCCATCGCAGCGCCGTTCAGATCGGGGATCAGATCGACAAGTTCGGCCAGGCTGAGGTCGATCGGGACCGTCCGGCCGCGGGCGCCGATCGTACCGTTCTGGGCCGTCGCCCAGACATAGGGAGCGACGAGGACCCAGGTCTCGGAGGTCGAATCGGGCGTCATCGACACCTGCATGAGCGTCGCGGGACGTTCACTGAGCGACAGCGGCTGGCCGCCGAGGAGGTGCGTCGAGGCCCCAGGAACCGGAGATTGCGGGACGATGCGCTCTGGCGTGGGGGAATCCGAAAATTGCGAGAGATTGATCGCGAGGTCGAAGTCCGGCGACTCATCGGCCCGGGCGCTGGGAAGGCCGCAGGCGAGCAAAAGGACAAGGGTCGAGAGCGCCTGGGTTCGTGACATTGATCCGCCCTCCTCCATCAGTCGCAACGGTTCTGCTCGTGGAATCGCTTCTTCCCAATCCATCGACCGAAACGATTCTGCGATTGAGTGCGTCGGTTGTTCCGATCGCCTCGAGGCGATCCCGGCTCGAATGGCCCGTGCAACTGCGGCAAACCGCAGGAAGTGCCACAGTTCACTGACTGATTCAATCGATACAGACCCCCAGGACCGTCGAGATTGGCCCCGCATTGAGTACACCATCAGGAAGATGTTGATGGAGGGCAGGGGGGCGTCACAACGATCGCCGGCGCGCAGGCTCCGACAGTGGAACCTTCAGGGGGGCCCGGGTGCGACATGGAGAAGAGGTCGCGGACAGAGACAGCGTTGGAATGCCCTGAAGTTGCTGAGGGTTGGCGAGCCGTTTGAGGTGGATGAACGAACCGGAACGGCGTCTGGCAACGAGAAGGTTACCGGCCTTTGCCGAGGAAGGTCTTGATCGAGTCGTAGATGCCTTCCTTGCTCTCGATCTCAGAGAGGACGAGGTTGTCGAACTTGTCGCCGATCTTCCTCAGCTCACGGATGAAATCCCCGCTGCCATAGGGGCTTTCCACCTGCCCGTAGCAGAAGAGATTGCAGACCGGGAGGAGTTCTTCGCGGAGGTGGCGCAGGCATTCCTTGTTGTCTTCGCCCCAGTTGTCGCCGTCAGAGAACTGGAAGACGTAGATGTTCCAGTCGGAAGGCGGGAAGTCCCGATCGATAATCGACTTGGCTTTGGTGTAGGCGGAAGAGATGCGCGTGCCGCCGCTTTCGCGGACACGGTAGAACGTCTCTTCATCCACTTCGTGAGCGACGGCGTCGTGAACGACGTAGCGGCGCTCGACGCCGTCGTACTGGCTGCGGAGCCAGGTATCGATCCAGAAGGATTCGGTACGCACGATTTCCTTCTGGTCGTCAGTCATCGACCCGGAGACATCCATGACATAGAGGATGGCGGCGTTCGTCTGCGGCTCGAACTCGGTCTTCCAGCTTCGGAACCGCTCGTCCTCGCGGACGGGAATGACCATCGGCGCGCCGGGATCATAAGAACCCGATCCGATCTGGCGTTTGAGAGCCTCCTTGAACGTCCGTTTGAAGTGCCTGAGCGAATCGGGGCCGACGCGACCGATCGTCGTGTACCTGTCCTTAAGCGAACGGAGGGTGTTCTTCCCCTTGGGCTCGATACGGGGAAGTTCCAGCTCATTGCCAAGCATCTGGGCGAGTTCGTCGATGGAGATTTCGACTTCCCGGACATGCTGCCCGGCCTCGCCCCCGGCCTCCCCTTTGCCGTTCGGATCGGGCTGCCCCTTGCCGATGGGTTGACCGACTTCGCCTTCCCCCTGCCCTGCACCGCCGGAGCCTTTCGGGCCGTGCCGGAAATGGGGGATCTCGATGTTGGGGACCGGGATGCTGACCGTTTCGCGGCCTTTGCGGCCCAGCATTTCGCCGTGATTGACGTACTTGCGAAGGTCCTTACGAATCCGTCCCCGGACGATCTCGTCGAAGCGCTTCAGATCTCGGTCGATGCTGCGCGTCATGACAGCTCGCGGCCTCTCTCCCAGACATCCGGGGAAACAGTGTCGCCCGGTTGTGCAATCCTATGTCTCCGGCCGTTTTGTGGACATGGGAGTTTGGTGAGATCGGGGAATTCCACGATCAGGGCTTGCGTCCGACGTGGGTGTACCCTGTCGGCGTCACGATTCGCCCGCGGGGCGTCCGCTGGATGAGCCCCATGCGGAGGAGGAACGGTTCGATGTCGTCTTCGAGCGAATCGGGGCTAAGGCTCATGCTGTGGGCGATCGCCTGGAGCCCCGCCGGCCCGCCGCCGAAAATGGAAATGATCGTCTCCAGGTAGCGGCGGTCCTGCCGTTCGAGGCCCAGTTCATCGATCTCGAGCATGCCGAGGGCATGCACGGCGATTTCGGTTGTGATCTGGCCATCGGGATGACTGAGTGTGGCGTAGTCGCGGGTCCGCAGCAGGATATTGTTGGCTTTTCGCGGCGTTCCCTGGCTGCGCCGGGCCACTTCGTTGGCAGCCTCGTCGGTGATCGTAGTCTTCAGTTTCTTCGCGTTGCGACGGACGATCTCTTCCAGGTCGGGGGTTTCATAGAAGTCGAGGTGCTCGCGGTTCACGAACCGGTCGCGCATCGGAGCAGTGAGCATTCCCGCGCGGGTCGTCGCGCCGATCACCGTAAACGGTTTGAGCTGGACGTTGATCGTCCGGGCATTCAGCCCTTCGCCAAGAGCGATATCGATCCGAAAATCCTCCATGGCCGGATAGAGGAACTCCTCGACGTTGGCCGGCAGGCGGTGGATTTCATCGATGAACAGGACAGACCGCTCTCCGGCGTTGGTGAGGTACGGCAGGAGGTCTTTCGGAGCGGAAAGAGCGGGACCGGCGGCGATCTGGCAATCGACCCCGAGTTCGCGGGGAATCACGGTCGCGAGGGTCGTCTTCCCAATTCCGGGGGGGCCGTCGAGAAGGAGGTGCCCGAGCGTGTCGCCCCGCTTCCGGGTGGCATCGAGCATGATCCGGATGCGATCGACGACCTTCTTCTGGCCGACCACCTGCTCCAGACGCTGAGGCCTGAGCGACTCGTCATGGGCCTCGTCGTTGGGATTGAAGTCGACGAGCGCCGGCGGCACATCGAGTGGCTCCGGCGGCAGAGACTCTTCGCCGCTCTGAATCACCCGGTCCCGCGCCATCAGTCGACTCCTTTCCCAAACGCCGGACGGCCATCGACCGCACGGCAGAATCGTGTTCACTCCCTTCGGAAAACGCCCTGCGCTTCCGCCGGCGCAACATACCAGCGTAATGAACGGATGTCGATGTGCGAGTTCGCATGCGAAGGATGGTACGACGGTTGCATGAGGCCCTGCGAGCGGCCGGTCTATCGCATTAAGTCCTTGAAATGTCGGTGCTTTGACGTGCCCGCCCACCGACGCACGGAGCCACCCGGTCATTCGTAACACGAACTGGACGCCGGTCGCCCAATAACTCTGGCGGAATCGACTTGATGAACCCGTACCTTGCCTGGCCAAAGTCCGCCAAAGTCGCCTCAGTGCTGTTCATGGTGATCAGCGGCGGATTCATCCTGATCTCCGCGAAAGAGATCCTGATTCCGATCGCCCTGGCGGTCCTGGTGGCCTTCCTGCTGCATCCACTGGTGAAACGACTGACCCGCTGGGGCATTCCCCGCATCGCGGCGGTCATCCTCGTGGTCGGAACATCGTCGGCATTCGTCGCGGGCCTCGGCTACGTGGTGTCGTCGCAGTTGAAGTCGTTTGCCGACGAACTTCCAAGCCACGAGCCCAACATCGAACTGAAGGTGCGGCAGGTGAAAGCGATGTTCAAGGGGGGGACCCTGGACAGGCTCACCCGCATGTTCCAGAAGATCAATCGCCGGACTGAGGAAGCGGACCCGGAAGCGGCCGCCAGGGAGCAGGTGGACAAGGGCGCCGCCGCTTCTCCGGAGACGGCGGAGGTCGCCCGCGAAGTCACCGATCTGGCAGGCTCCGCTGCGGCAGCGGCGGAAAACACTGTGAGCCCGGGTGGACGCGGGGAGGCGGCGCCCGAACCGCCGCCGGCAACGAGCCAGGCAGGGCCGCCGGCGGATCTGTCGTCCGCAGCGGCGTCATTGATGAACAGCCCGCTGATCAGTTCGATCGTCAACATCCTCGCGACGGCCGGTATCGTGATCCTGCTGGTGACGTTCTTCCTCGTTCAGCAGTCAGATATTCGGGACCGGATCGTCAGTGTCGCCGGCCGGGGGGCCCTGGCGACAACGACGAAGGCCCTCGAAGAAGCCGGAATGCGAATCAGCCGTTACCTGTTGATGTTGTTCGTGGTGAACTCCACCTACGGCATCGCTGTGGCGTTCGGGTTGTGGCTGATGGGGGTGCCCTACGCGATCATGTGGGGGCTGGCCGCGGGACTGGTCCGCTATGTCCCCTACGTCGGACCGTGGATTGGCGCGACGATGCCCATTGCAGTCAGCCTGGCCACCTCGCAGGGCTGGTGGCAGCCGCTCTGGGTGATCGGCCTGTTTGTGGTGCTCGAGTTGCTCAGTAACAACGTGATGGAGCCGATTCTGTACGGGCACAGCGTCGGACTTTCGGAACTGGGAGTGATCCTGGCGGCCATTGTCTGGGCCTGGCTGTGGGGCCCGATCGGACTCGTCCTCGCGACGCCGATGACCGTCTGTCTTGTGGTGCTTGGCCGCTATGTGCCTGGACTGCGGATCTTCGACCAGATGTTCGGCGAGGGCGCGGCGGTCAACCCCGCTGTGCGTTTGTATCAGCGTCTTCTGGCCCGTGACGGGGAAGAGGCCGAGGAACTGGTGGAGGAATTCCTCAAAGAGAAGTCAGTGATCGAGACGGCAGACAATTTGATTATCCCTGCAGTGTCGCTCGTCCGGCAGGATCTGGCGCACGACCAGATCGACGATTCGGATGCCGAACGAATGAGCGAGATGCTGCGTGACCTGATGGAAGAAGTCATCGACAAGGGGAGAGCGGGCAACGACGCGACGCCCCCCGGCGAGACCAATGAACGGCCGCTGGTCATGGGAGTTGCCGCTCATTCTGAAGAAGAGGCCGTCCTCCTGAACGTGTTGAACGCGGTCTGCAGCGACGCCCCCTGCCGGGTGGAGATCCTCTCCAGCAAGCTGCTGCAGTCGGAGCGGCTGGCAGCGATCACGGAACGATCTCCTGAACTGGTCATCGTATCGGCCCTGCCGCCTGGCGATCTCCCCTATGCGCGTCAGCTGTGCAAGCGGTTGAAAGCCACGGGCTCCGCACGGCGAATCGTGGTCGCCCGGTGGGGACACGCCAAGAGTGTGGACCGGAGTCCGCAGCTGCGGGCCGCAGGCGCGGATGACGTCGTTTCGACCATGGCCGAACTCGAACCGATGATCCAGACCGTCTATCACATGCAACAGGTTTCGCGGCTGGCAGGCAACGCCCCGGAGGGGCGTGCGGTGGTTCAGGCAGGTTGAATGCGACGGCCACACGGGGCGGCCGTCGGACCGTGGTCCCAGGGACGTCGGAAGACACGCGCCAAGGGCCGACCGGGCGGCCGTTCTGTTGCGAATCCATGGATATCCAGCGATGCTGCAGTCCAGTTGATCCCGCCTGAAAAATGATGCCCGACTGCATCCCGGCATCACTCCGATTTCCACTGCCCGGAATCCCACCCGCCATGCGGACTCTCCTCACGGTCGTCTGCCTCCTGATCGCCCTTGGCGTCTGCTCCTCTGCGCCTGCCCAGAACTGGACCCGCTTCCGCGGCCCAGACGGCACGGGCATCAGTGATCTCAAGGGGGTCCCCAGTTCCTGGACGATCAACGACTACGCCTGGAACGTGGACCTGCCCGGGACCGGCCATTCGTCGCCGATCGTGTGGGGCAAGTCGCTGTTCGTCACGAGTGCGGAGGAGGATGGGGCCCGTCATATCTTCTGCCTCGACGCAGATACCGGGGCCGAGAAGTGGCGGCATACTTCGCGGCTCGGGAAGCAGCATCTCCACAAGATGAACAGCTGGGCTTCGGGCACGCCGACGACGGACGGCGACCGGGTCTACATCGCCTTCGCGGACGACGACCACTACACCGTGACGGCCTACACGATGGACGGCGCGCAGGCATGGACGCGCGACCTGGGGAGCTGCATCACCGAACACGGACATGGAGTGTCCCCCATCCTGTTCGGCGACCTGGTGATCGTCTGTAACGACCAGGGACGTAAAGAAGGCCCGCCACCGAGCCTGATCTTCGCACTGAATCGCAAGACGGGTGAGACCGTCTGGACCGTCGAACGGAAATCGCGCGAGGCCTCCTATGCGACGCCCATCATCATCACCCCGCCCGACAAGGCGCCCCAACTGGTCGTGATGAGCGGCGCTCATGGCATGAGTGGACTGGATCCACTGACCGGCCAGGAGTTGTGGAGTAGCGGCGAAGTGCCGATGCGGACCGTTGGCTCGCCGGCCTACGGAGACGGGCTACTTGTCGCGACGTGTGGCTCCGGCGGTCGCGGAGATTCAATGATCTGCGTCTCTCCCGGCGCCGCGGGTGAAGCGGGCTCCCAGCCGCTCCGCTACGTGCGGCCGAAGACTCAGGGCGTCCCCTATGTGCCAACGCCGATCATCCAGAACGGTCGGATCTACCTGTGGAACGATGACGGCACGTTTTTTCTCGCGAGCCTCGCAGACGGAAAGAACCTCACCCGCCAGCGAATCGGCGGACAATTCTTCGCCTCGCCCGTGTTGCTGGAAGGGCGGCTGTTCAACGTCTCTCACGAAGGCGAGATCGTGGTGATCAGCCTGGCGAACGACGAGGTGAAGATCGAAGGCCGTAACCCGCTGGGAGATTCCGCCTATGCCTCTCCCGCCGTCGCCAATGGCGGGATCTATTTCCGCGGCTTCAAGAAGCTCGCGTTCCTGAAGGCCAGGAGCTGAATGCGCTGAGCAGCGTTAAAGGGACTTTCCTCGAATTCCGCACGGCCAGGGCCCGTGGGCCGGTCGCGCCGGTTGTGCCGGCCTTGGCGAGCAAGTCCTCCAGCCTCAAACGGTTGCTCCGTCCGCGCCGATAGCTCTCGGTATGACGGACCAACCTCTCGAATGGCTGATGGAACAGCCCGCGGCCAGCCTCATCCTGGCGGCGTATGCCGAGCGCGAAGCGCAGTTGCCGAAGCGGCCATCCAAGCTGGCGCTGGCAGCGACGAATGCAGCCGCGACCGCGGAAAGTCCGATTGTGCCGGCTGGTGAAGCGGAATCGGCCGCCGAGAGTGACGAGCCGGCGAACGAAGCGGACAACGCTGATGCCTGGATTCCGCGGGTGTCGGCCATCGAGGGCGTCGAGAGCGGAGCGCTGTCCCAGCTTCACGGAGGACTCATCGCCCGCGGCCTGCTGAAGTACGAGTTGTTCGGGCGGACCATTGGGATGCGCTATCGCCTGACCCCTGAAGGACGCCGAGCCGCAGAGATCGCGCCGTCGACCCTGCCCGTCGCAGCGGCTGAAGAGGGCCCGGTCGAGAATGAAGCCGGCGACAAGGAAGCGGTCGCGGCGTAGTGAAGTCTCAACGGTTCTGGCACGGGCATGGGCCAGAGGCTGCGATGGGTTTGCCGATTCGTCTGATCGCGACGGTGGGGCGGTCGCTCTTGCTTCCCTTGACCTCGGACAATTGCCGACGTTTCAGGCAACTTCCGCCGGAACGCTTCGATCTCAACCGGCCGACTCGTCGCAACGGCGGCGGGCCATTCCGCATTGACCCAGCGGGCCACTCATGTCCTCAATCCTCTCCTCCCGGTCGGCCCCGAAGGTCCGTTCTTGGAATCCGCGGCTGCTCAACGGCACCGCGATGGAAATCATCACCAGCGAGCTGCCGGCCAACCGGGTGTGCGGTGACATCTCGGACGTCTTCCAGGCGGGTGAGCACTCTCTGCTGGTGGCGATGGGAGACGCCTCGGGGCACGGAGTCGCCGCGGGAATGCTGATCGTCGACGTGCGGCGGCTGCTGTCGATGATGGCCGGTTCCGGCTTCGACCCCGGTGAAATGATGAGCCGCGTCAACCGGCATGTGATGCAGCGCTTCCCCACGTCCCGGTTCGTCACGCTCAGCCTGTTGATGATCGACATGGCGACAGGAGCACTGAGCTTCGCATCAGCCGGACAGCCGTTCTACCGGCTCGACGCTGAGGGCCGGACGACGATCTGCGACAGCGACAGCGCGCCGATCGGAATCCTCGATGACGAAGTCTTTCCGACGACGCCGCTCGACCCGCTGAAGGCCGGCGAGTCGCTGATTCTGATCTCGGACGGATTCCGCGAAGCGTTGAACAACGACGGTCAGATGTACGGCGAACCTCGTATGTTTGCGCAGTTTGCCGCGGGCCGCGAAGAATCCGCCAGGCCCTTCATCGACCGGCTGTACTCAGATGTCGATCTCTACAAAGCTGGCAACACCGATCACGACGACATGACGGTGGTGCTCGTGCGGACGTCGAACTGAACCCTTCACCCTGTCGTTGCTCCCGGACTCAGGGAAACAGCATCACCAAGAATTCGAAGATCGCGGTCGTCACCCTGGGCGCCACGTAGCCGAAGGCGAAACCGACGATCGCGCCCGGCAGGGCTCCCTGCAGGAAGCCCTCGGACCCGCTGAAAGCCAGGACGCCAACGACCCCGAGTACGAGGAACATCAGGAACGCTCCGCAGATCGCGCCCCACAACCGAAACCAGTGACTCGGTGGGATGGGGCTGTTCATGAGTTTCCTGCCGCACTCAAATGCGGACGAGATCCTGCAACTGAAACGAAAAAGCCCCGGCTCATCGCCGGGGCTTTCTGCTTTTCACACTCGGGCGACCTCAGTTCGCCGCGGCCATCTTCTTGGCCTGCTCTTCGGCTTCTTCGATCGCTCCGACGTACATAAACGCCGATTCCGGCAGGTGATCCCACTTGCCGTCGCACAGCTCTTCGAAGCTGCGGATCGTGTCGGCGATCTTCGTGAACTTACCCGACTTGCCGGTGAAGGCTTCGGCCACGAAGAACGGCTGCGACAGGAACCGCTCGATGCGGCGGGCTCGACGGACGACGTTCTTGTCGTCTTCGGCCAGTTCGTCGACACCGAGAATCGCGATGATGTCCTGCAGTTCGCGATACCGCTGCAGGATCTGCTGCACGCGGCGGGCGACGCGATAGTGGTGTTCGCCCACGATCTGCGGATCGAGCACGCGGCTCGACGACGCGAGCGGATCCACTGCAGGGTAAATGCCCTTCTCGGCGATCTTTCGCTCGAGGTAGAGGAACGCGTCCAGGTGGCTGAACGCCGTGGCCGGGGCGGGGTCGGTCGGATCGTCGGCCGGCACGTAGACGGCCTGCACGGAGGTGATGGCCCCCTTCTTCGTGGACGTGATCCGTTCCTGCAGCTGACCCAGTTCGGTGCCCAGCGTCGGCTGGTAACCCACGGCGCTCGGCATACGCCCGAGAAGCGCGGACACCTCGGAACCGGCCTGCGAGAACCGGAAGATGTTGTCGATGAACAGCAGCGTGTCGGCTCCGGTCGCGTCGCGGAACCATTCGGCCATCGTCAGGCCGGTCAGCGCGACGCGAAGGCGGGCGCCCGGCGGTTCGTTCATCTGGCCGAACACCATGCAGGTCTGCTCGATGACGGACCGTCCAGTGTCACCGATCTGCGTGTGCTGCATTTCGAGCCACAGGTCGTTTCCTTCGCGGGTCCGTTCACCCACGCCGGCGAACACCGAGTAACCGCCGTGCTCGCGGGCGATACGGGCGATGAGCTCGGTGAGAATGACCGTCTTGCCGAGACCTGCGCCGCCGAACAGACCGGCCTTACCACCGCGGACGAACGGGGTCAGCAGGTCGACGACCTTGATGCCCGTTTCGAACACTTCCGTCTTCGACGAGAGGTCTTCGAGCTTGGGGGCGTCACGGTGAATCGGCCAGTTCTCAGCGGCGTTCACCGGCCCGCGGCCGTCAATCGGCTCGCCGAGCAGGTTGAACACGCGGCCGAGCGTTTCCTTGCCGACCGGAACCGAAACAGGAGCGCCGGTATCGACGACTTCCATCCCGCGGACCATGCCGTCGGTCGAGCCGAGGGCGACGCAGCGGACGCGGCCCCCGCCGAGGTGCTGCTGCACTTCGCCGGTGACCTTCACCTTCACGCCCTTCGTTTCCTTCTCGATCTTCACGGCGTTGTAGATGTCCGGCATGTTCTCTTCCGAGAACTCGACGTCGAACGTGGAGCCGATGATCTGGGTCACGCGGCCGGTGGTATTGGCAGTGGCGGTGGACATGATTTGCACGCTTTCTGTGAGCGATGCAGAAGGAATTAGGAATTAGGAATTAGGAATCAGGGCCTATTCCAACGACTTCCTCAGACCAGTCAGCATCCGTCCTACTTCTTCAAGTTGCTTTTGGATTTCGATAAGTCCCGTGTCAGACAAGAGTCCGAGCTCGTGTCCCACGACGAGATGTGTGTCAAGTTCCGCGAGTGAGCCGGCAGCGATGCTCAGATGGTTGAGATACGCCCCGGTGCTCGCTCGACCTTTTCCTTCTGCGATGTTCGCCGGAACCGACACCGCGGCTCTCTGGAGCTGCGAGGTCAATCCGTACTGTTCCGTTTTTGGGAACTTCGCTGTGATCCTGTAGCAACTGACCACCAGGTCAATCGCCTTCTTCCAAACGAGCAGGTCCCGATGGCTATCGACTCCCATGCAAGGCCTAACTCCTAACTCCTATTTCCTAACTCCTACTCAAGCGCTGCTGCACCACCGATGATTTCCGACAGCTCGCTCGTGATCTGCGACTGGCGGGCTCGGTTGTACTGGAGTGAAATCGAGCGGATCATGTCGTCCGCGTTCTCTGTTGCGGCCTTCATGGCGACTCGACGGGCGATCTGTTCACTCACGGCCGCATCCAGGAAACACTTGAACAGCCGGGCCTTGAAGGCCTCGGGAACAATCTGCTCCTGGATTTCCTGGGCCGAGGGAAGGAATTCGTATTCGATGTTCGACCGCGACGACTCTTTCGGCTTCGCCTCGTCTGACAGATCGCCGATCGGCAGCAGCGTTTCGACGACGGCCACCTGGCGGGCGGCATTCAGGAACTTCGTGTAGGCGACCTCGACCCGCTGAATGCGGCCGGCGATGAAATCGGCGATGTAGCGGTTGGCAAGGACTTCCGCCTCGTCGAATCGCGGCTTGTCTTCGAAGTGCGAGTAGGCATGCGACACCGGATACTGCTCATACTTCATGAAGTTGAGCCCACGCTTGCCGGAGACTTCGAGCGACAGGTTTTCACCCGTCGTCTTCGCTTCACGCAGCCGGCCGACGGCCAGGCGCAACACGGCGGAGTTATAACCGCCGCACAGGCCGCGATTGGACGTCAACACCAGCAGCACGCCGTTCTCGACCTTCTCCGGCTGCTTGAGCAGAGGGTGCGAAAAGCTGAGGCTGGCCTGCGACAGGTCGGCGACGATCTCGGAGAGCTTCCGCGTATAGGCGGCCGCTTCCGAAGCGCGATCCATCGCCTTCTTGAACCGCGCAGTCGCGATCAGCTCCATCGTCCGCGTGATCTTGCGGATGTTGCGGATCGACTTGCGGCGGGTGACGAGTGAACGGGCTTTGGCCATGTTTGGGAGACGCCAGAGGCCAGAGGCCAGACGTCAGTGAGGTTACTCGAAATGTCGTGGTTGTTCTGATGCTTCCAAGCTTCGTATCAGCCCGGCTGTCATGCGCCGGACTTCTTCGATCTGACTGAAGACATCTTCACTGTCGCCTTCATTCACATCACCCGAATTGAGTGCAATCTGGATTTGCGTTTCCATCTCGGCGAGAGATCCCGCCGCGATGGAAAGGTGATTGACATACGCCAGCTTTGATCGCCGTGCATTTCCTTCTGCGATGTTTGAAGGGACTGAAACCGCCCCTCGCCGCAACTGGCTCGACAACCCAAATCGCTCCCGATCCGGAAAACGATCCGTAATGCGGTAACAACCGGTCACCAGCGTCATCGCCTTCTGCCAGACCAGAAGGTCGCGATGACTCTTAGTCACATCCGAGGCTCCACAGGGGAAATTACTGACCTCTGACGTCTGGCCTCTATCCTCTCAAATTCACTTCGCAGCAGCGGCGGCCGGCTTGGCGACGGGGGCGTCCACGCCCTCGGCCTTGAACCGCTTCTTGAACTCTTCGAGCGCCGCCTTCAGCTTCTCTTCGGTGTCGGCCGACAGCTCTTTCGAGTTGGTGATCGCCGTCCGGATCTCCGCCTTCTCTTCGCGGATGAACTGCAGCAGTTCCTTCTCGGCACGGGCCACCTGCGGCACCGGGACGTGGTCGAAACCTCCCTTGGTGCCGGCGTAGATCGAAATGACCTGGTCGGCGACCGACATCGGCTGGTACTGGGGCTGCTTCAGCAGTTCGACCATGCGGCGACCGCGATCGAGCTGCAGCTGCGTGGCCTTGTCGAGTTCAGTTCCCAGCTGGGCGAAGGCTTCCAGCTCGCGGAACGCGGCCAGATCGAGCCGCAGCGAACCGGCGATCTTCTTCATGGCCTTCGTCTGGGCGTTGCCACCCACGCGGGAGACCGAGATACCGACGTTGATGGCCGGACGGATACCGGCGAAGAACAGGCTCGGCTCGAGGTAGATCTGGCCGTCCGTGATCGAAATCACGTTCGTCGGAATGTACGCCGACACTTCGCCTTCGAGTGTCTCGATGATCGGCAGGGCCGTCATCGAGCCGCCCCCCTTCTCGTCGCTGAGCTTGGCAGCCCGCTCGAGGAGACGGCTGTGGCAGTAGAACACGTCGCCGGGGTACGCCTCGCGTCCGGGCGGTCGCCGCATCAGCAGCGACAGCTGGCGGTAAGCCTGGGCCTGCTTCGTCAAGTCGTCATAGACGACGAGGGTGTGCTTGCCCTGGTACATGAAGTGTTCGGCGAGGGCAGCACCGGCGTAGGGGCCGATGTACTGCAGCGGGGCCGGGTCGGACGCGGTGGCGGAGACGACGATCGTGTAGTCCATGGCGCCAGCGGCACGCAGAGCTTCCACGACGGCATTCACGTTCGCCGCACGCTGGCCGCAGGCGACGTAGACGCAAATGACGTCTCCGCCCTTCTGGTTGATGATCGTATCGACGGCGACGGCCGACTTGCCCGTCTTCCGGTCGCCGATGATCAGCTGGCGCTGTCCGCGGCCCACCGGGGTCATGGCGTCGATCGCCTTGATACCCGACTGGAGCGGCTCCGTGACTGGCTTACGCTCGGCCACGCCGGGAGCCATGAACTCGACCGGCCGCGTGATGCTGGAGACGATCGGACCTTTTCCGTCGAGCGGGTTTCCGAGCGGATCGACGACTCGGCCGATCATCGCTTCGCCGACGGGAATCGACAGCAGGGCGCCGGTCGTCTTGACTTCATCGCCTTCCTGGATGGTGAGGTAGTCACCCAGGATGATGATGCCGACGGAGCCTTCTTCGAGGTTGAAGCACAGGCCGCGCGTGCCGTTCTTGAACTCGACCATTTCGCCCGCCATGGCGGAGGAGAGGCCGACCGCGCGCGCGATGCCGTCACCGACTTCGATGACACGGCCGACTTCGGCCGTCTGCATCTGCCCTTTGAAATCTTCAATTTCCTTCTGCAGAACTGAAGCGATTTCGTCCGCTTTGAATTTCATTGAGATACCTCTCTCGCAGGCGGTTGCGCAGGACGCCGATCCGCGTGCGCAGCGAACTGTCGTAAACGGTGTCGCCGATTCGGATGATGACTCCACCGAGCAGGGTCGGATCCACGCTCGAGCGGACAATGGGTTCAAAATTCATCTGGGACCGCAAGCGGTCCGTGATCTCAGTCAGCTGGGCCTCGGTGAGCGGCAATGCGCTTCTCACCTCGACCCGCTTCTGATTCGTCCGCCGCTCATGCTCTGCACGGACCTCTTCCGCGATGTACGGAATCAGGTCGAGCCGCTCATGGCGGGCCAGGACTTTCAGGAAGTTGCCGAAGAACTGCGAGGCGCGGGGCACAACCGTCCGGTCCAGCAGCGCGGCCTTTTCATCGGCCCCGACTGCCCGCGATGACAGCAATTCCTCGAACGCCGGATTCCTCGAGAGCACGTCGACCCGGAACGAGTCGAGTTCCTCCACCGGATTCTGTTCCCCGGCGCCGGCGGCCGCATCGAGATAGGCGACGGCATACACGCGCGCCACGGCCTTGGAGCTGGGGTCTTCCAGCACATGGGCGGGGCGAGTCGGAAGTTCAGTCGCGTTCATCGAACTGCCACTAGTGACGTACGGGCCGCGACTCGGTGAGCCGCGGAACCTGGGCCATCCTGTCGTCCCGTGCTTTCGGGAAACTCCCTCGAGCGCCAGGCGACAACTCAAGGCAGCACTGGCCAAGCCAGAGCCACCCTGTCAATTCTTCAGTTGGGCGAGACCTGCGAGAGCGCTTCACGAATGAAGCGACTCTGGTCATCGCCCGTCACGCTGCGACCAACGACATGCTCGGTCGCTGCGGCGACCTGGTCAGCCATCTTGTCGAACAGCTCGTGGAGAGCCTGGTCCCTGGCGAGATTGATATCCGCCACGGCCCGGTTCTTGATGGCCGTCGCTTCGGTCGTGGCCGAGGCGATGATGTCGTTCTTCGTATGTTCGGCGTCGCGGCGGGCTTCGGCGAGAATCGCCTTCACCTCTTCATGCACGGAATCGAGCTTCGCCTGGTGCTGCTGCAGCATCGCGGCCGAGTCGATCCGGGCCTTCTCCGCGTCGGCAATCGCGCGGCGGATTCCCGCTTCGCGCTCCTCGAGAGCCGACGAGATCTTCGGCCAGGCCTTGGTGTACAGGGCCCCGAACAGCAGGATGAACACGATGAACGAAAAAACCGCCAGGTCTGCCTTCCACTCGGAAGGGTCCATCGTGACCGGGGAGACGTTCTCTCCCAGGTGCCCGCCATGCCCATGATCGCCGGCCGCGTGGCCGTGCGCCTCATCGGCAGCGCGAACATTCCCGGCCATTCCCACGCTCAACGTGAAGGCCATTACAAGCATCGAAAGCCAGCGCATGCTGTCAGTTCCTTCGATTCCGAAAACCGAACAACGACGAACGTTCAAATTACTTCGCGAACGGGTTCTGCTGCATGCAGACGAACACTGCAAACAGGGTGAAACCTTCGATCAGAGCCGCCGCAACGATCAGGGCGGTAAAGAGCTGACCGGCGACTTCCGGCTGACGGGCCATGCTCTCGAAAGCAGCAGCGGCCAGCTTGCCGATGCCCATCGCGGCGCCGATGACGACCAGGCCAGCACCGATGGCGCCGGAGAAGGTGATCAGGGGAGCCGCAGCAGCTTCCTGGGCGAAAGCCGGGGAGGCGATGAGCGACAGACCGAAAACCATCACGAGTGTGCGAATCGCAGCGTTCACTTCAAATCTCCTCGAGGTTGAGAAAAATCAGCTTGTGGAAAGGGAAGGAAACCGTCCGGCCGCCTGGCCGACGCAGTCCCCGCGAGTCAGTGAGCGTGTGACGCCATGTTGATGAACAGGGCGGACAGGAACGTAAACACAAAAGCCTGCAGGAAGGCGACGCCGAGTTCCAGCACGCTGAGTGCAGTGGCGGCCAACGTCGCAACCACGGCGGTCGTTGCATAGATATGGGAAGCCGCGCCGGCGGCGGAGGCGATCATCGCCAGGATCGCGACGAGCACCAGGTGGCCCGCCACGATGTTCGCCAGGAGACGCACGCCGAGAACGGCGTGCTTCACCAGGAGGCCAATGGCCTCGATGATCAGCAGCATGAACTGGATGACGTACTTCAGCGGGGCCAGCCACCACGGCATGTCGATGTGTGGCACCATGTTCAGCCACATGCCCGCGGGGCCGAACTCTTTCGTCCCGGCGATCAGGCTCGTCGCGAACACCACCAGCGCCAGGGCCGAGGTGACGCCGAAAGCCGCCGTCGGCGACCCCAGCCAGGGGATCATGCCGAACAGATTGAGCGTCAGGATGAAGAAGAACAGCGTCCCGAGGATCGGCACGAAGTGGTCGGCATGGTGATGGATCGCCTTGCGGGCGATGCCGTCACGAATGAAGACCACGAAGGTTTCCATCAGGTTGGCGAAACGCCCTTTCGGTGGCTCCTTGGAGCTCACGCGGTCGGCGAATCGGGTAAAGACGAAGTACAGCAGGATCGCGGCAGCCACCTCGAGAATCATGTACTTGGAGATCGCGAAGCCGCTCTCCTTCTCGTACAGGTTCTTGAGGGTTCCGAACGGCTGCGGGATCAGGATCTTGCCGGTCAGGGCGTGATTCCATTCTCCCACGGTCGCATCAGGGTGAGCCTTGCGCAGGAACTCGGGCACTTCGAGAACCGAGTCGTAGTGGCGCGGCCACAGAAACTTCGGTACTTCGAAGAAGTACGAGTCTTTGATGTGGAGAACTGGATCGGCCATTGGTTTCAGTGGGCGAGGTTTATCGCCAGAACCGGATGTTCCATGAACTTTTGGCAACCCACACGGCGAGAATCGTCTCGGCCGTCAGACTCACCAGAAAATACGCCACGATGCGCCCGGGAAACTGGTTCCCGGCCAGCCAGGGGATCTGCGACCCCAAGGCCATTGCCATTAATGGGAGACCGGTGCGGAAAACCATCCCACCGAACACCCCAGCAATGGCTCGACCCTCCAGCGCACCGAGGAAGGTGACGCCCAGGGCCATTCCACTCGACAGCCAACACACGACAGCGGCCAATCCCGCGACCACCGCCTCCTCTGAACCGAAGGCTCCGAGGACGAATTGTGCGTCAATCACCCACGTGGCCGCGAGGACTCCACTCAGCCCGACCACGGACTGAATCACTCGCCGCCACAACCCCGCGGGAGGCTGCCTGCCCGCCGGGAACCCTTTGTCCGTCACGGAAGCTTCCGCCCTGAAGAGGACCTGGAGCTCTGCAACGACTTGCGACCCTGCTTCGAGAACACACCCCTGGTGGCCTGAACAAAGTGCAGGATTCCGGAGGTGAGCCCCAGAATCAGGCCAATGAGGGCGAAGTATCGCGTCCCGAACCGGTCGTCTATCCACAACCCGATCAAACCCGGCACAATCGTGCTGAATATACGACTGAGCCACAGGCTGGCGTCGGCGAACTCCATTCCCTCGCGTCGAGGCTCATCGGGACGAGCAGGGTCGCCCTCTGGCTGCGGCGCGGGTTGCTCCGACATTTGAGGCATCTCCGGCAATCGCTTGGATGACCCCAGTTGCCTGTTCCCAACCCCCTCAACGAACCTTTCGAAGTCGTCAGGGACAGGGAGACGCGGGAGTCTAAGGCTACGTTCATAGAGTGTCAAAGAACCGTCGAAAGCACTTCTCGAAATTCCTGTTTGTGGCATTCAAACGCGCCGCCCGCGGGAAGCCCCAACGCAAAGAACCCGGCGGATGCGAATGATCGCACCCCCGGGCTCTTCCGATCAGCGAAATTCTACCGGTCAGGCAGGCTGAAACTCTCCCAGCACGGCCTTCAGACGTCCGCGAGCGGTGTGCAGCCGACGCTTGATCGTTCCGACGGGGCTGTCGTACCGCACCGACAGCTCCTTCAGCGACCGACCCTCGAAGTAGAAGGCGATCAGCGTGTCACGATCGAGCGGCTTCAGGCTCGACAACCCCTTCCGCAACTCATGCGCATCCTCCCGTCGCAGCATGTGCGAAACGGGCTGATCCGGCGAGTTCCGGTAGGTGTCAAAGGCATCGGGAGGCTGCATCGTTTCCGGAGGGCGCCGAGTCGCCCGGTTGATCGACAGCCGCACAGCGATCCGCTTCAGCCAACCGACGAACCGCTCGGGCTCGCGGAGCTGGTCGAGCTTGCGGTAGGCCCGCAGGAACACATCCTGCGTGACTTCCGAGGCCTCGGCACTGTTCCGCAGCCGGCGAACGATGACTCCATACACGCTCGGCTGAAACTCCCTCACGAGTTCACCGAACGCCTCCCGGCTTCCGGCCTGGGCGGCCTGAACCAGGGTGATGATCCTGTTGTCTTCCATTGAGAATCTCCTCCGCCTGTCCCGGGCGGGAAGTGATGTCTTGTGTGACGAGCAGCCTCGTGAACGGCGGGGCCGCGGGTCTTCCGGAACAAGGTCAGGTTCCGGAGCAAGTCAGGGTTCCAGAACGCAGGGGCCGCGTTTGACGTCGGTCCATGCGCGATTCACCGACCGGGACGGGGAGGAACCGCTTTCCTGGGGAGGAACGCCCCGGACACAGGAGTGTCCGGGGGAATTCGAGAGGAAAGTGAACCGAACCCGTTTCGCTGAATACAAAGAGGGCTGAACCCCTTCGCTTCAGCGACCGGCGGCGTCGAACTGCTTTGGTGTCCGCGAGTTGCGCTTTAGAGCGCTCTGGCGATCACCAGGGCCGCCCAGGCGGCGGCAGGCAGTTCGAACGCGGCGCTGGCTTGCCAGCGCGAACTGGAACATTCGGTCGGGCGCTGATACCGCATGCGCGATACCGGTACCGGCATGGCACATGGCGGCGATACCGCCGCCGCGGCTGCGGGCGCAAAAGACCGATGGGACAGAAGTCGTTTCCCAAGACGGTGCTTAAGGCCGCGATCACCACGCACGGCGACGCCGACGTTCGTTCCGACCGTAATGCCGGAAATGACGTTCGTGTTCGTACCGTTGATCGTGATGACAGCGTCCATCTCGCACCTCCAGAGTGATCGTGCAGACCACCCGAGTTTGTGGACTGCGGTGATGCAGTCCGGGATTTGAAACGGCCTCGATCGGCCGTCAGGTCACTCGTGGCTTTTCACCCGCCACGCGGACAGCCTGCGCTCGCAGGCCTCTCCGAGGAAACTCAATAAGACCAGGGTGACTCAGATTCGCCAGGAGTATGGCAGCCGGAGCCGCGGCTGCATTGCTTGCCCGCCTTCTGATGACGAACTCGGACAACACTCCCACGTACGCGTACCGACGCGAGTTCTTACGAGCCGGTTCGCATGTTTTCGGCAGAAATCCGAGAAATGGCAAGATTCGATTCACATTTGACGGGTGTGGGCCATCGCCCTGCTGTTGCAACTCGTGTTCACATCAAGAGATATTGCGAAGCATGACGCCACGTCGGCGAGCTGGATTTTTTGCGATCGGTGGGAAAACTCGGATTGAAAGACGAGAACGACTGACGCCTTTCGGCATTCCACTCCCCCACAGAACCTGGGTCTCCCCCAAGAAACGCTGCCTGGGGCCGACATGCGGATGCCTGTTACCCCTGCTTCCCGATAGTCCTGCCCTTCGACTTCGAGACAATCACCGAGCGGACGCCCGGCGGCCGCATTCTCACAGACGTGTTTCGACGCTCGCAGCGGGGGCGAGCTGACGCGAGTTCACTGTAATACCCTGCCCTCCTAAGGCAGATTCCCGATCCGCGCTTTGCGGAACGACACGTCGGTCGTCGGGTCATGACCCTGCAGGCTGAGATGCCCCGGTTCGAGACGGAGCCCCTTGCGCGGATTCGGATCGGCGGGCCGCTCGTCCTTCCAGTTCACCACGGGATAGCCGTTCACCCAGGTCGCGAACTGCGGCCCCGAGGCCACCAGCGTGATCGTCGCCCACTGGAAATCATCTGACGCGACGACCCGGGCGGTCGCACGCCGGAAGATCGCGCCGGTCCCCTGCTGCGTCTTGTCCGGCTTCGTGCGGTCACCCTCCTGCATCATGTTGTTCACCTGCACTTCGTAACCGTTCGACTGTGCGGTAGGGCTGCCCGGCTCGGCCCGGAAGAAGAAGCCGCTGTTGAGGTCCCTGGCGTGGGTGGCCGCGTCGATCTGGAAGACGAAATCTCCGTACGGCTTCTCGGTCTCGAGGAAGCCGGGGCCGCCAGTCACGTGGACAGCGTCTTCCTGCCACTTGAACTCGGCCACCGACTTTGGCTTCGCCGGCGGCGGGACGGCCCGCCAGCCAGAGAGATCGACTCCATTCATCAGCGGCTGGAGGTTCAGCGGCTTCAGCCGCACGTTCCGGAACTGGATCTTGCCGCTGTTTTTCTGGAGGCCGATCAGGCCGCTGCGGCGAATGGTCGGCGCTTCGTCGAGGTAGCTGATGACTTCCTTGCCATCCAGTTTCACGTCGAAGCGGTTTCCCTCCACGACGACATCGAACGTCTTCCAGCCCCCTGATCCCTTGATCGGCTCGGCCGTCTGCTTTCGTCCGACGAAGCTTCCCGTCACGTAACCCTCGGGCTGGGTGTCGGCGATGTTCAGCTCGTAACAGTCGGCTTTGACGTCCTTCGGGTCGAACAGCGTTCGTAGGAACACGCCGCTGTTAGCCCCCTCGGCCGCGTTGAATTCACAGTGCAGTTCGTAATCGGCGAACGGAACGCTGGTGAGCAACAGGCCGTTGGAACCGGAGTCGGCCGAGATCGTTCCATCGACGACCGACCAGTTGATGTCTTCACGGTTCGAAGTCCACCCGAACAGCGTCGTGCCATCGAACAGGTTGATCCAGCCCTCGCGAACCTGGTCTTTCGTCAGCGGGGCGACCAGTTTGAGCACGTCTTCCGAGATTTCGTCCCTGGCGGGAGTCGAGGGGACGGCTGCTGCAGGCGTGGCTGCGGACTCCGTTTTCGTCTCGGTCCCTTTTGCGGGCTCCGCCGGTTTGGCAGGGGCCTCGCTGGCGGCCGGCTCCGTCGCGGCGGGTTCGGCGGCGACAGGCGGCTTTGCCTCCGGCGGTTTCGTGGCCGGACATCCGGCACAGAAAATCACCGCCAGTAGGGCGCCGGCGGTCGGAAGGGCAGAAAGTCGCTGCATGGTGGGCCTCAGGAAGGTCGAATGCGATCTGTTCGCACGCCGACGAGAATAGCAGCGCGGGCAGCGAGTCACAGGCAACCGCTAAAGGCCCGGGGATCGGCCGCCACTCGAACGGCGTCGCGATTACACTTC
This sequence comes from Caulifigura coniformis, assembly GCF_007745175.1. Classification (GTDB taxonomy): domain Bacteria; phylum Planctomycetota; class Planctomycetia; order Planctomycetales; family Planctomycetaceae; genus Caulifigura; species Caulifigura coniformis. The sequence continues at coordinate 1,970,040 of NZ_CP036271.1, read as the reverse complement.
GCGCATGCCGGACCTCGACCGCCTCTCTGCTTACGACTATCCGCTCCCGGAAGATCTCATTGCGCACCTTCCGGCCGATCGCCGCGATGCTTCCCGACTGATGACCCTCGATCGCGACAGCGGAGCGATCGGACACAGAAGGTTCACGGAACTCCCGGATCTCCTGCAACCGGGCGATCTCCTGGTGCTGAACGACACGCGTGTGTTGCCGGCCAAGCTGGTGGGCGTGCGGGAATCGACCGGCGGGCGCTGGGAAGGACTGTTCCTGGGACTCGATGCCGAAGGACGCTGGGACCTGATCGCCAAGACGCGGGGATCGATCCAGCCGGGTGAGACCATCGCCATCGCGGCCGCCGGCGAGCCGGCTCCGCTGCGACTCGAACTGGCGGCGCGCACGCAGACCGGAGGCTGGCGCATGAAGCCGCTCGCGCCGGGAACGCATCTGGAACTACTTGCGCGGTTCGGGCAGATGCCGCTGCCGCCGTATATCGAGCGGGCCGATCCTTCGGAACTCGACAGGGAGCGATACCAGACGACGTATTCCCGGGTTCCCGGAGCGGTGGCCGCCCCGACCGCCGGCCTGCACTTTACCCCTGAAGTCTTCGACCGCTGTGACGCCCGCGGGATTGGACACACCTTCGTCACACTCCATGTCGGGATCGGGACGTTCCGGCCGGTGAGCGTCGAGAACCTGGCCGACCACCAGATGCATTCGGAATGGGGAGCAGTTCCCCAGGATACGGTCGATGCGATCCGGGACACGAAAGAACGCGGGGGACGGGTCATTGCCGTTGGGACGACCAGCGTCCGCACGCTGGAATCCGCGGCCGGAGAGGGAGAGCTCCAGGCGTGGTCGGGGGAGACGAGCATTTTTATCAGGCCTCCGTATGCGTTCCGGGTGATCGATGGACTGGTGACGAACTTCCACCTCCCGAAATCGACGCTGCTGATGCTGGTGAGTGCTCTGGCGGGGCGTGAAGCGATGCTGCGGGCCTATCAGGTGGCGATCGAAGAACGCTACCGGTTCTTCAGTTACGGCGATGCGATGCTGATCACCGGGGCGCCCTGAGCCTGAACGCGGTCGCCGGCCAGATCGGGCCTGGAGCAGCGAGGCGATCAAGGAGGGTGCGATGGTGATGTGTGATGCGTACCAAACGCCCTCTTTCCCCGTGGGCTTCCGGGCCAGGCAAGGCGCAACTCCCGTCGACGGGTCGGTCGGAAGATCGGAACGGCCGGGATTTCGCGTGTGACGTACTGTTCAGGCTGATGATGTTCATGGTTCCTCCATAGTCCCGTGCGGGGTTGCGCGCCTGCGGGGCCGAATGGCACACCCTGACGGCAGGATTGAAGAGGTCGGTCTTCCAAAGTTCCTGCAGGCGAGGATTTTGAATCCGGAGAGGGGCCGGATATGTTGTCTGATGAGCTTCGACCAGCATCCGGTCGAACCGACGCCGTCCCCGACGCTTCTGCATGTCCGTTCAAAACTTGGCGAAAACGCCTCCCCGTCCCCACGCGACCTATCACTTCCCGCAGGATCCGGGGGTTGCGCTCGCCTGCCCGGCCTGCCGGAACGGACTGCTGCGTGAAGACCAGCGCTTCGTCTGCCGTGGTCCGGAATGTCGCCGGGCGTACCTCATCCGGGACGGCATTCCGATCCTGCTGGAATCCGAGTCGACGGTGCTGAGCGTCGACGAGTGGCCGGGCAAGACCGGTCCGTGAGGCTGTGATTTACGGAGGGGCGATGACCACTGCAGCGCGAGTTGGCGTCCTGGCGGCGTATCTGGGCCTGGCGTGGATCGCCCTGCCCGCTTTGGCCGAGGCGCAGGAGGCGGCGGTCGAGGACAGCCCTGCCCGGAAAGTCGCGCCGGCCGGCCGATACACGTCACGGCGGGTCCACGACCCGAACGGCATCGGCAAGTTCTATATGAATCGCGAAATCGCCCGGGTGATGGGTCACCAGGGGATCCAGTGGCTGGAACGTCCGGAACGTGAGGAGGAAGAGCGCCTGACACTGCTGATGGAGGCGCTGAAGCTGAAGCCCGGGATGCAGGTGGCGGATATCGGCGCGGGCTCGGGGGTGATCTCCGTGATGATCGCCGGCCGCATCGGCGACGGAAAAGTGTACGCCGTCGATATTCAGAAGGAGATGCTGGATGCGCTCGAGGAGAAGTGCCGGCTGCAGGGGGTGACGAACGTGACGCCGGTTCTGGGGACGACGCAGTCCCCCCGGCTGGACCCGGAAAGCATCGATCTGGCGGTGATGGTCGACGTGTACCACGAGTTCGATTTCCCCTACGAGATGCTGCAGGAGATCGCGAAGAGCCTGAAACCGGGCGGCCGGGTGGCGTTCGTGGAGTATCGGAAAGAGGACCCAAAGGTTCCGATCAAACTGGTGCACAAGATGTCGGAAGCCCAGGTCCGGAAAGAGGCGGAGCTTCCGGAATTCGGGCTGACCTGGACGGAGACGGCGGGGACTCTTCCGCGTCAGCATGTGGTGATTTTCACCAAGGGCGCAGCGAAGTAGATCGGCGAGCGTGGCGGGGCGCCCCGCGACGTCAGCTGGGGTGGGACAATCTGCCGGGTTCTGGCGGATTGTGAGCAACATTTCGCGCATGCGCGCAGAAACTCTTTTTGAGCAACGAACCAGTTGTGGGGCTGCGGGTCTGGCCACTGTGCGGCCATCCTGACAGCGCAACCACCATAAGTTCCGCGTTTTACCTCCGCGAAATTTCAGGAATGGTTTTCGTCTTAAGCGCGCGACGCAGCCGGCCGGAAGTCGGGTCTATAAATGGTTGTTGCGAACGAGAATCCTGTTGACCAAATGCAACCTGGGGTGCAGTGTGAGGTGGTCACGGAAGTTGTCTCCGCAAGTGGCGGGGCAGCGGCCCGGAAGATGCTGTTCGTATTGCGATCGACGAGCAGCTCCGGAAGGGCTGGACGGAGCCGACTTTGAGAACGTACAATCGCCGCGTTGGGCAAACGAAGAATTGATTTCAGTGATGGTTTGTGGAGAACCAGAAGCTGGAACCGCCCGCGGAATTGTGCTTTTTGCCAATCTGCGAGGTTGAACTATGCGCAAATACCTGCTGACGAGATGCTCGCTGGCCGCATTGAGTGTGGGTGGAATGGCTCTCCCCGCACAGGCTCAGCAGACGACGACAACTTCGGTCATCACGACTCCGGTTCAGACGGGCCCGAAGCTCAGCTGGGCTGAGTCGACCTTCTCTGAACTGTCGATGCAGTTCGGGACGGTTCCGAAGGGCGCGAACGTCGTCAAGACCGTGACGGTCACGAATCCGTTCAAGGAAGATCTGCAGATCACCAACATCGGGACGAGCTGCGGCTGCTTCCAGGCATCGACCCCCAAAAAGCTGCTGAAGACTCACGAGACGACTGTCATCTCGGTCTCGATGAACACGATCAAGTTCTCGGGCGACCGGAATGCCAACCTGGACGTCACCATGACGTTCAACGGTCGCGACTATAAGTCGGTGCGGGTGCCGCTGAAGGGTTTCATCCGCACGGACTTCGAGATCAATCCCCCGGCCGTCAACCTGGCGACCGTCGAGCAGGGCCGCGGAACGACACGCTCGGTGATCCTGCGGACGATGCGTCCCGGCATGAAGGTCACCGGTGTCCGGGCGACGAATCCGCTGGTCAAAGCGGAGGTCCGGGAACGGGCCGGATACGGCGCGTCGGAATTTGAGATCTCCGTGTCGCTCGACTCATCGGCTCCTCTTGGCGAAGTCCGGGATCTGCTGTCGATCCGCACGAACGATCCGTCGACTCCCGAACTGCAGGTGGAAGTGAGCGGCAAGGTGGAGCCTGATCTGGTGATCACTCCGCAGCAGCTGACCCTCGGAAACATGCGTCCGGGCGTGCCGGTCACGAAGAGCATCATCATTCGCGGCCAGCGGCCGTTCGTGATCGAGAAGCTCGAACGGGACACGGAACTCGACGTGTGGAAGAGCAAGTACTCGCGGGATTCGAAGAACCTGCACACGATCAACCTGACGATGACTCCTCCGGACGCCCCGGGGGAATACTCGGAAGTGTTCACCATTTCGATTCCGGGCCGTCCGGAGCCGATCAAGGTGAAGGCGGTTGGCACGATCATCTCTGCGGCGCCGTCGTCGACGGCGACGTCGCAGGCGAAGGTCGACTGATCCGAAGCCGCGCCGGCCGGTCCGGAACCGGCGAGTCGACGCGAACCTGTTTGATTCCAACACCTCTCTCCCTGATCGCGGCTTTCGCCGCGATCAGGGAGTTTTCATTTCCATCCTCTATCTCATTCGGGTTCTCCAGCATCCGGATCCTTCGTCATGAGCGCCGCGTCCCCCGCCACAACATCCCGCGTGACCGTCCCTGATTTCGTGAAGGCCAAGAGCCAGGGGCGGAAGCTCGCCGTGGTGACGGCCTACGACTTCCTGTGGGCCGGCCTGATGGACGCGGCCGGCGTCGACGCCGTGCTGGTGGGCGATTCGCTGGGCATGGTGGTGCAGGGGAAGGAAACGACGCTGCCGGTCACGCTGGACGAGATGATCTACCACGGGGAACTGGTGGCCCGGGCCACGAAGCGGGCGCTTGTCATCGTCGACCTGCCGTTCATGACCTACCAGGTCAGCCCCCGGCAGGCGCTGAAGAGCGCCGGCCGGGTTTTCAAGGAGACCGGGGCCGGCGCGGTGAAGCTGGAAGGGGGCGTCAACCAGAGCCGGGCGATCGAGGCGTTGGCGGCTGCCGACCTGCCGGTCATGGCGCATGTGGGAATGCGGCCGCAATCGGTGCGGCGGATCGGGCGGATGTCGGCGATCCAGCGGAATGAAGACCAGCTGGTGGCCGACGCCCGGGCGGCGGAAGCGGCGGGGGCGTTTTCGATCGTTCTCGAACTGATTCCCCGCGGGATCGCGAAGCGGATCTCGGCGGAGGTGAAGATTCCGACCATCGGCATCGGCGCGGGTCCCGAGTGTGACGGGCAGGTGCTCGTGACGCCGGACATGCTGGGACTCACCGAGGGGTTCTCGCCGCGGTTTCTCAAGCGTTATGCGAACCTCGCCGAGACTGTCCGGACCGCGGTGGGGCAGTATGTGCAGGAGGTTCGCAGCGGAGAGTTTCCGACGGCGGCCAACAGCCACGAGTGAGCATTGCGGCCCTCGTCCCCAGGCTGTGCTACTCTTTTCGAATGCGCACGCCGCCCCCCAATCGACCGCCGGACAACATCTGGTTCCGGCTGTTGATCCCGGCCGGGTTCCTGTTCTGCGCGACCTGCCTGTCGTGGGTGATGACGACATTCGACCGGTCGGGCGCGCCGGTCGTGCGGTGGATCAACCAATACGCGATCTGGGCGATTGGCGTGGAGACCGTCGCCATCGTGATGCTCGCCGTCGTTGCGATGACGGTGGACGGACGGCAGTCGCGGCCAACAAAAAACGCCTTGCCGGATCCCGAAGGTCCCGGCAAGGCGGAGTGGAATCAACCTGCGTAGAGCTCAGTTCCTGGCAGGGACTTCGTTCGACACCTGGCGGACGGCGCCGGCCGCGGGGTCGAGCTCGGCGGCGATCGCCATGTCGGCATCGGCCTGGGCGGCATTGCCTTCCGCGCGTGCCTTCTCAGCCCGAAGTTTGTAGGCCTGAGCGACCTGCGAGTCGCGGCGTTTCGCGGTGGTGTAGTCTTCGATGGCGAAGTCGAGGTTGCCCTTCTTGAAGTTGGCGTCGCCGCGAATGGAGACGGCGAGGGCAGAGACTCCCTTGGCGAGGGCGGCATTGCACTGGGCGATGGCCTCGTCCGGATTGCCCATCTGCAGCAGCGTGGCGGCGCAGCCACAGTGTGCCTCGACGTTGCCGGGCGACACCTTGAGAGCGGTCTGGAAGTCGGCGAGGGCGGGCTTCAGGTCGCCCGACGAGAGGAGGTGGCGTCCGCGGGCGATCCAGACGGAAGGTTGCCTGGGATTCTGCTGCGCCTGCTGCGTGAGCTTCACGAGTTGTGCGACCCACTTCGCCCGGTCGCGGTCCGCCTGGGCTTCGGTGGCCTTGCCGGTGAGTTCGTAGGCTTCGGCACGGGCCGACAGATAAGTCACGTTGCCCGGAACCAGCTTGATCACTTCCGAGAAATCGGCGACGGCCTTGTCGCCCTGCTTCGACTTGAGATAGGCCTGACCGCGGTTATTCCAGGCGTTGACGTACTTCGGGTTGAGCTCGATGGCCTTGGTGAATACGGCCACCGACTCCTCGACGCGATCCATCTGCATCAGGGCGTAGCCCTTGTTGTTGTAGGCGTCGACATACTTCGCGTCGATCTTCAGTGCCTCGTCGAAGTCCTTGATGCCGGCTTCGAACTCCTTGAGGGCGACGCGTGCGAGGCCGCGGTTGTTGTGGGCCTGCGAGAAGTTGCCGTCGAGCCCGATGGCGTCGCTGAAATCCTGCATGGCCTGCTGGTAGGCCTGCTGTGTGAGGTAGAAGTAGCCGCGGGTGTTGCGGAAGCGGGCGTTGTCGGGGGCGAGGAGAATCGCCTTCGTCATGTCGGAGATGGCCTGCGTCGTAAGCTTCGATTCGGCCATGATGGCCGCGCGCTTGACATAGGCTTCGGTAGCCTTGGGATCGAGCTGGATCACCCGCGAGAGGATCTGCTGTGCCTGCCGGAGCTGGCCCTTGGCCATCAGGGCATCGGCCAGCTGCTCGGCCTGCTTGGGATTGAGCGTGACGTTCTTGCGACCCTGGGCGTCGGTTTCGACCTTGATTGCGTCGTCGGTCTTCGCGGGCGTCTGGGCGGCGGCGACCGCGGCGGGCTGCTGCTGGAAGTCGGGCTTCTGCTCGGCGACCGGGGTTTCCTGCTGACCGCAACTCCACAGGCCGCACAGACCCAGAAGGCAGATCGAACGAGACAGTTTGAGACGTGTCATGGAGATTCCCTTCCCTGGGACACCCGCAAGGGCCTGCGTCGCTGCGGAATCCGCCCGCACCCCGCGCGCAACACCCTTGTGGGGGCCGGCTTTTATGCCGGTCGGCTGGAGAGGGTCAATGGCGGTTTCAGGGCGGCAGGAGCTGTCGAATGGCTGGCCCGGGGCGTAAGATCGTGGTTTGCGCGTCCCGCTGATGGCGGCGCATCACCTGTGTGTGATTCCAGATGCGACAACCACTTCGCAGGCAGCTCTTCCTCCCTTTCGGCATCCTCGTGGTCGGGGCGACCGTGGCTGTCGCCGTCGTGACCGCGGCGGTCAGTGCCCGGACGCGGCAGGCTGATGCCATTCAGCGCCTGGAGCGGGTGGTGGAGACGCTGCGGGCGTCGCAGTTTCCTTTCACACCGGCGGTGCTGGCGCAAATGCACGGGCTGTCGGATGCGCAGTTCGTCGTCCGCGAACCGGATGGGAGCGTCCGGGCCACGACGCTCGATCCCGTTCCGACGGAGCTGGGTTCGGGCCGATTTTCAGCGAATGAAGTCGTGGATCGGCTGACGCTGGCTCCCAGTGTGCAGGTGGGTGACGTGGCGTATTACGCGGCCGAGTTGCCGCTGACTACCGGCATCGAACGTGGAACCCTGCTGGTGCTGTTGCCGGTTCGGGCGCTGAGGCGACTTGGCTGGAGTGCGGCGTGGCCGCCACTTGCCGCGGGAGCCATTGCCTCACTGGCCGTGCTGCTGATGGCGCGTTCGATCGCAGGCCGTTTCACGCGTCGGCTGGACGCGATCGGGGGACAGGTGATGCAGATTGCGGCCGGGTCGGCCGACCGGCTGGTGCTGGAGGGGCCCGATGATGAACTCCGGAAGCTGGCGACCGCGGTGAACACGGTTTCGGACCAGCTCCGTCAGCAGGAAAGGACGGTCCGGCAGACGGAACGGATGCGTCTCGTCGCCCAGCTTTCCAGCGGACTGGCCCACCAGCTTCGGAATGCGGCCAGCGGGGCGAGGCTGGCGGTGCAGCTCGTGCAGCGACGGCATCCGGATGTGGCGGTGCGCGAACTGGACGTCGCGCTGACTCAATTGAAACTGATCGAGGACCACATCAAGCGGTTGCTGGCGGTCGGTCCGGAACGGGGAACGACACTTCGTCCCGGCTCGATCGAGGACCTGTTCCGGTCGGTGGAGGACCTCGTCACTCCGATGGCGCGTCACTCGGGCGTGGCGCTGGAGTTCGACGCCCACGGAGCGGATTCGCGCTGGGTGCCTGATCTCGAGGGAGTACGGGCTGGCCTTCTGAATGTGGTGATGAACGGGATGGAAGCGGCCGGACGCGGCGGGACGGTTTCGGTGGAAGCGGCGGCTGTCGAAGGCGGGGCGCTGGAAATCAGGGTCTCTGATTCGGGGCCGGGACCGAATCCGGACATCGCCGAGCGGATTTTCGAACCGTTTGTGACGTCGAAGCCGGAAGGAGTCGGACTGGGACTGGCGTATGTCCGGCGAACGATCGAGCAGCTGGGCGGGAAGGTTTCGTGGCGGCGCGAGGGGGAGCGGACACGATTCACGCTTGTTGTTCCGGAGACGGAACCTGTCGCATCCGGTACAACGAAAGGGGTCTCGGCAAGCTGCCGATGAAAGGTGAGGATGATGCAAATTGTGATCGTCGACGATGAGCCCTCCATCTGCTGGGCTCTGGGCGAGTTGCTCGAAGAAGAGGGCTATACCGCGACGGCAGTTGGTTCGGCGGAAGAAGCGCTGGAGCTTTCGACGACCGATGACCTGCGACTGATCCTCCTTGATGTGCGGCTGCCGGGGATCGACGGCATTTCGGCGATGCCGCTGCTCCGGGAGCGATTCGGTCCCGTGCCGATCGTCGTGATGACGGCGTTCGGGGATCTTTCGACAGCCGTGCGGGCGGTCGAGTCGGGTGCGACGGACTACCTGTGCAAGCCGTTGAATGCGGATGACGTGACGTCGCTGCTGGGCCGGCTGCTGTTGAAGGAGCGGTCTGAGCCGCGAGCAGCGACGCCCCGCCGGTCGGTGGCGCCGGAGGGGACGCTGGTAGGCCAGTCGCCGGCGATGCAGAAGGTGTTCAAGAAGGTCGCGCTCGCCGCGGCGACCGATGTGCCAGTGCTGATCACGGGCGAAAGCGGAACGGGGAAAGAATTGATCGCACGGGCGATCCACCAGCATGGGAGCCGGCGGGCACAGCCGTTTGTGCCCGTGTGCCTGCCGGCGCTGAATCCGGGGCTGGTCGAAGCGGAACTGTTCGGACACGAGCGGGGGACGTTCACCGGCGCGGACGCGAACCGGATCGGACTCCTTGAAGCGGCGTCAGGCGGGTCGATGTTTCTCGACGAGATCGGGGACACGCCGCTGGAACTGCAGGTGAAGCTGCTGCGAACGATCGAGTACCACGAGGTGACGCCCGTGGGCGGGGTGCGTCCCAGGCAGGTCGACTTCCGGGTGATCGCCGCGACCAATCAGCCGCTGGAGAGGCTCGTGCAACAGGGACGGTTTCGGGCGGACCTGTTCTACCGGCTGAACGTGTTCGTGATCGAGGCTCCGGCTCTGCGGGACCGGCGGGAGGACATTCCGCTCCTGTGCGACCATTTCCTCGCGGGAATCGAATGCGGGCGAAGCTCGGTGGTCAGTGACGAAGCGATGGAGGAACTACTGAAGCGGCCGTGGAATGGAAATGTGCGCGAGTTCCGGAATGCCATCGAGCATGCGGCTGTGCTGGCCCGGGGGGGCCTGATTGCGGCGGAGCATCTGCCAGCGCCGTCGGAGGCGAGGCCTGACACGGGCGACGTCGGTCGACTGTCGCGATGCATCGTCGACTGGACCGACGAAGCGTTTCCCGAGGACATCGACGCGAGCGACGCGGAGCTGGCCGATCTCTACAGCCGGTTCCTGTCGACCGTTGAAAAGCCGCTTCTCGAGGCGACGCTGGAGAAGTGCGGCGGAAACCAGACGGCGGCGGCGACGATCCTGGGGATTCACCGCTCGACGCTGAGACAGAAGCTGCGCGAAGCGGGGCTGAAGTAAGCCGCGGGTCGTCGGCGGGAACTGACTCCGGCCGGTTACGTCCGCTCGATGATCCAGTGGCCGACGAGGGCATGCCGCTCGTAGGACATCAGGTAGAGGTGGACCCAGTTGGGGTATTTGACGTCGCGGTGGACGATCGGTCCTTCGATGCCCATCGAGTGGGGATCGAGGAAGCGGCCTTCTTCATCGACGAACATTGCGAAGTAGGGGGATCGATTGGGCGCCGACCGGGCGAGCTCGGGGTAGTCCTGGAAGATCGGCGGGACGGCGAGGCCCATCGGCATATACCGGCCGCGCGGGTATTCCTCGATCGGGGCGGCGGGGAGGAGATCCCACTGGAAGCCGCTGACGATCAGGCGACACTTCTTGCCGTTCCTGGAGTTTGCGAAGACCAGTTCGATTTCGGATCGCGGTTCGCGGTCGGCGCAGCTGACGATCTGGCGGGTCAGGGCCTTTTCGAACTTCTCGATGCGGTTCAGCTGATGACCCTGGAGTCGATCGGCCCGGTAGCGTCCCGGAGCGACGAACGCGGCGAAACGGACATCCGTCGACTCGGTGTAGTCTTTCCAGAACCGTACGTTTTCGCCCATCGTCAGGCGTCGACGTCGGGCCTGCTCTCCAGCGGCGAAGACGAGCTCATTCGAGTCGTGTACGCAGCGGGATTCCGCTTCGCGCGACACGGTCCTGAGGTCTTCGAGCTTGACCTGCTGGCCGTCGGCGACGGACTGGTGCTCGAGATAGTAGAAGTGCTTCCAGTACGACAGGCCGGTGTTGTGCTCGAACAGGCGTTTGTAATGTCCGAGCGGGAAGCTGAACCAGCCCTGGTAGTAGAGCGTCTTTTCACCCCGTTCGTGGGTGTAGAGCATGACTTCCCAGAGACCGGCATGGAGCGAGTTCTTGACGAGTTCGGCGGAGTAGAGGAGTTGCTTTTCGAATCCGTCACCGCCGGTGACTTCGAGATAGGGAGACGTCGAGCCGCCAAACCGCACCTGCTGGCGGGCGAACTGCCGGCTGGCCAGGGCGATCCGCTCCAGGGCCGACTTCCCTTTGACCCATTCCGGAAGGTTGGGAGTCAGCAGGCTGCAATCGACGTTCTTGAAGACAATTCGGGCAATGTGGGAATGACGCGGCTCGAAGGCGAAATCGAAATGGGTGTCGTCGCGTTTGACGAGAGTGAGGGCGCGCCCCTGGTACTTGCCGTGATGAATGCTGCGTGACGACGGGTCTTCGGGATAGTCGGCGTTTGTGAGTTCCTGGACGGCGATCGTCATGGAATCGGCTGCCCGGTAGCGAATGACCACCCGGGCGACGATGGCTCCGAGGACGACCGTCGCGAAGATGCAGCCGGAGATGATCAGCCGACGACGGGGGACACCGATCGACATCCGCACGATGACGGGGAGGACGCCGAGGATCGTCAGCAGCGCGGCGGTGAAGGGGGAGAGGAGTTCGCCGGGAGACTCGACGGTTCCCGCTGCATCACCGGCGCTCGCCAGAAGGAAAATGCCGGGAAGGGAGCCGACGAGCGTCACCCAGGCGTGGGTGACGAGCGGCATGGTCGAGACGCCCATCAACACGTTGACGACGGCCGACGGGATGAAGGGGGTCATCCTGAGGGCGAAAAGGTCGTAGGGACCGTGCTTCTCGAGGCGTCGATTGAGCGCTTCGGTTTTCTCAGGAAGGTGGATGGCGAACGGCGGACCGATGAGCCGCCGGCTGAGGAGCATGGACAGCGAGCAGCCGATGGTGGCCGCCAGAGCCATGATTCCCATTCCCATCCAGCGCCCGAAGACGACGCCGGCGAGAACGGTGAGCAGGGAAGCGACCGGGACGGCGGCGAGGTGAACGGCAGTCGCGATGCCGGCGAGGATTCCGGCGGCCGCCATGGGCTTGGCGGCGGCATACAGCTGGAGATCTCCCAGCCGCTGGCGGATGGCGTCGATGGAGAGGAGCTGCCAGGCGGCGACCCAGGCAAGTGCGACGAGGGCGGCCGTCGAATAGACCATCCATCCGGCCGCACGACCATTGGTCGTCGGTCTGTCGGATGCAGCGGAGGCGGAGGGTTTCGCCACGGCGTTCCCGTACGCCGCCCTGGACGTCCCTTCGTGGAGGAAGAGCGCCGTCCCTGGCGACTGGTCTGAATGTCGACGAAATGTCGTGAAAGACACGACTGCGGACGATGGGTGCTTCGGTCGGAACCGACCGAAGGCTTCCTCGCCCCGGACCCCGCGGGAGATTCCTCCCCGGATTCCTGGCAGGCGCTGGCCTTTGCCGAGTGACAAAGACGAGCGTCCGCTTCATTGCTTCGGCAGGCGGGGCCGTCAGCCGCAATCGGAACGACAATCGCGGTGGCGAGTGGTGCGGGCTTTTCGCTGTGATCCCTCACGAACGGCATGGCCGGAGAAGCTTTCCAGTGGCGAAAACTGCTGGTGGTCGACTGCAGCGTGAAGCTGGGTAATTCAACGCGAAAGGCCCTGCCGGGCGGGGGAGCACGGCAGGGCCTTCGTAAATCTGCTTCGATCCGAACTCGAGCGTGTCAGAACTCGCCGATCGGCTGTCCGTCGGCCCGGTCGCAGAGCTGGCGGACGATGTTGCGGTCGAGGTTTTCCGAGAGGAAGCGGACGGAACCGTCGCCGAGGGTGGCGTGAACGCCGCCGGTATGCGAGCTGAACGGCTCATCGTTCGGTCCGCAGTTGTTGGTGGTCCACAGGCAGGTCGGAGGTCCGCCCTTGGGATTGGAGTTGTTGTTCAGGATTTTCGTTTCGCCGCTGCCGAGGTTGGGCGGTCCAGAGACGCCGTTTCCGGTGTCGCCGTCGGCCCAGCGGTTCGGGCAGCGAAGGCCGGTTCCGCAGTTGTCGATCAGGTTGAATCCTGCCGGCGGCAGGTACTTGCCGGTGAGGTTTGCGGGACGACCGGCGTCTTCGATGATGCAGATGCTGTTGCTGAGTCCGTCCGTCGCGTCGCGGAAGCCCGCATCGCCGGAGCCGCCAAGCATTCCCGGCTTATCGTCGCCGCGAACCGTGGACGTCATCGGGTTCCGGAGTCCGGTCGTGGGGGAGAGGTCGACATAGACGACGGGCATGTAGTCGGTCTGGCCGTAGTTGCCGCCCGACTGGGTTCCCGCGCTTCCGGTCGGAGCCTGTCCGCCGCTCTTCGTGAAGTTTCCATTGCTGGGGCAGAGATACACCTCGAGGTGCGTCTGGGCCATCAGGTGGTTCTTCGAATTCGGGTAGGACGCAGGATCGGCGTTATAGGGAAGGTTCATGTCCCACTGGTTGGCGACCGGGGCCTGGTCGATGTAGGGGAGCATCGCGGTGAATGTGGACACCGGGAAGAACGAGCGGGTGAAGTTCCTGTAGTCGGAGAACTCGCCCGAACTGGGGACGCGGCTGTAGGTCGATTCGTAATTGTGGATCGCCAGGCCCATCTGCTTCATGTTGTTTTTGCACTGCGTGCGGCGAGCGGCCTCGCGGGCCTGCTGGACAGCCGGCAGCAGGAGTGCGATCAGGATTGCGATGATGGCGATGACGACAAGCAATTCAATCAGAGTGAAAGCACGGCGCACGATCCGCATTGGCACAGGAACACAACCTGGCATTTTGAGAGTCCTCGAGAAAAGAAAAACCCGCTCGCCTATCTGGAGATGGCCCCCAGCCTGTTCGGCGTTGGGGCGGGATTCTCGGGACGATGTGTGAAGACTTCAGATGCGATGCGTGAAATTCACGCGAAGAGCGGTCGCGGTTCGGACGGCCATCGGCCTTCGACGGAAAGCAGAGTTTGAGAACGCTTTCCGGAACAGGGGCGGGTCGACGTCACTGACCTTTCCGGGTTGGAAGGTCCGCCCCTAAGTGACTCGCTGCAAACGCTTTCAGCGGTTCGCCAGCGTAGCCGCCAGGTCCTGGTGCCGGGCGACAAACTCCAGCAGGAAGAGGTAATGAAAGCCGGTTCCCGCCACGGTGCTGAGATGCCAGGCCGGGTGATACCAGCTGCGGCGGTGGTCGTTCGCGAGGAACCAGAAGCCGCCGGTATAGGCCGCGGCGCCGGCGAGGACGAGGATCAGTCCATGCCAGCTTCCGACTTCATAAATGCGGGTGATGGTGAGCGCAGGGAGCCAGCCGAGCGGCAGGAAGAGGGCGATCGGGAACGTCTGCGACCGGCTGCGCATGCGGATCACGACGCCGGTGATGGCGAGGCCCCACATCGCGATGAGGACGCCATAGCCATAGACGCTTCGGAGATGGGTGAGGGCGAAGGGGGTGAAGCAGGCTGCCATGAAGACAAAAATGCAGACCTGGTCCAGCATCCTGTAGAACTCCCGGTACGGTCCGACGGCGAAGCTGTGTGACAGCGTCGACGCGGCGTAAAGGGCGATCATCGCGATGACGTAGATCGAGCATCCCCAGAGACGACCGGCATCGGGCGTGGCCCAGACAGTTCCGATCATGACGACGCCCGCAACCAGGCTGAGCATCAGCCCAAGGGCGTGAGTCCACTGATTGGCCTTCTCGGGCTGCCAGGCGCTCGGGAGGGAGAGGGCGTGGGAACGGATCGAACGAATCATACGAAGGTCAATCGGGCGCAGTGGCGGCAGTGGGGCCGGAATCTAGGCGAGGACTGCGATCGTCCCAAGAGGAATCAAGAGGAATGTTTCAGGTCGCCGGTGCTGGCCGTCCAGCACGGGTTCACGCTGGCGGAATCTGCGCGTCCCGGCGATCACAGGGGCAGGATGGCAGGCCTCGCGGTAGACTGGCCTGCGAGGGGCGGAGGTGTTTTTCCGCCGCGATACCGGATGACCCGTCAAACACAGGTGTGGGATGACCCGCTTTTCCGTCAGCGTCGCAATCATCTGCTGTCTGGCCGCTGCTGTCGACCTCCCGGCCGAGGAGAAAGCCGCTCCGGCGCCCAAACCGGCCGAAACGGGCGAATCGCTGTTCGACGGCAAGACGCTGGGGGGATGGAAGCAGGCAGACCACTACAAGCCCGGCCCGATCGAAGTCAAAAACGGCTCGCTGCTGATCCAGCGGGGCGAAGGGAAGATGTCGGGGATCGTGTGGAAGGGGAAGGAGCTTCCCAAGGTCGATTACGAAATGACCTTCGAGGCGCAGCGGGTCGATGGGAGCGATTTCTTCGTCGGTCTGACGTTCCCGATCCAGGAATCACCCTGCACGCTGATCATCGGCGGCTGGGGTGGGGGGCTGACCGGCTTTTCGTCGATCGACGGCTCGGATGCCTCGGAGAACGAAACCACGGGCTACCTGCCGGTGGAGAACGGGAAGTGGTACAAGGTGCGGATGCGGGTGACGGGGCAGCGAGTCGACGCCTGGGTCGATGACAAGTTCCTGGCGGGATTCGACCATCGCGACCGGAAAGTCGACGTGCGTCTCGAGGTCGAAGCGAACCGCCCGTTCGGATTCGCGACGTACCAGACTGTCGCCGCTCTGAAAAACATCCGGATTCGCGAACTGACGGCTGCCGAAAAGGCGCAGGCGCTGACGGAAGCCGACAAGGCGCTGCAGGAAAAATAGTGGCCTGCGGAGCGCAGCCATGAATGACTTTTTCGACCGGCGTCCTATGCTCCCCGCATGAGCCCACCCGACGTCGAAAAGCCCAGTCCCAGGATCCGCGCGGTCGTCTTCGATTTCGACGGCCTGATGGTGAATACTGAAGAAGTCTTCCAGCTCAGCGGCACCGAGCTGTTGCGGCGGCGCGGCAAGGAGCCGACGCCGGCAGTCTTTCGCGGCATGATGGGCCGGCGGTCGCACGAAGCGCTGGCCTTCCTGATCGAGGTGATGAGGCTCGATGACACGGTCGAGCAGCTCCAGACGGAGTCGATGGAGATCTTCTATGCGATGCTCGATGACATCCTGCAGCCGATGCCCGGGCTGTTCGAGCTTCTGGCGGCGATCGAACGCCGCGGCCTGCCAAAGGCGGTCGCGACGTCCTCCGAGCGTTCTTACCTCGAGAACCTGCTGGGACGTCTCGATCTTCTGAACCGGTTCGACGCGCTGCTGACGGCGGAAGACGTCACGCATGGGAAACCGCATCCGGAGATCTACCTGACGGCGGCCCAGCGGCTGGGAGTGCAGCCGGCCGAGATGCTCGTTCTGGAAGACAGCGAGATGGGGACGAAAGCGGGCGCGGCGGCCGGCGCACACATCATCTCCGTCCCGCACGAACATAGCGCTCACTTCACGTTCCACGAGGCCAAGGGGGTCGCGACGAGCCTGATCGACCCGATGATTCTGCGACTCGTGGAGGGAACGCCCGCCTGACCAGATGTGGCTGTGAGGATGGGGGCAGGGAGCAAGTCGCGTTCGGAGTCATTCATGAGCAAGGTTGTCGTGATTACGGGAGCCACCCGTGGCCTGGGGAGGGCCCTCTGCGACCGATTTGCGGAAGCGGGCTGGACCATCGCAGGATGTGGGACGAATCATGAACGGGTGAGTGAAGCGGCTTCGGAACTCGGCGCGCCGCACCGCATGGACGCGGTCGATACAAGGGACGCCGCGGCGGTGGCGAACTGGGCGAGTGAGGTGACGGCGGCCGTGGGGGTTCCTGACCTCCTGATCAACAACGCGGGAGTCATCAACGCGAACGCTCCTTTGTGGGAGGTCGATGTCGAGGATTTCGCCCGCGTGGTCGAGGTGAACGTCCACGGGGTGTTTCACGTCGTCCGGGCGTTTGCGCCGGCGATGATTGCCCGAAAGTCCGGGATCATCGTGAATCTTTCGAGTGGATGGGGTCGATCAACGTCTCCGGACGTCGCCCCATACTGCGCGAGCAAGTGGGCCATCGAGGGGATGACCAGATCGCTCGCCCAGGATCTTCCCAAGGGGCTGGCGGCAGTCGCCCTGAATCCCGGAATCATCGACACGGACATGCTCCGCAGCGCGTTTGGAGCGGGGGCGGGCCACTATCCTTCGCCCGAAAAATGGAGCCGGGCGGCCGGCCCGTTTCTCATGTCGCTGACGAGTCGCCACAATGGGCAGTCGCTGACTGTTCCCGGTGTTCCGACCTGAGACGACTCCTGGTGGCCAGGCGAACGTCAACGGGGTGCATGCTCGACTTCGTGATTGAGCGTTCATGGCTGGCATGCCCTGCACAGGAGCTGGCAAGGATTCCGCCGACCATGCGATCCCTTTTCCGAATGCTGTTCTCCGCTGCCGTGCTGACGCTGATGGCTGGGGCGACGGCCTGTGGCGCGGAATCGCCTGCGCACCTGAAACTGCTCAAGACGTTCGTCGACGAATTCGTGGAGATCACTCCGGGCGTCGGGCGGTTTCCGAAATCGTTCCAGCAGGGGGGAGAGCAACCCGCCCGCGAAGTGACCTTCGCCTACTCGTTCTCCATCGCGAAGTACGAGGTCCCGCAGAATCTCTATGAAGCGGTGATGGGCTCGAATCCGAGCCGCTGGAAGGGGCCGCGCAATTCCGTCGAATCGATGAGCTGGGAAGAGGCGAACGATTTCTGTGAGAAGGCGACGGCACGACTGCGGGCGGTCAAGCTGATCGGAAACGATGACGTGATCCGGCTGCCGTCGGAGAGCGAATGGGAATACTGCTGCCGGGCCGGAACAACGACGACCTACAGCTTCGGCGACGAGGCGCAGGCGACGGGGGATGTGGCGCCGAAGGCGACCCTCCTTGACCAATACGCCTGGCATACAGGCAACGCGGCGGGAAACGATCCGGCGGTGGGAGTGCTGAAGCCGAATCCCTGGGGGCTTTACGACGTCCACGGCTACCTGTGGGAATACTGCAGCGACGACTGGCACGCCGACTCTTCCGGAGCTCCGACAGACGGAACTCCCTGGCGTGACACGGCCGAATCGAACGACAAGCCGGCGTCCCGTCGCGTCATGCGTGGCGGGTCGTGGAAAGACGACTCCACCTGGCTCCGCAGTTCGAGTCGCCGAGCCATTGGACCTTCCGCACGCAATGACGCCATCGGCTTCCGCTGTGTTCTGAGCCGCGGCTGACCTTAACTTTTTCTCCTGACTTCCTGGATCCGGAATCCTGAAACCTGATGTCTGAAGACTTTGAACTGCCCGAGGACGACTTCGAAGAAGGCGCCGAGGAGAATCCGTCGCTGCTGAACGACGCCGCGTTCAGCCTGGTGAACCAGGCGCTGGCCGCGGTGGATGAACTGCGGGTGGAGGCGGTGGACGTCCAGGGAGCCGGCTGCATCCTGGATTTCGGTGTCGAGACGACCGGAAGCCTGGCGGCCGGCCTGGCACTGGCGGAAATCTGCATGGCGGGCCTGGGAGAGATCCAGATCTCGAACGGTGAAGTGGCCGGCTGCACGTGGCCGCACCTGAACGTTTCGACCGACAATCCAACGGAAGCGTGTCTGCTTAGCCAGTATGCGGGCTGGAAGGTGAATGTCGGCAAGTTCTTCGGGATGGGGTCGGGGCCGATGCGGGCGGCGTATGCCGACGAAGCCATTTTCAGCCAGCTCGATTATCGCGAAGACGCCACGGCCGTCATTGGCGTCCTGGAAACGGGTCGCCTGCCCGATCTGAAGGTGGTCAAACTGATCGCCGAGAAGTGCAAGGTGGAACCGGAGCGGGTCGCGCTGCTCGCGGCTCCGACGTCGAGCATTGCGGGGAACATGCAGGTCGTCGCCCGCAGTGTCGAAACGGCGCTGCACAAGCTGCACGAACTCGGCTTCGACACCACGCAGGTTGTGAGCGCTTTTGGAACCGCCCCGATCAGCCCGGTTGCTGCCGATGATCTCGCGGCGATCGGCCGGACGAATGATGCGATCCTGTACGGCGGCCGGGTGACGTTGTGGGTCGAAGCGGAAGACGAGGAGCTGCGGATGATCGGCCCGAATGTGCCGTCGTCGTCGTCGAGCGCTTATGGCAAGCCGTTTGTCGACATCTTCAAGGAATCGGGGCACGACTTCTACAAGATCGACCCGCTCCTGTTCAGCCCCGCGGAGATCGTGTTTCACAACCTCGAGACCGGAAGTGTCTTCCGCTTCGGGGAGGTCAACTCCGAGGTGCTGAAACGGTCGTTCGGGCTGTAAACCCGCGAAGCGGGAAGGCTCGAACGCGCGGTGGCGGGTGGCGGTGTTCAGTGCGGAGTTGCCTGAGCATCACGCGGAGAGCGATGAGAGAGAATCGGGGCTGGTCGGCATAGCGCGTGCTGCGACAATCGGTGAGCCGAATTGTTCACAAGCCCGCTGGATTATGTCTGCACAGCCCGTTTCCAACGCCGACCTTCGGCATCATGCTGCCCCGTCGCGAGTTCCGGTTTTCCGGCATTTCGTGGCCCTGGGACGTCTCGTGCGGCGATGGTTCAGCCGGCGAGAGATCATCGTGCGGCTGCTGGGGCTGGAGCCTGTCCATCCTCCCTCGGACGATCCGGGCCTGATCATCCTGCAGATTGACGGGCTGTCGCGCTCCCGGCTGGAGGAGGCGATCCAGCGTGGTCGCATCCCGTTCATCGCATCGCTCGTTCATCGCGACCGCCATCGCATCGAGACGCAGTATTCCGGGCAGCCCGCCACGACGCCCGCCGTGCTGGGGGAACTGTTCTACGGCGTCGAGCAGATCGTCCCCGCGTTCAGCTTCCGGGACCATCGCAGCGGCAAGGTGGTCGAGATGCTCGCGACCGAGATCGCCGAGCCCATTGAAAAGGAACTCGCCGCGCAATCGCCGGGGCTTCTCGGGGGAGGGGCCGCCTATTGCGACATCTACTCCGGAGGAGCGGATGACGCCCAGTTCTGCCCCGGACGCACGCGCTGGAAACGGCTCGATGAGGCCGGAGTCTGGACGAAAGGCCTGCTGGTTTTCCTGCACCTTCCCGCCATGGTGAGGATGTTCGCCGCAATCATTCGCGAGACGGTCCTGTCGACCTGGCGGCTCGTCCGGCGTCGATCCCGGGTCAGAAACTGGGTGGCTGAGCTCAAGTTCATTCCTCGGCATCTGGTGGCGAGCGTCGTGCTTCGTGAAGTGACGGCGACGGCCATTGAGTCCGATGCGATCCGCGGCGTCGAGCGCGTGCATGGCAACTTCCTGGGATATGACGACGTCGCACATCACTGCGGTCCGGATGCCGACATCCCGCACCGCATGCTGCGCGACATCGACCGCAGCATTCAGAGGATCTGGCATGCGGCCCACGCGTCGCCGCGGCGGAATTACCAGGTGTGGATCATCGCCGATCACGGGCAGGAAGCGACGATCCCGTATTCCGTGTTCGCAGGGCGGTCGATCAACGAGGCGGTGTGCGAAGCCTGTCGCGACTTACTGCCGGCCGAGTGCGTTCCGCCACTGGAGGCCGACGAGTCTGAAGCGAAAGGGACGGGTGACGCGGCATCCATGGCGCCATTGACCGTCGCGATTGGTCCGCAGGGATCGATCTACTGGCCGGGCCCCATGGCGAACTCCCTCCGCGAAGATGTGGCCCGGCGCCTGGTGGTCGACGCGCGGATTCCGATGGTGATGTACCGTGACGGGGAGACAGTTCATCTCCGGACGTCGGCAGGCCTGTTCCAGCTCCCGGAACAGGCGGCGGAAGTGTTCGGCGTGGACCATCCGCACCTGGACTCGGTCGCCAGAGACTTCTCGCGGCTGTGTTCGCATCCCGACGCAGGCGACCTGATCATCGCCGGGTGGCGTCGGGGAGAGACTTCGATTTCCTTCGTTGATGAACTCGGAGCGCATGGCGGACCTGGCCCCAATGAAACAAGTGGCTTTGCCATCCTGCCTCCGGAGACCGCCTGCACGATTCGCGGCGAACTGCGTCCAAAAGTCCTCCGGGACATGGCGCTGGAGTGGCTCGAGCGTCCGAAGCGCGGGGCCGCCGCGCCTTCATCCGACCGGACATTCCTCCGCGTGGCGACTTACAACGTGCATGGCTGCATCGGGCTGGACGGTCGGCTTTCACCGGCCCGTATCGCGCGCGTGCTCCTGAGTCTGGACGCCGACGTCATCGCGCTCCAGGAACTGGATGTCGGCCGATTGCGGAGTCGATCGGTCGACCAGGCACAGATCATCGCCGACCTGCTCGAGATGAAGATGCATTTCGGCGCGGCGATCGACGTGACGGGCGAACGCTACGGCAACGCGATCCTGAGCCGGTGGCCCATGACGCTGAAGCGGGCGGCATTGCTTTCTCCGGGACGCGGCCGCTCCGAGCCGCGCGGTGCGGTGTGGGCGACCGTGACCATCGGTGACGAGCCGATTGAAGTGATCTCCACTCACCTGGGGCTGACCGAGGCCGACCGACTTCAGCAGCTGGCCACGCTGCTGGGGGCCGACTGGCCCTGCCTGGGAGTGGCCCATGCCCGAACGATTCTCTGCGGTGACCTCAATTCCCCACCCGGCTCGTCGATCTGTCGCGGCCTCGGACAGACGCTCCGAGATGTGCAGCTTGCGGACCGGCAACGGGGACTCGCCACGTGGCCATCCGGATTTCCCCTTCGCCGCATCGACCACATCTTTGCCGGCGATGGATTTCGGGTGATTGAAACCGACGTGCCGCGAACGCGCCTCACGCGGGTCGCTTCCGATCATCTGCCGCTGGTCGTCGACCTGGAGATTCTGCCCGCGTGCGGGCGGCGTACAGAGCCGGTGCTCGCTCGCACGCAGACAATGCATTCCTGACAATGCGGGCGGACAAGCCGCACGGCACTGGAGGATCTCTCATGGGTTTCATCGACCTCGACTCCATTCCTGCTCTGGAGCCGCTGCCCGGCTGCCGGTTGCGTACGCCTCACGGCAAGAACCTGATGCTTTCGCATCTCGAAATGGAAACCGGGGCGGAGATTCCGTGGCATCACCATCCGCACGAGCAAGGTGGGATGCTGATCCGGGGAAAGCTGCAGCTCTCGATCGGCGACGAGACGCGAATTGTCGGGCCGGGGGCCATGTTCCTGATTCCGGGCAATGTCCCGCATCGGGCGGTCGCCATTGAAGGGCCGGTGCTGGTGCTTGATGTCTTCAGTCCGGTCCGTGAGGACTACGCCGGGATGATGAACCGCTACATCCCGACGAACACCGGGGAACAATGACCGCTCACAAACTGGCGGCATGGGGGCGGCGCGGATACCTTCGCATCGTCGGCCGTCACCCCGGTCGGCGTCCCCTGCACCGCATGCGAGCGCCGGATCTGACTCCATGAGAGACTTCGAGTACGAATCGCCGACCACGCTCACCCAGGCGCTGGAGCTGATGTCGTCCGGACAGGCTGTCCGCCCCATGGCCGGGGGAACCGACCTGATCGATCACGTGCGGACAGGCCGCCTGGCGCCCGACCTGATCATCGACGTCAAGAAGCTTCCCGAGCTGAATCACCTGGAGATCACGGACGCCGGACTGCGACTGGGAGCAGCTGTTCCCTGCTACAGGCTCTATGGCGATGAGCGGATCAGGAAGTCGTACTCTGCGCTCTCCGATTCCGCACACATCATCGGCGGCATGCAGATCCAGAGCCGTGCCAGCATCGGCGGCAATGTCTGCACGTCCGGCCCGGCCGCGGATTCGATCCCGTCGTTGATTGCGCTGTCGGCCGTTGTCGTGATCGCTGGCCCCGGCGGGGCCCGGCGTGAAGTGCCGATCGAGCAGTTCTGCACCGGGCCGGGGAAGAACGTGCTGCAGGGAGGCGAGATCGTGGTCGAGTTCCGGATGCCTGTCGCGGCGAATTCGGGATCGCACTATCGGCGGTTCATCCCGCGAAACGAGATGGATATCGCGGTGGTCGGCGTCGGCGCCTGCGTGATGCTGGACGACTCGAAATCACAGATCACCGCCGCACGCATCGGCGTCGGCGCCGTTGCTCCGACTCCGCTTTTCGCCGAGGAAGCAGGCCGCCTGCTCGTCGGCCGCCCGGCGGATGAAGCGGCCTACAGAGACGCGGCCGCCGCGGTCGTCGGGATCATCTCTCCGATCACCGACATGCGGGGGACGCAGGAATTCCGGCGGCATGTGACGGGCGTGCTCGTCGAACGCGTTCTGGCGGAAGCGGTGCTTCGCGCCCGTACGCACTGAATTCTGCGAATCCACAAGCGACGATTCACGACAGCACTTTCGAGGTCAGTTCATGGGTTGGTTCAGCCGCAAAGACTGGAACGTTCTCGCCGTCATCTTCGAGCGGTCGGACCTTTACACGGTGGCCGGCCAGCGGGCGAAAGGCGGGGATGCGGACAAGGCCCGCGACGGGGCGAAGCTTCACAAGCGGGCGGTCTTCTGGGCCGTGTTCGACCAGAAGCGATCGTTCGTCGAAGGGGGCCCCGGGCAGGGGGCGATCAACGTTCCGCCTGAGGTCGTGAAGAAGCTCGAGCGCGAGCTCCCGATGAACCGCACGGTGCAGGACGTCCTGAAGGCGCTGGAAGCGGGCACGGAGAACAAGTGTGCCAAGTCGCTGCAGTGGATGGGCTATCCGAAAAAGGCCGTGCAGAAAGACGAAGAAGACTTCAGCTGATCGCGGCGGCTCTTGTTCCCCCCTTACGATTCTTTGGGGGAGATGCTCGTCGCCAGTTCCATGAGTCGTTCTTCGGTCACCTCGCCGCGTTTCAATTCGCCGGTGAGGCGGCCTTCGCAGAGCACGAGAACGCGGTCGCAAAGTGTGATCAGTTCGGGAAGCTCGCTGGACGTCACGATGATGCCGAGGCCTTCACGGCAGAGGCCATCAATGAGCTTGTAGAGTTCGGCCTTGGCGCCGACGTCGATGCCGCGTGTCGGGTCGTCGAGGAGCAGGACTTTGGGGTTCGTCCGCAGCCAGCGGGCGATGATGCACTTCTGCTGGTTGCCCCCGGACAGGCTGGTGATCGGCGCCTCGGGCCCGTTCGTTTTGACGCCGAGCTGCCGGATGGATTCGCGGGTCTTTTCACGCTCCGCGCTGGTGCTGATGAGGCCGGCCTTCGTCGATTCCTCAAGCGTGCAGACCGTGATGTTCTCGCGGACGACCATCTGTGCGAAGAGCCCGAAACGCTTGCGATCTTCGGTCACCATGGCGACGCCGGCGGCCTTGGCCTCCGAGGGATGTCCGAAGCGGACCTCGCGGCCTTCCAGCCGGATCGATCCCTGCATCGGATCGGACTGGGCGCCGAACAGGCATTCCATCAGCTCCGTGCGGCCTGCCCCCATCAATCCGGCAAAACCCAGCACTTCGCCGCGACGCAGCTCAAACGCAATGTCTTTCAGTCGCCATTTGCGGGCATGGCCGGGCCAGGCGAGTGAAAGGTTCTCGACCCCGAGCACCACTTCGCCGGGAGTCCGGCCGTCCCCGAGATTCACCGACTCGATCTCGCGGCCGACCATCAGGTGGGCGATCTCGTGGGGGTTCGTTGCAGCGCGGTCGAGCGTTTTGACGACCTTGCCGTCGCGGAGGACTGTGATGCGGTCGGACAGACGGAAGACCTCGTCCATCTTGTGCGAGATGTAGAGAATCGTGACACCCTGCCGGCGAAGCCGTTCGATGACTCCGAAGAGACGCTCGACTTCGGTTTCGGTGAGGGCGGACGTCGGCTCGTCCATGATCAGGACGTCGGTCTTCAGTGCGATGGCCTTGGCGATCTCGACGAGCTGCTGGTCGCCGATGCGCAGCTCGGAGATGCGGGCCCGCGGATCAATTTTGCAGTCGAGTTGCTGGAAGAGGCCGGCGGCGGCTTTCTCCATGGCCCGGTCGTCGAGCAGTCCGAAGCGTCCCCGGAGTTCGCGTCCGAGGAAGATGTTGGCAGCGGCCGAGAGTTGTTCCACGAGGTTCAGTTCCTGGTGGATGATGCTGATGCCGGCCGACTCGGCGTCGCGGGTCCCCTGGAATGCGGCGAGTTCGCCGCGCAGCCGGATCTCGCCTTCATAGCTGGTGTAGACCCCGGAAAGGATCTTCATCAGGGTGCTCTTGCCGGCCCCGTTCTCTCCGCAGATGGCGTGGAACTCGCCGGGGCGCACGTCGAACGAGACGTTGCTGAGGGCGACCACGCCGCCAAAGCGTTTGGCGACGTTGCGAATGTCGATGATGGGAGCGGCGTCGATCATCGGGATGTGCTGGCTTAGAGGGTGGCACGCCCTGCCAAGGGCGTGGCGAACTTCATTGTGCTGCGAAATAAAGATCGTGGACCGCGAGGCGGGGCTTGGCAACGTTTGCCACGCCCTTCCTGTCGTCAGGGCGTGCCATCCACCCGAATGTCGATAATCGGGGCAGGGGCGATCATCAGCGTTTCTTCGCGGCCACGCGTTCCATCGCTGCCTTGATGCCGAGCGCCACCGCGACGGCGGCGCCGACGACCAGGGCGCTGTTGAGCTTGTTCTCGGTGGTGGTTGCCCCCGTGATGAGGCCGGCGAGAATCGCGAGGATGGCCACGCTGATCCAGCCGATCAGTCCCGGGAAGAACTGCCTGCGGAAGCCGCCGGTTTTGCGAAGTTCGTTGAACGCGACGGCGAGGACGACCAGCGCCCCGACGACCTGGCCTTCAAAGAGATCGGGACGGGTCTTGAACGATTTCTCGACGGAGTCGATGACGACCCGGAGGAACAGCGCACCGAGCATGACGCCGCTGATCGAGCCGATGCCTCCCGCGAGGGAGCAGCCGCCAACAACCGATGCGGCGATGGCGTTGAGCTCGTAGCCCATGCCGTCGCGGCTGGGGTCGGCCGTGCCGATGTAGCACGTGTAGAGGATGCCGGCGATGGCGGCCGTGACGGCGCTGATGCAGTAGGCGAGCCACTTCAGGTGATCGGTGCGGATGCCGCTGAGGCGGGCTGCCTGTTCGTTGCCTCCCATGGCGTACAGATGGCGGCCGACGACAGTGCGACCGAGCAGCAGCCAGAGGACGACGGCGAGGATGGCCCAGATCAGGACGGGCGACCACCAGCCCTCGCGCTGGCCGACCGACAGCAGCCACTCGTTATCCAGGGTGATCGTGGACTTGGCCTGGCCGTGGGACGTGGCCGTGATGTTCTGGACGAGGACCTTTGCGAGGCTGCGGAGTCCGACGAGCGACGCCAGCGTGGCGACGAAGGGGGGGAGGCCGACGATCGTGATCAGCCACGTATGGAACGTTCCGATCAACAGCGCGGAAATCAACGTACCTCCGATGGCGACGAGGACGATCCACGTTTCGATATCGGTGGTGACAGGGAGTCCGCGCTCGGACTTGGGGGCCAGCAGCACGATGATGCCGGCGAAGAGCATGCCGCTGAAGGCGATCACCGAGCCGGCGGAGAGATCGATTCCGCCGGAGATGATGACGGTGGCGGCGCCGAAGGCGAAGATTCCGAGCAGGGCGGTGGTGCGCAGGATTTTCTGCGTATTGTCGCCCGGGTTCTCAATGTAGGACTTGTTGAAGAAGAGCGTGACGGCGAGCACGGCGATCGTCGCGATCACCAGCCCGATCTCGTTGCGATTCCTTCTCAGGAAGCCTCCAAGCCAGCCGGGGGATGATGTCTCCAGGGTGTTCATTCAGAGAGGCCGGAATGTCGGACGTGGCAGGGTCTCAAGACAAACACGGGGGGCTGACGCCCCCCGGTCGCTGGAAGCAATTGCAGCAGACTACGAGGAAACGAGCTTGCGTTCTTCGAGCCACTTCTTGAACTCGGAGAGCTTCATGAGCCGGGTCGACTTCTCGAGGATTTCCGAAGTCACCGTGCTTTGGTTGTCCGGAACGACGATCCGCAGCTCGGTCTTGAACATGTCGTTCTCGTCCGTCTGGGCGTAGGTGGGATACATCTCCTTGATCGTGGCGTCGTTGTTCTCGATCAGGGCCAGCATCAGCTTCACGCCGTCGGCCCCCATCTGGAACGGGTTCTGGACGAGCATCACGTCGACATTGCCGTCCTGCATGCCGCGAATGCTTTCTTCGGCGGCGTCGAAGCAGAAGACCTTCGTCTTGTCGCGGATCTTCCGGTCGGCGACGACGCGGGAAATCTGCGGCGTGTTGTAGGCCCAGATGCCGACGAGGGCGGAGATGTCCTTGTGGCGATCGAGAGCGCTTTCCACATTGGAGCGGGCCTTCGGACGGTCGCCGCCGTCTTCGAGGCGTTCGAGTTCTTTCGAGGCCGCTTCCACACCTGCGTTGAAACCGTCCATGCGGGCGACCGCGTTGGCGGCGGTCGTGCTGCCGACAAAAAAGACGTGGTTGAGCGGAGTTCCGCCGGCGATGGCCTTCGCGGCACGGCCCAGTTCCTTGCCGGCGACGAGGTTGTCCGTTCCGAGATAGGCGTAGCGTGCATCGCGAAACTTTTCGCGATTCATGTCGCCGTCGATCGTGATGACCTTCACGCCCTTCTGCTGCAGCTGGCGGAGTTCTTCGGCGATGGCCCGGCTTTCCGGGTTGAAAACCGAGATGCCGACGGCGGCGATGTCGCTCTGCAGGTTGTACTGCTTGAGTTTGTCGATCTGGCCCTGGTCGGTGAAGTCGGCCCGTTCAAAGGCGACGGTGAAGCCTTTGCCTTCGAGGCCGAGGTCTTTCTCGGCCTGCTTCGCGCCCGATTCGCAGGCGTCCCAGAACGGGTCGTCGCCGTTGGTGAGAATGACGATGCGTTTCGAGCCGCCCGAGGCGGATGAACCGCCGGACGATCCGCTGCCGCCGGGAGCGGTGGACTCCTTGGGACAGCCGGTCAAAACAGCGGCGCACAGGGCGCCGAACAGACTCAGCACGAATCGACGCGAGCGCATCAAGGTGCCTTCTCAAATGGCGGTCAAGATCCCCCGAAACGCGGGCAAACCCGCGGTTCTTTTCCGAACAGGCCAAGGTACGGCGACGTGGGCCGAGAGTCAAACGGCCATCCGCGAGAGGCAGGGCCGGCGCGCTTTTCCAGATGTGCAAACGAGAGGCCGGTTTCCGTCAGCCGATCGCGTGCCGGAACGCGTGGGTCGGCCCTGGGACTGGTCAGTGGGACGATCAGCAGGCGACCGCCTGTTACTCGCCGGGTTCCGCGGACGGGTTGTCCCGGGAATGCGGGCTGCCGGTCTTTGCTGGATGACGATCGTGCCGTGATGGTGTCCATACTCCCTCCACCAGTACGGACGAGGTTGCGTGCGATCTTCCGTGAAGCAGATCCTGAACGCGCAGCGTCGCTTCGCGACAGCGGAGTTTCCGAGCCGGAGCACGGGGATCTGGCGTGGAACTGGCGGCGACTGGAGGGTCAGTTCGTACCGCCGTGCTGGGTCCAGTCGGGCAGCGCGAACTCGCCGCGCACCAGGAATTTGAACCCGGTGCGGTGGCTGGTTTTCACGCCGCGGCCGCCGCGGCTGGTGATCTCGTACTTCCCCTGGCCGAAGCTGAGTTCCTTGTCGTTCTCGTTGATCGCCTTGAGGGTGTCGCTGGGGCGCGTCAGCCGCTGGGCTCCGAGGACGATGTCGTCCGACTCGAGCTTGATCCCGCGGACTCCCATGCCGGCCCCACCGAGAACCGGGACGTCGTCGACTTTGAAGTGGAGCAGGCGGGCCTTGCGGGTGGCGAGGAAGACTGAATCGCTGTCGTCCATGATCTCGACGTGCACGACGCGATCCTTGTCGCGGAGGCGGCAGTATTTCCGGCCGGCCTTGGTGGAGACCTGGCGATACCAGCTGAGCGAGAGGCGGGCGACCTGGCCGGCGGCCGTCGCCACGAACAGGAACGGGGAGGGGGTCGCCTGTCCCTTCACTTCCCTGTCGGCCGGAGTGAAGCGGGAATCGGTTGAGAGGGCGGTGACGATTCGCGCGCCGTCCCCCATGCGGACGAACTTCGCCAGAGGCTCGCCATACCCGGTGGAGGCGGGAATCTCGTTGACGGTCAGGGTGTAAGCCATGCCATCGCTGGAGAAGAAGACGACATTATCGAGCGTGCTGCAGGGGACGATCGCCAGAACGGAATCGCCTTCGCGCATGCGGAGCTTGTCGACGGTCGAGATCTTGTTGATCCGCCGGACCCAGCCGTCCGTGCTGACGACAACTTGCGTGTTCTCCTTGACGATGTAGGCGGAGGCGTCGAACTCGGTGACTTCATCCGAGGTGCCGAAGTTGGTGCGACGTTCGCCGGGGTAGGCCTTGCCGATCTCTTCGAGTTCTTCCTGGACGACGCCCCAGAGCTTCTTGTCGGACTTCAGGATGCCGCGAATGCGTTCGGCCTCTTTTCGCTTTTCCGCCAGTTCTTCGCGAATGCGGCCGATTTCGAGCTGCGAAATACGGTACAGGGCGATGTCGAGGACGGCGAAGGTCTGCTCCTCATCGAGCAGCGGAAACGCCTTCATGAGCTTCACGGCCGCGTCCTGCCGTCCGTCGCTGGAGCGGATGATCTTCAGGGCCTTGTCGAGGCCGTCGAAGATGATCTCGAAGCCTTCCAGGATGTGGATGCGGCGTTCGAGCTGCCGCAGCTGGAACTCGAACCGCTTGCGGACGGTCGTGAACCGGAAGTCGAGAAAGCACTGGAGCAGTTGCTTGAGATCGAGGCGGCGGGGGGTCAGGACGCCGTGCTCATCCGGGGCGAGGGCGGTGGCGTTGTAGCCGAAGTTCTGTTCGAGCGAGGTGTGCTTGAACAGGTAGGCCATGACGACTTCGGCGTCGGCGCCCGACTTGATCTCCAGCATGATCCGCAGACCGTGCTTGTCATCAGACAGGTCGGAGACGTCGACCAGCTGCGGCAGGCGGCGCGAATCGCGGATTTCGCCGAGCTGCTCCATCAGCGGCCCGGTTTCCACTCCGTAGGGAATCGAGTGGATGATGATCCGGTTCTGGACTTCCTTCTTCTTCTCGACATCGAACTTCCACTCGCCGCGGACTTTGATGGAGCCGCGCCCCTCTTCGTAGATGCTCTTGAGCTCGTCGACGTTGGTGACGACCCGGCCTCCGAGCGGGAAGTCGGGGCCCTTGATCGTCCGCATGATCTGGCGGACGCTCAGCTCGGGGTTCTCGATGAGCATTCCGCAGGCGCGGAGCACTTCGCCGAGGTTGTGCGGCGGGATGTTCGTGGCCATGCCGACGGCGATGCCCGACGCGCCGTTGACGAGCAGGTTGGGGAAGCGGGCCGGGAGGACGACCGGTTCCTGCCGCTCGGCGTCATACGTCGGCCGGGTGTCGACCGTGTCGTATTTCAGCTCGCTGAGGAGTTCTTCGGCGATCTTGCTGAGCTTGGCTTCGGTGTATCGCTCGGCGGCGGCCGGGAGTCCGATGACCGACCCGAAGTTCCCCTGCGGGAACACGAGGGGGGCCCGGAGCGTGAAATCCTGGGCGAGGCGGACGAGGGCCTCGTAGACGGCGGACTGGCCGTGGGGGTGATACTTACCGACGACGTCGCCGATGATGCGGGCGCATTTGACGAACTTGGCGTCGAAGGTGACGCCGAGCTCGTTGAACATGGTGTAGAGGATGCGGCGCTGGACGGGTTTGAGGCCGTCGCGGGCGTCGGGAAGGGCCCGTGACATAATCACGGACATGGCGTAGTTCAGGTAGCGCCGGCGGGTTTCCTCGCTCAGTGGCGCGTACGCAAACTGTTCAGGGGCCGCCTGTTCGCTCGCTCCAGCCCGTCCGTTCCTTCGGTCAGCCAAGGGGTGTCTCCGTCCTAAATCTGAGGGAAGCCCGGGATGTTAGGAAATGAAGCCAAGTGACGCAAAACGGGTTGGGAGCGACCAGCAGTTTCACTGGAGAGCCGAATGAAGACTCACCACTGAGACGCAGAGAAGAGGGAGGTCGCGGCGTGTCTCCATCAGCCACTGCTCCAGATTCTTCCCTCCGGTTGAAGGTCTCTTCCTCCCGTTCAAGAAGAGAACCTCGAGCCCGCGATCAGTATCCGGAGGCTGCGATCTCCCGCTTCTCCCCGTCTCTGTGGCTCCGTGGTGAACAGGGCAGGTCACTTTTTCAAGATGGGCCAATTCGCCGTTGGCGTGCGTCGTTGCCGCAAAATGACTTGCGGAGACGAGAGACGACCGTCTGGGAAAAAGTGACTCGCCCCGCCCCAATCCCCACTCGCCAACGCACTTCCGACTCCCGACTCCTGCGTACCGGGCCCACCCGCGCAACCGCCCCCGTCATGATGGAGGATCCCATGAACACAACCACCATCAACCTGTCGACACACCCCCCGACCCGGCCTGCTCCATGTCTGCATCACGCACGCTCTCCCGATCCCTCCGCTGAACTTCAGCGGGAAATAGGGCGAGGAGTACAGTACCACCCACACAACGCGCCCTCCTCGCTCCCTCGGCATCAAATACCTCCGCAGTTTTCCCAGTCCCCGCCCGAGCCTGCGAACTCCGCGCAAGGCTGGTCACTTTTTTCAGAATGGGCCAGTTCGTCGTTGCCGCAACATGACTTGCAGTGACAACAGACGACCGAATTGTGAAAAAGTGACTCGCCCTGCCGTGGTGAACCTTTTCATCGTCGCTAAGGCCGCTGCCGCCTAGAATGCAGAGGTTCTCTGGAGCGTGTGATGTCGACGTTCGAATATTCGCGGTTTGATGGCTCCGAGGAGTTCTCTCCCCAGTCGGCCGACAAGGTCTTCGACGAGTTTTCGAAGTACCTGATGCAGTTCGGCGACGAGGTAATGGAGAATTTCGAACGCTGGGAAGACGAGAACCCCGACGTCGTCGACATGCTTGTGAAACGCGGGCTGATCGAAAAGGACCGCGAAGGGAAGTACCGCGTCACCCCGAAGGGCATGAAGCGGATCGAGAACAAGGCCCTCGAAAACCTGTTCGACGTGCGGGCCCGCGACGCCATGGGGCGGCACGACACGCAGTTCCGCGGCGCGGGGCAGACGGTTCACGAAGATTCCAAGCCCTACGAATACGGCGACCCGGTCTCCAACCTGAATCTGCATGAGACGCTGCGCAACGCCGTGCAGCGGCAGGGGGGCGGGACGCCGGTGAAGATCACGGCCGACGACCTGGTGGTCCACGAAATGGAGTACCAGACGTCGTGCGCGACGGTGGTACTGCTGGACATGTCGGGGAGCATGACCCGGTACGGAAAGTTCGGAGCGGCCAAGCAGACAGCCCTTGCGCTGCAGGCGCTCGTCCGGGCGAAGTACCAGGGGGACTTCCTGCAAACGGTCGGGTTTTACACGTACGCGTCGCCGCTGGGTGAACGGGAACTCCTGAACTGTGCCCCGAAGGAAGTGAGCATCTACGACTCGCGGGTGCGGATGCGGATCAACCTCGACCAGCCGCCGTCGTTCGTGCCGGAGCACTTCACGAACCTTCATGCCGGCCTGCAGTTCGCGCGACGGATCCTGATGCGACAGCCGGCCGCGAACAAGCAGATCATCGTGATCACCGACGGCGAGCCGACGGCGCACGTGGAAGGCCGGGACCTGGTGCTGATGTATCCGCCGTCGGAGAAATCAGCCCGGCTGACGCTCGGCGAGGCGAAGCATTGCGCGGAGATGGGAATTCACATCGCGAGCTTCGCGCTGGTGGAGGACTATTTCTACCACAGCCTGGTCAACTTCGTGGAGCAGATGGCCCAGGTGACGGGGGGCATCTCCGCGACGTGCAACGCCCAGGACATGGGAAACATGGTCGTCAGCAGCTTCATCGGCGGTCGAAAAAAGCGGCGGCGGGTCGGCTGAGGCGTTTTAATCAGAACGGCGGAGCGGTTGGTTCGGAATCGTGCAGGTAATCGCGGCCGACGAGGCCTGGCGGGAGGCATTCCATTTCCTTCGCCGCGGCCGGGTCGTTGTGGACGTACCGATAGCCCTCTCCGTAGCCGACGCCTTTCAAAAGCGGCGTGACGGCGTTTCGAAGATGCAGGGGAACGGCCTCCCGCGCGGTGGCGGCGGCATCGGCTGCGGCGGCCATGTACCCCATTTTCATGGCGTTCGACTTCGGCGCGCGTGCGAGATATACGACTGTCTGCGAAAGCGGATAGAGCGCCTCGGGCAGGCCGATCAGGTGGACGATCTGTGAGGCTGCGGATGCCTGGACCATGGCCTGGGGATCGGCCATTCCGACATCTTCCGACGCCAGGATGCAGAGCCGGCGGGCGATGAACATGGGATCGGCTCCGCCTTCGATCAGCCGGGCGAGCCAGTAGAGGCCGGCATTGGCGTCGCTGTTGCGAAGCGATTTGATGAGGGCCGAGGCGAGGTTGTAGTGGTCTTCACCGTGCTTGTCGTAGGCGAACCGAGAGCGGCCGAGGGCTTCCGTGACGTTCTCCCACGTGACGGTCCGCAGTCCCGTCTCATCGGGAGTGACGGAGAGGACGGCTGTCTCGAGGGCCGTGAGGGCGACGCGGGCGTCGCCTCCCGCGACTTTAGCCAGCTGGCTCAGCGTTTCATCGGTGAGATAGGGGCGGAGCATGGCGAGCCCGCGCACCTGGTCCGTCATCGCGCGGCGCAGCACGATGAGAACGTCAGTTTCGGAGAGAGGTTCGAGGACGAGAACGCGGGCGCGCGACAGGAGGGCCGCGTTGACCTCGAACGAGGGATTCTCGGTCGTTGCGCCGATGAGGGTGACGGTTCCATCCTCGACGGCCGGGAGGAGTGCGTCCTGCTGCGACTTGTTGAAGCGGTGGATTTCATCGATGAAGAGGACCGTTCTCGCGCCGCGCTTGCGGTCGCTGCGGGCGACGGCGATCGCCTCGCGCAGTTCCTTCACGCCGCTGAGCACGGCGGAGAGGGCATGGAACTTCATGCCGGGGCGACTGGCGAGGATGCGGGCGAGCGTCGTCTTTCCTGACCCGGGTCCGCCCCAGAGGATGAGCGATGGAAGATTGCCATGCCCGGACATCAGCCGGCCGATCAGGCGATCTGAGCCGACGAGGTGCCGCTGGCCGACGAACTCTTCGAGAGTGCGGGGCCTGAGGCGTTCCGCGAGCGGCGAATCGACTTCCGCGGCCGGGGGGGTGAGTTCTTCTGGCGGCTCAAAGAGCGAACGGGTCACAGGCGTCACGGTCGAATTTCAGACGTCGCTCAATTCGCGATTCGCCAACTGGAGAACCTGGATCATGTGCGACACGGCGGGGAGCACGGCCTGAACATCCTCGGCGACATGCCGCAGGTGCTCCTCTTCGAAACGCCGGCTTTGTTCATCCCGCCACACGTCGGAGACGCGTCCCCAGGATTCCTGGAGCGACTCGAGTGAAGTTTGCAGCTTACCGCCGCCACCCTGCAGATTGCCGACCTGCATCGCACGTCCTCCGAATGTAGGGTGTCCTGATTCTACCACCGGAACGGTGGCCGCGTCAGGTCTCGCCTCCGTGGATGCGTCGTTCCCAGAATGCCGGGTCGTTGAGCGGGTCGACTGGCGGGGAAGGAGGTTTCAGATCCCCCTTCACCGAATCGGGGCGTGCGGCGGCAGAGTCGCTGCCGCGCGGGGGGCCCTCCATGCGCTGGCGGAGTTCGTCTTCGAGCGTCGGCGCGGCGGGCGGCTTCGCCTTCGGAGAAACGACCGGGCCTGAGGGAGGGGCGAGATGTTGATCGACTTCGAGCTGGTCGAGGAATGCGTCGCTGTCGATCGGGGTGGCGCTGCGCCGACGGGCCGCCTTGTGCAGTCGGTGGTCGCTGGAAACGACAAGGACCTGGCCTGGGGCCGAGTGCTTCGCGAGCAGCTCTTCGATGACATCGTCTGCTTCACGGTCGCGCGGGGCGAAGAGCACGGTGATGGGCCCGGCCGGCGGATCGGGGCGGACCGGCGGAGGATTGACCCGAGCGTCGAAGACGACGGTGGTGCGGGCGAGCATCGCGGGGTCGAGGAGATCGCGGAGCTTCGCCAAGAGCCGGGCGCGACGGCGTTCGAGCTCGCCGGGCGCATACCTGGCTTTGGCCAGCCCGGCGGCGTGGAGCAGGTTGTACCCATCGATCATCACGTCGATCGGCACGGGACCTCCTGGCAGGCTGTGAAGTCTTCAAACCTGGCCGCACACGGCCGTTTCGGCCGTGTGCGAGTGCCGGCGTTTTTCACGGTTGCACGGCTCACAGAGCCGTGGCACGCAATTCATCAACCGGCGGTCAGTCGCCGTCTTCGGACGGAGCTTTAGACTCGGGCGGCTTCTCGACCTTGATGCGGACGGGCGAGATCGCCTTGCGGAGCGTCGCACGCATCACGTCGACGGGGGCGGCCCCGCCGGTGAAACATTCAAACTGCTCGGCCGCCTGCCGCACGAACATTTCCAGTCCGCTGATCGTGTGGCAGAAGTGGGCCTTCGCCTCCTTGAGGAGCAGGGTGGTTTCGGGGTTGTAGATCGTGTCGAACACGATCATGCCGTCGCGGAACCAGTTCTGGTTGAAGGGGGTCGACTCGGTGTCGGGCCACATGCCGATGGGCGTGCAGTTGACGAGGATGTCGACGAACGGCGTACCGCGGTTCTCCCAGCCGAGGAACTGGCAGTTGAGCGTTTCGGCGAGGGCTTTGCCGCGATCCTTGGAGCGGTTGGTGACCGTGATGGCGGCGCCGGCCCGCGTGAGTGCGAGGCCGATGGCCTTGGCGACGCCGCCGGCGCCCAGCAGCATCACGCGTTTGCCTTCGAGCGTGCCGCCGCCGGTCTCCGCGACTTTTTCACGAATGACGGTGAGGGCGGCCTCGTAGTCGGTGTTGACCGCGCACCATTTATCCTGGGAGTTCTTGTAGAGGGTATTGGCTGCGCCGCTGTCGGTGACGTTGGCGTCGACATGCGAGACCATTCCCGCGATCGATTCCTTGTGCGGGATCGTCACGCTGTAGCCCTGGACGTCGAGCCACTCGAACGCGCGGAGGGCGGGCTTCAGGTCGTCGGCCGGAATGCGGAAGGGGAGGTAGACGGCGTTGACGCCGGCCTTTTTGAGGGCGGCGTTGTGAATCAGCGGGCTCCAGCTGTGGGCGATCGGATCGCCGATGACGCCGAAGACCTTCGTTTCGCGATTGAGCTCATCGAAGTGGTAGATGTCGCGCATGTCTTCGAAGGAGAGCTGGCCGGGGGCGAGCAGGCGCTCCTTGCTGAAGGTCGCATAGGTGAACGGCGAGCCGTATTTTCCGCAGAGGATGCGGCTGGGGATGCCGAAGTCGCCCATGCAGAAGGCGATGGTGGGAACCTTGGCGTCCGGAATGAGCTTCAGGAGCTTCACGTTGTCGGCCGGAGAGTTCGCCATCGTGACGATCTTCACGATGTCGGCGTTCTGCTTCGACAGCTTTTCGTGGACGTCCTCGAGGTTGTCGGGCGTTTCCTGGAAGTTGTGGTAGCTGACGATGCGTTTCGTTTTGCCGAACCGCGGGATCTTGTCGGCGATGTCGGTTTCGAGATCGACGTAATCGACGCCGGAGGCGATCGCCTGCCGGAGCAGCATGATCCGGTCTTCTTCGGGCCCGCGCCAGCGGCCGCCGTCCTGGGGGCGTCGGCAGGTGACGACGATCGGAGTGGGCCGCTCTTTGATGACGCGCGAGAGGTCCGGATTCCGGGAGAGCCAGTCGACCCGGAGTTCAACGAGGCCCACACCGACCTCGGCCAGCGCTTTATGCGCGGCGATCATCATGCGGTGACGGGTACGGCCCAGGGCGACGCAGATCATGGAAAAGTTCGCGGCTTCAACGTGGACTAAGGGACACCCGCAAGGGGAAACAGCCTACCGGCGCAACAGCCCGCCGGAAAGAACAGGCGTGTGATTCCATCCCCGAAGGCTCCGAACGACCGAGGCACGGAGAACGCAGAGACGCACGGAGATGAACAGAGACTCAGCGAGCGACCTGGATGTCGTCCGGAGGCTCTGCAAGCACGTTTTCATCTGCCTTTCCGACGTGCGGCTCCGTGCCCCTGTGTCTTCGCGATGAACAAGCCAATTCAGGGACGAGCCTCAGACCTGCGGCATGACTTCGTAGATGGCTTCGACTTCCACCGCGGCATTCAAGGGGAGTGCGGCGACGCCGATCGTCGTGCGGGCATGACGGCCGATATCGCCGAAGATTTTCTGGAGGAGTTCGCTGGCGCCGTTGGCGACGAGGGCCTGCTCGGCGAAATCGAGATCGGACTGAACGAAGACGCCGATCCGCACCACCCGTTTCAGTTTCGCGAGATTACCGACCGTCGCCTTGAGGATGGCGAGGGAGTTGAGGATGCAGAGCCGGGCTCCTTCGGCCGCCGCCTCGATGGAGACGGCGGAGGGGACCTTGCCGGTGACGGTCAACTGGCCGGAGGCCATCGGCAGCTGGCCGCTGACGAAAACGAGATCGCCAGTGCGCACGGCCGGGATGTAGGCTGCTACCGGCGAGGGGGGCGTCGGCAAAACGATCTTGAGTTCTTCGAGCCGGCTTTCCTGAAACATCGATTAATCCTCGTCCGTAGCGATTTCGTCGTCCCGCTCGGGGAGAATATGGCTGGGGAGTTGGACATTACCAGTGCCGGGGGAGTCAGGCGTCTGCGAGGTCGTTTTTGGAATCCATGGAGCCGAGTCTGGACTGGTCAACAAAGAAGGGACGTGGCAGCGCACCGATGTGCACTCGTCACGTCCCTTTTTCGGTCGCGGTTCCCTGGGAACAGATTCAAGGACTCGCGTTGTCAGAGCATATCGCGGTCGATTTCCCGTTGACGCCGTTCGCCGATCCGATCCCAGGCGTCACGTACCGCAGGGCGGGCACGTTCCCAGTCGAGCCGGCTCTCGGCGCGGGTCTTTTCCCAGTGGCCCTGGACGTCGTTCTCGACGTCGTCAAAGGCTGCATTCGGATAGAGGCTTCGAGCTTCCCATCCGGTCCGGTAGGCCGGGGCGTATTCTTCGTACGGATACTGCTCGTCGTAGTAGGGGCGAGCGGGATAGGTCTGCTCCCAGTATTGGTTTTCGGCGGTCGGATCGATGGCTTCCGCCGTCGCCTTGCCGGCCAATCCGCCTCCGACGCCGCCGGCGATGGCTCCCACAACCGCCCCCACGGGGCCGCCCACGGCTCCCGCAGCCGCTCCCGCGGCCGCGCCGCCCAAGGCCGCTCCGACACCCGTTCCGATCGGATGCGCGCCCGGCTCGCCGGTGATCGGGTCGGGGTTCTTATCGGCCACAACTTTCGACGTTTTGCGCTTCGTCGCCATCGGTCGTCTCCCTCGACAGGTTGGTCGGTTCAGTCGGTCACGTCGTGACCGCAGGTTCAGGTGTCGTTGAGGAGGAATGCAGTGTTCGTGCCGTAATGAACGGAAGATTTGGGGGTCGGGACCTGGAAGGAGCGGTACATCTGGCGAGACGTAATGGACTGTGGCGGCACAGGTTACAGATACATGTGTTCGCGATGAGCGATTTCAGTGGATGAGGAACGCCGCGAGTGATCTGCCGCCACGGCGTTCGGCCAGCGAACACACAACAATGCCTCGCCCGAAGGCCCTGATTTTCCTAAAAACCCGGCTTCCTCACATCGCTGCCTGCGACGCTGCTCACGGAATGACGCCGCGTTGCGCCCAAGGATGACCATGGCTGTCGCTGAATCGAAGAAGAGTTACACCGCCGAGGACATCGAAGTTCTGGAGGGGCTGGAGCCCGTCCGGAAGCGGCCGTCGATGTACATCGGAGGGACGGACGCCCGCGGACTGCATCACCTGATCTGGGAAATCGTCGACAACTCGGTCGACGAATACCTTGCCGGCGAATGCGACCGGATCGAGGTCCAGCTTCACAAGGACCTCGCGTCGATGACGGTGACGGATAACGGCCGCGGGATTCCGGTCGACATTCACCCCAAGACGAAGAAGTCGGCCCTGGAGACGATCCTGACCACGCTGCACGCGGGGGGGAAGTTCTCGAACAAGAACTACGCCCGCAGCGGCGGTCTGCATGGCGTGGGCTCGTCGGTGGTGACGGCGCTGTCTGAAGAACTAGTGGCGACGGTTCACCGTGACGGCAACGAGTGGCAGCAGCGGTTCAAGCGAGGAAAGCCGACGACGCCGGTCAAGAACCTGCGTCCGTTCCGGGGACACGGGACGAGCATCTTCTTCCGGCCGGACCCGGAAATCTTCCGGCGCGTGCAGTTCCACGCGGACACGATCCGGCAGCATCTGGAGGACATCTCCTATGTTCACGGCGGCCTGACGATCCTGTTCGCCGACGACTCGAAGAACGAGAAGGTCGAGCTGCACCATCCCGAAGGGATCAAAACGTACCTCGAACGGATCATCGTTGACGACAAGCGGAAAGCGGTGCATGACCTGCTGTTCGCCTGCGAAAAGGAAGAGGACAAGATCCGCGTCGAAGCGGTCCTCAAGTGGACCGAATCGACCGACGAGCACCTGCGGAGCTACGTGAACGGCATCCGTACACGGGCAGGGGGGACGCATGAGTCGGGCCTGCGTTCGGCCGTGGCGAAGGCCGTCAAGAACTACATGGACGTGCACGAGATCAAGCAGAAGGGGCTCGACATCACGCCGGACGACATCCGCGAGGGGATCGTTTCGATCGTGTCGGTGTTCCATCCGGAGCCGATGTTCCAGGGGCAGACGAAGGACCGCCTGAACAACCCGGAAATGGGTCCGTGGGTGGAAGGCATGGTCCGCCCGGCGCTGGAGTCGTTCCTCAACAACAACCGCTCGATCGCCGACGGGGTGCTGGGACGGATCATCCTCGCGGCCCGGGCCCGCCAGGCGAGCCGCGACGCCCAGGCCGAAGTGCGCCGCAAGACGCCGGGTTCGAAGAAGAGCAACCTCCCCGGGAAGCTGCTTGACTGCCGCGAGAGCAATCCCGACGAGACCGAGCTGTTCATCGTGGAAGGACAGTCGGCCGGCGGTACGGCGGCGAGCGGTCGCGATTCACGAATCCAGGCGGTGCTGCCGCTGAAAGGGAAGATCCTGAACACCGAAGGACTGACCACGGGGAAGATCATCGCCAACCAGGAGATCAAGGACCTGGTCGACACGCTCGGCTGCGGAATCGGCCCGAGCTTTGATCCGCACAAGCTGCGGTATGGGAAGATCATCCTGCTGATGGACGCCGACAGCGACGGCTACCACATCAGCACGCTGCTGCTCACATTCTTTTTCCGACATATGCGGGAGCTGATCCAGCTGGGAAAAGTCTTCATCGGCCAGCCGCCGCTGTACAAGATCGAAGTCGGCAAGCAGCGGTTCTATGCCCGCGATGAAGCGGCCAAGGAAGAAGTGCTCGCGAGCCTCGGCGAACGTCGTTCCTTCGACGTGCAGCGGTTCAAAGGGCTGGGCGAGATGAACGCCGACCAGCTGAAGGAAACGACGCTGAGCCCGGCGAACCGGGTGCTTCTGCAGGTCGACATCGACAGCATGGTGGAAGCGGACAAGGTGTTCGCGCAGCTGCTCGGAAAGGATGCTTCAGAGCGATACCGGATCATCATGGACGAAGCGGCGGAAGCGGACGACCTGGATCTCTAGTGTGAGCCTCGCCTGATCGGCTCAAGAAACTCAGAGTCGCGGAGGACACGGAGACGCACGGAGAAGAACTCGTTCCTCTGTGCGACTTCGTGTACAACGAGCCTCCTTGAAGCAGGCTCATCCCTGAGACTACCCCCTGAGCAAAGCACAACCGTCGATTACAATCGCGACTCCCCTCATCCAAGGAGCCGCTCATGCTGCGTCGCGAGTTTCTGTCGACCACACTTGCCGCGGCCGCTTCGGTGGCGGCCGGCGCTTACGCGGCCGCCCCGGAGAAAGTGCGGCGCGTCGGACTGATCGGGACGGGCTGGTATGGCAAATGTGATCTGCTGCGGCTGATCCAGGTTGCGCCGGTCGAGGTCGTGTCGCTTTGCGACGTCGATTCGCAGATGCTGGAAGGGGCGGCCGGGATCGTTTCGCAGCGCCAGAAGTCGCAGAAAAAACCACGGCTCTACAGCGACTACCGGAAGATGCTGGCCGAGAAGGATCTCGACATCTGCCTGATCGCGACGCCCGACCACTGGCATGCCCTGCCGATGATCGCGGCCTGCGAAGCCGGAGCGGATGTCTACGTCCAGAAGCCGATCAGTGTTGATGTGCTCGAAGGCAAAGCGATGCTCGATGCCGCGCGGAAACACAACCGTGTGGTGCAGGTGGGAACGCAGCGGCGCAGCACGCCGCATCTGATGGAGGCCCGGGACCGGATCATCAAGGAAGGAAAACTGGGAACGATCGGGCTCGTCGAAATCTGCTGCTATTACCACATGCGGGCGAAGGACAATCCCCCGGACACGAAGCCCCCGGAGAACCTCGACTACGAGATGTGGACGGGCCCGGCCCCGATGCGACCTTACAACTCGCTCGTGCATCCGAGACGCTGGCGTTCATTCACCGAATACGGCAACGGCATTGTGGGCGACATGTGCATCCACATGCTCGACATGGTGCGGTGGATGATGGACCTTGGCTGGCCCAGGTCCGTCGATTCGGCGGGAGGCATCCTCGTCGACACCAAGAGCAAGGCGAACATCTCCGACACGCAGACGGCAACGTTCGACTTCGCCGGCGGGCCGCCGGTCATCTGGACACACCGGACATACGGCGAGGCGCCCGATCCGAAGTATCCCTGGGCGGCGACGTTCTATGGCGACAAGGGAACGTTGAAAGCGGGAGTGATGAGCTATGACTTCGTCCCCCGCGGGAAAGGGGAAGCCGTCCACAGGGACTTTGTCGACGAGCTCGAAAAGTATCCCGAGGACAAGACCGAGAAAGACCTCGAGAAGCATGTTGCCCCGGCGATCCGCGTCCACATGCAGAACCTGCTCGACAACATCGAGTCGCGCGGCAAGGCCGTGGCCGACATCGAGCAGGGTTATATTTCGACGGCGAGCTGCATCCTGGCGAACCTGTCGATGGAACTCGGGCGGTCACTGAAATTCGATCCGGAGACGGCGACCGTCGTCGACGATGAAGCGGCGACGAAGCGGCTCAAGCGGGCGTACCGGACGCCTTGGGAACATCCGGCGGGGTAGATCAGGCCAGCGCCAATCACAAAGCCCGGCGGGTCGATGGCCGGGCTTTGTGGGGTCTTCCGGATGAAACGTCAGGCCGCTGCTTTCCGCAGACGACGAGCAATCGCCGCCCCCGCGAAGGCCAAGCTCGACAGCAGCATGGCACCCGGCTCGGGAACTGCCGAGACAGCGCCGTTGATCGTGAAGTTATCGATCCTGCTCGATCCGGCCGCGGTGACGACCTGGTCGTCGGCGGCGACAGTTGATCGATCAATCAGGCGAAAGAAGACGTTCGAGGCGTTGTCCAGAGCTTCGACGCCGCTGAGGTCGAATGCCACTTCGTACTGCGTCCGGCGCGGGGGAGGATTGTCCCATCCGGGGATGCCGCCGGCCCCGTTCGCCACGACCGTGTAGTCGAACGCATTCGTGAAGTTCACGCCGTCGGTGCTGTAGGCCAGAGTGAATTCGATCGGGCCGTAGGCCGGCGTGGGCGTGGCGCTGCGGGTCGAATTCTGATCCCAGTTCAGCGTGATGTCCTGAAATCCGACTGTCGACACCGCGAACTGGTAGTAGTCGCCGATCTGCCAGTTGTTGGAGTTGAACGACTCGTTCGAGCCGTTGCCGACTGGATTCGAATAGGTGGTGGCGCCGGCGTGAAAACCGGAGGCGAAGGCGGTCGCGGCGTTCGCGCCGAGTTCCGCGACATGCGGGCCGGCGGTCGACGGGATGCTGGTCTCGAACGTCCACTGAGCGATGACATCCGCCCGGGCCGTTCCCGATGAAATGACCAGAAACGCGAGAATGTAGATGGCGTGACGCATAACCC
The DNA here is from genome assembly GCF_007745175.1 of Caulifigura coniformis. Lineage (GTDB taxonomy): Bacteria > Planctomycetota > Planctomycetia > Planctomycetales > Planctomycetaceae > Caulifigura > Caulifigura coniformis. The sequence goes on along the minus strand of NZ_CP036271.1, from coordinate 1,927,564 downwards.
GCCCTGTCGACCAGTTGCAGTGATCTCATCGCCCGATGTGATGACTGTCCCATCCGCCTGGTCCGGCGTCAAACTGAAGTGGCTGCTCCGCCGGGCTCTTCACATCCCGGGGCCGCTTCCGCCTACGAAAACGGCCGCGTTTCTTCGGAAACGCGGCCGTGAATCCGTCAATGAACGAGTGATCTCAATGACCGCCCTTGGCGTCTTCGCCGACCTGGGTGACCAGATAGTTCTGGATGCCGAGCCGTTCGATCAGGTCGAGCTGTGCCTCGAGCCAGTCGACGCTGTCTTCCGACTCGCGGATGATCTGTTCCATGATGTTCTTGCTGGCGGAGTCCTTGTCCGCGACAGCCAGAACGACGCCTTCGTTGTAGACCTTGCTGGCGTTCTTCTCGAGGGCGAGGGCGTTCTCAAGCTGTTCCTTGACGTCAGTGCCGACGCGGATGACGTCGTAGCGGGCGATCTCGGGAACTCCTTCGAGGAACAGGATGCGGTCGATGAGCATGTCGGCATGCTTCATTTCATCGATCGATTCCTCGTAGTGATGGGCGGCGAGGCGATTGAGGCCCCAGTTTTTGCACATCTTGGACTGGATGAAGTACTGGTTGATGGCCGTCAGTTCGATGGTGAGGCCGGCGTTGAGGGCGTCAATGACGCGCTGGCTGCCTTTCATGGACATGCTCCGTCAGAGTGGATTCGCGATCCGCGGGCGACCGCGGCGACTTGGTGAATTCAGGGGCATGGATGATAGGACAAACGGAGGCTCCCGCCAGCAGCAGGCCCGAGCATTCTTTCCCGGAACCATCGATTGAAATCGAGAATGCACAGAGACGGAGTCTCAGTACGTCGATGCCTCCCGGCAGACGCCCTACTCGACAATCTGGTCGACGTCGAACACGGTCCCTGGGGTGATGACTTTCACGGCGGCGTCTTCGTCGCAGGCGAGCAGCGGGCTGATCTCGAGGGTGACGCCAGGCTTCACGGTCGCACCTGATTTTTCCGCCCAGAGGCGGTGGTTTCGAATCAATGCGGCCCGCGCAGTGGCGGGGGAATCGGCGCCGTCACGGTTCTTCACGGGATTGAACTCGGCCGTGCGATCGGCTTCGACAACGAGCGCCTTCGATGCGAGCGGCAGCGTGTCGAAGATGAACTGCTCGAACTTGGTGGCATTTGGGGCGTCAGGCGTGATCCGGTTTCCGCTGTTGTCGACGAACGGCACGGCCTTCTTCGCAATGTGATAGGGGAGGTCGATGTCGTCTTCGACGAGCCGATCGAGGAATGCGACGCTGAAGACGTGCATGGCGGTGTTCCCGGCCCAGAACACGAAGTTGCCGGACGCATCTTTCTGACGCGCCTGCTCGGGCGTGAGGTCGCTGTACTCGATGATCTCAGTACGGCCTTCGACGGAGCAGACGACTCCCATCCGCTCTTCGGGCGAGACTTTGGCGACGACCTTCGTCGAGACCTCTGACGCCTGCTGGGCGTGCCAGCCGATAAAGGCGGGATCGCATACGACCGCGGTCGGATTGTCGACCTGGTGGTAGTAGAGGTATTCGATTCCGCGGCGGATCATTTCCTCGATCAGGCCATGCATGCTGAGTGAATGGAGCAGGCCGCCGTGGCCGTCGGGACTGAGGCTGATGCGGTGCTTCTGATCGAGCAGGATGTCGTCGCTGTCGGCGGTGATGGCCGGCAGCACTCCCTGCTGGAAGAAGAAGACGTCCCTCTTCACCAGCCCGAAGAATTCGTGCTGTTTGAAGAAGTCGAACGTCTCGTTGTGCGTGGCCTCGCTGGTCATCACGAAATAGGGAATGGAACGCCCGGCCTCGCGGCCGCGACAACGGAGCTGTTCGGCGAACCACTGATACAGCGTTTTCTCCGAGAGCGGGCCGACGGGAAACATTCCCTTGGGCTTATCGAAGCCGAGGCGCGTCCCCTGGCCGCCGGCGACGAGCAGAACGCCGACTTTTCCCTGGGCGATGAGGTCGCGGCCGATCGCGGCGGCGGCGTGCCAGGCTTCTTGGTCGGCCTCCGACTTTGGCTGGCGAATCAACTGGGTCGGCGCCTGCGCGCTGTCTGCGCGATTCTTCGCCGTCCCGTCGCCGGCACGGCACTCGGCCCGCGCGTTCAGCAGGCGCTGCAGGCGGTCGAAGTCGATCCCTTCGAGGTCCCGCTGCAAAGCCCGCTGATCGTGTTCATCCAGTTCATCCCAGAACCGCAGCAGGCGCCCTTGCCCGGCGGCGTTGACGCGTTGGTGGAGGGAAGGCGGGATTTCCATAGTCCTGTCGCTCTCAGATCAGTGAAGTCAGAGCACCTATTGTAAAGCAAGTTTGCGGTTCGGGAGGCAAGTTTCAAACCGATGGGAAATGAACCTGCACCTGAGGGATCGGAAGCAGACCTGGCCCGCGCGACCGGTTTCACGACGCGGCTGCGCCGGGCGGCTCGGACGATTGTGTCGGGGCGACCAGCAGGAACGCCTGGAAAGCCAGGAAAAGCCCCAGCGGCAGGAAGAGAAGCACCCAGCAGGCGGTCAACAGGCGGACGAAGAGGCCGCCGCGAAATTCGTACAGCTCGATCCTGGAGGTCGGACTCGCGACGCCGGCGGCTGCCAGAGAGGTCGCGAGTTGCTCGACTCGCCGCCCATCCAGGCTGGCGTCGTCACTTTTTTCGACCAGGATCGGCGCCGCGGTGTGGGAGAGCCGGCGCGTCATGCCGGGCCATTCGGCGGCCGCATCGTCGCTCAGTTCCGTTGTTGCGGACTGAAAATCGTCCGTCCGCAGGACAAGTCCGGCGCGTTCGCTGGTTCGCTGGAGCGACGCCCGGGGGTCGAAGGCGGCGCCCGCGGCAAGCAGTGCCACCGCGCCAAACAGCGTGGCCACCAGCAGTCCGCACCCGCTCGCCGACATGAGGCTCTTGAACTGGGCCCGTTCCGAGATGGTTTCGGTCTGGAGTTCAACAAGCCGGCGTCGCTTCAGGGAACGCCGCATGGCCGAGAGGTCGTCAAAGGTCCTCAACACGTCCTGCCAGGGCGCATAGGGTGATCCCAGGTTGCCTGAAGCCGGGAATGTGTTCCCTTCAACACAGAAGCTGCCGTCTTCCTTCCGAGTCAGGGACGGACGACAGCCGTCACCCGGCTTCAACACCATTTGCGACCGGTTTCCAGGCGTGATGGAGGCTGACACGCTGCCGACTCCTTCACCTCGGAGCGTGAGGGAGATGCTACGACTCTGCCCAGAGGTCTCTGCAGGAATCGCGATCGCGAACAGTTCCTTGAACTCGCCGGCCAGCTGCCTGAAAAGATCAACGTCCTCAAGAAATCTCGCCTCAATCTCCACGCCCGTCAGCGAGTCGGCCGGCACCGTACTGGCGCTGATCAGATGCCGGGCCGGCAGCGATCCAGGAAGTTCAAGCGCGAACGCTCTGACCGCGGGGGCTGCGCGGTGTTCAAACACGCCCCGGACGCGGGGCGCCGCCCCCTCGGAGAGCGGATAGAGAGAGAAGATCCAGTCGGCCGTTTGTGCGGCCGCCGGCAGCACGGCGGTCACCGACCCGCGACGAAAAGCCAGCTGGGACGCGACTTTCAGCAACTCGGGCATCGATGCCGCCACGACCAGGTCGATCGACTCGCCGGCGGCGATCAATGAATCCAGATCTGCGGTCGTCGCCGCGCGTCCCTCCGGCCGGAGCAGGTCCGCTTCATTCCAGAAGGACTTCTGATCGGCTGGGGAGAACAACAGGTCCCAGGCTCCGCCCAGCGATTCCCGGAGCCGGGCGAGCCGTGGAGCCAGGCGAGGGTCGTCGACGATGAGGACGCGGCGCATGGCAGCGTTTTAGAAGTGGATGGCGGGAAGTTCAATTCGCCGCTTGAGATGGAACGCCCGTTAGGCTACGCTCCGCGATTCCTCCGTGCGAGGTTGCGCCCGGAGGATTTGTTTTCGTGCCGCTTTGCCCGCGGCGAATCAGACGAGACACAGAGAAGACTTCGGGAGTAGACGGTGTATGGGCGTTAAGAAGACAGGCAAAGGACGTCGCAAACTTGGCCGGAAGAAGCGTCGCAACCGCGCCCGCATTCGGCACCGCAAGTAGAATGCGTCGCCTGCTCGCATGGTCAGCCCTCTGCCTCGGGCTGGCCCTTGGACTGTGTGCGCCCTCGGCCGGCCTGGCCGGGGAGGTGAGCACGGTCATCGGCACTGGCCAGAAAGGCTACTCAGGCGATGGCGGCCCCGCAGGGGCTGCCCTGATCGAGCAGCCTTACGGACTGGTCACCGGGCCTGACGGCGCGCTGTATGTCTGCGAGATCACGAATCACGTGATCCGCCGGATCGACCTGAAAACGGGGATCGTCTCGACGGTCGCCGGGCAGGGCGGCAAAAAGGGCTACTCGGGGGACGGCGGACCGGCCACGCAGGCACTGTTGTTCGAGCCGTACGAAATCCGCTTCGACGCTGCAGGCAATATGCTGTTCGTCGAAATGAAGAACGAGATCGTCCGCAGGGTCGATGCGAAGACCGGCGTGATCTCCACCGTAGCCGGCACCGGAATGCCGGGTTTCTCGGGAGACGGCGGGCCAGCGACGAAGGCGCAACTCAAGCAGCCACATTCGATCGCGCTCGATGCCGCCGGCAACATCTATATCTGCGATATCGGCAATCATCGCATTCGCCGCGTGGATGCTGCGACGGGCGTGATCTCGACGTTCGCCGGAACAGGCGAAAAGAAGCCGACGCCGGACGGCGCCCTTCTCGCCGGGACTCCCCTGAACGGTCCGAGGGCCCTCGACTTCGACGCGAAGAACAACAGTCTGTACCTGGCGCTTCGTGAAGGAAACGCCGTTTACCGGATCGATCTCGGTACCCAGCGACTCACCCACCTGGCTGGAACGGGCAAGAAAGGCTTCACTGGCGATGGCGCCGACGCCCGACTGGCGACGCTTTCCGGCCCGAAGGGCATCGCGCTGGCCCCGAATGGGGACGTTTACCTGGCCGACACGGAAAGCCACACGATCCGCGTGATTCGGAAGGCCACCGGATTCCTCGAGACGGTCGTTGGCGATGGCAAGGTGGGAGACGGGCCGGACGACGGCGATCCCCGCAAGTGCCGGATGGCCCGCCCGCACGGCGTCTTCGTCGACGCGGCCGGCAAGGTGTACATCGGCGACAGCGAGAACCATCGGGTTCGGGTCTACGTGGAATAGCGTCGTTGATCGACGATGAATTTCACTCATCGTTCATGCCGGGCCCATCGATGCGGCTTCGTCGATCAACGGGAATCTGCGTCGCAACGTGGTGACTGCATTGAGCGTGTGCTTAGCGGCTTCTTCGGGATCGTCTGCGTCACACAGGTGTCGCTCGTCGCTTCCCCCTGCAATCAGGAACCCCTTTGAGATGGTGCTGGCAGAGCCAGTGTCAACCCCACTCCCCATTCGCTAGATTCAGGGTGTTCTGAATTCAGGATGGTTCCTCCGTGACAAGCCACCTGCGGCCAATTCTTTGCCTGGCGCTGTTCTCCGCTGCGGGAGGGATGTTGCTCGCCACATCGGCCCGGGCGACGGCTGGAGACACCGAGACCGCCCGCCTTGCCAAAGAGTTGACCGATCTTGTCGAGGCGCGGCGAGAATCGATTTCCACGCTGGAGATCGTCGCCGATCTGGTGTCCTCGCCTCGGCAGCTTCTTCCCAATACTCCCCTGCAGATCCACGCCATCCTCGATCGATATGTCAGCAGCGCCCGATCCGACAGCGATCGCCAATTGATGTACGGGGAATTCTTCCGGCCAGACCCGCAGCGTCAGAAACCACTCGCAAAACAGGTGAGGATTGTTCAGGACGGCCCGCGAAGCTCCACGCTGCAGGGTGGAGTGCGCTCGGTCACCGATGACCGCGCTTCCATTCTGGTGAGCCCGCGCGAGCCGGGGGTGCTGCAGGTCCAACTGTGGAAGCCGGGGAAAGCAACGAGCCGGCTGACGAGTCGCTCCGATTTTTCCTGGGAGCTCGATTGCCCCTGGCTCATTCCAACCCGGCCATACGACATCGTCAGCGATGACGGGGGACAGCTGGTCCTGTCGTGGAAGGACGGTCGTGCAACACACCGCATGGACGTCTCGGTGGCCGACGGCATCCTGAACCACAGGATGTTTGCGGACGACGACAAACGCTCCTTGATCCTGCAAGTCGGCCGTATCAGTGCGCCGGAAGGGATTCCCTTCCCGGCAGTGGTCTGCCACTGCTTCTATCAGCACGGAAGTCTGCGAATGGTCGACCTTTATGTTCCGACGTCGATCAGAGTGAATCAGCCGGTCGATCCAGAGGAATTTCGGATTGCCGTCCCTGCGAAGACGGTGATTATTGATGATGGGGCCGAGGCGACAAGAATCGAACTGCCGGGCGATATCGACGACCTGGTCGACTTCGCCCTCATGAACGGGATCCATCAGGACTGATCAGATCCTGTGCCGTCGCTGCACGATCAGCCGCCGGCCGGCAGGCCCAGCAGGTATTGCCCATAGCTGCTGTTCTTCATCGCCGTGCCCAGCGCGACGAGCTGTTCGGTGTCGATGGAGCCCATCCGCCAGGCGATCTCTTCCGGACAGGCGATCTTGAGCCCCTGCCGCTGCTCCAGCACGCTGACGAACTGCGTCGCTTCGTGCAGAGAGTCGTGTGTTCCCGTGTCGAGCCAGGCGCTGCCCCGTCCAAGCGCCTCAACCTGGAGCTGCCCGCGCTCCATGTAGACGCGGTTCACATCCGTGATCTCCAGTTCACCCCGCGCGCTCGGTTTGATCTGACGCGCAATCTCCACGACCTGCTCATCGTAGAAATAGAGGCCGGTGACGGCGAAGTGGGATTTCGGCTCGCGAGGTTTCTCTTCGATGCTGACGGCCCGCCCGCTGGCATCAAGTTCGACAACGCCATATCGCTGAGGATCGCGAACGTGATAGGCGAACACCGTCGCGCCCACGGTCCGCGCGCTCGCTGTCTGAAGGCTCTGCGACATCTGATGTCCGTAGAAGATGTTGTCCCCCAGGATCAGGCAGCTCGGGCGGTCCCTGACGAACTCGGCGCCGATCAGGAATGCCTGGGCGAGTCCCTCCGGTTTCGGCTGAGGTGCGTATTCGAACCGCATGCCCCACTGTCTGCCGTCGCCCAGCAGCTGCGCAAATAAAGGCAGGTCGTGAGGCGTGCTGATGATCAGCACCTCGCGAATTCTCGCCAGCATCAGCGTCGACAGCGGGTAGTACACCATCGGCTTGTCGTAGATCGGCAGCAGCTGTTTGCTGACGACCATCGTCGCCGGATGCAGGCGCGTTCCACTGCCGCCGGCAAGGATGATTCCGCGGCGTGCGTCTCCGGCGGTGCTCACAGGTCGACCTTTGCCCAGAACAGTTGTTGCCGATCGCCACGAATGCGGAAGTCTTCCAGCAACGCGGCAGGGTCGGGCTCGACGAGCGCGTTGATCGCTGACGACTGCTGGCGGTTCAGGTGGACTTTCAGCCGCTTCTCGAAGTCAAAGAAGGATGGAGCCAGCCAGATCTCGGCGGACGCCTTTGCTCGCGACGCGGGAACCGTCACGTACATGGTGTTCTCGAGGCCGATGTTCCCGGTGAACTTCATCGGCTGGGCGTTTTGCTCGCGTGGCCGGCTCCAGTTGATCGGTTCGGACAGCTTCGCCGGCAACTCTTTGGCCGTGACCCAGAAGAAGTGCTTGTTTGTCGGCCGGAGAACACTGACCTCCCAGTCGTCGCGAATCTCGCGTAGCGACTTGCGGCGGTGCGTGTCCATCCAGTCGAACAGCCGCGGCAGCTCTTCGTGATAGCTTTCGAATCCTCGCGCCTTGTATTCGCAGTAGGTGACGTCGGACCGATGCCGAATCGCCATGCTGTTGATGCTCGCCAGGCTCCGCCCGAGAGCTTCCGGATCCTGCGTACCGCCCGGCAGGTGTCGCTCGCCGGTGACGATGTACCACGGAAAATACGAACCATTGGCCGCGAGGAATCGCGGGTAACGATCCATCCGGCCGACGAACGGAGCTGCGCCGGCAAACACGTCCGGGTGTGCGAGCGCGATGTCGAATGTTGCATCTCCTCCCAGCTGGTGTCCGCCAATGAACACCCTGTCGGAGTCGATCGAGAACTTTTTTCGCGCATCGGTCAGCGCCGCCATGACGCGGCGATGCGCCGGGATGTCGTAGTCGTATTCCTGTGTTTCCGGCGCCGCGAACTCCGGAGCAATCACGATGTAGCCGCGGGTCATTGCCGCGCCGGGGGCTTCGGCCGTTCCCGCCCACCAGCGGAGCGTCTCTTCCAGCGTCATTCCCGAACGCCGCAGGGCGACGATTGCGGGATAACGGTGAGCCGGGTTGTATTCCGCCGGAAGGGTCACGGCGTACTCGACCTGAAGATTGTCCTCGATCGGGAATGAGTACCTCCGCGGAACGCCGGGCATCGGAAGATTCTGCTCCAGGACATGCGGCAGCAGCGGAATCATTTCTGCCAGACGCTCGATGGTGACCCCTTCCAGCTTCTTGAGTTCGGCCAGGTGGCCCTCGCGCAGGAGCGGGTTGTCGCCGCTACGGAGGTATTCGAGCACGAGGAACCGGGCGTTCCACAGGTTCACCGCGACCTGCAGGTTGTCGTCCGCATAGGAAGGGCCGACGACCCAGCCCGAGTATGCCAGTGCCAGCTTCTGCGCGGCACTCAGGTCCTTGTCGAGCCGGGCGCGCAGGAAAGGCGCGAGCCGCGGCAGCGATTCGACATGGAGTTCCGACAGGAGCTGGGGGCGCAGCGGCCGAAGCAACGCCGCTTCCTCGTTTGTCAGCTCGGCCTCGTACTGTTCGAGCAGTAACTGGATCTGGCCGCCGTTCTCGCGCGCAACGTCATACTCGTTGAGGATGTCCCGACACTGGAGGAGCGAGTCGGCCGGGACGTCTTCCGTGAGGGCCTTGGTGGCAATGAGGTAGGCCAGCTGGTGCTGGCCAGCCTTGCGCCTCCTCTGCACTTCGTTGATGGCCGCCCGGTACTTCTGTTCGGTGATGAGGGGAAGCTGCGGCGCTCCCCACTCCTTCAGTTCGGGATGCTCCTGGATAAGGACGTTCAATTCGCGACGGGCTTCGTCGTAGCGGCGGGCGTCCAGGTACAGGCCGATGATCGCCTTCCGATCATCCACCTTGTTGCCATCCGACGCCCTTTTCAGGAGCGACTGCAGCACGTCGTCGGGAAGCAGCCGGGTGTCGAGCCCCGTCGTCCATTCGTAGTTGATTCCGGTCACTTCGACGTAATCAGGGCGGATCCGGGTGATCTCCTGGTGGATCTCGACTGGCCCCCTGGACAGTTGCAGCGTGATCTTCCGTCGCCCGTACTCATCAAACGGGGTTGCCGTCGATGATCCGATGACGTCCGGCCCTTTCGGTCGGGATCGGATCGTCCGCGGCAGCGTGAACTCCGCCACGCGCGAGAGGTCCAGCCGCGGTTCGACCTGAGTGAGTCGCGACGGGACGAAATACCGTCGCACGCCGTCATCGACGACCCACCAGGGCTCCGGGAGCTGTCCCTTGATTCCCGCGCGGACGGTGCGTTGGTCCAGGCCATGCACCGCGTCGGCCTTCCCCTCGACGACGATGCCACTCTGCAGGGTCGCCAGATCGGCCACCGCGAGGCGCACCATCAGCACCGCCGCCAGCGGAAAAACTGCTACGGCGAGCCATTTCGTACGTCGGTTCCGGTCGCGAGCCGGTTGGGGTGAACGCGAATCCATCGGGCGCCCTTAGGGCCAGGGGGCAGTCACTTCGGGTTCCATCGTCACATTTTCCCTCACGGAGCAGGGAAATCCGAGCCCGGAACTCCGTCAACGACGGGACTTTCGACAGGAGAACTCAAATTGCCCAAAAAATGGACAGCGCAAAAAGGAGGCAACTCCCGAGCGTGACGATCACTTTACCACGGGGTTGTCGCCTGCTATCGTTCTGATGACGTGTTCAAGCTGACGACATGTTGGCCGTGATGAGGCCGACGTTGATTTGGCACGTTGCCCGGGTTTACTCCGCAGAGCCTTGATCGGAAGGGATTGGTGTCATGCTCGTACTTTCTCGGAAGCCCGGTGAGCGAATCCTCATCGGCGACAATGTGGCCATCACGGTCGTCCGCATCGGTCCCAACTCAGTCCGCCTGGGCATCGATGCTCCGCGCGACATGAACATCGTGCGTGAAGAACTCTGTCAGGGTGGAGGAACCGCCGTGACAGTGGGGCATGGGATCGAAATCGAAGTTCCGCTTCCCAGCTGAAGGCACCGTCGCCACGCGATCGTCGCCGATCAGGTCTCCGGAGTTGGAATCACGAAAACCGCGCCCTTGGCGCGGTTTTGTTTTTGGGATCAAGTCTGGCGGAGCATCCAGCCGGGTGTTCCTTCTCACGTCGACAGGCCGGGTTCTGCGACGGGCCTCCGCTTCTTGTTTCCGACCTCTGGGGCGAGGGCGGCAGTTCCAAGAATGCTGCCGTCGTGATGCCTTTCCGCAGCGTGAGTGGACTTCCCGCAACACGCTCGGCGCTTCTTTGGCGGCACGTCGGTGGTCGAGATTCCGCCGAGGCGGAGAGATGGGGCGCTCTGGGCGCCAGTTTGCCCCTGAAGACTGGCACAACCGTCACGGTCGGACTGATCGTCGACATTCTTACGCTGCGGGGGGCCGAATGCCTGCGGGGCGCATGTCGCTTGCTGAATCCACTCATGCAGGCCGTCCTCAACAGTTTTCACGAGTGGAGCGAAGATCAAGATGTCGGACATCACGACGGCTGAGATCCGAAGCAGGATTGCAAACCTCCAGGCAGAGCTGCACACGCTCTCTCTCCAACTAGTGGGGCCTGACGTCGACGAGCAGCCTGGGCCGGTTGCGAGTCGGGAGGCCCTCCGCGCGGCCGTTGTGAGTCCAAAGGCCCCCGATGCTGCGCCGGATCACGCCCGCTCGCGTCGCACTCTTCACGATCTGATGTGGCAGGGGCGCTGGAGCCTCGCGTTCCATCTGGCTCGCGCACTGGAAGTGCAGAATGTCCCCGGGAATGAGTTTCATTCGTCACTCATCCGTGCTTGGACCCTTGCGTCCCAGGCGGACTGCCAGCGCGATCACGAGGCCCGCCAGCTGATTCAGGTCGTTCTCGACGAGGCAGAACAGCACGGCCGCGACGCCCTCGCCCGGCAGATGTTCTCCTGGGCAACGATCATCGTCCTGTTGAGGTCGATCGCCCCTTCCGAAGTCCGGGCGTTCGCCAATCGCTTCGCTGTCCCTCAGGAACTGCCCGCGACGTCGGCCTGGTGGAATCAGTACGTCGAAACGCTTGCAGAGTCTCCGCGGCCAGGGGCGCGGTGGATTCGAAGGCCGGAACGCAACGCCGCCGCAGAAGAACTCGACCACCTCATGCTGGCCGCGCCTTTCGAACCGGTGCGTCTTGCCGCCAGTTGCCTCATCATGTCCATCCGGTGCGCGATGCGGCATGTGCAGATTGTCAGCCGGGCCGATGAACGGCTCGTCCTCAATGCGGAGCTGAATCGCGCGACGCGGATTCGGTTCACCGACAACGGGACGGCCGCTGCCAGCGCCAGTGAGATCGAACAGGCCGTCTGCGATCTGGCGGCAAGGGCGCCGGGAAGTCGCGTCTGGAACATCGATGAGACCGCCGGTGAGCCCCCGGCGGCGGAACTGATCGAGCCTTCGACGGATCGCGCCGACGTGCCATTGAACTCTGCCGATGACGCGGAAGCGAAGGCGGAGCCTTCGGACGAAAGTGCGTTGCACAAGCTCAAACGCGCAGCGGCACGCGAGCGACTCGAACGCTATGTTCAGCGCCTGGAATCGCGAGGGAACTTCGTCGCGGGGAACGCGGCATCAGATGAAGTGAAGCCCACAGCGAGCCTCGATGAAGTCTCATCAACTCCGGAGCCGAAATCGGAAGACGTGCCGCGTGAGCCGAAACTGATTGCGTTTGTCAGGCAGGTCGAGTCCGCGTCATCTGCAGCGACGGGCGCCGAACCACAGCAGGCGGCAGTCAAGAACACGGAACTGCCGGCGGGTTTCGATACCGACGCGCGGGCGATGCGCAGTGACGACCGGCGCGGGATTCATGAAGCGGCTGTGGCCACGGCTTTCGGAGTGGAAGGGGGATGGGCCGGTTCGCGTCCCGCGACAGTCGCAGGACGGCCGGCCGACGCGGGGTCGATCTGGGGGGCGTTTTTCAATGCCCAGGCGGTGATTGTCGCGGGATTGCTGATCATCGCGGGTGCGGTTGTCGCCGGCCTCGGGACGGGGTTGACGGCGCGGACGCTCGGCGACGCCGACGTGCGGAAGGAGCAGCCGGCCCGTGAGGGTTCGACGGCTGACGACGTTGGCGATTTCCAGGTGGCTCGGTAAGGGGTTCCACAAAAAAGCCCCCGGCCGAAAACGGCCGGGGGCTTTTTCGATGAGTCCACTCAGTAGGGCCGCTTGCGGCTGTTGCCCTGGACGCGAAGCGGAAGCCCCATGATCCGGAGGAAGCCTTCCGCATCAGTCTGGTTGTAGCTGCCGCCGCCTTCCATCGTGGCGATCGCCTCGTCGTACAGGCTGTTGGGCGACTTGCGGCTCGTCGGACGGACGTTGCCCTTGTAGAGGCCGAGCGTGACTTCGCCGGTCACCGGCTTCTGCGTTTCCCGCATGAAGGCCATAAGGGCGTCCATCTTCGCGCAGTACCAGAAGCCGTAGTAGACCATCTCGGCGACTTCCGGCGACATGCGGTCGCGGAGGTGAACGAGGTCGCGATCGAGAGTGAGCTGCTCCAGCGCCAGGTGGGCCGAATAGAGGCACGTCATGCCGGGGGATTCATAGACGCCGCGGCTCTTCATGCCGACGAAGCGGTTTTCGACCATATCGATGCGGCCGACACCATTCCGGCCGCCGATTTCGTTCAGCGTTTTCAGGAGGCTGTAGGCATCAAGCTTCTTGCCGTTGATTGAGACGGGGACGCCGTGCTCGAAGCCGACAGTCACGTACTCTTCCTTGTCGGGAGCTTCCTGCGGGGAGACGGTCATACCGAAGTCGATGATCGGAATGCCGTCGACGGCGGGATCTTCAAGCTTGCCGGCTTCGTAGCTGATGTGGAGGCAGTTTTCGTCGCTCGAGTAGGGCTTCGCGACGGAGGCCTTCACCGGGATGTTCTTCGCCGCGCAGTACTCGAGCATCGCGGTGCGGCCCGGGAACTTCGAGCGGTAGCTCTCCATCCGCCAGGGGGCGATGATCCGGAGCTCGGGTTCGAGGGCTTCGGCGGCGAGCTGGAAGCGGCACTGATCGTTGCCTTTTCCGGTGGCGCCGTGGACGAAGGCCGTGGCGCCGACCTCGCGGGCCCGCTGGAGGCAGACCTTCGAAATCAGGGGGCGGGCGATCGATGTTCCGAGGAGGTAGATCGATTCGTACTTTGCCTGCCACTGCAGGACGGGGAAGGCAAAGTCGCGGCAGAGTTCTTCCTTGGCGTCGACAGCGATCGACGACGCCGCGCCGATCTTCGTGGCCTTCTCGAGGGCCGCGGGGATGTCTTCGCAGGGCTGGCCCAGGTCGACGTAGACGCAGTGAACCTCGTAGCCCTCATCGAGAAGCCAGCCGACGAGGACCGAGGTATCAAGACCGCCGCTGTAGGCGAGGACGACTTTTTCCATTTGGGGGATTGGGTAGTGGGTGGTTGGTAGTGGGTAGGCAGTAGGAATCTTCGTGTCCGGGCGGTGGGCGTCAACAATCAGACCGCAAATCCGAGGGGGCGGTTCACCCGGCCGGTCATCAGGCTGCGGGCGGACTGAATTCGTACACCACCTGGCCGGCGACGTCGTGGTGGCGGAAGGTGATCGGCGGAACCTTGCTGCCGGGCGTGATGGAGACGGAGAGGAAGCCGCCTTTGACGCGGTGGAAGCGGTGCCAGGTCTTGTCTTCGCCGGGGGTGCCGCCGGCGTGCTCATCGCTGGCGGGGCCGGCGGAGAATTCGTGGAGGCCGGACTGCGGATGGACGGAGTGATACTGCCAGTGTCGGTCGCCGCAGATGACGAAGAAGTTGTCGGGGACATTGGCCTTCAGCCAGGCGCGGAGTTCGTCCCCTTCGTAGTGGAAGCCTTCGTTGGCGTGGTTGTCGTTCTTCTTCGGGCGATCGGGGCCGACGAGCGGCGTGGGGCTGACGAGCACCTTCCAATCGGCCGTGCTCTCCTTCACCGTCTTCTGGAACCAGGCTTTCTGTTCAGCGCCCCAGATGGTTTTCTCCGGGCCGTCTTTCCTGTTGTTGGGTGAGCGGAAGTCGCGGCCGTCGGTGAACCAGAGCTGCAGATGCGGCCCCCAGCGGAACGTGCGATAGGAAGGACCGTCGCCCCACGGTGATTGCTGGCGAAAGAGATCCTGACCGGTTTCAAAAGTGAGCTGGCCAGCTTTCGTTCCTGGCCAGGAATCGTTCTTGAGCGTGTCGTGGTCGTCCTTGAGCCAGTAGGCGCCGAAGTGGCGGTTGAACTCACGGAGCCGGGGGAGGCTGAACATCCGCTCCCAGTGGTAGCGAGCGAGCCGCGGCGTGACGGCGGTGGGAGGGTCGTTGTCGTAGTAGACGAGGTCTCCGGTGAGAACGGCGAAGTTTGGGTTCTGGTCGTGCATCGCCGGGTAGACCGGGTGTCCATCCGGATGGCCGCGGTCGTGATAACCCTGGCAGGTCATGACGCAGAACGTGACCGGAGACGTTTCCGGATTGGTTGTCGGGGCGGTCTGAAAAATCCCGCGGAGTTCGACGACCGGTGTTGGCGGGTCGTCTCCTGCGGCAGCCCCTTCGACGATGTAATTGTACTCGCGGCCGGGAGTCAGATCCTGAAGGTCGAAGTGATGAATGCCATCGGACTCGGTCGAGACCGGGACCCATTCGGTCGACTTCCAGGTCTGCGGCGCGTCATGGCTGGAGTAGCGAACTCGGACCCGGCCGTTCGCCGGCGGACAGGCCCCCTGCAGCAGGTCGACTTCCGCATCGGGAGGCGCTGGCAGCGTGTCAGGCTTTTTGCGGCTGGCCTGTTCGAACTGGCCGTTGCCGGGAGCGCGGTCGGCGGCGCTGGTCAGCCGCACCCAGACTCGGGCCGAGGAGGGGGTCATCTCGCCGACGCGGCAGCCGGTGGCAAAGCCGATGCTCGGCGTTTGGGCAGCGTGAAGTGATCCGCCGAATACGACCGGGACCGATGCGGCGGAGAGACTCGTTACAAAATCACGACGCGAGAGGCGCTCCAGCATGGCGCGATACTCCGAAGTGGCGAGTTTTCCGTCGTGGCACGCAGCAGGAGGCTCACGCCCCCTGCTCGCCTATTTTGCGAACTGCATGTAGGGGATTTCTTTGGCCGTCTTGTCGACATCGGCGGCGCGGTCGAGAAGCTGGCCGAGGAAATCCCACTGTCCCGTCACGAGGGAGTCTTTCACCGCGGCCGGCATTTCGACCGGAACCGTGAGGGTGCCGCATTTCAGCGTGAGCGAGTTGAGGTCGAGGACGCAGTCGGTCGTCGGTTCGGCGCGGATGGCGGCGGCGAGTTTTTCGAGATTCTCGCGGCTGGCGCGGACGGCCGGGATGCCGAGGGAGTTGCAGTTGCCGAAGAAGATCTCGGCGTAGGACTCGGCGACGATGGCCTTGATGCCCCAGCGCATGAGCGACTGGGGGGCGTGTTCGCGGCTCGAACCGCAGCCGAAGTTGCGGCCGGCGATGAGGATGCTGGCGCCCTGGAAGCGGGCGTCGTTGAAGGGGTGCTGCGGGTCCTGCTTGCGGTCGTCTTCGAAGGCGTACTGGCCGAGGCCGTCGAAGGTGACGCAGCGGAGGTAGCGGGCGGGGATGATGCGATCGGTGTCGATGTCATCCAGCACAAGGGGAATGGCACGTCCGCGGATGGAATCAATTTTCTGCATGGGAGACCTGAGAGCGTGCCCGCGGGCTGGCGGGCGTCTTCGAATTCGAATCGGGAATTGTCGCGAGGATCTGGGGTGGCCGCAACGGAATGGGGCCGGGTGAGGGGGAAAGTTGTGTCTGCGGCTGCGGATTTTCGGGCCCCCGCAGACGGGGCGGACGGGCCTGGCGCTGTGGCGGAAGGCAACCCAACCAAGACGTTCACGGGTGAGGGGGCGGGCCGTTCTTGTTGCCTTTTCTCTGCGCGGGGATTCCGTCCGGGAATGGGGCTGCGGCGGTTGCACGGGGATTGTGAGACGGCGTGATGGAGGGGGAGATCGTCGGCGCGGACGTGGGGACTTCCCCGCCGTGCGGAGGTCGTCAGTGGACGAACGGAGAATTGGGAGCGGGAATGTGCGGGTTTGGGCCCCTCATCCGGCCTTCGGCCACCTTCTCCCCGCAGGGGGGCGGGAGTTGGGTGGGGAGAGTGGTGGCGGGGAGAAGGAGCGCGCGGGGGGCTCGGGGCATATCGGGCTCGGCAACGCTTTGCACTGGCTGCGAGCAGCCAGTGGCACCGGGTGTTTGTGAAGATGAGGAGTGCGCGCAGGAGGTGCGTGTGTACTGAGGTCGGCTCTGGTTTGGGCGTCTGCATTTTTGTCCTCCATCCCTACGGGGGAGGTTGCGCGGCGGCCGGGGCGCGATTTGCGTGGAATGGGATTGGGTTTGAACAGGAGGGAACGGAGAAGGGCATGTCCCCAACCTTCGGGGGCGCGTTTGATTGAGTGGTGGAACAGAAGGTAAGGAAGTGAAGGAAGAGGAAGGGGGGGGATTTGGCCCCCTCATCCGGCCTGTCGGCCACCTTCTCCCCGCTGGAGAGGGGGAGTTCAGTGGCGGATTCGATGGCGGGGAGAAGGATCCGCGGGGAGCTGTATTCCCGCTGGCGGGTTATGGGCTGGCGGGGGCGTGCGTGGCGGTGATGAGGGAGCCGGTCTGCATCCAGCAGTAGTCGGCGTTCGCCTGTTCGAAGCCGAACTTCTGGTAGAGCGGGACGAGGTTCGGCTTGCACCAGAGGCCGATCGACTGGACGCGGGACAGGTCGGGGTCGCGGGTGACGGCTTCCATCAGCTGTTTCCCGACGCCCTGGCCCTGCCAGTCGTCCTCCACCATGACGTCGTGGAGCATGCCACGGAAGACGAAGTCGGTCATGACGCGACAGAATGCGACCAGACGGCCGGTGTCCTGGTCGATGAGCGCGTAGACCCTGCTGGAGTGGACGAGCATCGTCCGGATGTCTTCGAGTGCCCGGCCCTGGGACCACCATTGCTTCCCGTAAAGCCGGTGCAGTTGCTCGAGTTGCGATTCGTCGATCGTGTGGACAAGCGACAGGGACGGATTCACAGCAATTCTCCCCGCAGCACGGTCACGGCCGATCCGCTCAATTCAACGCGGTCTCCGTCGACGCAAACGCCGACCGTGCCGCCACGGCGGGACGCCTGGTAGCCGGTGAGGTCGGTTTTTCCGAGCCGGGCCGCCCAGAAGGGGCCGAGGCAGCAGTGGGCCGATCCGGTGACGGGGTCTTCATCGATGCCGACGCGGGGGGCGAAGAAGCGGGAGACGAAATCGATGCGGGGATCATCGGACGGGGCGGTGACGATGACTCCGCGCGTGGTGACCTCGCGCAGGCGACGCATGTCAGGTCGCAGAACGGCAAGGGCCGCGGCGTCCCGGAGGAGGACGAGGTCGTCCCATTGCGAGCGGCCGGCCCATTCGGCCGTGGTTCCGAGCGCCTCGAGCAGTTCGGGCCTGGGGGAGACCTGTTCGGAAAGAACGGCGGGGAAGTCCATGGTGATCTGTTCACCGCGGCGGACGCAGGTGAGCAGGCCGCTTCGGGTGTGGAAGCGGAGCGCACGGTCGGATGGAACGGCGGCTTCGGTCCAGAGGGCGTGGGCGGAAGCGAGGGTGGCGTGGCCACAGAGGTCGACCTCGACCTCCGGAGTGAACCAGCGGAGGGAGTAACCGTCTTCCCGGGGACGGACAAAGGCGGTTTCCGCGAGATTCATCTCGGCGGCGACGTTCTGCATCCAGGCGTCGTCGACGTCGCGATCGAGCAGGCAGACGGCGGCGGGGTTGCCGGTGAACGGTCGATCGGCGAAAGCGTCGATCTGGAAGCAGGGGGTGAGAGGCATGTGAACTAGAAGGGGGCTGGGGCGTGTCATGAATGATGACCGAGGCGTGACACAGACGGGAGCGAACAGGTTCTGTGCGGAGACGGTGTGGTTGGACGCTCCTGTGTGGGCTTGAAAAGGGAACAGAAGGAAAGGAAGGAAAGGAAGATCAGGGGGAGTGGAGATTGGTACAGGAGAAGTCGAGGATCGGAGAGGGGCCCAGGGCGTCGGAGGAGGAACCACGGAAGGGACGGAAAGAAGAGGAATTGTCGGTGCAAGAGCGTGTTCCGTCTCGACCGTGGTCGTTCGATGTGGGCGCGGCCGCCTGAGAATCGAGGTCAGTATGGATCGACACGATCCCACGGATGGTCGTTTCGTCGAGGAAGAGGTTCGTCCTGATCTGTGTGATCCATCCGATCTTTTGTTCCTTTGCACGTCGATGTTGGGGATGCGAAGGACAACAGTCCGCTTTTTGCGAGGAGAATCGAATGACTGGAGCTGATGTCGTCCGGCGGTTGCAGGTTCATCGAGTGTGGGTGAACCGAAACCTGATGCGGGTCGTGAAGAGTCTCGGCGAGGAACAGTTACGTCGTCCGCTGGCCATCGGGCAGGGCTCGGTGTGGCGGAGCCTGCTGCACATGTACGCGGCGGAGTCCGTGTGGCTGGAGGCTTTGCTGGGGAATCCCTCCGCGGTCGCTCCGGGCGATCTGCCAGGGAAACTTCCTGGGAATCAGGAGGGAGAAGGGGCGATTGCGTCGCTGGACGAACTGGAGCAGCGGTGGGAGGAACTGACAGGACGCTGGGAGCAGTGGGACCGCGAACTGACTGACGCCGGGCTGGATGAAACGGTGGCCAAAGTGAGCACCAGCACGGGGGCGGGGCAGCGATTCCTGCACACCAAGTCGGACGTGGTGCTGCATCTGTGCATGCATGGCCATTACACCGCGGCTCAGGTGGTGAACATGCTTCGGCAGCTGGGGGCAGCGCTGCCGGAGACGATGCTGATCATGCTGTCGCGGATCGAGCAGGGTCTGGGACGCGCGTAGCTGTGGCCGAGGGCGGGGTGCGGGGCCAAACGCGAAACACCCCGGCTGCTGGAGCAGCCGGGGTGCGGGGATTGCCGATCGGGTCACTTTTTGATGTCGATGTCGATCTTGTTCTCGCCCTTCTTGATTTCAAAGGACAGCCCGCTGGTGGCGGTTTCGCGGTACTTCTTCGGGATGTCGGTTTTGATGGGCCGGGCCTTGTACTTTTCCGGGTGTGCCATGACCTCTTCGGCGGAGGCGGTTTCCGAATCGTTGGCCGGGGCGGGGGGGTGGACCATTACGCGATAGGAACCGATCGGCATGTTGCCTTCGTTCCAGGTGTTGACCGTGTAGTTGCCTTCAGCGTCGGTGAGTCCAAAGGCGAGGTAACCGGCCTTGGGTTCCATGAACACGGCCGAGCTTCCTGCGGGCAGGGGTTCGCCATCCATGGTGAGCCTGCCGGTGATCGTGCCGGTGGGGCCGTAGTCGAAATCTCCGCCGCAGCCGGTCAGCAGGAGAGCGGCCGAGGCGATGGCGAGCGTCAGCATACGAGTCATGTCAGCCTCTTTCTCCACGCTGCGGTGGAGCGTGACAGGTTGAATGAGCGGGTCCGTTGCAACGACCTGTCGCGACGATGGAGTTTCAACAGGTCGTTGCACTCCGAGTCTTCACAGGCTTCGGCGTGTCAGAATTCGCCGACCGGCTGTCCGTCGTCGCGGGTGGCAATTTTCTTGAGCGTTTCGAGGTGCATGTTCTCGGTGATGAACCGGACGGAGCCATCGCCGAGGCCGACGAACACCCCGCCGGTGTGGGAGGAGTTCAACGGGTTGTTGTGCCCGAGGTTACTCCCCATGCCGGGGAAGTTCTGGTTGGCAAAGGGGGTCTGGTTCGGGCGGTAGCGGATCGTGACGATGTTGAAGCAGCGGTCGTCGTTCTCGGTGTTGCCCGGATCGAGGGTGGGGGGGACGCCGCGGACGCGGGTTCCCATGAGCCAGCCGTGGCTGGTTCCGGAGGGGGTCACAAACGAGAAGGTGCCGTCGAGCCGGATGAGCTTTCCGGACATTTCGCCGAACACCATGGTGTTGGACGAGCCGTCGGTGCAGTCGCGGAGGTTGACGGGGCGGTTGGGGAGCATCATTCCACCGCCGGAAAGGATGCTCGGTCCGCCGCCGCCTTCGGTGACGGTGGTGACGCGGGGTTCCGTGAAGTCGACGGGATCGGCGGCTCCGGAGATGCCGGCGTAATGGGCCTGCACTTCAAAGGAATCCGACGTTCGTTCGGGGCCGGTTCCAGACGGACAACGCATCACGGGAATGATTCCCGCGGCGAGAACGAATGGGCGATTCAGCTTGCCGGCGCTGGTGGCAGGGCCTTCGTTGACATAGCCGGGAGACAGTCCGTTCCAGGTGAGCTGATTGAAGAGTGCAGCCTGTTCGAAATAGGGAAGGAGCGGGCCCCAGAAACTCGGTCCGAAGGAACTGCTGTTTCCTCCGCTTCGCGGGGTGGCGGCGTGCATGCAGCCGGGGACGAAGGCGTTGTAGACGTCGTGATAGTTATGGACGGCCAGCATCAACTGCTTGAGGTTGTTGCGGCACTGTGTTCTGCGAGCGGCTTCGCGGGCCTGCTGGACGGCAGGAAGGAGAAGGGCGATGAGGATCGCGATAATGGCGATCACGACCAGGAGCTCGATCAGAGTGAAGCCGATACGGCGTTTCATGACTCACCTCGACGGAATGGGAAGCAAACGTTCGCGGCCAGCAGGAACCGCGGGAATAAGTCAGCTCAAGCATTCAGCCGTCGGCCCGACGAGCCCTTTGGAGGGGCCCGCGCGACGACGCAACAAGTCACGTGATTCAGTCCGCTTCAAGTCAGCAATCAGGCGATCCAGCGATGTGGGGCGAGTGCGCGTTGCGCAGGCTCGCAGGACCGCTTCCAGTGTACCGCCGGTTTCCAGATGTCGACCCTGAGTATGTCGATTGGCAGGGGGTGTGGGCAACCGGAGATTGCGCACCTCGGCTCTGATTTCGCGAAGTGGCGCGACAGGCCGGCTCTGGAAACCGGATCGGCCGGGAGTGGGACTTCTCCAGGCCCGAGGTTCCGGGGCGAGTTGGCGGACGGGCGGTCGAGGTTGATCGATGGTTGCGGGTTTGGCCGGGCCTGCTTTCAATGAGGGGCGGGGCAGTGAGTCCCGACCGCATTTTCCGTCCGCGCGCAGGCGCATTGCGAAAGCCCAGTTCCATGGCCAGTTCGAAAAAAGCGATCACGACGACCACGCCTGTTCCGGCCACCGAGGTGGCTCCGACCAATCTGGGGACGGCTCCGATTCAGAAGTATCTCGATCGGGCGCTGGGCGTGCTGGAGCGGTTCGGCATCAGCGCGGGGGGAGATGTTCCGCAGGAACTGGTGCGGCTTCTGGATGAGGTGAAGTATGTCGACGAGCCCCGGGCGATCGCGATCGGTTCGACGATCCAGCACATGAGCAAGTTCAACGCGCTGGTCCGGGAGAATGTGGAGAACATCACAGTCGGCAACCGGTATCTGGACATCACGCAGATGTTCGATTCGGTCCGGGAGGATTCGAAGACGCTGATCTCGCAGCTGGATGACGGCCGGATCAGCATGGGGGAGAAGGCGCAGAACCTGTGGATGCGGATGCGTCGGGGGACGCCTTCGGCCCGGTTCGAGAAGATCGTGGAGGTGTACCAGGACGTGTCGAAGGACACAAAGGACCAGCTGGATCGCGAACAGGCGATCATGGACGCGTACATCGACTTCCGGTTTGCGCTGAAGGAAGCGGAAGTTCAGTCGCGGGAGATGGTGGACAAGCATGCGCCGATGCTCGAGGCGGCGAAAAAGAACCTGGCGGATGCGCAGGCCGTCGTGGATGCGGCGGCGGACAAGAGCGAGACCGATCGTTCGCGTCTGGAGCTGGCGCGCGATGAGGCGCGGCACGCGTATGAGAAAGAGGACCGGACGTATCAGCTGCTCAAGGACATCACCGAGAACCTGTCGGTGGGCTATGACGTGGGGGAGACGCTGATCGCCAAGCTGAAGCAGACGCACGATGTGAAGGACCGCGTCTACCGGAGGGCGGTCACCTTCTTCACGACGAACGAGCACGTGTTCACGATCCTGGGGACGGTGTACACGTCGCAACATGGCCTGCACGAAGTGACGCAGGCGACCGAGGCGATGAAGGAAGGGGTGAACAAGGGGCTGGAAGACGTCTCCGAACTCGGCCGGGAGCTGGAGCGGGCGGCGCTGAAAGCGGGTTATGGCTCGACGATCAATCCGGCGTCGGTGCAGAAGCTGGTGGACGCGATCGCCGGCTTCCAGATTGATTCGCTGCAGATGATCGCCGACCTCCGGAAGGAGAGCGAGGAGAACACGAAAGAGGTTCGCCGCGTGGTGGAACAGGGGAAGAAGAAGTTCCAGGAAACGCTGGCGCGGTTCGCTCGCGAGGGGCGTGCGTAGGAGTTGGCGTTGGCGAGCGCAAAGCCCACGGGTTGCGACCTGTGGGCTTATTTTGTTTGCAGGAAGGTTTGGAGGGCGGGGAGTTTGTCGGTGCCGATGAGGTCGACTTCGGCGTCGGTGAGCTCTTTCCAGAATTCGGGTTTCTCGGGTGTCGCCCAGAAGCGGACTTTGCGGTTCTGCTGGCGGGCTTTCTGTACGTAGGCGCGGAGCTGTTCGCGCTCGGCCTGGGGCATGAGGCCTTCCCCCTTCCAGCGGAACGGGGTGGAGGATCCGTTGTCGCCCCAGCGGCTGCTGATCCAGGGCATGAGGTCGGGGGACGTGGGGGGTGAGTTCCGGAGGTCGCCGGGGCGGCCGTCGATTCCGGCGTAGCGGACGGTTTGCCGGCGCATGGTTTCGATGGGGCGGTTGCCGCTGATGACGATGGTGACCGGGCCGGGCTGGAAGACTCCGTGGCGTGTGACGGAGAGGATGTCGGCGTACTGCGCGAGGAGGGCGTCGATCGCGGTGTAGGTCGTTTCGGCATCGGATTTGATGTCGACGAGGAGCGTGAACGGGGCATCCTTCGCGAGCACGAAGCCGTTGTTGGACTGGATGCGGGCGCGAAGCGGCTTGAGGTAGAGCGATTCGAGTGTGCGATCGGGTTTGACGTCCTTGAGGTCGTGGGCGACGAGGAGGCCGTGGGGGGTGAGGTAGACGTCGGCCTCGACGTTCAGGAAGCCGTGGGCGAGCGCATCAAGCAGCGGGCGGGGATGTTCGTAGTCATTGTGGGCGTGGGCCCGAGGGAGAGGCGGGGCCTGTGCGGGCTCGGCGGCGCGGGAGGAGCCCGGGGCGATGAAGGCGAGGGCCGTAATCAGGATCGTGAGCGTGCGCATGAAAAGATCCCCGGGGAAATGCTTCCGCGGGGATCGTAGGGGGTTTGGAGGCGGTTTTTCAGTTCCAGCGCGGGTCAAGCACTCCGGCTGCTCCAACGCAGCCGGAGTGCGAGTTACTTCTCACACTGCGAGAGAGCGAAGAGGGCGTAGGCGGTGACGAGGTTGGGATCGCCTTCCTGCCAGCGGTCGCTTTGCCTGTTGGTCCAGCTGCCGTTGGGGGCCTGTTCGGAGATGAGGTGGCTGGCGAGTTCCTGTTTCCAGTCGTGGCTGGTCCCCTTGTCGTCCTCGAGGGTTTCGAGGTTGGCGGCATTCAGGGCGCGGGCGAAGAGGTAGTAGTAGTAATAGATGCCGTTGGCCCCCATGCCGGGATTCTCCTTCAGGGTGTAGTGCTTCCTGATCCAGGAGAGGGCCGCTTTCACGCGCGGGTCGTCCTTTGAGAGGCCGGCGTAGAGCATGCTTTTGAATCCGGCGTAGGTCATGCTTCCGTAGGAGCGGAGGCCGCTGTCGGCATCGGTCTCGGAGTTGACGGGGGTGTACTGGAAGCCGCCGTCGTTGACCTTGGCGGCCTCGGGGTCGGGGTTGTCGGGGCCGGCGAGGTTCTGGCAGCGTGAGAGGAACTTGATAGAGGCCTGGACGGCCGGGTCGCTGGAGCTGATGCCGGCGACCTCGAAGGCTTCGAGGAAGAAGTGGGTGTTGGAAAGATCAGGGCGGCTTTTGCCGGCGTTGTATCCGGCGCCGCCGAAGTTGGCGTCCGTTTCGGCGGTTCCGCGGGCCTCGTTGAACTGCACGGTGCGGAGGAACTTGATGGCGTTCTGGATCGCGGCGTCGTACTTGCCGTCCTTGTTGGCGGCCGAGAGGGCGAGAACGGCAATGGAGGTTTCGTAGGCGGAGATGCGGCTGTTGGGGGCACCGATGCTGCCATCGGGCTGGACGGCCTTCGCAAGGAGAGCGAGTGCCTTGGCGACGGCGGGGTCGTCGGCGGGAACGCCGGAACTGAGGAGGGCGTGGGCGACGAGGCCGGTAACGCCGGTCATCTGGGTGGACGACCAGCCGCCGTCGTCGCGCTGGGTAGTCTTCAGGAAGGCGATGCCTTTGTCGCGGGCGGCCTTGATGTCGGGTTTGTCGGCGGCCTGGCTGGTCGCCGGGGCGAGCAGTGCCAGCGCGGCGAAGAGGAGGGCGAATCGCATGGCGGGATTCCTGACGAGGGCGTTCGAGTGACGAGCCGGGTTCGGCGGACGAGCGGGGCGGAAGTTGCCGCCCCCCTGATTCTGATGCCGGGAGACGATTGGACCAGCCGGTCCCGTGGCGGGAAAGCCAGAGGGCGCGGTCAATTCTTCGCCGGTGCGGACAATTCGCCGCCGTCGAGTGTCGGGGCGGTCAGCGCTCAGGAGCGGCGCTTGAGGACGATGAAGTACCCGTCGGTTTCATCGGGAACGAGCTCCCATTTGTCGGGGGAGGTCTGGAGTTCGCGGACCTGATCGGGGGAGCGGATCCTGCTGTAGGGGTGCCGCGTATCGATCACGATGTAGTCGGTATCGTCGGGGACCTTCTCTTCGTACCCGGCGACTTTCCGCGCGTAGTCGCTGTAGTCGTAGGAACGATCGAAGTGCGTGTAGCGGGGGTGGACGAAATCGGTCGACGCAACGCGTGACGCGGGGGGGATGAGTTCGGCGATTTTCGCGAACTGCGTGGGGCGGTCACCAGGAACGTAGAGGGTTCGCCAGTAGCTGGTGCGTCCCGCGTCCCAGAATGTGAGCGATGCGGGGTGGATGCTGAAGACGAGACCGGTCGCAAGCGCGGAGGCGAGGGCGAACGCAGCGCGGCGCGGGGCGCGGGTTTCGGGGGGCGGAAGCAGAGTCGCAGGGAGGTCGGCGGGCGGAGGGGCGGTTTGCGGATTCTCCGGCCGCGGGAGCGGGCTGCGATCAGTCGGGTTCTTTTTGCCGCGGCGGGCCATCAGACGTGGAGGTCGTCACCGGGCATGGGCTGGTCGCCGACGACGAGCTGATGGTTTTTCCAGAGTCGGTAGAAACCGAAGGAGAAGCCGGTGAGGAGCGTGGCCGGCATCGAGAGCATGAAGAGGATGCTGTACATGTAGGCCTGCGGGCGGCGGTTCTCTTCTTCGCAGTCCTGCTTCGATTCGTTGGCGAGCTTGCAGAGGGGGCAGGCCGAGGCCGATTGCGTGGCCGACAGCACGAGTGCGAGGGCGGTTGCGGCGGCGAGGCGGCGAAGCGTCAGAACAGGCATTGTCCAACTCCGAGACGACGACGAGGATTGTAAGCCGAAATCGGCTGGGAGCGAAGAGAAACAGGAATCGTCGGCAGAAACATCGTCACGACTGACGGGGTTTCAGGAGCCAGAGAGGCAGGCTGTGCGGTTCGGCCGCGGGCTGGGACGGAATTCCGCTGAATTCAGGGTGAAAGATCGCGAACATCGCCCTCAGGGGGGCGGTAGAATAAGTGAGAAGAAATTGTTGCAAATACTGCGGTCACGCATACTTCTGCCCGCACGTTGGATTGCGTGCGGGGTGAACGCGGCCGTCCCAGGGCGGGGGAGGCCGGCGACGGAATCTGACGTGGACGTTCCGGGGAGGTCCTTTTCCATGAATCTGGTGCGGTTCCTTGCGCTGAGCATGGTGTCGACGGTGCTCTGCTTTTCCGTTGCCGAGGCGGCGGACGGCAAGTCGGATCGGCCTGTGCGCGGAGGCGACCCGGTCGTCGACGAGATCAACAAGTACCTGCGGCAGGGGTGGACGGATAACGAGGTGGAGCCGAGTCCGGAGGCGGACGACTCGGAGTGGCTCCGTCGGGTTTACCTGGATGTGGTCGGGCATATCCCGGAGTCGGGGACGGTCGAAAAGTTTCTGTCCGAGAAGAACTCGGGCAAACGTCGGGAGCTGGTTTCGGAACTCGTGGAAGACCCGCGTTTCGTGCGTCACATGACGACGGTGTGGGCGAACGTGCTGATTGGCCGCAATGCGCCGGACCGGACGAGCCGGGAGGGGCTGGAGAAGTTCCTGCGGGAGAGCTTCGCGAAGAACCGTCCGTGGAATGAGATCGTTTACGACCTGCTGACGGCCGAAGGGCACTTCGAGCAGAACGGCGCGGTGAACTTCATCCTGGGGCAGTTGACGGGGAATCCGAACCGCGACGACTACGCGGTGGAGGCGACGGCCAAGGCGACGAAGATCTTCCTGGGCATGCAGGTGCAGTGCACGCAGTGCCACGACCATCCGTTCAACGACTGGAAGCAGAACCAGTTCTGGGAGTTCAACAGTTTTCTCCGGCAGGTGCGGAGGCGTGACGTCGACAAGTACGACGCGGCTTCGGGCCGGAACGTCGACGACTACTCGGAGCTGGTCCGTCGCGACTACGAAGGTCCGGTCTACTTCGAGACGCGTCAGGGGCTGATGAAGGTGGCTTATCCGAAGTATTTCGACAAAGAGATCGATTCGGGCAAGAAGACGAATCGTCGGCAGCAGCTGGCGGAGGTGATGGCGAAGAGCGATGGCAACCAGCAGGTGGCCCGGGCGTTCGTAAACCGGACCTGGGGACACTTCATGGGTTACGGGTTCACGCGGCCGGTGGACGACATGGGTCCGCACAATCCGCCGAGCCATCCGGAGCTGCTCGACTTCCTGACCGAGGAGTTCGTGAAGAGCAACTACGACGTGCGTCAGCTGGTGAAGTGGATCTGCAACAGCGAGGCGTATCACCTGACGAGTCAGTTCAACCCGAAGAACGAAATCGACAACCCGTCGATCGGCGAGATTCCGCTGTTCAGCCACATGTATGTGAAGGCGCTGACGGTGGAGCAGCTGTACGACTCGCTGATCGTGGCGACGAACGCGGATCAGGCGGGGAAAGGGAGCTACGAGGACGCGCAGCGCCAGAAAGAGGTGTGGCTGCGGGAGTTCATGCGGATCTTCGGCGGGAACGAGGATGACGAGCCGACGCTGTTCAGCGGGACGATTCCTCAGGCGCTGATGCTGATGAACGGAGACCTCACGAAGCAGGCGATTTCGCCCGACAAGGGGGCCTTCCTGACGACGGTGCTGTCGAGCCCGAAGCTGCGGAACGACAACCAGCGCATCCAGGCGCTGTACATCTCGGCCCTGGGGCGGATTCCGAGCCGGGCCGAGTACGCGAAGATCGAGAAAGTGATGCGGCAGGCTCCGAGCCCGATCATGGCTTACCAGGATCTGTACTGGGCGCTGCTGAATTCGAACGAGTTTGTGTTGAACCACTGAATTGCGTCCCACGGGTCGTGGCCCGTGGGCTTCCGGACATACGTCTTCAACGAGTCATGAGGTTTCCCATGCAATTCGCCACTCCTCGCGGGATGTCGCG
Organism: Caulifigura coniformis; assembly: GCF_007745175.1. Classification (GTDB taxonomy): domain Bacteria; phylum Planctomycetota; class Planctomycetia; order Planctomycetales; family Planctomycetaceae; genus Caulifigura; species Caulifigura coniformis. The sequence continues at coordinate 1,899,799 of NZ_CP036271.1, read as the reverse complement.
GCGTCACTTTCTGAATCACATGGCGGTGGGGGGCGCGGCGACGCTGGGGGCCTCTCAGTTCCTGCAGCACCTGCAGGCGAACGCGGCTGAAGTCCAGAAGAACCAGCGGGCGTGCATCCTCGTCTGGCTGGGGGGCGGTGCTCCGACGATCGACATGTGGGATCTGAAGCCCGAGTCGAAGAACGGCGGCGATTTCAAGCCCATCTCGACGAAGGGTGATCTGCAGATCTGCGAGCATCTTCCCGAGATCGCGAAGGTGATGGACAAGATGTCGGTCGTGCGCTCGATGAGCACGCGTGAAGCGGACCACACCCGTGGGACGTACTTCATGCACACGGGATATGTGCCGAATCCGACGGTGGTGCACCCGACGTTCGGTTCGGTGGTGAGCTACGAACTGGGCGCGAAGCGCAAGGACCTGCAGATTCCGGCATTCGTGTCGGTGGGCGGCGGCGGAATGGACCCGGGATTCCTGGGAATGTCGAACGCTCCCTTCGTGGTCGATGCCCAGGGGCGGATCCAGAATGCCGACATGGGCCAGGACGCCGGCCGGCTGGGCCAGCGGCTGACGATGCTCGAAGCGGTCGAAGACAGCTTCATCAACTCGAAGCGTGGCGACAGCGGCAAGGCCCACAAGGACATCTACATCAAGGCCCGCGACCTGATGACCTCGACGCAGATGGAAGCGTTCCGGGTCGATCAGGAGAAGCCAGAAGTTCGCGCGGGGTACGGCAGCACGCCGTTCGGCGACATGCTGGTGATGGCCCGCCGGCTCGTGGAGAAAGGCGTTCCGTTCGTGGAAGTTCGCAACCCGAACGGCTGGGACCTGCACAACGACGTGTTCAACACGCTTCGCCGGACGAACCTGCCGAACCTCGACAAGGGGATCGCCGGGCTGGTGAACGACCTGAAAGCCCGCGGCATGTTCGAGAACACCGTGGTGATCTGCATGGGTGAATTCGGACGGACGCCGCGGATCAACCAGAACACGGGCCGCGACCACTGGGCGCAGAGCTGGTCGGTTCTGGCCGGGGGCGGCGGCCTGATGGGCGGTCGTGCGATCGGCAAGACGGACGCGGATGGCCTGCGGATCGAGAGCGAGAGCTACCTGCCGAGCGACCTGTGGGCGACGGTCGCGCATTCGCTGCGGATTCCGCTCGATACCGTGCACACGTCGAAGAATGGCCGGCCGATGAAGATTGCGAACGGCGGGACGCCGATCAAGGACCTCATTGGCTGAGAGAGGCGTGAACGGCCTGCCGGTTGCACCCGGCGGGACCCCGGCCGGTGCAACGGCCGGGCTTTGAAGCACCACGGCTGCACGACGTGTCACAATCGGTGGAAAACGACGAGAAGCCGACGGCTCCCAGCGAGGAGTTTATTCACCTGTTCACGCGCCACCAGAGGCAGTTATATCTGCTGATTCTGGCGCAGCTGGGCAGACTGCAGGAGGCTGAGGAAGCGCTGCAGGAAACGAACGTGGTGATTCTGTCGAAGCATCACCAGTTCGTGCCGGGGACGAATTTTTTCGCCTGGGCGGCGCAGGTGGCCCATTACGAGGTGCTGAAGTCGCGGCAGCGACGGCAGCGCGACCGGCTGCGGTTCAGTGATGAGTTCGTCGATGCCGTGGCGTCGGAAGTGGAGTCGCAGGTCAACGACCTCGACCTGCGTCGCGAAGCCCTGCAGGATTGCCTCGGCAAGCTGCGGGAGAAGGATCGCGAATTGATCCGGAAACGGTATCAGCCTGGGGCGAGCGGTCGGGACGAAGCCGAGAACCTGGGCCGACCCGCGAATTCGCTGTACCAGTCGATCGGACGAATCCGAAGAAGCCTGTACGAATGCATTCGACGCCGGATGGCGTCAGAGAGTTACACGTGAAGCCCGAGCTGCGAGATCGCCTGTTCCCTCTTCTGGAGGCGCTCTGTGAAGAGCGTCTCAACGAGGGGGAAGCTGCGCAGCTGGAGGCGCTGATCCTAAGCAACGCCGACGCGCGGCGGATGTTCGTGGAATACCTGTCGCTCCACGGCCTGTTGTACTGGGACGCCGTCCCGGATGCAGGCTCGGTCGACATCGAGTCGATCATTCCCTCGGCGGCGCGGCCACGTGTTGCCGAGCCGAGTGTTGTCGGGCCGAGTGTCGGCGGGATGACGGACAGTGGTCCCCTGGCGGGCATGAAACCTCGCCGTCTTTCGGCCGCGGTTCGGGCGGGTCTTTCGACCGTTGCGGCGCTGCTCGTACTTGCGGCGGCGTTTTTCGTCAGTCGCGGCGGCAATCCACCGGCGCCGGCCGAAAAGGATCTCGTCCAGGAGACGCCGCGGAAGAGCACCGTCGACGAGACGCCGCTTCCGAAGATCGAGCTGCCTTCCCGGCGCCAGGAGGACACGCGTCCGGCCGGCGAGGCTGTTGCGACTGCAACGCCGGACACGACACTTCCGGAGACCGATGCGGACGTCGTTGCGACGCTGGACCGGCTGCTGGAAACGTCGTGGAGCGAGGGGGGCGTCTCGCCGTCCGCCGTCGCCGAAGACGGAGAATGGCTGCGGCGCGTATCGCTTGACCTGTGTGGGCGGATTCCTGAACTGACGGAAATCGAGCAGTTCACGGCGGACCAGTCGCCCAACAAGCGAGCGCGGGTGGTCGATCGGCTGTTGAATGATCCGGCCTATGCGAGGCACTTCGGCACGGTCTGGACGAACCTGCTGGTGGGGCGGAGCCCGAAACGTCAGATCGACCGGGAAGGGCTTTCCAAGTTCCTGCGCGAGCAGTTCTGGAACGGTCGCCCGTGGTCGGAAACGGTGACGGAACTCGTTTCGGCCGAGGGCTCGGCCCAGGAGAACGGTGCGGCCAATTACCTGCTGGCACATCTCAATAACCAGGCGGTGCCGGCGACGGCGATCACAGCCCGGCTGTTCCTGTGTCAGCAGGTGCAGTGCGCCCAATGCCATATTCACCCGATCGTGAAGGATTGGGGACAGGAACAGTTCTGGCAGTTGAACGCGTTTTTCCAGGGGACGAAGCTGGTCGAGAAGACCAGGCAACTCGATGACGGCCGGCGCATCACGACGAAGGAACTCGTCAACCAGCCGGCGGCCGGTCCGATCTACTTCGAGACGCTGAACGGCGTGATGCGGGTGGCGTATCCGACGTTCGACGGGAAGGAGATTCCGCCTGCGGAGTCGACCCATCGCCGGAACGAACTGGCGAAGCTGATGAGCGAAGGAGACCGTCCGCAGCTGGCGGCGGCTTTCGTGAATCGCCTGTGGGCACAGCTGTTCGGCCGGGGATTCACGACTCCGCTCGACGACATGGGGCCGCATAATCCGCCCACGCATCCCGAGGTTCTGGAGCTGCTGACCCGCGAGTTCGTGAAGTCGGACTACGACGTTCGGCAGCTGCTGCGGTGGATGTGTGCGTCGAAGCTGTACCAGCTATCAAGCCGGGCGACGGCGGAGAACGAGGTGGACGATCCTGAGAACGGATCGCTGCCGATGTTCACGCGGATGTATGTCAAGCCGCTTTCGGCCGAGCAGCTGTTCGATTCGCTCCTCGTCGCGACGAATGCGGACCGGACGGCGGCGATGGCGGGGGACGCGGAGAAGCGCCGCGAGACCTGGCTGGGGCAGTTCTATACGGCGCTGGACAACGACGAGAACACGGAACAGACGACGTTCGACGGATCTCTGCCGCAGGCGCTGGTGATGATGAACGGCGACCTGGTGAAAGAGGCGGTGAGCGGCCGGCCGGGGACGTTTCTGAGCAAGGTGGAAGCGTCGCCGTTGTCGGACGGGGAGAAACTGGAGCGGCTGTCGATGGCGATTCTGGCGCGCAAGCCGACGCCGATCGAGCAGCGGGTGTTCGAAGAATCGGCCCGCGGCGGTTCGCGGGGCGCCCGGGTGGCGGCGTCTGGAACGCAATCGACAGAGCGTCTGCAGGACGCCTGCTGGGCGTACCTGAACTCGACGGAATTCGTCGTCAACCGTTAGTCGCCCCGGCGGCGGCGGGGTTCATTCTCAGTTGATGTACTGCCGGGCCTGCAGCGTGGGCTCGCCGGTGAGCGGGTCGAGCTGGTCGATCTCGAACAGTCTCCATTTGCCGTCGGCTTCCTGTTCCCAGGAGCCCATCCAGCGGGTCGGCTGTCGGGCCATGCGGGCGACGCCGCTGTAGACCACGTCGGCCGAGAGGCGGAAGTGGACGCGGGCGCGGAGGACATCTTCACCGGAGATCTCGGCGTTCACGTCGGTGACGCGGATGTTTTCGATCTTCACCTTTTCCACCGCCCTTTCGGCGAGGCGCTGCAGCTCGGGAGAGCGGCCTGAGATCGCTTCCGTCACGGCGGCGCTATCCTGCTTCTCGAAATCGCGGATCAGGTTGTGGAGGCTGGCGGTGACCTGCTCGCGCGGGGTGACGATCCGCTGCTCGACGACGATCGCGACGATCGCGGCCGGGATGCAGGCGAGGGCGACCATCAGGAAGATCGGTCGTCGGCGATCCCACCAGATGACTCCCGCGAGGGCTGCCACGGAGCCGATGGCCACCAGCGTTGGCCAGAGAGTATCGCCATACCACATCGTGATTCTCGTTTCCTTCCACTGGGCGTCTGTGAGCGACGTGCTCGCCCATTTCTACGCTCCGTTTCCGTGGTCGCGTGGCGCAATCTGCGGGCGACCGGTTCGATTTGCGAGTCTTGCAGAACGCCCTGTTCGTTGCGAGCAGAGGGGGCGGCCACTGGCGAAGCGTGGAATCTCCCGGGGGGATGCCGGATACTTGGAGTGATCCGGCCGTGACGGCCGGCATGAGGATGTTGCGGTTCCATGAAGGCTCTCGATCGGAAGCTGCTCCGCAACCTGTGGCAGATGCGCGGGCAGGCGATCGCGATCGCGGCGGTAATGGGCTGCGGGGTGGCGGCGTTCGTGATGGCGCTGTCGACTTTGCGGTCGCTCGAATCGACGCGGGCGGCGTACTACGAGCGGTATCGCTTCGCGGATGTGTTCGCACATGTCAAACGGGCGCCGCGCTCGCTGCAACCGCGGATGGAAGCGATCCGGGGGGTTGACCGGGTCCATCCCCGGATCGTCGCCGATGCGACTCTCGACATTGCGGGGATGACGGAGCCGGCGATCGCTCGGCTGATCTCGGTTCCCGATCACGACGTACCTCCCTTGTGCACGCTGCACCTGCGGCTGGGGAGAATGCCTGAGCCGGGGCGGAACAACGAAGTGCTGGCGGGAGAGGCGTTCGCGACGGCGCAGGGGCTGAAGCTTGGCGACGAAGTGCATGCGGTGATCAACGGGCGCAAACAGCCGCTGACGGTCGTCGGCATCGCCCTTTCTCCGGAGTACATCTTTTCGATCCGGGAGGGGGACATCCTTCCGGACGACAAGCATTTCGGCGTGTTCTGGATGTGCGAAACGGAGCTGGAAGCGGCCTACGACATGGACGGGGCGTGGAACGACGTGCTGTTTAAGCTGTCTCCCGATGCGTCGCTGCCGGCGGTGATGGCGGCGGTGGATGAACTGCTGGAACGGTACGGGGGGCTGGGGTGTTATGAGGCGGCCGACCAGATTTCGAACCGCTACATCTCGAGCGAGATCCAGCAGCTGGAGAAGATGTCGATCCTGGCGCCGTCGATTTTTCTCAGCGTGGCGGCGTTTCTTCTGAACGTGGTGATGTCGCGGGTGATTTCGACGCAGCGGGAAGAGATCGCCGCGCTAAAGGCGTTCGGATACACGAAATGGGAAGTGGGGGGCCACTTCCTGAAGCTGGTGCTGATGGTGACGACCGTGGGCGTGACGGGGGGCGTTCTGCTGGGGATCTGGCTGGGCAATGGGATGACCCAGATGTACACGAAGTTCTACCACTTCCCGCATTTCACGTTCGTGTTCGATCCGCGCGTGATCGGCTGGGCGCTGCTCATCAGCGGGGCGGCGGCCATCGCCGGGACGGTGGGAGCGGTTTACCAGGCGATCAGGCTGCCGCCGGCCGAGGCGATGCGGCCTGAGCCTCCGGCGCGCTACAAGAAGACGCTGCTGGAACGGATTGGCCTGCAGAGGCTGTTCTCGCCGACGGCGCGGATCGTGCTGCGGAATCTCGAGCGACGGATCGGAAAGGCGGCGATGTCGTGCACCGGGATCGCACTGGCGGTCTCGGTGCTGATCCTCGGGAATTTCACAGAGGATGCGATCAACTACATGATCGACATCGATTTCCGGCTGGCGCGCCGGCAGGACATGACGGTCACGCTGATCGAGCCGCGGTCGACGCGGGCGCTGACGGAACTGGCGCACCTTCCGGGCGTCGAGCGGGTGGACGCGTTCCGGCAGACGTTCGTGCGGTTTCGCAACCAGCAGCACTGGAAACGGGCGCTGCTGCTGGGGCTGCCGGACGACATCGAACTGTTCAAGGTGGTCGGGACCGACCGGCGCGACACGATCCTGCCGGACCAGGGGGTCATGCTGTCGCGCAAACTGGCGGAGATGCTCGACGTGAAGCCGGGCGAACTGGTCACGGCGGAAGTGCTGGAAGGGAAGCGGCCGACGTTGCGGATTCCAGTCACGGGACTGGTGGAGGACCTGTCGGGGGTGTGGGGCTATATGCGGATCTCGGAGCTGAACCGGCTGCTCGAAGAAGGGACGATCGTTTCCGGGGCGTACCTGGCGGTCGATACGAAGTACAAGCCGGTGACGTATGCCCAGTTGAAGAACACGCCGCAGGTGGCCTCGGTGACGATCCGTGAGGCGATGGTCGAGAGCTTCCGGAACACGGTGGCCGAGAACCTGATGCGGATCAAGACGATGAACGTGATCTTCGCAGTGATCATCGCGTTCGGGGTGGTTTACAATACGGCCCGGATCTCGCTGGCCGAACGAAGCCGGGAACTGGCGACGCTGCGGGTGATCGGTTTCACCCGGGCGGAGATTTCGACGGTGCTGCTCGGGGAACTGGCGACGCTGACCATCGTGGCGATCCCGCTGGGGCTGTTGATCGGCACCGGGATGTCGGCCGCGGTGGCCGCCCAGCTCGATACGGACATGTTCCGCGTGCCGTTCGTGATCAGCCTGTCAACGTATTCGTTTGCGGTGCTCGTGGTTCTCGTGGCCTCGGTCGTCTCGTCGCTGCTGGTGCGGCGGCGGCTGGACGAACTCGATCTCATTGCCGTTTTGAAGACCCGCGAATGACCGCTTCCCTTGATGACCTGCTCAACGGAGGCCGCCCAGTGTTGCTGGATGGGGCGACCGGGACGGAACTCGAGCGGCGGGGATTTGCGCTGGAAGGGGCTGGCTGGTCGGCACGGGCGATCGACGATGCGCCGGAGCTGCTCGAGGCGATCCACAAGGATTACGTGAAGGCTGGCGCGCAGATCGTGACGGCGAACACGTTCCGGCTGCACCGTCGGAACCTGGGGGACTGGGGGAAGGGAGACGAGCAGAGGAGACTGGTCGAGAAGGCGATCGTTCTGGCGCGGCGGGCAGGTCCGGCGCTGGTCGCCGGCTCACTGGCTCCGATTGGTGATTGCTACTCGCCGGAGGACGTTCCGCGGCTGGAGGCGCTGGCCGACGAGCACTGGCAGTTGGCGCACGAGATCGCGCGGAGCGGGGCGGATCTGATCCTGATCGAGACGATGGTTGCGGGTTGCGAAGCGGAAGCGGCCTGCCAGGCGGCCGGTCGAACGGGTCTGCCTTTCATCGTCAGCTTTGTGACGGGACCGGGGGGGCGCCTGCTGTCGGGGGAGCGTCTGGGTGATGTGCTGCCGACGGTGCTGGCGCTCAGGCCGGCTGCAGTTTCGGTGAACTGCGTGTCGTGCCGGAATGTTCCAGAGGCGGTGGTGGAACTGGCCTGCGGGGTCGGTGTCGTGCCGTTTGGAGTTTACGCGAACACCGGAGAACGGTCGGAAGATGGGAGTTGGCGTGTCACAACCGCTTCCCAACCGGCAGTTTACGCAGGACTTGCCGCGAGGTGGCTGGAGGCCGGGGCGCGTCTGATCGGGGGGTGTTGCGGGACGACTCCGGCTCATGTGAGTGCGATGCAAGCCCTGATTTCGCAATGATTTCGGTGATGCACAGTGCGCGGCTGTTCTGTGTGCCGCGGGAAGAAAAAGGGCTTCTGGAGGGGGGGCTGCGGGGTGTGAAGTGGTGACCTTCCATCTTTCCGGTCAGAAATCTTTCAAGTAGTTTCGCCGTCCACTTCCCTTAGCGTCCCCCCAAAGTCTCACGTCACGTCGTCAGGTTTTCCTTCGGCACCGGAGAGGCCGCGCATCGAGCGCGGTCGCTTGCTGGCCGTTGTGAGGCCTGATTCCGAAGTTTTCCTGACAGACGTTTTCCCGAACCCCCCGCCCGGGCCTTTTCCCGGGTCGTGCGTCGAATGATTCGGCGCATGGGCGGCGAAGACGAGGTGCATGGATGAACCGGTTGAACCTCTTGTCGCATCTGTTCGCCAACAGCCCACGCTGGCGTCGCGTCTCCATCTGGGGTGCGCTCCTGAGCACGGCGGCCGGCGCTACGGCGTTCGCCCAGCCGACACCGCCGACCGGCTCGCAACAGCCGGAGCAGGTGTTCGCCCAGGCGGCGGCTTCGGACGCGTTCGTGATGAACCAGCCTCCGAGCGGTTCCGTGGCGGACCGTGGGAGCTACAGTCGCGACATCGGGATCGGTGGAACGGGTTCACTGGCCCGGATGGGGCATATCGTCGGTGAGACGATCGGGCGGAAGCAATCGATCACGCATTTCGAGGTGATGCCGTACGCCTTCGTGGACAACACGATGTGGTATACGGACGGCCGGTTCTACGCGACGAACAACGGACACATCGGCGGAACGGGCGGTGTTGGCGTTCGCCAGTTCCTGCCGAACATCAACGCGATCATCGGCGCCGGCGCGTTCTATGACGCGGACGACACCCGGGCGAAGATGTTCACCCAGGCGGGGCTCTCGCTGGAGTACCTGAGCGAATACCTCGACGTGCGGACGAACCTGTACGCGAGCACGGGCCGCAAGTCGGCATTCCTGGGAACGACGTTCATCGAGGGATCGGAACATTTCGTCGACGATAACATCGCGTTCAACACGAGGACGCGTCGCGCCGCTGCGACGGACGGCCTGGACCTGACGGTGACGGTCCCGGTTCCGGGTGAGATGGCGCAGTCGATCAACCTGGAAGCGTCGGCGGGCGGATATCACTTCGTCGCCAACGATTTCGACCTGGAAGACGCGACCGGCTACCGTCTTCGGCTGGACGGCGACTTCCTGGCGAGCCGCCTGCATTCGTTCCTGGAATTCACGAGCGACAAGGCGTTCAACAACAACCTGATTGTCGGCGCCGATCTCAACTACTACCACGACGTCCAGCGTCGGCCGCGGATCGGCCACAACCAGTTCAACCGCATGGCGGAATGGGTGCGGCGGAACTACAACGTCGCGGCAATCGAGGACTCGGTCGTCAATCCGGACGAACTGGCGATCAACCCGATCACGGGACTTCCGTACGTCGTTCTGCACGTGCGGAACATCGTTCCGGCTGATCCGGACTTCCCGAACTATCCGGCTCCGGGCGGGGACGGATCGATCGACACGCCGTACCAGTTCATCGACGAAGCGCAGATCGATCCGCGCGATGCGGACATCATCTTTGTGCACTCCGGCAGCGTGTTCGTGAACATGCCGGTGATCATCGAGGACAACCAGCAGATCCTGGGCGAAGGGGTCGATCACCCGATCGCGGTGGCGAACCCGATTGCGAACAACGGCTTCATCCTGATGCCCGATGCGACGGGCGGCACGGTGTTGCCGGAACTGCAGGATACGGTCGGCAATGCCGTGACGCTGGCGAACAACAGCGTGTTCGCAGGCTTCAACATCGTCAACACCAACGGGACGGCGATCTTCGGCAGCGGCATCAACAGCAGCGAGATCCGGGACGTCGGAATCGACGGAACGAACGGTCTCGGTTCACACGGTCTGCACCTGGAGAACACGACGGGCAGCATCCGTGTCGAACAGGTGACGACGACGGGTGTCGAAGGGACCGACCTGTTCCTCGACGGCGGGAACTCGACGGTCAACTGGTTTGGCGGTCAGTTGAACAACACCGCGGGCCGGGCGGTGGTCATCCAGAACCAGACCGGTGGCACGATCAACCTTGCGGGCGACAACGCGACGTCGCCCGCGCTGGGCTTCGGCGGTCTGACGATCACGGACAATGGCGGCGACGGCATCCTGATCAGCAATACCAGCGCGGCGACGGTGTTCGGTCGGTCTTCGGACACGCCGTCGTCATCGGCCGGGGTGTCGTTGACCAATTCGACGACGACCGGCGTGCAGATCGTGGACCTGCTCCAGGCCGGTTCCGTGTCGTTCCTGCATGGTCTGGAGATCACGGACGCCGCGGACATCGCGCTGGACATCCAGAATGCCCAGGGAGACGTGTTCTTCGCGGACGACGTCAACGTGGCGAACGACCTGCTGATCCTCGGCCGAGGGGCCAACAGCGCGATTTCGCTCAACCAGATCGGGGCGCAATCGCAGATTTCGTTCCTTGGTGACGTGACGATCGGGGCCGTGGTTCCGGGCGCGGCAATCGAAGATCCCGCGATCAACTTCTTCAATGGCTCGACAGGGATTGTCCGGTTCGATGGAGACATTTCCATCGGACAGCTTGGCCGCAACAACGAGTCGGTGGCGGCGAACGGCACGGCGATCAACATCGGCGACATCAACGGCATCCAGGTGAACGGCGTGGGTGCGCAGTTCATCGCGAACGGGAACGTGACGATCGAGCAGAACAATCTGGGGCCGGCGATCCTGGTCGCGAACGACGCCACGGCGGTCACGTTCGGCCTGCAGAGCGCCCCCGCCCAGGTGGTCATCAACCCTCTGACCGGCCAGTCGATCGTGCTGGAGAACAACTCGGGCCCGATCCGGTTCAACAGCTCGGTGCAGATCGGCGACAGCATCGACAACCAGATCAACATCGAGAACAACACCGGCACGATCGCGTTCGGTGCGGTGAACGTGACGGATGCGACGGCGACAGTGTTCACGCCGATCGTGAACGTGGAGAACAACACATCGGTGTCGTTCCAGTCGCTGAGCATCACGAACGAGGATTCGCTGTCGTTCCGCGGTTACAACAACGGAACGCTGTCGACCGGCGGCGGGACGATCATCAGCAGCGACGGCGCGGCGATCGACCTGGAGAACAACACCGAGCTGAACGCAACGTTCACGAGCGTGACGGCGACGGGGTACAACCCGTTCCCGTTCGGAATCCGGGTCGTCGACGACCAGACGATCGACGACGACACGGGCGACGTAATCACCAATCCGAGCACGGTCTTCCGCATCGTGGGCGGCGGGACGCGCGGATCGGGCGGCCTGATTTCCTCGGGCGACACGGATGTGCTGGGGGTCAACTCTCGCGGTGCGATCTTCCAGAACATCGACACGGTGGAGCTGAACTTCCAGGACTACACCGACAACGAAGGGATCGCGATCTTCTCGGAGAATACGGTCAACTTCACGTACAACGGCGGCATCGTCAGCAACAACAACCAGGAAGACACCGACGGCCTGACGGACGATCCGGACGGCTTCCACCAGATCCTGCTGCGGGTCAGCCAGGACAACACGGATGTCGACTCCTACGACTACACGATCAGCAACGCCCTGATCTCGGACAGCGCGCAGATCAGCACCAACGACGCGATGGTGCAGATCGAGACGGTGAGCGGTGCGGCCAACGACACGCGGCTGAACCTGAGCATTGTGGACAACCAGGACACGACGGCGCTGGTGCCGGGCTTCCGGGTGAACCGCGACGGCAACGAAGGTGCGGCGATCCGGGTCGACTGGAACGGCGCGATCACGGCGAACGTCGAACGGAACGGGTTCGAACTGATCTCGGGATCGGACAACCAGATCGGAGTGGACATCATCCAGGACGGGACGTCGTTCACGAACTTCATCCGGTTCAACCAGAACACGCTCGTCGCAACGGGCACGGGCGACGACGGTCTGACGGGCTTCCGCATGGACGTCGACGGTCCGACCGATCTGCAGATGCTCGACAACTCGGTGATCGACCAGCAGACGGGCGCCGTGACGCCCGGGTTTGTGTTCGCCGGGACGAATGCGACGGGCTTCGATCTGACGCTGCGTTCCGCCGGGAACACGATCGTGTTCGACGACAACTACCTGGACTTCAACAACGTCGGCGGAACGGGCCTGCTGTTCTCGCTGATCAACACGAGCGACGTGCGGATCGGCGACGACACGGGGACGTACACCAACTTCGGCAACCAGATCGACCTGACGGATACGGATGCGACGTTCGACCGCGGCATCATCTTCCTGACGACGTTCGGAACGGTGAACCTGTCGGGCACGCAGGACAACATCATCACGACGTTCCCGGGCGTCGGAAACGGAACGTTCATCCCGTTCCAGCCGCCGGGATCGAGCACGGGGCAGATCCTGATCAACGGGGTCCTGCAGCCGTAAGATCGCTTGCGTAGAAATGCCGAAAGCCCGAAGGATTTCTCCTTCGGGCTTTCGTGTTTTTCTGCGACAAAACCAGTGTCGGCGGACGGCCGATCATGCCTGGGCTGACATGGAGACGACGGCCGCCAAGCCGCGGTCCTGCACGTCAGCTCAGTACGTGACGACGGCGTCGATGCCGACGATCGACTCGTTCACGCCGATGCCGAGCGGATTGCGTCCACCGGCGGGCATGTTGTCTCCGGCGGCCGAGTAGTTGTAGCGGTACTCAGGACGGATCACGACGTTCGCATGCGGCTTGAAGTTCAGGCCGGCGGTGAACGAGTTGTAGGAGATCCCGTCGACCTTGGTCCATTCGTTCCGCATACCGACGCCGGTGCGATCCGTGACCTGGTACAGCAGGTAGTTGTAGGCGCTGATCGCGTGGAAGGTGTCTCCCGAAGGAGCACCGGCCGGATAGACGCCCTGGTTGGTCCGCACGTAATCGCTACCGATGACGCTGGTGAGGTCGTCGGTGATGTTGGTGGTGAGGAGGAGGGTCTGGGAGTAGCCGTCGCCGATCCAGCCGAGGTTTCCTGCGGTGCTGGTGTAGACGAAGCTCATGTTCTCCATGGGCGACACCTTGATACCGCCGTGCCAGGCCGTCGCGCCGTTGAATCGGTCGAAGCCTGAATCCCAGCCAGCGACCCAGCCGCCGTACAGTTCGACCTGGTCGTTGACGGTGTAGGTGGCGAGAGCACCGGTGTGGGTGAACGGCTCGATGTAGTTCATCGAGAGGGCGTGGCTGTAGAAGAAGTTACCGGTGGCGGCAACGACTTCGTAACCCTGCAGCGTGAAGAAGTGACCGATCTTCACGGACAGGTTTTCGTAAGCCACCTGGGCGTACGCCTGGGGAATGGCCCAGCCGTACTGCGCGCCGAAGTTGAAGTCGTCGGAGAAGTCGTAACGGCCGGGATCGTTACCGAACGCCTGGGTGTTCGGGCCGTCCTGACCGTAGACCGCGTCGATGCGTCCGCCGAAGCCGATGCCGTCGGAGCCGTCCGCGACCTTTTCGATGAAGAACCACTGCTGGTGCAGGTTGAACTTGTCGGGGCGCGTGTTGAAGGCGCCGTCGTTGTCATTGTGGTAGCCGACCTGGGTCCAGCCACCGACGGTGAAGCAGGGCTCTTCGCAATCCGTGTCCCAGAGGAGGCTGTTGATCGTGAATGGATCGCCGAGCTCTCCGGTGAACATGTCGCCGGCGCCGCTGCAGAGTCCGCCGACGCGTTCAGTGAATCCGCCGCCCTGGCCTTTGCAGGCTTCGCGCTGGGCTTTGGCGTTGCACTTTTCCTGGGCCTTCTGGGCCTTGGCGGCGTCCTTCTGAGCCTGCTTCCAGGCGCGTTCCTGCTGGCGGCACATCTTCCGCTGGTCGTCGACGAGCGTCAGCGACATTTCGCTGGAGTCGTCGGCGAACACGAGGTCTGCCCTGTCGGCCAGACGGATGTCGGCTGCGGCGAGTGGCGCCCAGCTCCACCCCATACTCACGCCTGCAGCAAGCAGGCAGGCCTTCCGTGAAAACTTCAGCATGATTTGGTTCCCTCCCTGGGACGCCGCGTCTCTCAGCCGTCCCTGGCTTTGCGAAATCGTGCTTCAGGCATTGGCCTTTCGACCTGCCTGGGAGTTTTGACGAGCGCCGAAACTCCCAAGCAGCTCCGCGCACGATGGCGGAGCGCCAAGCGAAACCCTTCGCTCAGAGGGAGAATTCGACCTGCGGCCCGCCGAATTTTGTGGAGAAATCGGGGCCCGTGCGCGGGCGGAACGACCGCTACAGACGGACCGCGAATGCGGCCGCTCGCGGCACTTCCTGCCGAACTTCAACGGTCAGTGAGACGGCGCTCATGCTGATTCGCCTTGCAGCGTGAGCATCAGCCTCCGCGAGCCCCCCCGGTTGCGATGCTCGCAGAGGTAGATCCCCTGCCAGGTTCCCAGGACCAGCCGGCCGTTGCGGACGGGGATCGTCAGCGAATTTCCCAGCAGCGACGCCTTGACGTGGGCGGGCATGTCGTCCGGCCCCTCGCAGGTGTGCTGATAGGGGAATTGCTCGGGGGCGATGGCGTTGAACGACGCTTCGAGGTCGACCGGGACATCGGGGTCGGCATTCTCGTTGATGGACAGCGATGCGGACGTGTGCAGGATGAACACGTGCAGAAGGCCGGCCTTCACGGAAGGCAGCTCGGGAATCGCGCGGACGACGCGGTCGGTGATGAGATGAAAGCCTCGCGGCATCGCCGGGAGCGGGAGTTCGTGCTGATGCCAGGCCATGTGTCTCGCCGCCCTCTGAATCGCTTCGGAACCGGTCCTCAGAAAGTCCAATTTAACCGGTTCGTGCGCGAACCGTAGCGAACCTGTGTTCCCAACAAAGCCGGACGCGGCGTCGTGCTTCCGTCTGGAGAAAGCAAACGACGTAGGCAGCGACGCCGCGCCGGTGTCTCAGGATTTCATTGAAGGCGAATTCACTTTCCCGTGCGGGAGTGGAGCCGGCTTTCCTCTGGTCACCGGAGCTTGAGGTCCGGCCCCGTAATCTCGAGTGGCGCTTTCACGTCCTTGCGGGTGACCATCAGCGGTGAGGAATCTGGCTTTGAATAGGACTTCGGGATACGAACCGGCGCACCGGCGGATTCGAGTGTGCAGACATACTGACCTTCGGGAAGAAACAACGGTCCCGCAGCGCCCGGCAGCAATAGCGAAAAAGTGCCATCGGCCCGTGTCATGGCGAATCCCACCTGGACGGCTCCGGTTCCGCTGCGCTGGAAAAGGGTGAGCTGGAGGTCGCCGATTGCGGCCGAACCGCACCGGAGAATGCCTTCCGTTCCCCCCGCAACCGAAGGCGGGTCACCGCTTCCACACCCGCAGCACATGAGGCTGAGTGATACGAACAGCGGATGTCGGAACGCTGTGATCAGACGATGCTGTGGCCGGGCGCTCATGGAGATCCTCCCAGAACCGCAGCGGATGTGGGTCGCTTGAGCCCCAGCCAATCGCGAACTGGCGGGATGCGGCACAGAACGGCCCATTCCAGGATCAGCACGAGAAGCAGCGACGCGCCGAACATTGGCAGGTAGGCGCCCAGCAGGACGATGATCGCAACGAGCCCAGGCGAGAACCGCGGGTTCAGAATCATCTTCGGAGCTCCGAGCACTCCGACCTCCCGGCGACGCCACCAAAGGATCACGCCGCTCACGCTCAGCAGGATCAACCCGCCGGCCGTCATCAGTCCGAGCAGCTGATTTAGCCAGCCAAAGAGCTGGCCTTCATGTGCTGCGATGCCGATGCCGACGATCCGGTCGACCCAGTGTCGGTCCTTGAAGTCTTCACGACTGGTGATGGCGCCGGTGGAGCCGTCCACAGTCAGATTGACCCGTTTCGGCCGGTTGCCGGTCATCGACTTGGCCGACCAGTCTTTTGAGCCAGCCGCCGGGGCGGCCACAACAATCGGATCGGGCAGGTTCAACGGAGTGACTGCGGCGACGACGCGGTTCAACGGTTCCAGGTCGTGCGGCATTCCGGGGCCGGCGCCGCGCCGTCCGCCGGCGCGGGGACTCCCGCCATGCCCCGCGTGCTCGCCGCCGCCGGATCGTTCACTGCCGACGGTCCAGTCCTGCTGCACAACGGCAGTTCCGGTCACGCGCCGGACTTCCTTGAAGTACGTCCCCCAGAACTTCGCCCATGGCAGTCCGGTTGCGAGGAGGAACAGCGCGAAGAACGAAATCCACATGCCGGTGACGCTATGGATGTCGCGCCAGAAGATGCGGTTTCCCATGCGCAGACGCGGGTAGAGGACGCCCCCCATTCCATTCGCGTTTCGTGGCCACCAGAGGAACAGACCCGTCAGGAGCATGACGATCGTCCAGCAGGCAGCCAGTTCGACGATGTTCGATCCGCGGTCACCCATCAGGAGTTCGCCATGCAGCCGGAACATCGTCCGCATCAATCGCTGGTCTTCGGGAACGCTATGCAGGATCGACAGATCGCCCGGATGGACGTAGACACGCGTGGCCTGGCCTTCGTTGCGGACGATCACCCGCGCCGCCGCGTGTTCAGACGGGGGAAGCTCATAGGCGGTCGCGGACGAACCCGGGAAGGCCGCGATGGCGGCCTGCACCTGCTGAGCGGGCGTCGTCGCCGGGCTGGCAGCGGTGAGTTGATCGAAGTGGCGGTCGTTCCATGCTTCGATCTGCGGCTTGAACAGGTAGACCGCCCCGGTGAGCGAGAGCAGGATGACAAATGGCATCGAGAAAAGGCTGGCGTAGAAATGCCAGCGCCAGACGGCGCGGTAATCGGGCCAGGTTTTCACGGAGCGTTCTGATGGAGACGCGGTCGACATGGGGGAGGAAGGAAGTCTCGAGGAAGGTCGATGTGCGGCATTGCGCGGGCCGCCGCTGGCCAGCGCTCGTTCGCATGGAGATCGGGGTCAGAATTCCCCGAGCACTTCACCGCCGTTACAGCTGTGCAGGCCGCGATGCACCGCCGAGTCAATGTTCTCACCGATGAACCGCACCGAGCCGTCGCCGAGCATCACCTGAGCGCCGCCCGAGTGGTAGCTGCGAGGCGCGAAGAACCCGGTGAAATGGATCACCACATCGGGGATCTTGCTATTCGGGGTTGTGTAGCCGTTCGTGAGAGTGCTGATCGCGCCCGAGTGGGCCCATGACGTTCCGCGGCCACGCAGCGCGAGGCTCTGTGCGCCGCGCCAGTTCGTCATCGTCGGCCAGACAGCCGTCAGATCAGGATTCGCGATCAGCCCGGCCCCGTTGACGTAGGATCCCCACGCCCCGCCTCCCTGCATCCCCTGGGAGCTCTGGAGTGTGGCCGTCACGCCGCTCGATCCGTTGATCGTCTTCTGGTACGGATGTTTCGGAGTTGTGCCGGCGGGCAAGGTCACGTCGGCCCCTTCGCTGCGAACCGACTCGCTCATGAAAACGGTATTCGAAGTGCCATCGGTGCAGTCCCGCATCCGGGAGCTGGAGTTCTCATAGACCAGGCCATCCGTTCGCCACCGGAGGTCGTAATTCACGCCGGTTCCGCTTCCGTAGCTGACCATGTAGTTCGTGCCGCCGTAGATCGCGCCGCCTGCGCCGGTATTCTGGCTGGGTGCCGGGTCGCTGGGGCACAGCATGACCTGCAACGAGACCGCGAAGGCCGAGGCGAACTTCGGATTCGGGACGAGGTTGTTGAACGGCCCGCTGAAGGCGTAGTCCGCGAAATCCATCTGGTTCTGCAGACTCCCCTGCTCGACGTACGGCAGAAGGCGGGCCTGCGGCGAAAAACCCTGCGTGTTCGGCAGGTAGTTCTGCGCATTGGTCATCGGAAAAACGTTGAAGGTGCTCTCATAGTTATGCAGAGCCAGCCCGAGTTGCTTCAGGTTGTTCTTGCATTGGGTGCGGCGGGCGGCCTCGCGGGCCTGCTGGACGGCCGGGAGGAGCAGCGCGATCAGGATCGCGATGATGGCGATGACGACCAGCAGTTCGATCAGTGTGAACGCGCGGCGGGGGCGCGATGAGGCGGGGGCTGAGGAGAACATCGATACTCCAGAATCGCATGCCGCCTATTGAAGGGGCATGTCGTCGAACTCTTGAGGCGGGACGCAATCGAGAATCGGCCAGCGCGCACGGCGGCGCGCCGGAGATTGCGTGACGGACCGGGGGACTGCACGGCCATTGCGGCCGCGGACCCGGAGTGGGAGAGGAATCAGCCCGAGATTCTTGGCGGTGGAGCAGGGGGGGAAAGCGTGACCCCCGTTCGCAGGTCATCGGTCAGCGCGAGGAGCCTGTGGGCGACCGGAACCAGATCGGGAGTGCAGGGAGCTGTCGGGACGACGGCTCCGCCGAACTGCATGAGCATCGAGGTGAGCCCTTTGCACTTGAGGGCGCTCGAGAGCAGGACGAGCCCTTTCCGGACCGGCTTTTTCGGGCGCTCGCAGTAGGGCTTGTCTGCTTCATCGCCGCGGGATGTGCAGCAGGCAGGTTCTGAGCCTGCGGAGCAGCAGGTCCGTGCGGGGGCCGGCGACTCTTCGGCGTCTGCCAGGGCGGCGGGCATCTCCAAGCCGTGGTCGAGGACGAACGCGATCCGTTCGGCTTTGGTGGTGCAGCAGCAGCTGGTCCAGCATTCCTCGGCGGAGCGGCAACCGCAGGGGCGGTTCATGCAGGGGAAGGGGGTGCTCAGGTCCTTGTCGCTCGCGGCTGTTCCCGATGCGCGCAGAGCGAACGGGAGCGGAAACTGAAGCAGTCCCAGCCAGATCAGAAGCAGACCGGAAATGATCCGGCGTGAGCAACGCACCTTCATGCGCTCGACAGGTTTCCTCGAACGCTTTCTCCGCGGATCAGGCTACAGAGGCGGTCGAGGGACGGGAAGCGAGGGTGGCGCGTTTTTTCAATGGCGAGACTGGCGATGCCGCGGCGCGAGGAGTGCGCGCCGGGTGTTGCCGGGCCGCACGCCGTCCGGAGATTCCGCGCGGAGGCGGAATGTTGGACGAACCGGGATGACGAAGTTCTCCCGCAATGCCGACAGCGCTGGTACAGTGAAGAACCTGGCTGTGACATACCTCTCGCGCGGAACGCTCCCCCATGCGACGAATGAAATCCGGCGGCGGTTGGGCCGCCGTGAAGTACACGCTGCGGATGGCCAACAAGGTCACCTGGCCGAAGCTCTGGCGGGCGATGATGTCCCGCAACACGTGCAAGACGTGCGCGGTGGGCATGGGCGGCCAGAAGGGGGGGATGCGGAACGAGATGGGTCACTGGCCGGAGGTCTGCAAGAAATCGCTGCAGGCGATGGTGGCCGACATGCAGGACGGACTGCGGGATGAGTTCTTCCGCCGCTATTCGATTGCCGAACTTCGGACGCTCAGTCCGCGCGACCTGGAGTGGAGCGGCCGACTGACGCATCCTCTCTACGCGGGCCCCGGTGACACGCACTACCGAGTCATCTCGTGGAACGACGCCTTCGACCGCATGGCGAAGCAACTGACGGGCACGCAGCCCGATGAGAACTTCTTCTACTGCAGCGGCCGGTCGTCGAATGAAGCGGCCTTCGTGCTGCAGTTGTTTTCACGGCTGTATGGGACCAACTACGTCAACAACTGCTCGTTCTATTGCCACCAGGCGAGCGGCGTAGGCCTGGGTCAGAGCCTGGGAACGGGCACGGCGACGGTGACGCTCGAGGACGTCGAGAACTCGGACCTGTTCATCCTGATCGGGGGGAATCCGGCGTCGAACCATCCGAGGCTGATGCGGACTCTGATGAATGTCCGCCGCCAGGGGGGGCAGGTCGTCTCGATCAACCCGATCAAGGAACTCGGCCTCGTTAACTTCAGCGTTCCGTCGGACGTCTGGAGCCTGTTCTTCGGGTCGAAGATCTCGTCGCTGTACCTGCAACCGCATATCGGCGGCGACATTCCGCTGCTGGCGGGTGTGGCGAAGGTGCTGCTGGAGCGGCGCCTCGTGGCGAAGCCGTATATCAAGGCGGCGACCGAAGGCTTCGACGAGTTCGTGAAGGGGGTGAACGCGCTGAGCTGGGAGGAGATTGAACGGCAGTCGGGCGTTCCGCGCGCGCAGATCGAAGAACTCGGGGTTCTCTACGGCCGGGCGAAGAACGCGGTGTTCGGCTGGACGATGGGGATCACGCATCATCTGCATGGCGTCGAGAACGTGCGGATGATCGTCAACCTCGCGCTGCTGCGGGGCATGGTCGGCAAGCCACACGCCGGGCTGCTTCCGATCCGCGGGCATTCGAACGTTCAGGGGATCGGTTCGATGGGGGTCGCCCCGAACCTCAAACAGCAGATCTTCGACAACATGGAAGCGCTGCTCAAAGTGAAGCTGCCGACGAACCCGGGACTCGACACGATGGCCTGCATGCGGGCAGCGGCAGAAGGGAAGGTGAAGGGGGCGATCTGCCTGGGGGGCAACCTGTTCGGCAGCAATCCCGACGCGTATTTCGCCCACAGGTCGCTCGGCAACCTCGATTTCATCACGTACATCAACACGACGCTGAATACGGGGCATGCCTGGGGAACGGCGAAAGAAACGCTGATTCTCCCCTGCCTGGCGCGTGACGAAGAGCCGCAGCCGACCACGCAGGAGTCGATGTTCAACTACGTTCGCCTCAGCGAGGGAGGGGAGCAGCGGATCGCACAGGCCAAGTCGGAACACGAAATCCTGACGACGCTGGGGCATCGCGTGCTGGGCGACGCCGGGCCGGTCAACTGGACTGAGCTCAAGCTGCACAGGACCGTTCGCGAGATGATCGCGAAAGTCATCCCGGGCTTCGAAGCGATCGGCCGGATCGACGAGACGAAGCAGGAGTTCCAGATCGGCGGCCGGACGTTCCACACGCCGACGTTCCCGACGCCGAGCGGCAAGGCCCAGTTCGCACCGCTGGAGGAGCCGATGACGCGGGTCGCTTCCGCTGCGGCTGCTCCCGAGGCCGGGCCTGGGCAGGGGGTGCTGCGGATGATGACGATCCGCTCGGAAGGGCAGTTCAACACGGTCGTCTACGAGGAACAGGACATCTACCGCGGGCAGGACCGGCGGGATGTGATCCTGATGCATGTCGACGATATCCAGCGGTTCGGCTTCACGATCGACCAGCCGGTGACGGTGCGCAGCTCTGTGGGCGAACTGCGTGGAATCCGCGTGCGGGACATTGATATTCGCGCTGGGAACTGTGCGATGTACCTGCCGGAAGCGAACGTGCTGGTGCCGCACGAGGTCGACCCGCAGTCGAAGACGCCGGCCTTCAAGTCGATCTGGCTGACGATCGAAGCGGAGCGGCCGTCGTCTGTGTCGAGCGACGGCCTTGTTTCGCTCGAGATGGCGGGAGTGTGAGGGGAGGGTGGATGGGTAATCGGTACTCAGTACTCGGGCGGTTTGCTTTCGGGCCTGGTCCCGTCTGCCGGGGTTTCGTCGTCGGCTGAATCCTGGATTGCCGGCTCTGTTGTTGCCGGTTGCGTTGTTGTCTGGGCCGGTGGCCAGCGGCTGGGGGCGACGAAGCCACTGGATGTCTTTCGGAAATCCCGGGCCACCAGCAGGAAGCCGATGAGGTCGTACACGGTGTGGGCGACGATCGGGGCGGTGAGATTGCGCTCGGGGCCGAGATTTGCCAGGACGCTGAAGTAGACGCCGAAGCCGGCCGCGATCAGGAAGTATGTCACCGTGATCGGGTGCATGGCTCCGAAGAGCAGGTTGGCGACGACGATGGCGAAGAGGATGTCGTAGCTTCGCAGCCAGCCTTCGAGCGCTCCGCGAAAGACGAGTTCCTCGGAGATTCCGGCCATCGCAGCGAGGGCCACGAGGTCGTACCAGCGGCATTGCGCAAGCGCGGGGCCCAGCAGATCGACGACGCGATCTTTGAGGTCCGGCGCGATGAAGAAGACGACCGACATCGGCAGGACTGCCGCGAGCCCGATCGCGGCCTCCTCCGGATCCGGTCGAAGGAGTGAGGTGAGGTCCAATCCGACCAGCCAGGCAATGAGAACTGCGAGCGCGGTCAGTGCGAGATAGACGAATGCAGCCGTCCTGAGCAGACCGCGCCGATCAATCATTGAGTAGGGCCTGAAGCTCGGCGTGCGCCGCCCGCAAGACTTGCGGACGGCGGATTCTCACACGACTGAAATTCCGCAATGTTCACTGGGGCTTCGGCATCTGACCAGCGAGCGCGTCATCGATCGCCTTTCGGTGAGGTTCCCAATCGATGGCGTCCTTCGCCTTGTCAGCGATCAATTCCGCCTCCTTATGGCGTTTGGTGATGACCATCAGGGCCACGATCGTCGCGGCTCGCCGGGTGAAACGCGCTTCGCTGGATTGGAGCAGTCTCAGGGACTCCGGGGTCCTGAGGACGTGCCGTTTGCTGTCCTTGTAGTTCCGCAACGCTTGACGATACGCCTGATCGGGATCGCAATACTTGCCACACAGGTCGTACTGCTTCTCCTGAAGCAGTGCGTCCTCGGCCCACAGATAGGCGAGGATGGCTTGTGCCGGCCTGTCGCGATCGAGGACCACGAATGTTTCAGCGGTTTGCTTTTCCTCTCCGAGGACTCGGTTGATGCCAGCAAGGTCGCCGAAGCAATGCGGAAAGTTCTTCCCCTCCAGAACTCGTTCCTTCGTCGCGTCTCTCTCCGCTTTCAAGTCGTCCAATGCCGGCGGGAACTGGTCCGCAAGCTGCTTCCAGCTCGAGAGGGCGAATGACAATCGCACTCCACCCTGGGCCGAGTCGTACTTGAGCGCGTTGCGGTGATACCAGATATGCTTGGCGAGTGCGGTTTCGAACCGCCCTGCCTGCGCGTCAATCTGAGCCTCGTCCAGAATCTTCTGTGGCTCAGGATCATCCGGGGGCGTCCAATCAGCAGCACCGCATCGCTGAATGGTGAACAAGGCCCAAAGAATGGCTGCCAACCAGATCTTCATGTCAGCCCTTCTGATCTGATGCTCTGACGTTGCTCGGCCCCACAGGGGGCTGACGCCCCCCGCTCGCCGAATTACTTCACGCGCCCAGAGTCGCCACGACCTTCTTCGCCGCGTCGGTGAGGTCGGTCGCGGAAGTGATCTTCTTGCCGCTCTCGGCGAGCATCTTGCGGGCGAGTTCGACGTTCGTCCCTTCCAGGCGGACGACGAGGGGGACCGTGATGCCGACGGTGTCGTAGGCGGTGAGCAGCGCGGTCACGATCGTGTCGCACTTCATGATGCCGCCAAAGATATTGACGAGCACAGCCTTCACGTTCGGATCAGCCAGCAGGATGCGGAAGGCTTCCGTCACCTGCTCGACATTGGCGCCGCCGCCGACGTCGAGGAAGTTGGCCGGTTCGCCGCCGTGCAGCTTGATGAGGTCCATCGTGCTCATGGCGAGGCCGGCGCCGTTCACGAGGCAGCCGATGTTTCCTTCGAGCTTCACGTAGCTGAGGCCGGCTGCCTGTGCCCGCACTTCCGAAGGATCTTCTTCGAGGAGGTCGCGGAGTGCGTCGAAATCCTTATGGCGGAAGAGGGCGTTGTCGTCGAAGGTGACCTTGGCATCGAGCGCCAGCATCTTGTTTTCGCCGGTCAGCACGAGCGGATTGATCTCGGCCATGCTGCAGTCGTGGTCGACGAAGAACTTCGCGATCTTCGGCAGGAACGACTCGGCTGCCTTGGCGCCGGCGGCATCGAGGCCGATGGCGGCGGCGAGCTTCCGCGCCTGGAACGGCAGCAGGCCCATGCCGGGATCGAAGTGCTCGCGGGCGATCTTTTCGGGATGCGACTCGGCGACTTCCTCGATATCCATGCCGCCTTCGGACGAGAAGATGACGACCGGCAGGCCGACTTCACGGTCGACGACGACGGCGAGGTACAGCTCCTTCTTGATGTCGAGCCCCTGCTCGACGTAGAGCGTCTGGACCTTCTGGCCAACGTCGCCGGTCTGCTTGGTGACGAGGGTCGAGCCGAGCATGCGCTCGGCATTGTTGCGGGCGTCATCGGCCGATTTCACCAGCACGACGCCGCGCTGCTCGGGATGTTCCTTGAACGTTCCCTTGCCGCGTCCGCCGGCATGCACCTGCGACTTCACGACGGCCACGGCTCCCTGGAGCTTCGTGAAGGCATCAGCCGCTTCCTGGGGAGTCTTGGCGACGATCCCTTTCGGGACCGGAACTCCGGACGCGGAGAACAGTTGCTTTCCCTGGTACTCGTGAATTTTCATCGGACGGAGCGTAAACGGAATTCTGAGGACGAGACGTTGCGCGCAGGATGCGTCGACCAGTGATGGTAAGGCGTGCGCGGCGGGCATGCACGCGAGGCGGGGATTCAGTCGCCCAGCGAGTGCGAACGGACGGCCCCCAGGTGTGTTGAGACGGATTGAGCGAATGGGGCCTCGGCGGCGTGCGCGGGATCTGACAGACTGGAACCCTGTTGGCGGGTTTGTTTCTCCGAGCCTGGTGGTGGCGCCGGCGTCACGCACGGGCGAATCTCGAATTACTCAGGTGAGTCATGCCACTGAAGAATGATGGTTCCGGAAAGCGGTGGGTTGAGATGGAAGTCGTCGTTCCCGGCGCGCCGGAGGACGTCTGGAACGCAATGGCGACAGGCCAGGGAAACACCGCGTGGTTCACCAGGACCGAAATCGACGGAGGGATCGGCGGCGAGATCCGGTTCGACTTCGGGGCGGATGGCGCGTCGAAAGGCGAAGTGACCGTCTGGGAGCCGCCGCTGAGATTCGGCTATGTCGAACGCGACTGGCTGGAAGGGGCCCCGCCGGTCGCCACAGAAATCTCCATCATCCGCCGTCCTGGCGGGACGTGCCTGATGCGGATGGAGCACTCGTTGTCGTCGTCAAGTGACGACTGGGACAGCCACCTGGAAGGATTTGAGAAGGGCTGGCCGGTGTTCTTTGAAGTGTTGCGTCGGTATCTGCAGCATTTCGCGGGTCGGCCGGCCGCACTGTTGCGCGTCGATTCGGGCGGGACCGGCGAGGAACTGGACCTGTGGGTGAAACTGACGACGGCGCTGAACCTCGCGGGCGCAAATTCCGGCGAACGGCGTGAATCTCCCCGGCTTGCGGGCGTTGTGGAACTCGTCCAGCAGGACGACAAGTTTCGCCACGTGATGCTCAGGATCGACCGGCCGTCCGAGGGGATCGCCGTCGTCGGGACCTACCAGCGGGGGGGCGAGGCGCGAGGCGTTGTCCTGCTGTACCTGTACGGCGAGGGGGCGGCTGGCACTGTGCAGCAATTGCAGGAGGAGTGGTCCGCATGGATCAAGGGATTGCTGGGGGAGGGGCGGTCGTAGTTGGGGGCCTTTTGCGGAGCGAGTCACTTGAACGGAAGGGGGACTCGGTCCTCGGAATGGGAGGCGTGACGAGTTGGTGGCGGGGTTGCTGGAGTGCGGCGGCTTGCCGTGCCCGATCCCGCGGGGCGTGGCCTGCGGGATTCTGGATTAAAAAAGGCCGCCGCATTGTTTGATGCGGCGGCCTTTGTTTTTGGTCAGCGGTTCGCGGCGATTACTCGCCGGTGAGATCCTTCAGCGAAGGAACATCACCCTGGAAGCCGCCGGGCTGCGGCATGCCGTCTTCTTCACGCAGCATTTCGCGGCGGGCCGCGAGGATGCGGGCGTGTTCAGCACGCAGCTCCTGCTGGGCTTCGGGACGGATGCGGACGTCCGAATCCTGGTGGGTGTTGAAGCCCGTGCCGGCCGGGATGAGGTGGCCGAGAATCACGTTCTCTTTCAGTCCCTTCAGGGTATCGAGCTTTCCGGCCATGGCGGCCTCGGTGAGGACCTTCGTCGTTTCCTGGAAGGACGCGGCGGAGATGAACGATTCGCTCTGGACCGCGGCCTTGGTGATGCCGAGAAGCTGGGTGCTGGCGCGGGCCGGCTTGGGCTTCGTGGACTTCACCTTCTTGCCGCCCGAGGCTTCGAGCTGGGCGTTGACTTCCTCGATGGTGGCGAGCGGAACGACGTCGCCTTCCTGGAACTCGGTGTCGCCGGCATCGGTGATCTTGCCAGATGACTGGAGGGCCTTGTTCCCCTTCTGGAACTCGAACTTGTCGACCACGATGCCGGGGAGCATGTCTGAATCGCCGACGTCGTCGATGCGGACCTTGCGGAGCATCTGGGCGACGACGAGCTCGATGTGCTTGTCGTCGATTTCCACGCGCTGGGCACGGTAGACGTTCTGGATTTCGTGGAGCAGGTACTGCTGGACGGCTTCTTCACCCGACACCCGGAGGATGTCGTGGGGAACAAGCGGACCGCGGACAAGGGCATCACCGGCCCGCACGATGTCGCCCGTGTGGACGAGCAGCGGCTTGCCGTGGGGAATGATGTGTTCGACTTCGGTGCCGTCCGACCCGATGACCATGATGACGCGCTTGCCGCGCTTCTTGTCGGGCAGGATTTTCGCTTCGCCGTCGATCTCGGCCATGATGGCCGGATCCTTGGGCTTACGGGCTTCGAAGAGTTCGGTGACGCGGGGCAGACCTCCGGTGATGTCCTGCGTACCCGATGCTTCGCGGGGGTTACGGGCGACCACCGTACCGGCCACCACCTGCTGGCCTTCCTCGCATTCGAGGTTGGCCCGTTCCGGGATGTAGTAGTAGTCGAGAATCTTGCCGCTGGCGTCTTCGACGATGATCTGCGGGTGCAGGTCGCCCTTGTGCTCGATGATCGTCCGACGGGCGTTGCCGCTGGCGTCGGTTTCGGTCTTGAGCGAACGGCCTTCGACGAGATCTTCAAAGCGGATCCGACCGCCGACTTCGGCGAGGATCGGGACGGAGTGCGGATCCCACTGGCAGAGGATCTGGCCGGCGGAAACCTGGTCGTCTTCCTTCACGAGCAGCACGGCGCCCTGGGGGACCGTGTAGCGTTCGAGCTCGCGGTCCTTCGGGTCGTTGACGATGATTTCGCCGTTTCGGGCGAGCACGACGGTCTGGCCTTCGGCGTTCACCACGGAGCGAATCCGCGAGAACTTCACCTTACCGGCCTTCTTCGTCTTCTGCTCGCTCTCTTCCAGTTCCTTGTTGGCGATACCGCCGATGTGGAACGTACGCATCGTCAGCTGCGTACCCGGTTCACCGATGGACTGGGCGGCGATGATGCCGACGGCGAGGCCGTCTTCCACCAGCGAGCCGGTGGAGAGGTCCATTCCGTAGCAGCAGCGGCAGACACCGAGATCGGCTTCGCAGGTCATCGGGCTCCGCACGAGGACCTTTTCGAGACCCATCTCTTCGATCTTGCGGGCGATATCGACCGTGATCAGCGAGTTCTCGCGGACGACCACTTCGTCGGTGATCGGGTGCACGATGTTCTGACGGCTGATGCGTCCGCGGATGGCCTGGGCCAGGCTGACTTCGACCTTCTCGCCGCGATACAGCACACCGCGGGTGACTCCCTTGGTGGTGCCGCAGTCATCCTGCGTGATGACCATGTTCTGGCAGACGTCGGCCAGCTTACGGGTCAGGTAACCCGAGTCGGCCGTCTTCAACGCCGTATCCGCCAGACCCTTACGGGCACCGTGGGTCGAGTTGAAGTATTCAAGGACGGTGAGACCTTCCTTGAAGTTCGACTTAATCGGCGTTTCCATGATTTCGCCGCTCGGCTTGGCCATGAGGCCACGCATGCCGGACAGCTGCTGAATCTGGGCGATACCGCCGCGGGCACCCGATTCCGACATGAGGAAGATCGGGTTCACGTAGCGGCCGTTGTCGCGGAGATCCTGCTCGAGCTCGACCCGCATCTGGATCGTGATCTGCTCGCGGGCATGGGTCCAGATGTCGATGACGGTGTTGTACCGCTCTTCATCGGTGATGACGCCCTTGTCGTACATCTTCTGCTGACGCAGCACCTTCTGTTCGGCGTCGTCGATCACCTTCTGCTTGTTGGTGGCGATGATCAGGTCGCTCGAGGCGAACGACAGTCCGGAACGGGTCGATTCCTGGAACCCGAGTTCCTTCATGTCGTCGAGCAGCTTGATCGTTGCGCGACGGCCGAGTTCGAGGTAGCAGTCGGAGATGACGTTCGACAGATCCTTCGACTTCAGCGTGATGTTGTAGTAGGCCATCGACTTGGGAAGGATGTCGTTGAAGAGCATCCGTCCTGCGGTCGTCTGGATGAGGCCGCCCTTCTTGTACGTGTCGGCGCCTTCGCCCTTCACGCGCTTGTTGGCGGGGAGGCGCAGCTTCACGATCGAGTGCCGCGCGACCTTCTTGTGCTGATAGGCCATCAGCAGTTCTTTGGTCGAGGCGAAGGTCATGCCTTCGCCCGGCTGGCCGGCACGCTTGACCGTGCAGTAGGCGCAACCCATCACGATGTCCTGCGACGGCGTGATGATGGGGCTGCCGTTGGCGGGCGAGAAGATGTTGTTCGTCGCCAGCATCAGCACGTGGGCTTCGACCTGTGCTTCGATCGACAGCGGCAGGTGAACTGCCATCTGGTCGCCGTCGAAGTCTGCGTTGAAGCCTTTGCACACCAGCGGATGGACGCGGATGGCGTTTCCTTCCACGAGCACAGGCTCGAAGGCCTGAATGCCCATGCGGTGCAGCGTGGGAGCACGGTTCAGCAGGACCGGGTGGTTCTTGATCACCTCGTCCAGGATGTCCCAGACCTCTTCATCTTTCCGCTCGAGCATGCGCTTGGCGGACTTGATGGTGTCGGCGTGGCCGAGTTCCTTCAGGCGGCGGATGATGAACGGCTGGAAGAGCTCCAGCGCGATCTTTTTCGGCAGGCCGCACTGATGGAGGTGCAGTTCCGGGCCGACGACGATGACCGAGCGGGCGGAGTAGTCGACGCGCTTGCCGAGCAGGTTCTCGCGGAACCGGCCCTGCTTGCCCTTGATCATGTCCGTCAGCGACTTCAGCGGACGGTTCGAGCTGCCGAGAACAGGCCGCTTGCAGCGGTTGTTATCGAACAGGGCATCGACCGACTGCTGCAGCATTCGCTTTTCGTTGCGAATGATGACTTCCGGAGCGTTGAGGTCGACCAGCTTCTTGAGCCGGTTATTGCGGTTGATGATGCGGCGGTAGAGGTCGTTCAGGTCGCTCGTCGCGAAGTTGCCCGATTCAAGCAGCACCAGCGGACGGAGATCCGGCGGGATGACGGGGACGCAGTTCAGGACCATCCACTCGGGGCGGTTCTGGCTGTCGCGGAGGGCTTCGACGACCTTGAGCCGCTTGATGTAGTCCTTCGTCTTCTGCTGGCTGCCAGTCGATTTCAGCTCGGCGCGGAGCTTCACCGATTCCTCGGTGAGGTTGATGCGCTGGAGGAGCTTGAAGACGGCCTCGGCGCCCATGTCGATTTCGAACGCCTTCTCACCGTACTTCTCGCGCTTTTCGCGAGCTTCTTCTTCGGTGAGGAGCTGTCCCCTGCGGAGCGGGGTGTCGCCCGGATCGATGACGACGTAATCCTGGAAGTAAATGACCTTTTCCAGGCTGGTGGTCTTCATGTTGAGCAGGGCGCCCAGGCGGCTGGGCATGCTCTTGAAGAACCAGATGTGGACGACCGGCGCGGCGAGCTCGATATGGCCCATCCGCTTGCGGCGAACGCGGCTGTGGGTGACCTTCACACCGCAGCGATCGCAGATCATGCCCTTGTACTTCATCCCGCGGTACTTGCCGCAGGCGCATTCCCAGTCTTTTTCAGGTCCGAAAATACGCTCGCAGAAGAGACCGTCCCGTTCGGGGCGGTACGTGCGGTAGTTGATCGTCTCCGGCTTCTTCACTTCGCCGAACGACCAGCTGCGAATGTCATGCGGGCTGGCCAGTGAAATCTTCACGGCCCCGTAGTCATTCACGCGATCGTAAACGCCGTCTCCAGCCTGCGCGCTGTTGCTATTGCTCACGTCAATCTCCGAGTGGGTGGTCTGTAGATCGTGGGACTCGCCGGGCTAAGCCGCGACGGCTTCTCTTCTCACTCTCAACTCGCCACTCATGCCTTCAGTTTTTCGAGCTGCATGTTCAAACACAGTCCGCGAATCTCGTTGTTGAGCACGTCGAAGCTCGCGGGCGTTCCGGCCTCGAGCGTGTTCTCGCCCTTGACCATTGATTCGTAGATCTTGGTCCGGCCTTCGACGTCGTCCGACTTCACGGTGAGCAGTTCCTGGAGAATGTAGGCCGCTCCGTAGGCTTCGAGGGCCCACACTTCCATCTCTCCGAAACGCTGACCGCCGAAGCGGGCCTTACCGCCCAGCGGCTGCTGGGTGATGAGCGAGTACGGACCCGTCGCACGGGCGTGCACCTTGTCGTCGACGAGGTGGTGCAGCTTCAGCATGTAGATGATGCCGACGGTCGACTTCTGTTCGAACTGCTCGCCGGTCCGGCCGTCGTACAGGCGGACCTTGGCGTCGGTATCGATCCCGGCCTCGGTCAGCGTTTCCTCGAGCTTCTCCTTGGTCGCTCCGTCGAACACCGGGCAGACACAGCGGTAACCGAGCTTCGAGGCGGCCCACCCAAGGTGGGTCTCGAGGATCTGTCCCACGTTCATACGGCTCGGCACGCCCAGCGGGTTGAGGACGATGTCGACCGGCGTGCCGTCTTCGAGGTACGGCATGTCTTCGATCGGGAGGACCTTGGAGATCACACCCTTGTTGCCGTGACGACCGGCCATCTTGTCGCCGACCGAAATCTGGCGGCGGGAGGCGACGTAGACCTTGACCATCTGCAGGACGCCGTTCGGCAGCTCGTCGCCGCGCTTCATGCTGTTGACCTTGAGGTCGGCGTCGTCGATCACGTCTTCGACGATCGACCAGTTCTCCTTCAGGAGCTTGCGGGCGTCGGCCAGCTTCTGCGGGCTGCGAATGTCGAGCTTCTCGAAGTGACGCTCGAAATCACGCGCGTATTCCGTGATGAACTTGTGATCGTCGATCGTCCGCAGTTCGCGTCCGTCGTCGTCGACCAGGTGCTTGCCGAGGGTCGCTTCGAACTCCTTGAGGAAGCTCTTGAACGCTTCGTCGACCTTCGCCTGGCCTTCCTGCTCAACCCGCTTCACGTCCGAGTCGAACTTGCGGCGTTCGGCATCCGACAGGCTCAGCCGGCGGCTGAACCGCTCGGTGTGAATCACGATGCCTTCGATGCCCGACGGGACTTCGAGCGATTCGTTCTTCACGTCTTCGCCGGCCTTGCCGAAGATCGCGTGCAGCAGCTTTTCTTCCGGCGTCAGTTCGGCCTTGGCCTTCGGGGTGACCTTGCCGACGAGGATGTCGCCGGAGACCACGCGGGTGCCAATCTGGACAATGCCGCCCTCATCGAGGTTGCGGAGCGCCTTTTCGCTGACGTTCGGAATTTCGCGGGTGAACTCTTCGCGGCCCAGTTTCGTCTCGCGGATCTCGACGTCGAACTCGTCGATGTGGATCGACGTGTAGACGTCTTCCTTCACCAGGCGTTCCGAGAGGATGATCGCGTCTTCGAAGTTGAAGCCTTCCCACGACATGAACGCCACGGTGACGTTCCGGCCGAGGGCGAGGACGCCACTCCGCGTCGCGGCCGAGTCGGCCAGGATGTCGCCCTTCTTGACGCGCTGGCCGAGCTTCACGATCGGCTTCTGGTTGAGGCAGGTGCGCTCGTTGAGGCCGGTGAACTTCCGCAGCGGATACTTCTTCTCTTCGACTTGGACCATGTCGGCGTCGACATAGGTGACTTTCCCGGCCCGGTCGGCGCGGAGCACCATGCCGGAGTACTTCGGGATCTCGTCTTCCAGGCCCGTTCCGACGATGGGCGGCTCGGTGATCAGCAGCGGCACGGCCTGCCGCTGCATGTTCGAACCCATGAGCGCGCGGTTGGCGTCGTCGTGTTCGAGGAAGGGGATGAGGCCGGCCGAGATGCCGACCATCTGCGACGGCGCCACGTCGATGTACTGGACCTGCTTGGCTTCGACCCAGTGGACGTCATTGCGATAGCGGGCGAGGACACGATCTTCCGAGATCTTGCCGTTCTGCACCGGCGTATCAGCCGGCGAGACGTAGACGTTCGATTCCTCGTCGGCCCGGAGCCATTCGATCTCTTCGGTGATCTTGCCGTTCTGCACCTTGCGGTACGGGGTGATCAGGAAGCCGTAGTCGTCGACCTTGGCGAAGATCGACAACGACGAAATCAGACCGATGTTCGTGCCTTCAGGCGTTTCGATCGGGCAAATGCGTCCGTAGTGCGAGATGTGAACGTCGCGGACTTCGAAGCCTGCACGCTTGCGGTTCAGACCGCCGGGGCCGAGGGCCGACAGACGCCGCTCGTGCGTCAGCATCGAGAGCGGGTTGGTCTGGTCGACGACCTGCGAGAGTTCGCTGCGGCCGAAGAAGAACTCGATCGCGGCCGAAACGCTCTTCGGGTTGACGAGCGTGCGGGGCGTGACGTTTTCCATTTCCTTCAGGCTCATGCGCTCCTGGACTGTGCGCCGCAGCTTGAGGAAGCCCTTGCGGATTTCTTCGGTCGCCAGTTCGTCGATGGTGCGCAGGCGGCGGTTGCCGAGGTTGTCGATGTCGTCGACCTGGGCCGACTGATCGCCGATTCGGAGCTTCACCAGGTAGCGGATGGCGTTGACGAAGTCCTCCGCGCGGAGGGTCATTTCGTCGTCCGGGATATCCTGGTTGAACTTCCGGTTGATGCGGAAGCGTCCGACACGGCCGAGGCGATACCGATTGAGGTCGAAGAACTTCTCCTTGAAGAGGTCCATCGCCTTTTCGAGCTGCGGCGGGTTGCCGGGACGGAGCCGCTGGTAGATCTTCAGCAGCGCCTCTTCGTGGCTGGCGCAGGTATCTTCCAGGGTGCTGTTGAGGATCAGCTGGTCGGGAGCGGTTTCGATCGTCTGGATCGTCTTCACGCCGGACTCGAGGATCTCCTGGGCGACGGTTTTGGTGATCCGGTGCGAGACTTCGCACATGATCTCGCCACAGCGCGGAGTTCCAGCCGGATAGATGATGTCTTCTGCGGCGTAGTGGCCGATGAAGGCCTCGGGCCCCTTGGAGACCTTCACGGACTGGACGTCGTAGAAGAGCTTCAGCAGGGCCGTGGTCGACGAGTAGTTCGCGTCCATGGCGCGAAGCAGGGTCATCGCCGAGAAGCGGCCGCTCTGGTCGATGCGGACTCCGAGCGTTTCTTTCTTGGAGACGACGAGTTCGATCCAGCTTCCGCGCTCGGGGATGACGCGGCAGGAGTAGGCCTTCTTTTCACCCGGTTCGGAGGCGATGACGAAATCGACGCCGGGGGAGCGGTGGAGCTGGCTGACGACGACGCGCTCAGCGCCGTTGATGATGAACTCGCCACCCCCGAGCATGATGGGGATGTCGCCGAGGTAGACTTCTTCCTCGATCGGCTGTTCCTTCATCAGCTTCAGCCAGATGCGGAACGGCCGGCCGTAGGTGAGGCGGAGCTGGCGGCATTCCGTGGGCGTGTAGCGAGGTTTGCCCAGTTCGTAGCGGACGTACTCGAGGCGATGCTGGCCGTCGTAGCTTTCGACGGGGAAGACTTCCCGGAGGATTTCTTCGAGGCCCTGGTTCCGGCGCTGGCTGGGGCGTTTGTCCAGTTGCAGGAACCGATCGTAGGAGTCGGTCTGGATCTGGGTCAGATCGGACAGGTCGAACTGGCCCTGGATATGGCCAAAGTTGACGACCGAGTCCATCTTGAGAATGCGTTCAGCGGGAATCGGCATGCGTGCTTCTCAATGAGCGTGAATTAAACAATGAGCGTGCGCGGGGCAGTCAACCGGGCACGGGACCGCGACCTGCGAGTCAAATGGCGACGCGCGTTGCGCGGCGCCGGGAAACGACTGTTTTCAAAACCAATGACCTCGGGGCGGAGCGGGTCCGTCGCGTCCGTGGGCCCCGTGAAGAATCCGTACGCCGTGAATCAACAGTCGCGAAATCCACGGGTGTAGAAACAACTGAACAGCCGACTTCTACGCAGTGCGCGTAGACGCCGACTGTTGTCGATGTCGATTCCGTCGGAGCAGGGTTGCTCCGGAAGTGTTCGCCGAATGACGTCCCGGTCAACCCGGCTCCCCCCTTCAAGCAAGTCCATTGCGAGTGCAGACCATCCGCCCGGCGGCCAGCACTCACCCCTGTCGACAATATCAGCGCAGCGCAATCGCAAGGCATTGGTCGCGAAAGTATAGCGAGACGCGTGCCAATCGCAAACGACCCGAACAAAATTCCCGGCGAGCGCGTTGCCGGTCTGCATCGGCCTGGACTCAGGCGCGGCACAAACGCCGACCGGCGACGAGGAAAGAGCGATGCCCTCCCCGTCGCCGCGTTGGACTCTCACACGACTGCAACTGTCGAATTACTTCACTTCGACCTTGCCGCCGGCGTCTTCGATTTCCTTCTTGATCTTGTCGGCTTCTTCCTTCGGCACGCCGGTCTTCAGCGGCTTGGGAGCGCCTTCGACAAGGTCCTTGGCTTCCTTGAGGCCCAGGCCGGTGATGCTGCGGACGACCTTGATCACGTTGATCTTGTTGTCGCCGAACGCCGCCAGGATGACGTCGAATTCGGTCTTGGCAGCCGGGGCGTCGCCGCCGCCAGCACCAGGTGCAGCCGCCATCATCACCGCGCCGCCAGCGGCGGGCTCGATGCCATGGACTTCCTTCAGGTAATCCGAAAGGGCCTTGGCCTGGAGCAGGGTCAGACCAACGATCTTATCGCCCAGCTCTTTGGTGGTTGTGTCAAACTCAGCCATTGCAAACTCTCCTTCAAATCTTTCCGCCGGCGAAAAACCGGCACGTCAGTCGCCGGCGTCCCGGCGGATGTACCACCGGCAGGCGATGAGACCTGTCACACCCTTTGGAACGCCCGGGGCTACACACCCCGGCACGGAAAACGTGTTTCCAGTTGATGAATTCAAATGTGGATCAGCAGCAGTGGAGCTGCACACTTACGCCGCGGGAGCGGCGTCTCCTTCTTTGTCCGCGATCTTCTTGACCTGGCTGGCGAGCTTCGAGCCCATGCCGAGGAGCTGGCTGGAAAGCTTCGCTCCCGGAGCAAGAATCTGACCCGAAATCATCGACAGCAGTTCGCCGCGGCCCGGGCTCTTCGAGAGTGATTCGAATCCGGCGGCGTCGAAGCCCTGGCCGTCGGCGCTTCCGCCTTTGACCTCAAGCTTCTTGACGTCCTTGGCCCACTTCGCGAGTTCCTTGGACAGGGCGACGATGTCTTCGCCACCCCAGACCAGGGTCGACGGGCCGGCGAGGGCGCCTTCGAGGGCCGTGAAGCCGCGGTCGGCGAAGGCTCGCTTGGCGAGCGAGTTCTTCACCTGCAGGAGGTTGATCCCCTTTTTCTGCATCTCAAGGCGGAACTTGTTGTCTGTCACGCCGTCGAGCTTGGACATGTCGATGACGAGGAGGTCGCGACATTCGCCGACAGAGCGGCAAATCTCGTCCATCATCATGCCTTTGATCACTTTGCTCATTTCAGACCGTCCGGGACTGGAGTCCGTTGGTTGTGCTGTGGAGGCGGGCGGAGGGGCGACTTCAGGTCGCCGGCGCTCGCAAACGGCCCGCGGGCAGGCCGGCTCAATGGTTGCGGATTACGCGGCGTTGACGCGGATGCCGGGCGTCATGGTGCCGGAGATCGTCACGCTGCGGATGTACTGGCCTTTGGAGGCACTGGGCTTGAGGCTCCGGATCAGCGTCAGCATGGCCTGGGCATTCTCTTCGATCGCCTGCGGCGCGAAGGAAAGCTTGCCAACGACGACATGCACGATTCCGGCGTCATCGCAGCGGAACTCGACCTTACCGGCCCGGTATTCCTTGACTGCTCCAGCGACGTCCTGGGTGACCGTGCCGGCGCGGGGGGAGGGCATCAGGCCACGGGGGCCGAGCACCTTACCGAGGGGGCCGACGACGCCCATCATGTCGGGCGTGGCGATCGCGACGTCGAAGTCGGTCCAGCCTTCCTTGATCTTGTCCGCGAGGTC
This sequence comes from Caulifigura coniformis, assembly GCF_007745175.1. Lineage (GTDB taxonomy): Bacteria > Planctomycetota > Planctomycetia > Planctomycetales > Planctomycetaceae > Caulifigura > Caulifigura coniformis. The sequence goes on along the minus strand of NZ_CP036271.1, from coordinate 1,863,922 downwards.
TTTGCCGCCGACGAATTCGGCGCCGGCCGCCTGGGCGATGGCCACGTTGGGGCCCTGGCAGAACACCAGCACTCGCTTCGACTTGCCGATGCCGTGCGGGTAGACGATCGAGCCGCGGACGATCTGGTCGGCATGCTTCGGATCGATACCGAGCCGGACCGAGAGGTCGATCGACTGGTCGAACTTGAACGGCTTCTTCCCCTTGGGGGACACCGATTCAAAGCTCTTGAGAATTTCAACGGCCTTCGAGAGATCCACGGAGCCGAGATCGGCCGTGAGTTTCTGCATCGCCTGTTGACGCTTCGACACTTTCGCCATAACAACACATTTCCATCTGCCGCGGGGACGCGATGCGGTCTGTTTGACCGACAGTTCGTGAACTTGCGCGGGGACCAAACGATCCGCCGACACCAGTGCCTGGTGTCTTCCTCAAAGTCTCAGTGCGTCAGAGCACCCCGCCGATTGCGATGGCAGGCTTGTTCCCGACAGCCACTCGCGGTCGGGGCCGAGGTAAGCTGGCCGCCGCGAAATGAGAAGCGGAGCATTCTGACGAGCAACGTCCGGGCCGTCAATCGAACGACACGGGGAATTTATCTGGGGGGATTGGGGAAGTGCTCCCTGTCCCGCTGTCCGGACGGGCCGGGCAGGTTTCCGCGAGTGAATGCCGGTGTTTCACCGGCGTTTCGCCGGTCAGTTGACGACGGTGATGCCCATGCTGCGGGCGGTTCCGGCGATGACCTTCGAGGCGGCTTCGATGTTCGGGGCGTTGAGGTCGGCGAACTTGCGTTTCGCGATCTCGGCGACCTGGGCCATCGTGACCGTCCCGACCTTGTCGGCCTTGGGGTTTGCGGCCCCCTTGGCGACCTGGGCGGCTTCCTTCAGGAGCACCGACGCCGGCGGGCTCTTGAGGATGAATTCGAACGAGCGATCGTTATAGATCGTGACGACGGCGGGAACCGTCATGCCCTTGAAGTCGGCGGTGCGGGCGTTGAACTCCTGCACGAACTTACCGATGTTCACGCCGTGCGGACCGAGTGCGGTACCGACCGGGGGGGCAGGCGTCGCCTGGCCGCCGGGGATCTGGATCTTGACTTGGGCTGTGACTGCTTTGGCCATGGTAGTTGGTAGTGGATAGTAGGTAGTTGGTAGGGCTGGCGGGCAAAAGCTCCGCTGTCCTGGAATGTGACGCTTCGCTGGACTTGGGCCGACAGCAGCTGGGCAGGCCACTCATTCCTGCCCACTCCCGACAACCCACTACCAACTAGTTCTTTTCGACCTGCCAGTGTTCGAGTTCGACCTCGGTCGGCCGGCCGAAGATCTCGATGATGACCTTCACCTTGCCGGTGGTTTCGTCCATCGAATCGACAGTTCCTTCGAAGCTCTCGAAGGCGCCTTCCTTGACTTTGACGACATCGCCGACCGAGACGCTGAACTTCACGACCGGACGATGTGGTTTTTCCTCTTCGCCGGAGACGGTCTCGGCCCCGAGCATCCGCGCGATTTCGTGTTCCTGCATCGGCAGCGGACGTCCGGCCGCGCCGGTGAAGTCGCCGACGCCGCTGGTGTCACGCACGAGAAACCAGGTTTCGTCGGTGAGGCGGCACTGGATCATCATGTAGCCCGGGAAGAGCTTCTGTTCCCGGATTTTCCGCTTTCCACCCTTGGTCTCGACGACCTTCTCGGTAGGAATGACGATCTCGCCGAAGTAGTCGCCGTACCCGTCGCGCTTGATGCGGCGGACGAGATTGTCGCGGATGGACTTCTCGCGGTTGCTCTGGACCTTCAGCACGTACCAGTGGAGCGGGATCGTGGCCGGGTCGCGAGGCGTGTCGTCCTCGTTCATGTGAGACGGCAGCGCCGGGCGGCCGCTGCCGGCTTCCGACTTGGTCATCGTCTCGGGCTTGACCGGTGGAATGTAGACTTCGTCGTCGTCTTCGTCCTGCCGGCGGCGGGAGGACCGGAACGGGGCGGGTTCGGCGGCGGGGGCTTCCGCGGCCGCCGGCTCTTCCGCCTCGACAGCGGGGATGTCGGGAGTGGTGTCGGCCTGGTCGGCGGATGATTCGGCGACAGGCGCGCTCTCGACGGGCGAGTCCGCAGTGACGGCGGATTCATCGCCGGTCATTGCGGGCGTTTCGTCTTCAGCGGCGTTCGCCTTGTTCTCATCCATCGTACTACTCAATTCCGTGTCGGTTGTTGCACCGGCTACTCACATCCCCGGATGGGATGCGGCTCAGCGGCTGTTGTTATGGGGTCGGCGTCGTGGGCGTCGAGATGTCGAGGAAACGGATTGTCTCGAAGAGCCAGTTCCAGAACACGTCGCAGACGAACATGTAGGCGGTGAACAGGACCAGCATGGTGAGGACCACGCCGAGAGCCCGCCAGAGGTAGGCCCAGTCGGGCCACGACATCTTGTCCATTTCGCCTTCGACGGCGATGAGGAAGTCGGCGAACTTCGGGTAGTTGACGACCCGCCAGGCGAACCAGGCGCCGAGCACTGCGAGGGCGCTGGAGCCGCCGACGCGAATCGGAGTTGCCTGATCGGCCAGGATGGTATTGGCCAGGGTGATGCAGCCCACCGCCACGATGGCGACGATGCCGAAAAACGTTCCCTGACGGACGAGCCGACCCTGGTTGCGCTTGTAGATCCCCCCGGAGAACATTTCGCCGAGGAGCGATGTCGTATTTGCCGCTGCCACTTGGGGTCCCTTCATGGACGAGCAGATCGTTGGTGGTGGGTCGTGCGTAGGAATCTGATGCCTACCCACGACCAGCTACCGACTACCCACTTTTAAAGGCACGGGCGGAGGGACTTGAACCCCCAACCTGCGGATTTGGAATCCGCTGCTCTGCCAATTGAGCTACACCCGTAACGAGGAAGTGGGTCGTTGCTAGTGGATAGCGGGTAGGAAAACTCCTTGGCTACCCACTACCAACCACCCACTACCAACTACTTCTTACGCGATTCCTTGTGGACCGTGTGCTTGCGGAGCTTGGGGCAATACTTCTTGAGCTCAAGCCGCTCGGTGCCGCGGGTTTCCTTCGGGACGCGGTAGTTCCGCATTCCGGTTTCGGTGCATTCCAGCCAGACGTATTCGCGAGCCATGTTGGCCGATCCTCAGTGTGCCATACCGCCGCGGAAGGCGGCGTGCGCCCCCGGGTTTGAAGCCGGTGGGGCTGGCAGTCAATTCGATTGATCCGGGAAAATTTGGACCTCCGCGCGGGCAAGTCGGCCTGCGCGGAGGTCGTGAAAATCGATGGACAGATCGGGGGGCTGTGGGCCCCCTTCTCGCCGACGCGCGTTCCTTGCGGGACGCGGCTCTTTCGGGCTTCGTGAAGAAGCCCGTGCAATTACGCGATGATCTTCGTCACGACGCCCGAGCCGACGGTGCGGCCGCCTTCGCGGATGGCGAAGCGGCTGCCTTCGTCCATGGCGACCGGCTTGATCAGCTCGACTTCGAGCTTCACGTTATCGCCGGGCATGCACATTTCGGCTCCACCGAGCAGCTTCACAGCGCCGGTGACGTCGGTCGTGCGGAAGTAGAACTGCGGACGGTAGCCGGAGAAGAAGGGGGTCTTGCGGCCGCCTTCGTCCTTGCTCAGCACGTACACTTCGCACTCGAACTTGGTGTGCGGGCTGATCGAATTGGCCACAGCCAGAACCTGGCCGCGTTCGACGTCGTCCTTGCCCGTGCCGCGGAGCAGCAGACCGACGTTGTCGCCGGCCATTCCGCTGTCCAGGGTCTTGTTGAACATTTCGACGCCGGTGACGATCGTGTCCTGCGGCTCCCGCAGGCCGAGGATCTTCACCTTGTCGCCGACCTTGATCACTCCGCGCTCGATACGGCCCGTGACGACCGTTCCGCGACCTTCGATCGAGAACACGTCTTCGATCGCCATCAGGAACGGCTTGTCGGCTTCGCGCTTCGGCTCGGGGATGTTCTTGTCGAGAGCATCCATCAGGTTGCCGATGCAGGCGTTGAACGTCTCGTCCTTCGGATTGTCGAGAGCGCCCTTGGCGTTGCCGCGGACGATTTCGATGTCGTCGCCGGGGAAGCCGTACTTCGTCAGCAGTTCGCGGACTTCCATTTCGACGAGCGTGAGGAGCTCTTCGTCGTCGACGAGGTCGCACTTGTTGAGGAACACGACGAGTGCCGGCACGTTGACCTGACGCGCGAGCAGGATGTGCTCGCGGGTCTGCGGCATCGGGCCGTCAGCAGCCGACACGACCAGGATCGCGCCGTCCATCTGGGCGGCTCCGGTGATCATGTTCTTGATATAGTCCGCGTGGCCCGGGCAATCGATGTGGGCGTAGTGGCGGGTGGCGGTTTCGTATTCGACGTGCGAGACCGAGATCGTCACGGTCTTGGTTTCGTCGCGGACCGTGCCGCCCTTCGCGATATCGGCGTAGGCCTTGAACTTGGCGAGGCCCTTACCGGCCTGCACTGCGAGGATCGCGGCGGTCGTGGTGGTCTTGCCGTGGTCAATGTGACCGATGGTGCCCACGTTGACGTGCGGCTTGGTCCGGTTGAAATTTTCCTTCGCCATGAGTGGTGCTCCAAACTCCCAGTCAAAAAAAGATGTGCGTTGTTTTCCGCGGAAAACAGGATCGAACGGCGGCAGGAAAATGCCAGACCGCGTGTCAAACATTCGGGCCGGGTGTGCCCGTCCCGAATGTCAAAGGCGGTCTGCGCCAATGCCCAGACGGTGCCAACGGACACACGGGTTAACAACCGCCCGCTGCACCTGCAACTGAGCGGCCGAAAACAATCCGCGAAAACGATCCCACACCGACCATTCCTCCTTGCTGTTCGGGGTTCCGAAGGCCCTTGGGGGCTGTCGGACCGAATCGCCAGGGGCAGGCCGGTGCAGAAGTCGAACGTTCGAAGATTGAAGAGCTGCTGGTGGGATTTGAACCCACGACCTCGTCCTTACCAAGGACGCACTCTACCGACTGAGCTACAGCAGCAAAAAAAAACAAACAGAGCGGGTGAAGGGAATCGAACCCTCACCACCAGCTTGGAAGGCTGGAGCTCTACCATTGAGCTACACCCGCGGGAGAGATGCCAGAGGTCGGAGTCCAGGCGTCAGTGAAAACCACTGGCGTCTGACCTCGGGCGTCTGGCATCTCCAACAAGTGGGGGCGGCTGGATTCGAACCAGCGAAAGCATAGCTACCAGATTTACAGTCTGGCCCCATTGGCCGCTCGGGCACACCCCCTTCTTCCGAGTGGCCAGACGTCAGAGGCCAGGTGTCAGTCGGAACTGCGTACCTGGTCGCCAGCAGCAGACCACTCACTTCACTTTTCGAGGTCAGGCGCCGAATGCCAGCTGTCAGTTCGCGGGCTGCGTGCCGCGTTCGCTGACCTCTGACGTCTGGCCTCCGACCTCTCTCCCCAAGCAGAGCTAGCGGTGGGACTCGAACCCACAACCTCCGGTTTACAAAACCGGAGCTCTGCCAATTGAGCTACGCTAGCATTTTCGCGAGGAAAACCGCAGATCATAGCTCTCTTCACCGGCATCGCAATGTCGCGTGCGGCAAGCGCACCACGATCGCGGCCGGCGAGGGAAGGGAAAAAATATATCCACGCAGCGCATCGAAAAGCAAGACTGCCCGCTTGCTTTTAGGAATCGCATCTGTTTGCTCGGTCTGGCGCTGCAGAACTGGCCGCATTTGCGGTGGATCGCGTCTCTTCGGGTTGTGAAGTTTGGCCGGGGAGTTGCGGTGCTGGCGGCGCCTTGAGGGTGGACACGGCGATTCGGCGCAGGTTCCCCGGAAGTGGGCGAGCCTGGGGCGTTGTCGACGACGTTGCTGGTCGGTGGTGGGGGTGTCCTTGTTTGCCGAGGTCGGCCTGCGGGGTGTGTGGTGGGACGGCAGGGCTCGCAAGCTGGTCTGTTTTGTCGTGTGACTGCGTCGGGGGCTGGTGTTTTGCAGGGTGGGACGAGCGTGGCTGGTTCGGGAGGGGCGGCGGGCACATTTTGTGTCCGTGGGGGCGGGGTGATGGCCGCCGAGATTTTTGCAATTCCTTAACCCGTAAGCCGGGCTTCGACTTGGGGCGGATGGGACTTGAGTGAGGCTCGAAACGCGGTCAAGCGACGTTGACAGAATTGGCCCCGAACCTATATTGGCCGTTCGCGGCGAACACAACATCTAGGACTCTTTACCGCTTGCGAGCACAAGGAATTGTGCGAGAATTTTGTACACGACCTGAATTTGTGTACAGTGAAGGACACTGCTCGTCCGATCACCCTCTTTGCAGCGATCAAGCCCTCGTTGTGCGCGGATTCCACCCCGGGAAAAGGATCGGGGACTCTCAATTTCGCGAGGCGAACGGCTGAGTCGGCCGCCTGGCAGGTTTGTTCATTCTCTGCCCTTCCGGACGCTATCAGGAGTGCACGATGCACAGCACCAATGGAGTTACCGTTTCGCCTATGTCCGCGCCTGCTTCTTCGTCTCAGACCAGTTCCGCCAGCCCGGGAGCGGGCTCGGCAGCACCTTCGTCGAAGGCTCAGCCGATGAAGGTCACCCCGTATTTCTGCCCTGTTGACGCGGACCCGTTTGAAACCGTCGAGTGGGAGAAGCGCACGGCGGCCATCAAGGACGAGAACGGAAAGGTTCTCTTCGAGCAGACCGACTGCGAGATCCCGAAGGCCTGGAGCCCCTTGGCGACCAACGTCGTCGTCAGCAAGTACTTCTACGGCGAGCACAACACGCCGGAACGCGAAAAGAGCGTCAAGCAGGTGATCCACCGGGTTGCCCGCACGATTGCCGACTGGGGCATTCAGGACGGTTACTTCGCCACCCGGCAGGATGGCGAGACCTTCTACCGGGAACTAGCGTGGCTGTGCCTGCATCAGCATGGCGCGTTCAACAGCCCGGTGTGGTTCAACGTGGGCCTTTATCACCAGTACGGCGTGAAGGGCTCGCAGGGGAACTACCACTTCGATCCGGTCACCCGTTCGATCCGCCGCCCCGAAACGCCCTACGAATATCCCCAGGGCTCGGCGTGCTTCATCCAGTCGGTCGACGATTCGATGTCGGGGATCATGCACCTCGCCACCAGCGAGGCGATGCTGTTCAAGTTCGGTTCGGGCACGGGAACGGATCTGTCGACGATCCGCAGCTCGCGTGAAAAGCTGTCCGGCGGCGGAACGCCGTCGGGCCCGCTGAGCTTCATGCGGGTGTTCGACCAGATCGCGGCCGTCGTGAAGTCGGGGGGCAAGACCCGCAGGGCCGCGAAGATGCAGTCCCTCAAGGTCGCTCATCCCGACATCATGGACTTCATCGAGTGCAAGACGAAGGAAGAGAAGAAGGCCCGCACGCTGATCAACAGCGGCGAGTACGACTCCAACTTCAACGGCGAAGCCTACTCCTCGATCATGTTCCAGAACGCGAACCTCTCGGTGCGCGTGACGGACGAATTCATGTCAGCCGCGGAGAAGGGGAAGGACTGGACCACCACCTGGGTGACCGATCCGGCTAAGAAAGGCCCGACCTACAAGGCCAAGGACATGCTGCGGACGATGGCCGAAGGGGCCTGGTTCTGCGGCGATCCGGGCGTGCAGTACGACACGACGATCAACCGGTGGCACACGTGCAAGACGACCGGGCCGATCAACGCATCGAACCCGTGCTCGGAATACATGTTCCTGGATGACACGGCCTGCAACCTGTCGAGTATCAATCTGAAGAAGTGCCAGAAGGAAGACGGCACGTTCGACGTCGAGCGCTATCGCAAGGCGTGCTCGATCTTCATCACGGCCCAGGAAATCCTCGTCGACCACGCCAGCTATCCCACGCCGGCGATCGCCGAGAACTCCCACCTGTTCCGCCCGCTGGGGCTTGGATTCGCCAATCTCGGCAGCCTGCTGATGTCGATGGGCATCCCCTACGACAGCGATGCAGGCCGCGGCATCGCGGGAGCCCTGACGGCTCTCATGAACGGCCAGGGGTACCTGACCTCGAGCCGCATCGCCAGCTACCTCGGACCGTTCGCAGGCTACCGCGAGAACGAGGAAAGCATGCTGGACGTGATGCAGATGCACCGCGATGCGGTCGAGAACATCGATCCATCGTGCCCGAAGGAACTGAAGGACGCCGCCCGCCAGGTGTGGACGGAATGTGTCCAGTCGGGCCGGCAGTATGGGTACCGCAATGCCCAGGCGACGGTGCTCGCTCCGACCGGAACGATCGCCTTCATGATGGACTGCGACACGACCGGCATCGAGCCGGACATCGCGCTCATCAAGTACAAGAGCCTGGCCGGCGGCGGCATGATGAAGATCATCAACCGCACGGTTCCGAAGTCGCTGCAGACGCTCGGCTACGACCAGCCGACGATCGACGGCATCCTGGCGTACCTGGAATCGGAAGAGACGATCGAAGGAGCCCCGGGCCTGAAGGAAGAACACCTGCCGGTGTTCGACTGTGCCTTCAAGGCCGCCAAGGGAAGCCGCTCGATCGCCTGGAAGGCTCACGTCACGATGATGGCGGCGGCCCAGCCGTTCCTCTCGGGAGCGATCTCGAAGACGGTCAACATGCCGGCCGACAGCACCGTCGAGGATATCGAAGACGCCTATGTCGAAGGCTGGAAGCTCGGCCTGAAGGCCCTCGCGATCTATCGCGACGGCTCGAAGCAGAGCCAGCCGCTCAACACGAGCAAGGAGAGCGACAAGAAGGCCGGTGCATCCAGCGTCGCAACGGAAGCCCCGCCGCGGCTGGCCCGCAAGCGTCTGCCGGATACCCGTCATTCGCTGACCCACAAGTTCTCGGTCGGCGGACACGAGGGCTACATCACGGTCGGGCTGTTCGAGGACGGCCAGCCGGGCGAACTGTTCATCACGATGGCGAAGGAAGGCTCGACGATCGGCGGCCTGATGGACGTCATCGGGACGCAGACGTCGATGGCCCTGCAGTACGGCGTCCCGCTGTACGACCTGGTGAACAAGTTCAGCCACGCCCGGTTCGAGCCGAGCGGCTGGACGCAGAACGACGACATTCCCCACGCCAAATCGGTGGTTGACTACATCTTCCGCTGGCTCGGGATCCAGTTCGTCGAAGGTTTCCGCGAGGCGAACACGCCGAAACGGGAACCTGCGGAAACCGCCGCCGCGGCCGCTCCGGGGTTTGGAGACGCCTCGGGCCCTAAGTCACCCTCGCTTCAAGAAGAAGTGGGGGCGGCCGCGAAGGACTCGAAGGCCGAACCGAAGGTTGTCGCCGAAGCTGTCGCCGCGCCGAAGTCGTCGCCGCTGCCCGTACTGACCGCCGCCACCGGGATCCGTCCCGCCCTGGCGAAGGCCTTGAACGGCGCCGGCCATCACAAGGCCAACGGCACGCATGCGAATGGCGAAGGGACGCAGATGCGGAGCCAGCAGTTCGCCCAGTTCCAGTCGGACGCCCCGGCGTGCGACAACTGCGGGGCGATCACGGTCCGCAACGGCAACTGCTATCTCTGCCACAACTGCGGCCAGTCGATGGGCTGCAGCTGAATCAGTGGGTCGTGGATGGTGGGTGGTGGGTCGCAGCGACGAGCTGCTTCTTCCTACCCACTTCCAACTTCCCACTACCTAGGGGTGACGAGGCTGGAGGCTGAAGGAAGACCTGGCTGTCTCTTCCCTAGGCCATCGTCGCACCGAGTACTGAGTACTGATTTGGCCTGCCTGCCCGCTGACGGAGCGGACGGTGCAGCAGGCCTTTCGCGGTCACCCTGGCGGGATGGACATCTGCCGGGGTGGTTTTTGCTTCTCAGGGCAGGGCATCTTTCGCGATCGCATGCTTCCCCTTCTTCGCGATGTGAGCATGGCGGTCGGCGACCTATTCGGACTTCGACCTTATTGACGTTGCTCTTCGATTGGGTCACGCTGGCATGTGTGGCCGCGCTTTGACTCGAAGTCTTCGTCTCTGCTTGGGTTGGCTGGGGGGGGCTGAAATGAAGGAATGGTATGTCCGTCGTTCTGGCGGCGATGCAGGGCCTTTCACGGAATCCCGGCTCCGGAAACTATTGTCCGAAGGAATGATTGAACCGGGGACCCGCGTCCGTCGCGGGGGAGACGGTGAATGGCAGGCCGTCGCGTCCGTCATCTCCATTGGCGCCAGGAAGAAGAAGGCGGACGACGCAGACGAGGATGATTCGTCGGACGCGGACGATGTCAATCGCCGTCGCATCGTGCTTGCCGCCGCTGGCTGTGCTATTTCCGCAATAGTGGTTGTGGGCCTCCTCCTGATGCCCGGCCGTGAAGACAAACCGGCGGACGAAAAGAATGCACCCGCGGTTGCCCAGCCAGCCACTCTGAAGCCGTTGATGCCCGAGGTCCCGTCCAGACGGCCGACTTCTGCAATTGCCTCCAGTTCACCGAAGCCGGCACCCGTCAGTGAGCCTCTGGAGCCATCGCGATCGGCTCCCGCCGTCCGGACCGATCGGGAGACGACGAAACCGGCCGCCATGGCCGCGCCGCTCGCTCAACTGGTCACCCGGCCGCCGGTTGCGGAGCTTCCCGCACAGCCGGCGCCCGCTGCGGACGACGATAAGCCGAAGGAGATCAAGGATACGGACCTGACGCGGATGTTCGAGAGACTCAACCTTGAACTCACCCCGGAAGGGGGGCAGAGGTTCCTTGCGGACCTCCGGAAGAAGTATGCGCTGACCGACAAACAGGAGGCGCGGCTTGCCGCCGAGGAGCCTCGGTGGAACGAACGCAAAGAGAAAGGTCTCGTCCGCCTTGGAAATCGGTGGGTCAAGCCCGACGTCCAGAATGCGGCGGCTGACAAAGCCAAACGGCTGGTGAGCCAGGCGACACCACTTCTGCGGATCGGAGGCTTCAAAGAGGCGATCAACTTCCTGCAGGAAGCCAGCGACGCTGATGGAAACTCCATCGAGGCAGATTTCAAGCTGGGCCTGCTCGGCAGCACAGAATGGGCGCTCCTTGACGCCGTGAACGCTGAGAAGCACTTCAAGGAAGTGCTCCGGCGATCGCCCGACAACGTCCCGGCGCTCAACAATCTGGCCGTGGCGGAGCTGAAACAGAGAAAGCACTCGCAGGCGATCAAGCATCTTTCTCTCGCTGCGGCTCTGGCTCCCCGTTGCCAGGAAGTCTCACAGAACCTCGGGCGTTCCCTGTTCCTCGACGGACAGAATCGGATCAATCTCAATGCGGACGATGAGCGGGCGTGTGCGGTCGTCTACTCGACGCTGATCGCCGAAGGAAAAGGAAAGGAGGCAGATGTCTCGAAGGGCTTCCTCCTGATGAACATCCTCCTTCCGAAGAGCGAACGTGAGAATCCAGGTTCAGACCCTGATCGTGGTCAGGATCTGATCCTGACGGGATCCGGCAGCGGGTTTGCCGTGGCGCCGAACCTGGTGCTGACCAACAGGCACGTCGCTGAGCATGATGTTCTGGGAACGGCCGACGAGATTCGGATTGCCGTTTCGATCAAAGGGCAGCCGGTGCGGAGACTGAAAGGCATGGTCGTCGCGCTGAGCGATGAAGCTGACCTGGCCCTCGTCAAGTTTGACGCATTGGATGCCAGACCACTTCCACTGCGTGAGGCCGAAGGCCGCCTCGGTGAAGAAGTCGCGATTGTTGGTTTCCCTCGGCCTGATGCCCTCGGAGACGACCTGAAGTTCGTGAGGGGCAGCATTAATTCCGTGCGCCCTGATGAACTGTTGTTCGATTGCATTGCCAACCAGGGCAACAGCGGAGGTCCTGTGCTGTTGGCCGGAGGCGAGGTCGTCTCCGTCTATACATTCGTGAAAACCGTCGGCGACGAAGTCGAGACGAAGCACGGTGGCGGAGTGCCATCGACGCTCGCACGCCGCTTCGTGCAGAAGCACGCTCCAGTTCTGCCCGCTGCCGCAGATCAGGCCGGCAGGGATTGGCCGACGATGATTGAAGACGTTCGAGACGCGATCTTCAAGATTGAGGTTTATCACAGTGCCGGGAGTCCGGCGCTCCAGGCCGCCTTTGCCCGCGTTGCGGCGTCGAAGAAGAACGCTCGATTCCTCGAAGATCGAACCTGTGTGAGCTGCGGCGGTCGGTCCGTCCTTCCGTGCCCGGGGAAGTGCATCAAGGGAGGTGTCCAGCGGACCTGGACCGAGCAGCAGCCGGGCGTGATTTTCGGCAGGAGCGTCATGGTTCCAAAAGTCATGACACGTGTGGATCCATGTACCGCGTGCGCCGGCCGGGGCGGCGTCGACTGCCCGCTCTGCATCCAGGGCGTCGACAAGGCACTCATCTTTCGCTGACCGGGAACTTGGCTGGGGATAACTCGCGACGAGCGGCGTTCCCTTCGAATCGGGGCTCATTCGCGAAGTGCCCCCAGTGGCGAGGGCTTCCGACAGGCGCGAACTCGGCATCGATCGGCCAGGGGCTTCGCTGCGTCCCCAGCCACGCTGTCCCACGCGCAACTTGGCTGCCCCCAGGAACCCGGCCGAGCCTGGCATTACGCGAACGCATCCCAATCATCGCAATTACTTAGATTGTGCGCGGCCTGAAGTGGCAGAGTTGACCTGTGCCTTTGGTGAAGGTTGCTGCGCAAGCATGCCCTTGAGTCTCATGACGATATCCGGATGCGCGGTCGCGACATTGGCGTGTTCGCCGGGATCGGTTTGATAATCGTAGAGTTCCGTGACGACGCCTTCAGCGGGGGCGCCGATCCTGTTCCACTCGACGAGGCGATAGCGGTCGTCACGCACGGCACGACCGAGCAGTTTGCCCCGGGGATAGACATGGGTGACATGATCTCGATGAGCAGCGGATGGGTCCCCCAACAACCCGGCGAAGCTCTTGCCATCAAGCCCTGTCGGCGCAGTCAGACCGGCGAGTGCAGCCAGTGTGGGATAAAGATCCACGGTCTCTACGAGAGCGGAGGAAACGGCACCGTCCTGACCGGGCATGGCGACCATCAACGGGATGCGTGCTGCCAGTTCGAAGTTGGTATGCTTTCCCCACACCCCGTGATCACCGAGGTGGTAGCCATGATCCCCCCAGACCACGATGATCGTGTTCTGATCGAGGCCATGGACCTGCAGGGCATCGAGCACCCGACCGGCGCAGGCATCCGCGTAACTGGTCGCAGCATAGTAGCCATGGACCAGGTGACGTTTTGACTCGACGTCCAGAACCTGGCCTCCCTGAGGGATCCGCTTGTATTTGCGCAGTTCATCTGTGCCGGGGACGGCAGCCACAGGAGCGCCTTCGGGGAGGGTGTCGGTTTCATTCAGAGGCAGTTTTGCGGCATCAATGCCGTCCCAGTATTTGTCAGGGGCGACGAAGGGCAGATGCGGACAGCGGAACCCGACCGCAAGAAAGAAGGGCTTGTCTGCAGTCCTGAACGCTGACAGGCGTTTCACAGCTTCCGTGGCAATGCGGCCGTCTGCATAAGTGTCATCCGGCACATCCGCGCGCTCCGTGGCTGCGCCGAAGACTCCAGCCCCGCGCGAACCGCCTTCCTCAGCGGAAGGACGATTGATGTCCAGGGCGTAGTAGTCGACCCGGGGATGGAAGGCTTTTTCGGTCCACGACTCTGCATCGTCATGATTGCCATGCCCCGTGTGCAGAATCTTGCCGATCGCAGCGGTGGTATAGCCATTGGCCTTGAAATGCTGGGCCAGCGTAATGGCGTCCGGTCGCGCGTCGCGGAAGTTTGTGGACAGGTCGTAGATGCCCAGCGTCTGCGGGCGCAGGCCGGTCATGAGCGAGTTGCGCGATGGTGCACAGACCGCCTGATTGCAATAGGCACGATCGAGCCGCAGCGAGCGTTTCGCCAACCGGTCAAGATTCGGAGTCCTGGCATGAGGGTCTCCGTAGCAACCGAGAGAGGGCTTGAGATCATCGAAGGCGAGGAAGAGCACGTTGGGACGTGCAGGGGGGGCCGCCTCCACAAGCGTGGTCACTGCGAAACACAGCAGTGTGGCAATGCATTTCATGAGTTGATGGCCAGAGCGGGCGTACATTTCAAAGCCTGTTCCTAAAGCCTGCGAAGGAGCGGGAAGAAATCGATGAAGTGTCCGTCATCGAAACCGGACTGCGTCTTGCGCAACTCCACAGCGGCCTTTTTCCGCAGTTCTTTCAGCAAGGCCTTGTGCTCCGGATCACCGGCGAGGTTGTTGAGTTCGTCCGGATCGTGCTTCAGGTCATAGATTTCCTCTTCACGGTCCGGCCCCGCATAGGCCACATACTTGTAGTCGCCGCTGCGAATCATGGTCCAGTCGTACATGATGGCTTCGCCCTTCTCGCCAGCGGCCACAGCCGCCGCCGTACGCTTCATCATCTGCGGAATCGACTGCCCCATGTTGTTCTGGACATTGGTCAGCAGCATGGCATCCCGTCCCAGCTTGTGATCCGGGTTCTCCAGAACGGGCACCAGACTCATGCCGTCCATGGTCGGTAACGGTGCCAGACCAGTGATCTCATGCAGTGTGCGGACGACATCCGTCGCATTGACAGAGTCGTGAACGACATGGTTTTCAGCAAAGTGGCCCGGCCAGCGAAAGATCAGCGGCCCGCGCAGTGTGGCATCGTAGGGAGCGTCCTTCTTGCCCACGAGTCCATGCTGGCCATACGCGATTCCCTGATCGCTCGCGAAGATCACCACCGTGTTTTCAAGTTGGCCAGCGTCGTTGAGCTCTCGCATCAGACGCCCGACATTCTCGTCGATAGCAAGGACACATTCCTGGTAGGCGCGGATTTGCCCTTTGACATTGTCCCACCTCCGGATTTCCGGCAGCGTAGCGATATAGGCTGGCTGCCCTTCCCGCTTCGATATACTGGCGGGTTCCGGAATCTCCTGAACGTCCTTGAGCAGCCCTCGATGGCGTGGAGCCGGAACGCACGGTTTATGCGGGCTGGAGTAGCAAAGCCACAGAAGCCAGGGCTTGCCTCCATCACCGTTGCTTTTGAGACCGCTGCTGTTGATGAAGTCCACTGCCATGTCCGTATGGCGGTCCACACTGTAGCCATTCAGGGGAGTGGGTGGCCCGCCGTTCTGGCGCATGTGCTGGTCTTCATAGTACCCCCCGGGAGTGCTTTGCGAGCTCCAGTGGATTGCGGTGTCCCAATCCATTCCCACCGTGGGCGGGCGGGAGTTGACATGCCATTTGCCGATAATGCCCGTGCGGTAACCGCTCGCTCTGAGTCTCCGGGGCCAGAACGGATGGTTCTGTTCCTCTTCGGTCAACCGGGCTGCGTCCAGTTCCCGACCGGTGAAGACGCCCCGTGCGGCGTGCGGCAGATTTCCGGTCAGAAAGCTGACACGCGAAGGGACGCAATAGGCCGCCATGTAAACATTTTCGAAACGCACCCCTTGAGCCGCCAGAGCGTCTATGTTCGGAGTCTTGACCCATGGATAGGCGTCTGGGTAGCAACTGACCGAGCGTGTGGTCTGATCGTCCGTGAAGATGTAGAGAACATTGGGCCTGGAGCCTTCCGCAGCGACGAAGGTGCCGATCGAAAGCCAGGCGACAAGCACAGCGAAAAGCATGGTGAGGCTGTTCATGAGGGATGGGCACGAGGTTCGAGATTTCCGAAAGCCGTTGCTCAATGGTGAGGATCTGTGGCTTCGCAGGTGGTTTGTTTCGAGTGCCGGGGCCGAGTGTGCCGCGTCGTGAATCAGTTTACATGGTCTGGCGACCTTTCCGAGGATGCGATTAGCGTCCGCTGTCCAGGCGAAAAGGCGTCTTCCGCAATCGCATGCTGGCCCTGCTTCGCGATGTGAGCATGGCGCCGGGGGGATCACAGGCCGGGACCACACCCGCGCCCGGCCCCGATCGGGGAGAAGAATAGTCTCCAGCACGCACCGCACTCATACGCGTGCTCATTGCGCACCTCGGCGGCGAGTTTCTGCTTCCTTCAACGCGAAAGCAGCCGCGCGTTGCCGCGCGGCCGCTGTGTTGTCCGGTCCTCAGGCCGCACGCGAAACGGGACGGGTCGGACGGGTGAACATTTCAATCGGCCCCAGCCGCCTTTTGGTCCCGATGGTCGTCCATTCCGGTTCCCTCGGTTTGTGGCGATGGCAGAAGAGAATCAACTGATTGATCTCCGGCTCACGGTTCCGGCCGCGTTTCTTCACGATCTCGAGCGTCGGCAGGTCGAAGGTTCGCAGGTGGTCGATAATGGCATCGAACCAGGCGACCCGCTGAGCGTTGATGTCCGTCAGGCTGCCTCGAATGGCCTTCCGGTTCTCCAGGATCCAGAGGATCCAGAGTTCCCGTTCGATGGTCCGTTTCAGCTCCTTTTCATCGACGGCCGGCGGCTCATGGGCGTAGTAGCCCCAGTTCCTGGCCCATGTTTCCCGTTCCTGGTTCAACCAGTTGCTCAGCGCCACCTGGCCGCGTCGTTCCTGTTCGGAGAGGGTCAGCTGGGCGAATCCGGGAACCTCGGCCGGCAACCGTGACAGGATGCGGTCGCCCATGTCGGTGTCGGACCGGACGCGATTGGCCAGTTCCTCGACGGCCCCCAGGGCCTTGTTCTTCTGGTCCGTCATGGTCGAGTTGATCATCTTGCGCATGTCTTCGATGTTCGCCGCGTGGGCAATGGCTTTGCCATTGGGCGCCTCGAACTTCGCCGAGACTTTGGGGGAGGACATCCCCAGCTTGATGATGCTGCCGGACAGGTCCTTGGCGACGTCGCCGAACATCTTGCCGGCGACCTTGTCTTCGCTTTCGGTTTCCTTGAGGACCAGCCGCAGCTTTTCCGGCGACCAGGAGATGTTGTAGTCGACGCGGCGGAAGTAGTTGGTGGCGCAGCGATATTGCAGGTGAGCCGCCATCCAGCCCAGGGCAAGGCCGGTAAACGTATTGAAGACGGCGATCAGCCGTTCGTGCTTTCGCTCGAATTCCTGCTGAGTTTTCTGGGCCTTCGTGAGCGCTGTCTGCAGGTCGTTTCCGGCCGTCTCATGGGCGGCGAGGATCTTGTCGAAATGCCCTCTCCAGACGTCGTTGACCTGGTAGTCGATTTCGTTGCGCAGGTTGTCGAACAGCAGCTGGTAGATGTAATCCTTCAACCGGTAAGCAAGGTCCACTGACATGGCAGCGCTTTCTCAACAAAAAAGAGTGATCGACGGATCACCCTGACGCTCAATCGTCGCCCTTTCCCGCTCGTGACGCGTGGAAGCCCAAAGCGTTCCCGCAGACGCGTCATTTGGACGATGTGGCGATATTGTCTGCCAAATGGCCAGAAAGTTGCGGAGAAACCTGGGTAAACGGGCCACGTGACGTTCCTCCGGTCGGACGCGGGGCCCTCTATGTCTGAGCCACGGGGGCAGCGGTCGCGAGGGGACCCCGGAGAATTCGTACCCACCAGTGCGTGGGAGAGACGCACCGCCGTTGGCAGGCCGGGCGATGGCCACACGGCTTCGTTGCAAAGTCTCGGGTTGTACAGGACAGTCGGTGTGTCTGTTACGGGTTCTCAAAGGGCAGGTTCGATGATGGCTCACAGATTCGCTGTGGCGTTCGCCAGTGTGGTTGTCGTGGCCGCGTGTGCGGTGGCTGAGGACAAGAAGGCCGATCCGCGCGAGAGCGTCGAGACGGCCGTGCCGGAAGCGATCCGGCTGCTCGAGGCGAAGGAATACAAAGAGTTTCTGAAGGCGTTCGTGCCCCCCGAGACGTTCGAGAAGATCACGCAGCGGAAAACGATCGATGAGTTCTCCGAGGACTTCGGAAAGTCGAAGTCGGGCGATCTCCTGAAGGTTTTGCGGGCGATCAAAGACCAGTCTCCGACGTACAACGACTCCCGAACGAAGGCCACTTATCAGTTCGAACTTGAAGGCATATCCAAGAAGAGCATCAGCTTCGGCAAGATCGGGAACGTCTGGTACATCGAGAACTGATCTGGGCGAACACCGGTGGCCGGATGAGACGAAGCCTGGGGGCATGGCCGGCCAGGGATTCGTCCTCGTGCCGGCCCGAAGCGAGGCTTCGTTCTGATCGTCGACACCCCATCGCGGGCTTTCTCCATGACTCTGAACGAAACGCTGGCGCAGCTCAAAGCTCTCGGGGACGAGAAGGTCCGGACCATCAATCATCGCAATGGCGCGGGCGACAACCAGTTCGGCGTGAAGCTTGGCGACATTCGCAAGGTGGCGGCGAAGATCAAGTCGGACGACAAGTTGGCGAAGGCGCTGTGGAAGACCGGCAACCTCGATGCCCAGCTGCTCGCAATCCTGATCCTCAATCCGAAGAAGCTCACGCGGGATGAGCTGGATGCGATGGTGCGGGGCGTGAGCTGTCCGCAGGTGGCCGACTGGATGAACTCCTACGTGGTCAAGGAGCACCCGGACAAGGAGTCGCTGCGGCAGGCATGGCTGGAGGATGAGCACCCCTGGGCCGCGCGGGCGGGGTGGAGCGTGACATCGGGCCGGATTGCGAGAAGTCCGGAGGGCCTTGATCTGAAGGGGCTGCTGGATCGGCTGGAAAAAGAGATGGGTTCCGCGCCGCCGGAAGTGCAGTGGACGATGAACTTCTGCCTGGCCGGACTTGGAATCCATCATCCGAAGCTGCGGAAGCGGGCGCTGGCGATTGGCGAGAAACTGGGGATCTACCGGGACTACCCGTGCGCCAAAGGCTGCACATCCCCTTTCGCTCCGATCTGGATCGATGAAATGGTGCAGCGGCAGGCGGAAGGAAAGCCGGTCGTGCCGTAATCTCCTCCGGATGCGTTCCGTCCATTCTGTCTTCTGTCGGGTTGAGGTGAGCCATGGCGATTCCCCAGGAGATCCGCGACTACAACGCGGCCCAGTCGGCCGGTGACAAGCGGATCTGCAGCAAGCTCAGCAAGACGATCGACGCGAACCTGCCGGGGGCGGAACGCAAGATCTGGCATCGACATCCGGTGTGGTTCCTCGAGGGGAACCCGATCGTCGGGTACAGCAAGCTCAAGGATTGCGTGCGGCTGATGTTCTGGAGCGGCCAGTCGTTCGATGAGCCGGGGCTGGCAGCGGAGGGGACCTTCAAGGCGGCCGAGGTGCGGTATACCTCGGCCGGTCAGATCGTGGAGAGCGACCTGGAGCGGTGGCTGGGGAAGTCGATCCAGATCCAGTGGGACTACGGGAACATCGTCAAGCGGAAGGGGAAGCTGGTGCGGCTGAAGTGAGCGAGGGAAGCGCGATCGCGGCGGTGATGGAAAACTGGGATGGCCGTGTTTGGCGGGTTGATCGACACTCCGCGGCGGCCCGCGGGATTCATGATGATCGGGCCACTGCCGGAACACGGACGGACCGATGGAATCGAGCCTGCATCGCCAATTGAAGGAGCTTTACGGCGGGTCGCCCGATGACTGCGAGGTCACGGTGGGCGGATACCGGATCGACGCGGTGACGGGCGGGCGGCTGGTGGAGATTCAACTTGCGTCGCTGTCGGCGATCCGAAACAAAGTCGCCACGCTTCTCGACGACCATCGCGTCACGGTGGTCAAACCGATTGCGGCCCGGACGCTGATCGTGCGACGGCAGGCGGGGGGCGGGGCCGAAGTCAGCCGGCGATACAGCCCGCTGAAGCGAAACCCGTTTCACCTGTTCGAGGAACTGGTTCGGTTCGGTGCGGTCTTCCCTCATCCACGGCTGCAACTGGAGGTCGTCCTCATCGAGCAGGAGGAGCGACGGATTCCGCGACGCCGAAGACGTTTCAACGGTCCCGACTATCGCGTCGAAGACCGCTTTCTGCTGAACGTCGTCTCGCGGCACATGTTCCGCACGGCGGCCGATCTGGCCGCTCTCCTTCCCGCACAGCTGCCATCGCCATTTCATACCCAGGACCTGTCGGAGGCGGCATCGATCCCCCGCTGGCTGGCGCAGAAAATGGTGTATTGCCTGGCGCGGTGCGGCGCGATTCAGCCGGTGGGCAAGTTCAGTCGAAGCGTGTTGTATGTTGTGACCCGGCCCGCGGTGCGGCGTCGCAAATCGGCGTAGCGCGGTGAGCCGTTGACCGGCCTGAGCATTCCCGCGACGCTGATGCCTTCGCATTCATCCGCCGGGCCTTTTTCATGATCGCGATTCTCCTGCCGCTGCTGTTCCAGCAACCGCTTCCCGCGTCGCATACGGAACGCGTTGGCGGAACGCCCGACCTGTGCCAGACCGACAAGGCGGGCGACTTTGCCGACGGCGGCAGGCAGTTCTGCGGGCCGGTGGCCGTGTCGGATCAGTTCGTCTGGCTGGCGAATCACGGCTACCCGAAGTTGTTCCCGACGGCCACGAAGGGGAAGGCGGGCCAGATCGAACTGGTCAATGCGCTGGCGGCCAGGAACTACATGGACACCGCCGGGCTGCGGGGCACGATGCCGCCGCGACTCATGGAGGCGCTGCGGGGTTATGTGAACGATCGCGGATATGAGCTCGCGCGAATCGAGTATCGCGGATATCTGCCCTCGAAAGGGAGCTTCGAATCCTCGGGGGCGCATTTCGATCGCGACTGGGTGCGGGCGGCTGTGGCGAATCCACGTGCCTGCGCGTGGCTGAACATCCAGTGGTCGAAGTTCGATGAGGCGGCGGGGGCTTATGCCGACCTGGATCGCCACTGGCTGTGCGTGGTGGGGTATGGCGAGGATGCCCGGAAGAATCCGGCGCCGGATCTGTTTCTGGTCCACGATCCGGCTGGCCGCAGCGGGCTTCAGAAGAAGACGGACTTCGTCACCCTCGAGTTGCTCGAGCGGGGCCGGTTTCCGGTGCGGGGCAAGGAGTATGACGCGCGGGGGTATTATGAGATTCGGGACGGCCTGACGTTTAAGGAAGGGGCCGACCGCGCGCTCGTCATCGGGGGCGTCGTGCTCGAGCTGAAGCCCGCGCTGTAGGCGGGGGAGGCGCCTTGGCCGACCTGCGCTGGCCTGGTGACCGTTCTCTGCGCCATGCGCTGGCCATTTTCGACAGTCCGCCCTCCAGCAAGCGACATATGAACGGACTTTCATGTGTTGTTGGCCGCGTTCGATCGGAAGTCGCTTTCAAATCGTGATTTGTGGCGACGGCATGACTGTTGATTCGCCTCGCGAACTATTCGCGACTGTACGGATCTCATCTGGACGAACGATGAGAATTTCTGGATTTCCCCGAATTCAAGCGGATGAACCACTGGCGTTGGCCGCCAATTGATGTGAAATTCTTAACAATCTGTAATTCGTTTACCGCTCGACGTTTATGGAAGGTTTTATCATGAAGTCTCGGAGGGGTTTTACGCTGATTGAGTTGCTGGTGGTGATCGCGATCATCGCCATTCTGATTGCTCTTCTGCTGCCGGCCGTGCAGCAGGCGCGGGAGGCCGCAAGGCGAACCCAGTGCAAGAACGCCCTGAAGCAGATTGGCCTGGCGCTTCACAACTACCACGACACGTTCAGCAAGCTTCCGTCCGGGAGCGTCGCGTCGTTGAACGGGGCCGGAACCCAGGATTATGGCTTCGGCTGGACATGGCATGCCAGCATCCTCCCGTACATTGACCAGGCGCCGATGTACAACGCGATCCAGGGGCCGGAGAACAACGGCCTGGGAACCGACACGGGCGACCAGAACGGCGCGAAGCAGAAGCTGGGCGGCCAGACGGTCATTCCGGTGTTCTGGTGCCCGTCCCAGCCGGATGTGCGCGGCGGCAGCCAGAAGAACGGCTACGCCCCGTCGAACTATAACGGCAACATGGGCCGCTATATCGGGAACGGCAACGACGACTGCTACAACAGCGCCCAGGGCCTGGCGACTCCGAATGACATCCGGACGAAGGCCTGGGGCTGCATGAACGGCGACGGAATTTTCTACATCAACAGCAGCGTTTCGTTCCGTGACGTCTCGGATGGCCTCTCGAACACGATCTTCGTCAGTGAAGTGGTCGACACCGGCGGCGACGCCCTGGGCGACTACAACGCCGGCGGCGATCGCCGATACGTCTTCTCCACGGGCGCGGAGGGAAATCCGCCGACCGAGATGACGGAATACCTGATGGCGGCCGAAACCAACGACCCGATCAACGGCGGGGCCGAGGAAGCGGCTGGCAGCTTCCATGTCGGCGGAGCGCACTTCGCTCTGGGCGACGGAGCTGTGCGGTTCATCTCGGAGAACATCAGCATGGACACCTACCGGGCGCTGAGCACCCGGAAGGGTGGTGAAATCGTCGGCGAATTCTGATTCGCGGGCGACCGGCTGCTGGTTTCAATCAAGAGCAAGCCTTGTCGTCGGTTGATAAGGCTTGCTTTGTCATTTCCGGATTCCGCTTTTCATTCCGAGGTTTCTCACGTGACTTTCAAACCCTGCGGCTCTCTCGCGGCCGCCATGACATTTCTGGTCCTGAACCTGGCGGGCTGCGGCGGTCCCGGCGACGCGCCAGACCTGGGACAGGTGACGGGGACCATCACGATGGACGGCACGCCGCTGAGCGGCGTGGCGGTGATGTTCTCGCCGTTGGACGGGCGGCCCGCCATGGGCAAGACCGACGCGGAAGGGAAGTACGAACTGAACTACATCCGCAGCACGAAGGGGACGAAGCTCGGCAAGAACAAGGTGCAGATCGGGAATACCGAAGAGGAAGACGACCCGTCGGCCGAGACGGGTGATGACGCTGGACCGGCCAAAAAGGCCGCGAAGTCGAGCAAAGCGGTGATTCCGGCCAGATACAACACCAGGAGCGAGCTGGAAGTCGATGTGAAGGCGGGGGAGAACGTCTTCGATTTCCAGCTGGAGTCGAAGTAGCGGCTTGAGACCGGTCGCCTGCGTTGGCCGCAGGCGTTCCGCGATCGGACGAGGATCACCAAAGACGTGGCGCCTGATCGGCGCCACGTCTTTTTTTGTGGGCTGGTTTATGCCACGAGGGGGAGTCTCTGAGGCCAACACCGCGCCACGACGGGAAGGTTGCGCGCTCCCGTGAAGTTCATCGCCTCTACATGGTTCCTTCACATTGACGCGCTACGGTGCCCCCCGAACAAGGTCAGGATCGCAATTCAATCGATGAAGCGTTCTGCCGGCCACCCGTTTTTCAGGCATCTCATTGCCGGTTGTCGAACGCGCCAAGTGGTGATCGGACGCCGTGATTGACAGGCGTGGCCCGGCCCAGCGAATTCCTCCTCGGGCCGGCGACCAGGAAGTTTCGACATCAAGGCGAGGACTCTCGCTCGTCCCGTACAGATGGAACTCGTGCGTCTCGGAGCGCGATATGTCGCGCCCGTGCGTTCGCAGCTCGTGATTGCCCGTTCATTCAGGAAGGTTTTGAGATGAAAGCTCGGAGGGGTTTTACGCTGATCGAATTGCTGGTGGTGATCGCGATCATCGCCATTCTGATTGCCCTGCTGCTGCCGGCCGTGCAACAGGCGCGGGAGGCCGCGCGGCGGACGCAGTGCAAGAACAACCTGAAGCAGATCGGCCTGTCGCTGCACAACTACGTCGATTCGCACAACATTCTGCCACCTGGCAGCGTCGTGCTGCTGAACCCGGCCGGGACTCAGGACAACGGTCACGGCTGGACCTGGCAGGCCAGCATCCTGCCGTTTCTCGACCAGGCCCCGCTGTTCAACGCCATCCAGGGAGATGACGGGATGGGGAACGAAAAGGGGGATCAGAATACCGGCAAGACGCTGGTGCTGAAGCAGACCACGATGTCGGTGTTCTGGTGTCCTTCGCAGCCGGATGTCCGCAACGGCTCGCAGAAGAACGGTTATCAGACGTGCAACTACAACGGCAGCATGGGAATCCGGATCGGGAACGGCAACGACGATTGCTACAACGGAACATCCCTGACGACTCCCGCTCATAATCGAACGGATCCCTGGGGATGCATGAACGGCAGCGGAGTGTTCCACGTGAGCAGCGCCGTCCGTTTCGCGGACGTGAAGGACGGGATGTCGAATACGGTGTTCGTCGCGGAAGTCCCGGATAGCGGCGGCGACGCCATGGGGGGCTTCGGGGCAGGCTGTGATCGTCGGGTCGTGTTCTCCAACGGCGCGGACAGCAATCCGCCGACCGAGATGACGGAGCACATGATCGCCGCTGAAGGGAATGATCCGATCAACGGCGGCGCTGAAGAAGCGACCGGGAGCTGGCATACCGGAGGCGCTCATTTCGTGTTCGGCGACGGGGCGGTCCGGTTCATGTCGGAAAACATGGACATGAAGACTTACCAGGGCACGATGACCCGGGCCGGCGGCGAAACGCTCGGCGAGTTCTGATTTGAGCGGATGATCGGCGAGCCGCGTCAGGACGACCTGCGCGGCTTGTTTCCGTTTCCCGAAGTTCCTTCTTTTTGACGAGGCAGGATTCGACAGTGAAACTGGTGCAGCAGAGTTTTCTCACAGTCACGGTGGCCATTCTGACCCTGAATCTGACCGGGTGCGGCGGTGTCAGCGACCAGCCAGACCTGGGCCAGGTGAAGGGAACAATCACGCTGGACGGCCAGCCGCTCGCTGGCATGGCTGTCGTTTTCTTTCCCGAGAATGGTCGCCCGGCCAAGGCCACGACGACGGCCGACGGCACGTACGACCTGATCTACGTTCGCGAGACGCGAGGCACCAAGCTCGGGAAGAATCGCGTCGAGATTGCCCCGAGTGAAGGAGAAGATGACGCGGACGACGCCCAGAGTGAGGAGAATGCGCCGCAGCGGAAAGCGGTGAAGCCTTCGAAGCCAAAGATTCCGGCCCGCTACAACACGAAGTCGGAACTGCAGGCGGATGTGAAGCCGGGCGAGAACGTGTTCGACTTCAAACTGGAGACGTAATTACGGTCGCCCGCGATGCGGACACGGCCCCGCGGCTGCTGGTGCTGCCCGGATCATCGACCGCGTTATCGCGCGGCGGCCGGAGATGATCGGCCAGGACATGAAGAAAGGCGTGAGGCTCAACGGGCCTCACGCCTTTCTGGATTTCACCGTCTCAAATGGCTGCTTCAGGGCATCGGGAACACGTCAGTCGTGAAGGACGCCTTCAGCGTCGCCTTCCCGTTCTTGGTGACGGTGTATTTGAACTTCTTGATGTCCATCTCTCCCGGTTCCGGGGGAACCTCGGAACCGCCCATGAAGTCGAGGTAATCCTTGGAGGTGAACTTCTTTCCCGTCAGGTTTGCGACGATGCCCGTCGCTTCGATTTCAAAGATGACGCCTTTGCGTGTGAGGGAGACGGAATAAACGCCCACCCCCTCGCTGCCCAGCGTTTCGAAATCGAGCGTCCCATCGGCGGCAATTCCCGGAAGCGGAACCGGCATGGGGGCGCTGTAGATCGGCCTGGCTTCGGCCGGGGTCGCGAAGGCCATCGTCAGGAGGGCGAACAGCGGGAGCGTCAATTTGCGAAGAGACATCAATTCCTTCCATCGGTCCGTTTCCAAAGACTTCGTGGGGAGCACTCGCCGCGCCCGCAGAGCACGAAGCCTGACGTCCTGATTCTCGGATGGACGCACCCGGGTCAACCTCCCGGGCCGGGTTTTCCCTGGTTTCTCGAGAGCCGCAACTCCTCGCCTCGCAGAAAAGGCTCGAGAGGTGAAGGGAACCTCAGGGGAACGCATTTGGCGCGGAATCCGGGAGAGTAGTCCCTCTGTCGAATTGCAGGGGAGCGGCTTCCTCCTGAAAGTTGTCTGAACTCGTTCCGATTGAGAACCTTCACTGTGCACCCGAAGGTGTGAGGAAGGTTGCAAACTCCCGGTTCATCAGGTTCACGCATGTCTGCGTACGGCGCGCTCCGCATCGCCCGGCCCACCGATGACCTCGAGCCGGTCGTCGCGTTCTATCGTGATGGCCTGGGAATGGAGGTTCTGGGCGCATTCGAGAATCATGCCGGTTTCGACGGCGTGATGCTGGGAGTTCAGGGGGCGAACTGGCATCTGGAGTTCACCCGCAGGGCCGGACATCGTGCTGGCCGGGCGCCGACGGAAGACAACCTGCTGGTGTTCTATCTTCCCGATCACGCCGCCTGGGCGACGGCGGTCGCGCGGCTGGAGGCCGCGGGGCATACTGCCGTCGCCTCGTTCAACCCTTACTGGGATCGCCTGGGCAAGACGTTCGAAGACCCGGACGGCTATCGCATCGTTCTGCAGAACGCGGCTTGGCCTAACTGAATAACAAGCTGGCATGTCACCCATGGCAGACGCTGCCAGCGGCTGCATTGATCGATGCAGGCGGCGTCGACCATGAGGATTCCCCACCCGGGTGTGAAGCGAGGCTACTGCTGCGCGATCTGGATCAGGTTTCCGCAGGTGTCATCGAAGACCGCGGTGGTGACCGGGCCCATCGCCACCGGCGGCTGCGTGAACTGCACGCCGGCCGCACAGAGGCGATCGTATTCGGCCTGGATATTGGCGACGCCGAAGGAGGTGTAGGGAATTCCGTCTTCGACGAGGGCCTGCTTGAACGGCCGCGCGGCCGGGTGCTGGTCGGGCTCGAGCAGAAGCTCGGTCCCCTCCGCGTTCTCAGGCGAGACGAGAGTCAGCCACCGGAACTCGCCCATAGGGACGTCGTGCTTTTTGACGAAGCCGAGTTTCTCGGTGTAGAACCGGAGGGCCTTTTCCTGGTCGTCAACGAGGACGCTGGTGACAACGATTTTCATGAGCCTTCGCCTTTCCGGCCTGGTTTGAGCCATCGATCGACGATGGCGCTCAATGGAGCCTTGTTGAGGTCGTGAAACTTGTACCGCCCTTCACGGCGTGTGCTGATCAGGCCGGCAGCTTCGAGCACATCGAGGTGCTGGGAGATGGCCTGGCGGGTGTGATTGAGCCCATGCTTCATTGCCAGTCGAGCACAGATCTCGAACAGGGTCTGCCCATCGCGCTCGCACAACTCGTCGAGAATTGCGCGTCGTGCCGGAGCGACCAGGGCTTCAAACAGATCAGCCACAAGGCTTACGATAGGCAAGTGGTGACTTGCCTGTCAAGGCGAGCGTCGATTCGTTGGTCGAAATGGCAGCGCGGGAAGGCTGCCGGCGTTCCCGCGCTGCGTCCGGTGATCCGGTTCGCGCGTCTGGCTCCCGGTGAACGACAACGTCTCACGGCCTCCCTGGAGGGGAATGACGTTCGGTTCAGCGCCGTGGACTGACGCTGGCTGCGGACGGGACGAGCACAGGCCCGCGGCGAGCGTGGCTCCAGTGTTATGAGGCCTGATTGCCCGCCGGAATTTGGCGGTGCAAACGCGCCAGCTCGCGGTTAAATTCAGGTTGCCATTGCCGTGCGTTTGTTTGGCTGGCGTCGGATCCGGAAGCGTGGGGGCCACACGTGAAACGAGTTCTGTCAGGGCTGATGCTGCCGATCACCGCCTTTGCCTGCCTGGCGGCGTACTCCGCGCTCGCGGCCTGCCTGCCGCAGTGTGTGCATTGCCACAGTGGCGACATCCAGCATGCTCCGCTGCAGTACGAACCGTACCGTTATCGATGCAACTCGTGCACACGCGTCTTCACGCGGCCGGACGATGCGCCGGTCGGCCTGCTGGACGCTTTCGACGCATATGCGCATCGTGGCGACCTCTACCGCTGACGGCGCGGATTGCCCGGGGGCGGAGGGCGGTACGACTACGTTGGAGCGGT
The DNA here is from genome assembly GCF_007745175.1 of Caulifigura coniformis. GTDB lineage: Bacteria > Planctomycetota > Planctomycetia > Planctomycetales > Planctomycetaceae > Caulifigura > Caulifigura coniformis. Next base: position 1,836,473 of record NZ_CP036271.1, on the reverse strand, counting down.
ATTCGCGTTCATGGCCGCGAGGATCTGCCGGATCGCGCCGAGGTGGTATGCGGTATGGGCGCAGCTGGCGATTGCTCCGCAGGCCGTCAGAGGATTCCAGTCGGTTCGTGTGGCGACCGTCTTCTTCCACCGGGCCGCTCCGTCCCGGAACCGGCCGCACAGGTCTTTCCATTGCGCCTCGTTCACGACGGTCCGCTTCCAGCTCGCCGACCAGTCGGCGGTCGCCCAGGGGTTCTCCTCGCCGTCGGCCCAGCGGTTGAGAAGAGTCAGGCCGTAGAGGACGTGGTCGAGATGGGCGGCGATGGTCGTCTGGCCCGGCATGGGGCGCGTCGAGGCGGTCTCGGCCGAGATCGATTCCATCTGTCGGGCCAGGCCCGGATCTTTCGGGTTGAGAATGAAGGCCTCGGCCCCTGGTGGTCCATCGAAAATCTCGACCAGGAGAGTCGAGAGCGAACTGCGAAAGATGGCATCGGTAGACATGGCGGGATTCCTCTCCATCAGGACGGTCGGCCGCTTTCGTTGCGACCCGGTTCGGCAAGGTTGACGCAGGCAGTTTGGCGTGTGACTGTTTCGATGGTAGAGCCATTTGGAGTTCCGTGTAGCGGCGTGGAACGAGAACTCCACGGCGACGCTCGATAGGGAAGTAATGGGCTGGACACCGATTGCCCTCGAGGAACTTGAGTCACTGGTCGACGCTGGCCTTCGCAAGATGTCACCGGCAGAACGGATCTGGTGGACCTCAATCCGCATCGTGCCACAGAAATGGAAACTCAGCCCGTGGGGCAACGAGGGCGGCGGGTTCTGGGTCGTCGCGGTCGTTGGGAACAGCTGTGTCTACTACAACGACATTGAAGACGGCTTCAACGTCTCTCGGTTCCAGACGCCCGGTCACATCAACAACTATTTCTGCAATCATGCCGAACTGCAGCTGGTCATTCGGCAGCTGATGACGCCGAATGACGGAATTCGCATGGACGCAGGACCACCAGAGGCTCTCCCATGACTTGTCATTTCTCCGGTATCGAACATCCGATTGGCCGCCGCGCGTTTCTCCAGCGCGCCGGGTTGGTCCTGCTCGGAAGTGCGGCGACATCCGGCTGGTCGGCGGAGTCCGGGACGCCGCTGCGGATCGGGCTCATCACCGATCTGCACTACGCGGACAAGGAGGCCGCGGGAACTCGCTACTACCGCGAGACGCTCGGCAAGCTGGCGTCGGCGGGAGCAGAGTTCGCTTCGGAACCGCCGGCGTTCCTCGTGGAACTGGGCGACCTGATCGACGCGGCGGATGGCGTCGATGTCGAACTGGGCTACCTGAAGCGGATCAATCGGGAGTTCGCCTCGCTGTGCAAGGATCGCTGGTATGTGCTCGGAAACCACTGCGTCGATCTGCTGACGAAAGAAGAGTTCCTGGGCGGCGTCGAGCAGGAGAAGTCGTACACGTCATTCGATCGCGGCGGCTGGCACTTCGTGATTCTCGATGCGTGCTTCAGCAGCAATGGCAAGCCGTACGGCCGCAAGATGTCATCGTGGAAGGACGCCAACATCCCGCCAGCGGAGATGGAATGGCTGGAGGCGGATCTCAAGGCGGCGAAGCGGCCGACGATCGTGTTTGCCCACCAGCGGCTGGATGTCTCGAACGATCACGGAGTGAAGAACTGCCCGGAGGTGCGGAAGCTCCTCGAACAGTCGGGCAATGTGCAGGCGGTGTTCCAGGGTCACAGCCACAAGAACGACTACAAGGAGATCGCCGGCATCCATTACTGCACGCTGCGGGCGATGGTCGAGGGCTCGGGCCCAGAGAACAGCGGCGCCTCGCTGCTGACGCTTCGCGAAGATGGCGCGATGATGCTGAAAGGCTTCCGCCAGCAGAGCAGCTACGACTGGCCAAGGGGCTGAGCGGGCGGCGGGGCGACCTGAGCCTCGGGCGGAAGCAGGGGCATCAGCTCGGCGAGGATGACGGCTGGATCCAGGCCGGCCTGCCGGCAGACGAAGTCGAGCGACTTTCCACCGCAGGACGTGTCGAGCCCCCAGCGGTCGAAGATTTCGGCCGACTGAGGGACGTCGAGAATCCATTCGGGCAGCGGGGAATCGTGGTCGGGCACGTGAGCTACTCCCCGGCGGCGAAGGGCATCGAAATGATCAGTCCGGCGAAACGGTCTTCGAGACTTTTCCGGTTCGGAACGTGGCACTTGAGACATTCGGAACGGAGCGTGATCGCGGCCGCCCGACGATAAACGCCTCCTTCCCTCGACTCGAACGGTTTCTGGTCCGCCTGGATCGCTTTCACGGCGGCCCGCTCGAAATCGTCGCGGGCCTTATGGTCAACGTTCATCGCCTCGCCGTCGACTGCCAACCAGCGAAGCACGACCCCCTGCTCCTCTTCGAGGTGACGAAACACGCGCGTCATCGACGCCGCGGGAATCGGAAGTCCATCGTCTTCACGATAGAAGTCGCGATGCACGACATGCAACGTGGAATGGAGGGTTTCGTGCAGCAGCTGTGCGCGGGCTCGGGCCTCGGCCAGTGACGGTGGTTGCTTTTCAGGGGCTTTCGCAGGCGGCCGGTCGTCCGAGCGGACGTGGTCGAGAAGCAGCAACGTGGTGATGCAGACCGACAGGATGCCGCCTTTCGTGGTGCAGGTTTGCATGCTGATCCGCGGAGTAGGAGTGCAACGGGCGGGAGAGGACGGGGGAGGGAGTTGGTCGGACGATCAACGGAGGGGCGGCCGGGCCGGGGCAAGGGTGGGTGGTTCGGCCTTCAGCGATTCGGGCATCAGACGCGCCAGGATCGGTGACGTGCTGATTGTGGTGACCAGCGCCATGAGGACCATCATGGCGAAGAGCGTTGGGGAAATGACACCCAGATCGAGGCCGATGTTGAGCACGATCAGCTCCATCAGGCCACGGGTGTTCATCAGGACGCCGAGCGCGGCGGAGTCGCGCCAGCCGATTCCGGTCCAGCGGGCGGCCATCACTGTCCCGCCAAATTTCCCCGCGGTTGCCACGACGATGATCACGGCGACGGCGAGCCACTGCTGCCATCCAGAGACGAGGCCGATCTGCGTCCGCATTCCGGTATAGGCGAAGAACGCCGGGAGGAGGAGGACAGTCACGGAATCACGAAGACGCGTCTTGAGGAAGCCGGCGACCCGGCTGTCGCTGGGGATCACCGCTCCCAGCAGGAAGGCTCCGAAGATGGCATGGATGCCGATCGTCTTCGTGATCAGGGCCGAGAGCAGGGCGCCGACGCAGCCGGCCGCGAGGACGCCGTTTGTCAGGGCGCCGACCTGCAGATCGACACGTCGGCACCAGGCGACGACGAGGGGCCGGACCACGACGAACATTGCCAGGATGTACCCCAGCGCACTGAGGCAGACGGCAATGGTGCTTCCGGCCTGGGTCTGGACGATGCCGACCACCACAGCGAGCAGGCACCACGCGGTCGCGTCATCGGCCGCGGCACAGGCCATGGCCATCATGCCGAGGGGAGTGGTTTCGAGGTTGCGGTCGGTGAGGATGCGGGCCAGGACGGGGAACGCCGTGATCGACATGGCGATGCCGAGGAACAGCGCGAATGGCGTAAAGGCGATGTTTTCGGGCGCGTAGAGCGGATGCAGCCAGAGTGAGAGGACGGCGCCGAGGACGAACGGGAACAGAATGCTGGCGTGGGAAATGGCGACGGCCGCGCCCGCCTTGTTGCGGAGCTTGACCAGATTGAGATCGAGCCCGACGACAAACATGTAGAGCAGAACCCCCAGCTCTCCGATCATCTTGAGTGCTGCGGCGACCGCCCCCTGGGGATCGGCGGTCGTGGACGGAATCAGCTGGTGCATCAGCGAGGGGGCGAAATAGCCAAGGACCGATGGTCCCAGGCAGATGCCGGCGACGACTTCACCAACGACGGGAGGTTGTCCCCAGCGGCGGAAGAGGCGGGCGAGCAGGTGGCCGGCGCCGATCACCGCGACCAGGGTCACCAGGACGTGAAACTCGATGTCCACAGCGGAGGCCCTGGGGGCGCTCGTTGCGGTGGCTGCGGGGACATGGCTGGCGACGATGCCGAACGCATTTCGTTCGCCCATCCAGCGGACGATCAGGAAGCTGGAGACGGCCTGGATGAGCAGGAGGGAGTAGAGGCCGAGGCCGACGGCCGCGCGGCGTTTTCCGGGTGGGAGAGCGGGGAGTGCCTCGGGAGCGGCCACGGCGACGCCTGTCAGAGGAAGGACGATTCGCCCACAATACTTGTTCGGACAAGCATTGTCCACACAAGTGTTGTTTGGACGGTAAAAGCTGCCGGCTTGAGCGGGTAGATCACAGGGCGCGCATCCCGGCATGGGGATTTGCGCAGACCGAGAGAATCTCCGCGCCAGCGAGACTGACGCCTTCGCACACCGCTCCGACTGCCAGTCATCCGCGCAGTCGGACGAAATGCCGGCGGTCATCAATTCGAGCCACTCGCCGGATTTCAGGAAGCGGCCGAACCGGGCAGAGGCGCGGCTGCTTGAGGCCGGACGTTGCTCCCGGGATCAGCCGGGCGGCCAGTGCAGCGGGCGTTTGCCGAGGAGATGCAGGTGGAGATGGGAGACGGTCTGTCCGCCGTCGGGGCCGGTGTTGATGACGATGCGGTAGCCGTTCTCGAGACCCTGCTGCCGGGCGATATTCCGGACAGCCATCAGCAGCTTGCCGAGGAGCAGCGTGTCGTCATCGCCCGCATCGGCGACGGAGGGGAGCTCCTTCTTCGGGATCACCAGAACGTGGACCGGGGCCTGTGGATTGTTGTCGTTGAAGGCGAGGACCTCGTCGTCTTCGTAAACGATCGCGGCCGGAATCTCCCTGTCGATGATCCGCTTGAAGATGGTCTTCGCCATGTCGTCAGTTCCTCTCCCGAACAGTCTCGTCGCCCCAGTGCCTACAACCGGAACGTCTGACTCGGCGGCAGGGCTGGAAATGTTGCGTTTCGGCAACGAGACCCGAAATGGAGGTTATGTTTGGGCGATGCCACGATCCAGAGTCCCCGGATTCTTTCGCTGGTGGAGCACCTCCCATGTCGGCGAAGCTGCCATTCTCCCGCCGTACACGCAACGGAGCGCTGTGGATTGAACTGGTACTTCTTGCGCCCGTCGCGGGCCTGCTCCTGCTGGGAGTGGTGGAAGTCCGGCATGCCTTGAACATCGAAGCCCGGCTGGCGAGCGCGGCCGATCGCGTCGCCGGAGCCGGTGAATCCCGGGCCGAAGTCATCGCGTCCGAAAGGGCCGCGATCAGTGCGGCGCTGCAGGTTCCTGTGGCGGAGATCCGGGTGGACACTTCGATCGGGAGTCCACGATCGCGGGTGACAATCTGTGTCCCTTACGCACGGACCGGATCGCTGCTGGCTTCCTTCTGGCCGAAGGCCATCGCGGCGGGGACATCTCACCGCACGCTCTGAGGCGGGGCAGTCAGGGAGCTTCATCAGGCAGCGAGGCGACCTTCTCCACGTGCGATTCGCTGTTGCCGGTCTTGCGCGACAGCGTGACGACGAGCCCCTCAGTCCTGTAGATCCAGAGCTCGGTGACCTGACCGAGGGACGCCTGGCGCATGATGGACGAGGGACGCGTGCCGAGTGCGGCGCGGGCCTGCTCGCCGGTCATGCCCGGAAGGACCTGGCCTTCCTGGATCGCCTGTGCGAACCGGTCTTCCGTCGGTTGGGCGACCATCTTCGCGGGGACCCAGCGGTTCCCATCAACGACCAGGCCACGCTTCGTCAGCCAGTCGGTCACTTCAGGCGACTGAGGATTGGAGACCCAGGCGGCCTCGTAGAGAGTGATCGCCGTCTTCTCGTCGTTCAGAAGGGCGATGTAGTCATCGGCCAGCTGCGTGAGCCCGCGGGTTCCGGCGAGCCGTGCGGCGGGTTCGCGGGAGCGGAGCCAGTCCTGGCGGACCTGCTTCGACTCGGCGTCCTCTTTGCGGTCGGTCAGCTTCTTTGCGAAGTCGACAATTTCATCTCGGGTCAGCGACGTGACGCGACTTTTGAGCCAGGCGAGTTCCTTCTTGCGGTGCGATTCGGCGAGTGTTTCGAGCTCCGGAATCTGGCTCGAGATCCGCGCCGCAACGGCGTAGCCGTTCTTTCCTTCCGGATCGATATCGCGATCGATGAGTGCGAGCAGAATCTGAATGTAGAGGGCACGGTGGAGCTTGAACCGAGTGTCGGTATCGGCCCGGGCATAGGTCTCGGCGTAGTTCCGGTCGTAGGCCTGGCGCAGCGGTTCGTCCTCAGGCGTCAACGGCGTGTTGGCGCCGGGCAGGCTCTTGAGAACCATCGCGAGAACGGCCCCGCCGTTGTTCATCGGGTCGTTGCGGGCCTTCGTCAGCTCGATACGGACGGCGTCATGCGTGAACTTCCAGCCGACGCCCTGGTCGAGGTTCCAGGCGGCCGCACGTCTGGCGAGTTCGAGATATCCGGCCGCGTCATCCGATTTCAGGCGCCGCGACTCTGCGGTCAAACCGATCTCACGCAACTCTTCAGCCCGCTTCTTCAGTTCGGAATCCTCATAGAACGCCCCGCGACCGGCGGCCCAGTCGGCGAGTTCGAACCAGGCTTCGGGGCGGGTGGAGTCGATCCGGCCGCGGCGACTGCGCAGTGTTTCCACGTCGCTGTCCCGGCGTCGGAGCGACTCGACGTCGAAGGACACGCGCATGCCTTCGCGGACGAGTTTGCCGGTCACCTCAGCGACGCGCGTATCGCGCGGCAGCACGGGGGTTCCCGGCGGCAGGCGGAAGACGAGGTCGCAGCGATCGAACTGGATCGTCTGGGGGCTCAGAAAGGCAACGCGGCCTTCAATGACGAATCGCGCGCCGGCCAGCGCGCCCCATTGTTCCTTCCGTTCGACGAACGCCTGAATCGATTCGGCCTCCCCCTGGGCGAACGCCGATCGCCCGGCCGATGCCAGAACCAGCAGGACGACGGCGGCGCGCAGGGTTGCGGTGAAGGGGCCGCGGCTCACGGGGTCACCTCGGAGAGTATGCCATTCTGTTCCGCCTGGCGGGTGAGGAGGTCCTTCGTCTGGTCGGGGGATCGGAACTCGCCGCCATCGATGCCGAGTGCGTCAAACGTCTCGGGCAGGCTCCACAGGAATCCGCTGTCGGGCTCGAAGGTGACGTTCCAGACGTTCTTGTTGTCACTGAGTTCGCAGCCCGCAAGTCTGGCCGCGAGAATCACCCCCTGTTCGCCGTCGGACTCTTTCAGGTCGTCGAACGCTGCCGAGTCGATGAGCACGCGGACGATGCGGTTGCGTTTGCCGACGGTGACCGGAAAGGAGACCTGCCAGCCGTTTTGCTTCCGGTCGACGGGACCATCGAAGACGAGCCAGCGTCCTTCATAGTGGGTCTGGAACTGGCGTTTCCATTTGTCCGCATCGGCCGATGTCGCATCGGCCTCGGCCAGGATTTCGAGCAATGATTTCGGGGAGAGCTGGTCGATCGTGCGTGATTCGCGAAGTCCCGATTCGAGGCGCCTGGCGGTGCTGTCGCGTCGGCCGAGCGTCGTCACGGCGGCGGTCGCCAACTCGAACTGCTCGCTGGCTGTTCTCCAGTCGCGATTCTTGACGGCGGCCCATGCGGCGTCGGTCGATTCGCGAAGCGCTGTGGTCGCGGCGTCGCGCCGGACCTTCTGGACGGTGAGATAGGTCGTGATGAGGGCCACAGCGGCGATGCTGACGACGACGATGCGGAACGGCGTGACCAGCCGGCCGCTAGCGGGGACGACGAAGAATTCCGGGGCGGCGTCCCGCGCCGCCTTCGGGCTGGGTTTCTCCGGGCGGCCGACCGATTTCCCGCGCCTGCCCGCCGGTTCCTTGGTCGGGTTCAGAACGGGGAGCGCGGCGGGAGGGGCCGCCGGTTCGGCCGGGCGGTTCTTCGGCGCGGGGTAGACGTCCTTGGGGAGGACAAACCGGGTGGCGCCGCATTCCCTGCAAACGATCTTCTGATGCCGGTTGCGGCGCATCCCGCGGTGGACCAGTCCGCACTCGCACGGGACAGCGAACGGATGCTCAACCTCCGGCGTGTTTCGCCGGAAGACGTTGCTCGCTTTGTTCAACCAGGCCGGCATGCAGTGGGACGAAATACGCCAATCGGAAACAGACTGTGGGACGGAAACGCCGGGCTGCGTCCGGCGGTTCAGGAGTTTTCTGAAGTCTATCCCTGTGAGCAAGCCCCGACTATCTGCGGAAATGAAGCCATACCGGGCCGGACAGGGTGTTCATGCCGCTGGCAATCCTGCGGAGCCACCTCCCGCTTCCCCCGGTTCGCGTTTCCCGCTAGAAACGCGCTGACTCCCTGGCTGCGCTGGCGTCGCCCCTCGTATCGGCGGCCGCGGCTGGGAACCACCTTCCGACCGGCGATCTCTCGAACCTCCCGGCGGTTTCTTGCGTCTGCTTGCACATGCCCAGCGTTCAACTGCCTGACGGCACCCTCAAAGATTTCCCTGAATCGGCCTCGGCCCTCGATGTCGCCCGTTCCATCGGCGAGCGGCTCGCCAACGCCACGATTGCGGCCGAAGTGAACGGCACGATTGTCGATGCGGCCCGCCCGCTCGTTGAAGCGTCGACGGCGTCGCCCATTCCGATGCGCCTGCTGACCGACAAGAACCCGGAGGCCCTGGGCGTTCTGCGGCATTCGTGCGCCCACATCATGGCCCGGGCCGTCATGCGGCTGTACGACGGTGTGAGTCTCGCTTTCGGGCCGACCACCGGGAACGGCTTCTACTACGATTTCGACCTCAAGCACAAAATCAGCGAGGAAGACTTCCCGCGCATCGAGGCCGAGATGGCCGAGATCATCAAAGAGGCCGAACCGTTCGAGCGGTTCCACATGTCGCGTGATGAGTCGCTCAAATTCTGCGGCGATCTCAAGCAGGACCTCAAGGTCGAACATATCAACACCGGCCTGGCCGACCACCAGGACCTCAGCTTCTATCGCCAGGGCGAGTTCGTCGACCTCTGCCGCGGACCGCACATCCCGGACGCCGGGCGGATCAAGGCGTTCAAGCTCCTGAGCGTGGCCGGCTCGTACTGGAAGGGAGACGCCAACAACCGCGGACTGCAGAGGCTGTATGGAACGGCGTTCTTCAGTCAGAAGGATCTCGATGCCTACCTGACTCAGATCGAGGAAGCGAAGCGCCGCGACCATCGCGTGCTGGGCAAGCAGCATCAGTTGTTCACGATTTCCAACGACGTGGGACAGGGGCTGTGCCTGTGGCTTCCGAAAGGGGCGACCGTCCGCGCCCTGCTGGAAGACTTCATCAAGAAGGAACTGGTCCGCCGTGGCTATCAGCCGGTCTACTCGCCGCACGTCGGACGGGTGGAAATGTACGAGACCAGCGGACATTTCCCGTACTACCGCGAGTCGCAGTTCCCGCCGCTGTTCGGCCATCCCGCCGGGCAGCTGGTCGACCATTGGAAGACCCGCCTGCAGGAAGGCCAGCTGACCGAGAAGGTCGAGAAGGACTTCCTCAGTGCGGCCGCCGCGCTGGGCTGCCAGTTCCACGACTATCCGGCCACGGCCAGCCCGGAAGACCGCGCCGGTTACCTGAAGAAATGGGAGCGGCTGCAGGAGCGCTACCTGCTGAAGCCGATGAACTGCCCGCACCATATCCAGGCCTATAAGGCGGCTCCGCGGAGCTACAAGGACCTGCCAGTGCGACTGGCCGAGTTCGGCACCGTCTATCGCCACGAACAGTCGGGCGAACTGAACGGCATGCTGCGCGTCCGCGGCTTGACCCAGGACGACGCCCACCTGTTCGTGAGCCCCGACCAGGTCGAAGCGGAATTCAAGAGCACGCTCGATCTCGTGAAGTTCGTTTTGAAGAGCGTGGGACTCGAAGACTACCGCGTGCAGCTTTCCAAGCGCGATCCGAAGTCCGACAAGTACGTCGGTTCGGACGAACTGTGGAATCGGGCCGAAGGGACGCTGCAGCACGTGCTCGAGAACTCCAACCTCAGCTTCACCAGCGCCGAGGGGGACGCGGCGTTCTACGGCCCCAAGGCGGACTTCATGGTCAGTGACTGCCTGGGCCGCGAGTGGCAGCTGGGAACCGTCCAGCTCGACTACAACCTGCCCGAGCGGTTCAACCTCGAATACATCGGGGCCGACAATGCGGCGCACAGGCCGGTGATGATTCACCGGGCGCCGTTCGGCTCGATGGAACGTTTCTGCGGGATGCTGATCGAGCACTTCGCGGCCGCGTTCCCGCTGTGGCTGGCGCCGGAGCAGGTGCGCGTGCTCGGCCTGAACGACGGCATGCTCCCGTATGCAGAAGAGGTCGCCGCGAAGCTGCGAATGGAAGGTCTGCGGGTGACCGTCGACCACCGCAGCGCCAACGTCAACAAGAAGATCCGCGACGCGCAGCTGGAGCTTGTGCCCTACATGCTGGTGGTCGGTCCCAAGGACCAGGCCAACGGCGGCGTGAGCGTGCGAGACCGGATCAGCGGCGACCTGGGCTTCATGACGCTCGACTCGGCGATCACCAAGCTGAAGACAGAAGCCGAAAGCCGGGAGATCCGGCAGGCGGTGATGAAGTCGTCGGCCGCCAGCGTAGCGGCGAGCGACGCCGGGGCCGCGAACGAGTATTGAACGGCGCTGGGTGAAGCGGTTTCGAACAGAAGGTAAGGAAGGACAGGAAGAACGGCAGACGTCCGTTGGAGCTGTTCAGCGGACTTGGAGCGAATCCAGAACGATTTTTCGACCTTCGGATGAACTCACACAAAGCCCCTTCCTTCTCTTCCTTGCCTTCTGTTCAATTCTTCAGATCTCAAGTCGGGCTTACGCATGCATCCTCTGTATAGCCGGGCTCACGCACTCTCATCCGTCGCGATCGGAGCAGCGATCGAGGTCCATCGGACGCTTGGCCCAGGCCTGCTGGAAAGCATTTACGAACGCTGCCTCGTCCACGAATTGTTGCTGCGCGGGGTCTCCTGTCAGGCCCAGCAACAGGTCCAGGTCCGGTACAAGGACATCTGCTTTGAGGAGACGCTGAAGTTCGACGTGGTCGCGGACAACTGCCTGTTGATCGAGGTGAAAGCCGTGCAGGAGGTCCACCCTGTCCACAAGGCTCAACTGTGGAGCTACATGCGGCTGCTTGATCTTCCTGTCGGGCTTCTCTTCAATTTCCACGAACTCAAATTGAATGACGGACTGCATCGGATGCTGCTGCCTGGCGCAAACCTTCAGTGACGTAAAATCCCCTTGATGAGAGAAGAGTGTGAACAGAAGGAAAGGAAGGAAAGGAAGAATCGCATCCCCTCACCGATTGCGGGCCCGACAGACATTTGCGTCCTGGCCCTTCTTTATTGGTGAATCGATCATTGTCTAAACGACCACTCCATCCGACTCCTTCCTTCTCTTCCTTTCCTTCTGTTCCCCCTTTTCTTTCCCCCAGAAACCATGCTCCCCCGTCGTCCCCTCGGCAACACCGGCCTGTCACTTCCGATCCTCAGCTTTGGCGCTTCGTCGCTCGGGCAGGAGTTCCGGAAGGTTGATATCAATGAGGCACTGGCGGCGGTTCCGGCGGCGCTGGAATCGGGGATGAACTTTATCGACACGTCCCCCTTCTACGGGCGGGGGATGTCGGAAGTGCTGCTCGGAGTCGCCCTGCGCGGCGTCCCGCGGGACTCTTACCTCTTGGGAACGAAGCTCGGCCGGTATAGCGGTTCGCACTTCGATTTCTCGGCGCGGCGGGTGACGGAGAGCGTCGACATCAGCCTGGAGCGGATGGGCGTCGACCATGTCGACATCATGCTCTGCCACGACATAGAGTTCGTGAACATGCAGCAGATCGTCGACGAGACGCTGCCGGCCCTGCGCAAGGAGCAGGCGAAGGGGAAGGTAAAGTTCATCGGTGTCTCGGGATACCCGATGAAGATGTTCAAGTTCATCCTCGACCAGACGCCGCTCGATGTCGTGCTGTCGTACAACCACTACACGCTCCAGAACACGATGTACGGCGACCTCGTGCCGTACCTGAAGCAGAAGGGCGTCGGCATCATGAATGCCGCACCGTTCTCGGCCCGGCTGCTGACGAACGACCCGCTGCCGCCCTGGCATAAGGCGACGCCGCTGGTCCGCGAAACGGCCCGGAAGGCGGCCGAGCACTGCAAGTCCCGCGGCAGCGACATCGCCAAGCTCGCCCTGCAGTTCTCCGTGGCCAATCCGGAGATGACGACGTGCGTCACCGGCAGCGCCCGGCCGGAGCGGGTTCGCGAATGGGCCAGGTGGGCCGTGGAACCAATGGATCAACAATTGCTGGCCGAGGTGCAGGAGATCCTGAACCCGATTCACAACTGGTTCTACGTTGAGGGCCGGCCGGAGAATAATGATGCGCCGCTGTAGGTCAGGCTGCTGCCTGACGGAAATCTGGTGAGGGGGAGCCGCAACGCATGGCGCGAGCCTGCCCGACGGTCTCATCGGTGGCGACTCGGTTCCTGCCGGAGGCCGCAGGCCAGGCAAACGAGAGCGGACATGACCATCGCCATGGGGACGAGGAATACTCCGACAAACAGTCCGGCGTAAGAGCCGTCGGATTTGATTGAGATGGCGACGGCCACGGCCAGCCCGGCGAGTAATCCGACGAGCAGCAAGGCCAGGGTGCGGTTCCGCATGAGAGCCTCCATCAGAAGGACCGCACACAGAAACCGTTCTTAACGCGCCGTCACCTTGCCGTGCTCGCCCGTCGTCTGCGGCTTCGTCCCGGTCGCGACCGCTTTCAGAAGGCTCAGCAAGTACGAAGTGGGCGCCGGGCCATCCCAATACTCGGCCGTGGTGACTTCGCAGCCGATCAGGGTGAGCGCAGGGTCATCCGGGCCGCCGGGGAACCAGCCCTTGGCGTGGACGTTCCAGAGTTCCTTGGCCTTCTCGCGATTCTTCTCGATGCGGCCGCGGCCGTAGACGACGACGTAGCGGTTCTTGTCGGGCGCGGCGTAGGTGAGGAGCACTTCGGGATTCTGAGCGAGTTCGTCGTTCTTGACCGACTCGGCATGCGACATGAACCACAGCGTGCCGTCGAACGTCTTCGGGTCGACGCCAGTCGTGTACATCGGCCGGGAATGCGGTTTCTGGCCAGGCGGGAACGTCGTCATCATCGCGACGCGGATGTCCTGCGTCAGTTCGGCCAGTTTGGTGATGTCGGCGGTGGCTTCGTTTTGCGAGGGCATCCACCGATCATAAAGCGACGGTGCAGGTCGCCTAGCCCTTCCGGATGAACACACCACTGCTCGAGCAGTCTTCAAAACTCTTCGTTCTCGATGGACTCCCCGCCATCAGCGGTCAGGAGTTTCTTCAGAAGTTCCGAATTGATGTTCTCGGAAATGAATCGAACCGAGCCGTCGGCCAGCGTGACATGACAACCACCCGTGTGCGGTGACGAACCGATCGCGGGCGACTCAGTCGGCGTAGCGCCCGCCGCGTTGATCCTGATTGGCTGGGTCGTCAGGTCTGAGTCACGCGGATCGGTCCACGTGATCCCACGCCCGCCCGCCTCAATCACGAGAATGGTGTTCGAGTCCCCATCCGGAAGATTTGGGAAGCGAACTCGATTCTCTGGCGAGAACGCAGAGTTTTCGCCTGTCACTGCGGTGTAGCAGGTCAGTGTTCGCTTCCTGGAGTCGTATGGATCAGCCATCGAAGGACACATGTAGATCCTACCGTGGCGGCCCGGTTCAAGGTTCGCGTCACTGTCCCAGGTTGCATCGTCCCGATACGACTTCCGCAAGGCGTGCTCGTCGAGATAGGGAAGTACTTCCACTCGCCACGACCGTGGCGGATCTGTGGCAACGATCGGTTCAGGCAGGCCATCGTGTTCATCGGCGAAGTTGTGGAGGGCCAGTCCGATCTGCTTCAGGTTGTTCTTGCACTGCGTACGGCGCGCGGCAGTTCTCGCGGGAGTGACGGGAATCATGCAGTTCGTCAGAAACGCAAGTCCGGCCAGCATGCCGAACGCGAGCCCGGTCTGTGGACTTGTCGATTTCCTCAGCCATCGCAGCGATGAAACGATCGTTCCAGAAACTCCGATCAGAAGCAGAAATCCAGCCAATCCATAGGCGAACGGTGCCGTATGTGCATCGAATTCCAGGTAGCGCCCGATCACGACGGCGATCGGAATCAACAACGCCCAGGCAACGACGTCCCACGGCCCTGACGGTCGGCGGCTGCGAATCAACAGGGCCAAAATCGCCCCGACGGTGAACAGCAACAGTCCGGAATGAACGAGGTAGAACCGCCAGGGATCAGGCGAGTCAAAGGCGAGTGCTTTCATGGGCTCAAGCTCTGCAGGGGCGACGACATGACGCGGGACGTCACGTGCTGAACCCATTTACTCGCGTCTCGATCGAATCGTTGGGCACAACGGACCGACGCCGCTTCATTTCACCCGGTAGCCCAGCTTCTCCATGGCCGCCCGCACCCGCTCCACCTGCCCACCCTGAATCTCGATCACGCCGTCATCGATCGAACCGCCAGCCCCGCAGCTGTTCTTCAATTTCGTGAGCAGCGCATCAAGCCCGGCCTCGCTCAGCTTCACCCCACGGATCGCAACAACCTGCTTCCCGCGTTTTCGGTTTTCAACCTGCAGGCGGACTGTTTGCTTCTCCGGCGCGATCTCGACGACCGCAGGCGGCGGGCATGCGCATTCCGTTTCGAGCCGACCGCATTTCTCGCAGTGCGGCGGGCGGTCAAACACGGTTCCTTCAAACAATCGCATCGTGGACGCCGGCTCTCGTTCCAGAAAAAAAAGTGACTTTCCTGAAAGGTCCGCTCAACAGCGGTCGTCAGGTGGACAGGATACCATCATCATACGAGGTCCGGTTCCGCAGCCTCATTCCTGCGGCCGGACTTTTTGTTTCCTCTCTTGAAATCCGGCCTGCGTGCCGTCGATGGAAGTACCAGATCGATGAAGGATCATTCCCCCGTCATTTCCGCCACGACGGAAGGGCTCACGATTTCGCCCGGTCTGGATGCGGTGACGGATGCGGCCGCCGTTCCCGCGCAACAGTCGGCGATTGACGGCGCAGTGGTGAGAATCTGCGGTCTCGCGATTCTGCTCGGCTGTGCCGCCGGCGTCGTGGGCCAGTTGCTGGTCGCCCTGATTGGCCTCGTGACCCATGTGGCTTTCTTCGGACGCGTGGGGTTCAGCGAAATCGCGCCCGCCGAGGCGGTCAGCCACATGGGCTGGTGGGTGGTGGTCATTCCCGTCATCGGTGGATTGATCGTCGGCGTGATGGCGCGATTCGGGTCAAAGGCCATTCGTGGGCATGGCATTCCAGAAGCCATGGAACAGGTGCTGACGAATGAAAGCCGCATCCCCGCGCGGATCACGTTCCTGAAGCCGCTGTCGGCGGCGGTGTCGATTGGAACCGGCGGACCGTTCGGCGCAGAAGGGCCGATCATCGCGACGGGCGGCGCGCTCGGTTCGGTGATGGGGCAGATCCTCAGCACGACGGCGGCCGAGCGGAAAACGCTGCTGGCGGCCGGAGCGGCGGCCGGCATGACGGCAGTGTTCGGAACTCCCGTGTCGGCGGTCCTGCTGGCGATTGAACTGCTGCTGTTCGAGTTCCGGCCTCGGTCGATTATTCCCGTGGCACTGGCGGCCACCGCGGCCGACGGTATACGGATGATGTTCACGGGAATGGGGCCGGCGTTTCCCATGCCCAATCTCGTCCAGCCAACGGGTGGGGCCTTGATCGCGTACCTCGTGATCGGCGCCCTGATGGGGGTCGTGTCAGTCGGGGTGACCCGGATCGTTTATGGAATCGAAGACGCCTTCGAGCATCTTCCGGTGCACTGGATGTGGTGGCCGGCGATCGGCGGTCTCGCGGTCGGTCTGGTCGGCTATTACGTGCCCGATACGCTCGGCGTGGGCTACTACAACATCACGCGGCATCTCTCCGGGACGGTTCCCGTCGGAACGATTGCCGTTCTCGTCGGCACGAAATTCGTTTCCTGGGCCATCGCGCTCGGCAGCGGCACATCCGGAGGGACGCTGGCCCCACTGCTCACGTTCGGGAGCGGCATCGGCGCGCTGATGGGAGCCGGAATCGCGACAGTGGCGCCCTTCCTCGGCGTGGATGTCCGCGTCGCGGCGCTGGTGGGGATGGCGACGATGTTCGCCGGCGCGTCACGGGCCATGCTGGCTTCGGCCGTCTTCGCATTTGAAACAACCCTCCAGCCGGTGGGGCTCCTGCCGCTCCTTGGCGGGTGCGCCGCGGCTTACCTCACCTCGAGCCTGCTGATGCGCAACTCGATCATGACCGAGAAAATCGCCCGTCGCGGGATCAAGACGCCCGAAGAGTACATGGCCGATGCGCTCGATCATGTTCATGTTCGGGATGTGGCGTCGAAACCGGTGGTGGCTCTGAAGGCGGACGACCCGGTCGGAAGCGTGCGGACATGGATCGAGGCGGGTGGCCCGGGGACGTCGCACCAGGGATATCCGGTGGTCAACGAGGCGGGCGTCCTGGTCGGGGTTCTGACCCGCAGGAATGTGCTGAACACTGCGGTTCGCGCCGACCAGAGGCTTCATGAACTGATCTCACGGCCGCCCAAGTTCGTCTACGACGACTGCACGGTGCGGCAGGCGGCGGATCACATGGTGAACCACGGCATCGGCCGGCTGCCGGTTGTGGCCCGTGGCGAACTCGGAAAGCCGATCGGCATGCTGACCCGCAGCGATGTGCTGTCGGTGTTCCAGAAGCGCGTGCGCGAAGCCCAGCGGCAGAAGCCGACGATTCAGTTCCGGATGCCGGGGCAGCGGCGCGCGTCGGTCAAGAGTTGAGCAACGGCGCCGGTTATCGCCGTGCTCTGTGAATGCCGGACCACCACGTCAACGCGATGAAGGCGGCCTGCTCCGGGATGCGGATCCACAAAGGCGTGGCGGGATTGCCCATCAGCCGGATTCCTTCACGCGCCGCATAAATGTTGGCCGGGAGGAGGGCGAGGAACAGGACGATCAGGCACCATGCGGCGACGACTCGCAGCCGCGGGATCATCAGCCCTGCGGCGCCAGCGAGTTCGCAGACACCCGTGAAAGTGATCATCGCCATCGGTTCCGGGATGCCCGGCGGAACCATCTTCACCAGGTCGTGCCGCATCGAATTGAAGTGCGCGCTGGCGGTCAGCGTGAGCATGGCCGCGAGTCCGGCGCGCACGGCCGCCGGCCAGGAATCGAGTGACCGCGTCCCGAGTCGTCCCGCGAGGCGAGCGACCAGCGTCGCGAGCAGCAGCACGAATGGAACGATCATCGGCCAAACCTGTCACAACTTCAAAGTTGGTATTCCGGGTTCCGCAGTCGATGAACGGACAAATGCGAATCGAGAACCGTTTAATCGCCTGTACAGACGCCATCAAAATGGCCTAGAACCTCGCCCGCCGCTGCGAGAGGTATTCCAGCAGCGCCTTGTCGAACCGCATGCTCGTGTCGAGCGGGACGTAGTCGGCGCCGGCCGAGAAGCAGGCCTTCTTGTACGTCTCCCGCAGATCGCGAACGGCGTCGAGGTAGTCGGTCTTGATCCCTTCCGCATCGACGATCAGGTTCTGATCGGTTTCGGGATCCTGCAGGTCGACCATGCCGTCGAAGGGGAACGTCGCCTCGGCTTCGTCGAGAATGTGGAACACGATGACGTCGTGCCCGGCGAAGCGGAGCATGCGGAGGGCGTCGATCACCGGGCCGCTGTCGGTCAGCAGGTCGGAGAAGATCATCAGCAGGCTGCGATGCTTGACCATCGAAGCGAACTGCCGCAGATTCCTGGCGATCTCGGTTTCGCCGCCGGGCTGGGCCTTCGCGAGAAGCGAGAGGATGTTGGGAAGCTGGGAGCGTTTGCTGCGGGCGGGAAGGCTATGGCGAATCTTCTCGTCAAATGTGACGAGGCCGACCGGGTCCTGCTGGTGGACCATGAGATAGGCGAGCGCCGCCCCGAGACTGATCGCGTAATCGAGCTTGGTGAGCTCCTGCCGATAGGTGTACGCCATGCTGGCGGAGAGGTCCATCAGCAGATAGCCGGTGATGTTCGTCTCGGCCTGGTACTTCTTGATGTAGTAGCGGTCGGTCTTGGCGTAGACGAGCCAGTCGATGTCCTTGGGGTCGTCCCCCTGCGTGTAGCGGCGGTGCTCGCTGAACTCGACGCTGAAACCGTGGAACGGGCTGGCATGCAGACCGCTGAGAAAGCCCTCAACGATGAACCGCGCGCGGAGATCGAGCCGCGCGACGGTGCGGATGACTTCGGGACGGAGGTATTGCTCGGCGGTGGGCAATGCGAGTGGGTGGTTGGTCGTTGGGAGTGGGTACGAGAAGGATAGCTGAGGGGAGGAAGCGGGGCGACGTGCTACACTCCGTGAGAAGCCCGGCGTGTTTGGAGAAGCCGGGCTTCGGGTCTCGCTGAACTGGCGCCATGCAACCGACGAATATCCGTGCTCTCAAACAGGAGCGCATCCTTGAATTGACCTGGCCCGATGGGGCCGTGCATCGCATTCCTTTTCGCCTGCTGCGACTGGAATGCCCATGCGCCAGCTGCGTCAACGAATTCACCGGAGAGCGGACGCTCAATCCCGACAACGTCCCGGAGGATGTCCATCCCTCGACGCTCGCGCTCACTGGGAACTACGCGCTGAAAGTCAGCTGGAGCGACAACCACAACACGGGGCTCTATGCCTGGGAAGTGCTGCGGCGAATCGCGATGGAAAACCGGCTGTAAAAGCGGAAGCGTCTGGATCAGGGGCGGTGGACCGACCTGAGTGCTTCCCGGGCGGCCTCCACGCGCTTTTCCAGGGCCTCGTATTCCGGCGTGCCGGTTTTTCCTTCCCGCCGCATGCGGTTGCGCTCCACGTTCAGTTCGAGGTACGCCCGGGCGGCGGTGTTGGCCTTTTCTCGTTTCGCCTTCAGGTCGGCGCGAAGCTGTTCGACGCCCTGGGCCTGCTTCGGCTGAGTCGCGGCTTCGTACAATCGGGCCACTTCCGGGGCCTTCCTGCGAAGGTCTTCCAGGTCCACGGCAGAATGCTCCGTCGTCTGCTCCGCGCCGTTGACGACTTTCCGGATCGTCACGCGGATGTTGCGGCCGGCCTGATCTTCGATGACCGTCTTGTCCCCATCTTCTTCGATGGTGATCGTCCGCTGCCCGTTGATCGTCTGCGTCGTCGTTCGCGAGCGACCTTCGACGCGGACGCTGAGTTGGACATTCATCCGGGGGAGCGGCCCCAGCGGGAGTCGCAGGGTGGCGGTCGGGGGCAGTCTCTCCGTCTTCACGAGAGCCGCCGCAGCCAGCTCCGCCACTGCGGGATTTGAGGACGTTTCCAGTTCGAGAAGCGCCGCGTTGGCTGCCTGCGCCGTTTCGGGATCGGATGCCCGTGAAAAGTGTTCCAGACGCGACAGACACCGGACCGCCGATTCGCGGTCCATCCGCGGCGCTTCCCGCTTGAGCGGCTCGATGGCTGCGGCTCCGGCCCGGGCGATTTCGTCAGCAGCTTGTTCCCGAATGCGAAAATCGTCGCTGCCGAGATCTCTCAGCCACTGCGCGGAAAACTCGGATGTCGACGGGACTGTTTCAGCGGCCGGAAGCCCGCCTGCCGACAGCCCGACAATTGCAAGAGCGAGGCCCAGAACCGATTCATGCATGACGCCGCCCCCAGGGATGCGCGGGGTGTTGAATCTGTCGCCTCATCCTACCTGCTGCCGGGAGGCGACGGAAGAACCTGCCCCGGAGAGCGCTTACGGACGCTGCGAAGACATCCCTGCTGGACGAGGCGTGTCTTTGTCCTCAAAGGCCGGAGGGACATAGAGATTGACCGTCTTCAGCGGCGACCGGCCGGTGGCCTTCAGCTCGTGGCGATCGCCTCGTTCGATGAGAATGATGGCGCCGGGCTTGAGCGGGTACCGATGCCCGTTGACGATGGCCGCTCCCGTTCCTTCCACGACGTAGAGCCATTGGTCGCTCGCTCGGTGGTCGTTGTCGGGGCCTCCCTCGGAACTGCCGGGAGGGATGACCATCACGGCCGCCTGGGAGCGCTGGTTCGCGATGGAGAGGCGGAAGCCGTTGCGGAATGTCAGCTGGTCGCGCTGCATGAGATCACCCGGTGGAGAGCGGCCGGATCCAAGAAAAAACGGTCGTTCGGAGAGGGAGTCGCGAGCGGGCTAACTGCAACTGCAACCGTCTCCGAGACGACCGTTAAATGCATTCTTGCGCGCGGATGCGGGTCTGCAAGGGGGCTGTCCTGCAGTCTTTCGAAATTGTCATGAACGACACGCCGTGTCGGCCTGAGAATCACGTTATTCTCAAGGTTTCACGGCGATTTTCGAAGGCGCTTCGTCATTCGACTAAGGGAAACTACTGCGTGACGCGAGCAGCTCCTGCCTGCTGCACGGCGTTGTTCGCCGCCTCTTTCACGCCGCTGCTTCCCTTGATCGCGCCGCTGACTCCCAGCACCTCCGGATGACGGGCGATTCTGTCGGCAAAGATGCGGAGGTCGCCCATCGTCGGCTCGAGGTTTCTCAGGAGCACGGTCAGCGCGGCGGCCGAGCGGTTGAGGTTCTCATACAGGGCCGGGTCTGCTGCGAATCTCTGGATCGTTCCGTTCGGCGAATTGATGATCTGGGAGAACTTGTTGAGTTCGGTGAGCAGGCTGTCGAGCTGGCCGAGGCTGTGGTCGAGCTTGACCGTCATCGAAGCGCTGTGGGCCGCGAGCGGGTCCGTCGCCTTGGCGATGTGATCGAGGCTCTCGCTGACTTTCTGGATCGCGACCTTGGCCGAGGTGACGGTCTCGCGGGCGGCGGCGATCGTCTCGCGGGTCTCCCGCGCGACGGCCGGCAGTTCATCGGCGACGCTGCGGAGGTTCGCCTGGAACTTCGGATCGCCCAGAAGGTCGCCCGCCTGGGAGAGCGCGCGGTCGGCCGATCGCATCGTCTTCGTGAATTCTTCGATGGCGACGGCGGCCTGCCCAACGACCTCCTCGATCCGGCCCTGGTTCTGGTCGACGATGCGGTTGATGTTGGACGCGACGGTCTGCCATTCCTTGCTCGTGGCCTGGAACGCGGCCAGCGTCTCATCGACGCGCATCTCCAGCCGGCCGATCGCCTCGAGCGGGTCGGGCGAGTTTTCGCCGATCAGCCGCTTGTTGGGAGGCAGGATCTCGGGAGATGTTCCTGCCGTGAATTCGATGGTGGCGTCCCCGAACAGGGAGCGGACGAGGAGGGGTTTGGAGTCGATTCGAAGGGGGCGGTCGCCGTGGATCTCGAGAATGACGAGAACGCCCGCGTCGTCGCCTCCCTTTCCGAGCTTCACTTCACTCACGGAGCCAATGGGAATGCCGTTCAGCCTGACGGGCGTGCCGCGGTAGACCCCCGGGGCCTGGTTGAACTGGACGGCGACGCGGTAGGTCTCACGCCAGTACTTCTGGATCTCGGTGAAGCGCAGGACGAGCACGAGGCAGGTGACCATGCCCGAAAAGACGAACAGGCCGACGCGAAAGTGAAATTGCCGCTCGTTCATGGTTCCATCCGTGGAAATCTTTGTGACGTTGGCCTGGCCAATGGTCACGCCGCCGCGAGTTCCTGCATCCGTTCGCCGGCCTCTCCCCGCACGAACTGCGAGACGCGGCTGTCTTCCGAGTCGAAGGCCTCGTCCGCCGTTCCCTCGAAAATGATCTGGGGCTGATCGGGCCGCAGCCGGGCGGCCGGGTAAAACATCACGATCCGCGTGGCCACTTTCTGGACGGTGACCATGTCGTGGGTGATGACGATGCTCGTCACCGGCCGTCGTTCGCGGGTCTGCAGGATCAGTTCGTTGATGACGTCGCTCATGATCGGGTCGAGGCCCGTCGTCGGCTCGTCGTACAGGATCACTTCCGGGTCCATCGCCAGGGCCCGGGCGAGGCCGACACGTTTCCGCATTCCTCCGGAAAGCTGGGCCGGCATTTTCTCGGCGACGACGTCCGCCCGCAGGCCGACGTCCTTGAGGCGGTCGCGGACGATGTTTCGGACCTGGTCTTCGGGCATCCGGGTGTTCTGCCGCAGGCCGAACGCCACGTTCTCGAAGACGTTCATGCTGTCGAACAGCGCGGCCGACTGGAACAGGTAGCCGAAGCGGAGTCGTTCCCGTGTCACCACCCGATCGTTCAGCGACGTCAGTGGGCGGCCATCCCAGGTCACCTGTCCCTGATCGGGCTTCATCAGGTTCATCAGGAGCTTCAGCGTAACGCTCTTGCCGCAACCGCTCTCACCGATGATGACGAGGGTCTCGCCGCGGCGCACGTCGAGCGTCACGTCGCGAAGCACGGGCTGAGGGCCGAAGCGCTTGGAGACGTTGCGAAGTTCGAAGACGGGGGGGGAAGCGGACAAGGAGGTTGTGGAGAAAGGGAGTTACATGGGCCAGAGGACGAAGTACATCTTCATCAGGAACGCGCCGAGCAGGAAATCGACGACGAGGATGGCCACGAAGGAGTAAACGAAGGCCTCGGTTGCGGCGCGGCCGACGCCTTCGGCGCCGGCTCGGGCGTGAAAGCCACGGTGGCAGGCAATGACGGCGATGGCGGCCCCGAAGAACACGCTTTTGAACAGGCCGGTGAACAGTTCCCAGCCGGTGACGAACTTCTTCGTGAAGTGCCAGTACGGGAAACTGTCGATTCCGAAGACGGTCGTGCTGAAGGCCCAGCCGGTCAGCACACCGACCCCGTCGGCAAAGATGGTGAGGACGGGGATCAGGAGGAAGCAGGCCAGGAAACGGGGGCCGACGAGGTAGGCGATTGGATCGGCCCCGAGGGCGGCCAGCGCGTCAATCTGCTCGGTCACCCGCATGGTGCCGAGTTCGGCCGCCATCGAACTGCCGATGCGTCCCGCGAGCATGACGGCCGCCAGCACGGGCCCCAGCTCTTTGACGAGCGTCACGTTAATGACGGCGCCCAGCTGGTTCTCCATGTGCATCATCTTGAACTGGTCGTACGACTGCACGGCCAGCACCATCCCGATGAAGCCGCCGGTCACGATGATGACGGGCAGGCTTTCGACGCCGATCTGGTGCATGATCGGCAGCAGCGTCCGGCCGCGGGGGAATCGGATCGTCAGCCACCCCAGCATGCGGAAGCCGAAGCAGGTGAGGTCGCCCAGGAGACACGACATCTCCCACACGACGCGCCCCAGGGCGTGTACCGGCGTATTCCACGAAGCTGCAGAGGTTTGTGACATCCATGTCACCCGTCAGTGGGGGAGTTTGAGCGTCCGGCGACGGCACGGGAACAGAACTCCGTTCGCGACACGATAGTTCAGATCCATTGATCGCTGCGAGATGACTCCATCTTCGCCTGTAAAGTGATATCCATAGGGAGGTTATGTTGGATTGGTCGTGACGGTTGGGCCTGCCCGGCAGCGCGTGAAGCCACTGGCTGGCGGCCGATGGGACACACGAACTGAAATCGCTCCGAACCTGCGGTAGTCTGAAGAGGTACACTTCCATTGCGATTTGTTCTCCGGCCGCTGCTTCGAGACCTTCGAAATGCCCGCACCGCGTTCCCTCAGGCCCTTGGGCCTGGCCATTCTCACGCTGGCCCTGCTGGCCGGGGTTCCCGTCAAAGGAGAACTGACGAAGGAGAATCGTGCGGAGATCGCGGACGTCACCAGGAGCCTGGGCCCTGTGTCGGCCCATGTGCGGAAGAAGGAATTCGATGAGGCCGAGAAACTGATCTCGGCGGCCGAAGAGAAGCTCGCGGCGATTGCGACCGCTGCGGCCGTGAAGGAAGACGACCGGGTGTTCAACCCGGCCCGCATCGCGATCCAGAAGGCAAAAAACACGCTGTCCCTGGCCAGGGACAAGGCGAGTGGCAAGAAGCCCGAGAAACCGAAGCCGGTCAGCTTCGCTCTCGAAGTGGCGCCGATTGTTTCGGCGCGTTGCCTGGGATGTCACGGCCAGAACAATCCCCGCGCCAACCTGCGGCTCGATACGTTTGCCTCGTGGCGGCGCGGCGGGCGCAGCGGTCCGATCCTCGCTCCGGGCAATCCCCGCGGCAGCCTGCTGATTGGCCGGATCACGACCAACAATGAACAGGCCCGCATGCCGCAGGGGGAAGAGGCTCTGCCCGCCGACGAAATCAACATCATCGCCCTGTGGATCACCCAGGGAGCGCGGTTCGACGGCCACAGCGAAACGGCGACACTGGATGAAGTGTCGTCCAATGTCGCCCTCCGTAACTTCGACTACCCCAGGCCCAAGGGGACGGAGACCGTTTCCTTCACCCGCGATATCGCTCCGTTCATGGCCAACCTCTGCGGCGGCTGTCACTCGGCCCAGCGCAAGAGCGGCGGCCTGTCGCTGGTTTCGTATTTCGACCTCATGCAGGGAGGCGAAAGCGGCGAGGTGATCATCCCCGGAGACAAGGACAAAAGCCGTCTGTTCCGGCTGGTCGGCGGTCTCGAGAACCCCCGCATGCCGGCGAACCAGTCGCGGATCACCCGCAAGAACTACGACGACCTCAAGAAATGGTTCGAGGAGGGGAACACCTTCGACGGCGAGAACCCGCGGACGCCGCTGCGGACTTACGTTCGCAGCGATGAAGAAATGGCCCGCGAGAAGTTCGCGAAGATGACCCCCGAAGAGCGGAAGAAGATGCGGGAAGACCGCACGGCCGAACTGTGGAAGAAGGCCCTGCCGAAAGAGACGATGAACAAGGTGGAAGACGCTGAGTTCCTGGTTGTCGGGAACGTCTCGCCCGAGCGGCTGGCGGAAGTCCAGAAGTGGGCCACGTCTCAACTCGACAGCCTCAGGAAGGGGTTCCGCGCGGGCGAATCGCCCGTGTGGAAAGGCCGATTGACGATTTTCGTCATCAAGGACCGGTTCGGGTATGACGAGTTCAACCTGACCAACAACAACCGCCAGGCGCCCCGGGAACTGAGTGGCCATTCGGTCGTCACGGCGAACGACGAAGATGCTTATCTCTGCCTGCAGGACGTCGGGGACTCGGCCTCGGCGACCGCCCCCGGGCTGCACGTCGGCGTCATCGACCACCTGACCGGAGCGTTCCTGAAGCGGGGCGGCGCGAGCGTACCGGAATGGCTGGCCCGCGGAATGGGGCTGGCGATGGCGTTCAAGGAGCACCCTTCCAACTCCTACCTGCAGGATCTCCCCTCCGAGGCGTACACCGTCGCGGGGAGCGTTCCGAGCCCCGAAGACATCTTCGAAGACGGCTCGTTCTCGCCGGCCACGCTCCCCTCCGTCGGCTTCAGCCTCGTGGAATTCCTCGTGAACGCGGGGGGGCCGCAGCGGTTCGCCCAGTTCGTGGGGAGCGTGCGGGAGGGCGGGAGCCTCGCCGATGCCGCAAAAGCAGCCTACAGCACCGACCTGACCACACTCGCCCGCCAGTACTTTGCGACGAAGAAGAAGAGGTAAATGCCGGGGCGTCCCTGAACTCCCGGGGAAGCGATCGGCTCCCGCTTGCATTCACTGATCGTCCCCCGGCATGATCCGCCCATCATGCCACCGAAACGCGTTGCCCTCGCCTCCGACCATGCCGGCTTTCCCCTGAAGGAGGCCGTCAAAGCGCACCTGCAGTCCCAGGGAATCGACGTCGCCGACGTCGGGACGTTCTCCACGGACCCGGTGGACTATCCGAAGGTGATCCGGGCCGGTTGTGCGATTGTCCTGAACGGGGGCGTGCCCGGGATCGTCTTCGGCGGCAGCGGGAACGGGGAAGCGATTGCGGCCAACAAGGTCAAAGGGATCCGCGCGGCGCTGTGCTACAGCGAAGAGACCGCCCGGCTGGCCCGGCAGCACAACGACGCCAACGTGATGAGCCTGGGAGGACGGCTGATCGACACGGCGCTGGCGCTCAGGATGGTCGACGTCTTCCTCTCGACACCGTTCGAAGGGGGACGGCACATCGCCCGGATCAACGATCTGGAAACGACGTAAGGGCGGCGCGGGAGGGGCTGCTCTCCAGAGTGCGATCTTGCCCCTGCAGGCGATCACCCCGGCGCGACATCGGGACATTGCCCCGGGTGCGACAGCGTTCCGGCAGAGCGATAACCTGAACCGCGCCCGGCAACTCGTTTCAGTGTTAAGGCGTGGTCCCGACGAAGCCGGGGATTGCAGCGTTCGCCCGGTCATGGTCACGTGAGTTCCGCACGATCCCTCAGCCTGCAGGCCCGGCTGGTCTGTCCTGTCGCCTCGCCTCCCATTCCGGGCGGAGTGGTCGAAATCGCCGACGGCCAGGTGGTTGCCCTCCACGATTGCCCGCAGGACGGGACCATCGACCTCGGCAGCGCCGTGATCGTTCCCGGGCTCGTCAACACCCATACGCACCTCGAGTTCAGCAACCTCGAACGGCCGTTGGGGCCGCCGGCCCCGTTCGCCGACTGGATCGGCTCGGTGGTGGCGGAACGTCGTCGACGATGTCGACGCGAGGAGGATTCCTCGACTGCGCCGCGCCTGGAACTCGATCCGATCTCCCTGGGGCTGCAGGAGTGCTTTCAGTCGGGGTCGTCGCTGGTGGCCGATATCGTCACCGGTTCTCTCGAGCATGTGGATCGCCGCTCGGTGATTGTCGATGCGCTGGCGAATGAGCGATTGCTTCCGTTTCGCGAGCTGATCGCGCCGACGCCGGCGGGAATCGAGGCCACGTGGTCCGCCGCCGAAACCTCACTCGCTGAACTGGAGCCCGACCCGGAACGGCGGCGGGCCGGATTGAGTCCGCATGCTCCGTACACCGTCGCCGCGACGCTTCTTGAACAGGCCATCGCGCGCGCCGGTCGGGAGTCGCGCCCTGTCGCAATGCACCTCGCGGAAACACAGGAGGAACTCGACCTGCTGAGCCGGCACAGCGGGCCGCTGGTCGACATGCTGAAACGCATCGGCGTGTGGGACCCGTCGGCGCCGGCCGGAACGCGCCCTCTCGACATCCTGAAGCGGCTGAGCGTCGCTCCCCGCGTGCTGGTCATTCACGGCAACTTCCTGGAGGAGGACGAACTGCGGTTTCTCGGGAACCAGCGGCACATGTCACTCGTCTACTGTCCTCGAACGCACGCGTATTTCGGTCATCCGACTCATCCGCTGCGGGCCGCGATCGACCTGGGAGTGAATGTCGCGCTGGGAACCGACAGCCGGGCGTCGAATCCCGATCTGAACTTGTGGGAGGAGGCGAAGCAGGTCGCCAGCGAGTTTCCGATGCTCCCGGCGGCGGTGGTCCTGCAGATGGCGACGGCGAACGGCGCCCGCGCTCTCGGCCGATCGGCGACGCACGGGGTCATTGCGCCCGGCCGGTCCGCCGATCTCTGCTGCATCCGACCCGGTGATGGCTCTTCGGACCCACTCCGTGCGGCGCTCGCTCCTTCCGCGACCGTGGTCGGAGCGATGCACGCGGGGGAATGGCTGCTGGCTCCCTGAATGCCGCAGTCACTTGACGCTTCGGAGGCCGGCCTGAAGCAATTCACGGCCGCCGGTCAAGGGCGACGCACTGGAAACATTCTCCGACGACCGAAGTGCGGCCGTCCCGTCCGGATTTGATCTTGTGAGGCCTCGGATGCGTTATGATCGTCTCGTCCCGGCATTTCCGGGACGGCGATCCTGACATGCGGCCTCGCACGACGCGGCTCCAGCCCCGGGGCCACACTTCAGGCTCCAACGTGGAGTTCGTCGGCGAACAGGCTTCATGCCGGATGCAATATTGCGCCCCGACGCCAGATGGCGAACAGGGCCGTCACGATGTCTTCCGCCGTTCCCATCAATGACAACCCCTGTTTCTTCGGACGTGGCCACACTCGGACCAGCCGCCCCCAAACCGGGGAAGGCGTCCCACTCCTCGGCGGATGGCCCGTTCGTCACGTCCACGCAGGTGCATCACCAGTCGCTGTGGCTGTGGGTCCTCTGCCTGACGGGGGTCGACTACTTCAGTACCCTGGGCTATCAGCCGACCATCGCGTTCGAGCACACGGGAGCGCTGACGCCGCTGGCGACCGGCTTGCTGGTTCTCGTGACCCTGCTCGGCGCACTCCCGATCTATTCCTACGTCGCGAAAAAGTCGTTCGACGGCCAGGGCTCGATCGCGATGCTCGAGAGACTGATGAGCGGCTGGGGCGGCAAGATGGTCGTCCTCGCGCTGCTTGGCTTTGCCGCGACCGACTTCGTCATCACGATGACGCTCTCCGCCGCGGACGCCGCCGTCCACCTCGTCGAGAACCCGATGTGGGAGCACATGCCCCAGGCGCTCCATAGTCCGGTCCTCGTCACCAACCTGCTGCTGGGGGCGCTGGGGGCGGTCTTCCTCAAGGGCTTTCGCGAAGTGATCGGGCTGGCGGTGGTTCTCGTCGCCATCTATCTCGTTCTCAACGCCATCGTCATCGGGTCGGGACTGTGGTACCTCGGCGCGCATCCCGAACACCTCCAGGACTGGTGGACCCGGCTGACGACCGGCGACTGGCATATCAATCACGAACTCCCGGTTTCCGGGCACAGCTGGGTGAGCATCGCCCTTCTGTGCGTGCTGTTTTTCCCGAAGCTGGCCCTCGGCCTCAGCGGTTTTGAAACGGGCGTCGCCGTGATGCCGCTGATCAAGGGGGACCCGACCGACACCCCTGCGAACCCTGTCGGCCGCATTCGAAACGCCCGCAAGCTGCTCGCCACCGCGGCGATCATCATGTCGGTGCTGCTGATGGGCTCGGCCTTTGTGACCTCGACCCTGATTCCTCCGACCGATATGCAC
This sequence comes from Caulifigura coniformis, assembly GCF_007745175.1. Lineage (GTDB taxonomy): Bacteria > Planctomycetota > Planctomycetia > Planctomycetales > Planctomycetaceae > Caulifigura > Caulifigura coniformis. The sequence goes on along the minus strand of NZ_CP036271.1, from coordinate 1,807,788 downwards.
GCCGCGGTGGGAGGCGTTGGCGGAAAAGCGTATGAACGCGCGCTGGCTTACCTGGCCCACGGGCAAAGCCCGCATGTCATCAATCCGCTGTTTGGCGAACTGTTCGGCACGATCTACGATATCAGCACGGTCAGCATCCTGTGGTTCGCGGGCGCAAGCGCCATGTCGGGCCTCCTGAACCTCGTCCCGCGTTATCTGCCGCGATACGGAATGGCGCCCCGCTGGGCCGAGGCCTCCGTCCCGCTCGTCATCCTGCTGACGCTCATCAACTGGCTCGTCACATGGCTGTTCGAAGCGAGCGTCAAGGCGCAGGGCGGCGCGTACGCCACGGGAGTGATGGTGCTCATGACAAGCGCCGCCGTCGCGGTGATCATCGATAAGTGGAACCAGCGCTCGGGGCACTGGCTGGTCCGCATGCCCTGGCACTTCGTGCTCATCGCCATCCTGTTCCTGTACACCACGACCATGATCGTGCGGCACGTCGAGGTGATCCCCCACTCGAACCCGGTCGACTATTTCCCGCGCGGAATCACGATCGCCGCATTCTTCATCGGCATCATCATCACGCTGTCGATCATCTCGCGGACGATCCGCAGCACCGAACTGCGATTCGCGGGCTTCGACTTCGCGAATCCCGAATCACGCTTCCTGTGGGATAGCATGAAGCACATCGAGTTCCCGGTGCTCGTCCCGCATCGCCCGGGCGGACATGGCCTCCTGGAGAAGGAGGCGACAATCCGCTGGCGTCACCGCCTGCCGCCAGAAACGCCGATCGTCTTCATCGAGGCCGAACTGGGAGACGCCAGCGACTTCCTGCAGAAGCCGGTCATGGAGATCGTCGAGCAGGACGGGCGGTTCATTCTGCGGGTGAAGCACTGCGCCTCGGTGTCGCACGTCATTGCCGTCATCGCGCTGGAACTCTCGAAGGTTGGCAACCCCCCGGAAGTTCACTTCGGATGGTCCGATGAAAGCCCGCTCCGGACGAACCTCGACTTCCTGCTTTTCGGGCAGGGGAACGTTCCCTGGATGGTTCGGGAACTGGTGAAGGACGGACAGCCCGATCCGGACCGCCAGCCGCGGGTCGTCATCGGCTGAGTCGTCACGGCGAGCTCTCGAGCTCGTCGGCGATGGCGCCGCGGAGTTGTTCGAACTCCTTCCGACTGAAGCCGGTGAGCGCCAGCCGCACCGTGCCGTCACGGCCGATCAGGTAGGTGCGGGGAATTCCTTCACGGGCGAAGAGTGAGAAGACTTCGCCCTGCGGATCGGCCGCCATCGGAAAAGTGAGCTGTTTCGCGAGGCGAAACGCGGCGACGGCGTCTGGCTTTTCGCCCCGGCCGATCACGAGGACCGAGAAATCACGGCGATCCCGATAGTCGTTCCAGGCTCCCTCGATCAGCGGAAGTTCGACGACGCACGGAGCGCACCACGTGGCGAAGAAGTTGATCAGGACGACGTTTCCCCGCTGTGAGGAAAGGTCGAACGTCGCGCCGTCGACCGTCGGCAGGTGAAACGCGGGAGCGGGCGCCCCGGCCTGAATGATCGAGGCGTCGTCGACCTTCGCCTGGTTCGCGAGTTGTGCCTCCCGCGCAACGCCGGGAAGATGCACCCGGAACAGGAGGGCCGACTGGATCCCCGCCAGGACGAACGGAACTGCCGCGGCCAGGGCGAACGGCGCAAGGTTCTTGCCGCCGGAATGCCGTCGCTGGCTGAGCCGTTGGGCGACCACAAGAATCAGAACGGGCAGAAGCGTGGCTGCGATTCCGCTGATGACGCGGTTCTGCCGGACTTCCTCGTCCTCCGCGCCGTGGACCCAGTACAGCATCCCCAGATGAACCGCCGTGGTGATGAACGGACCGGCGGCCAGCAGGCCGGACCACGCCAGCCGCTGATTCCGGAACGGGTTCCGCCAGTCGAACAGGGCGCGGATGAGAAATGCCAGGGACGCGAGCAGTGAGAGCACTGCGCACCCCGCCATCAGGGAGCCCCAGGCGTTATAGAGAGTTGTGGACATTCGCCGCCTCCGGGATCAACCGGAATACGAGTTCACAGAGAGAGGGATTCAAAAAAGTACCTCCCGACTGTGGCCGGCGGCAGGATTTCTGGTTTCAGAGAAATCGAAGGAGGGAGTCTTTCTCGCGGCCGGGTGGCCCGGCGACGGTGCAATGAAAAACGCCTGGTGGACGGCAAGGTCCACCAGGCGTTGGCGGTTTCGGTCTGAGTGAGGCGGCTTACTTCGCGGCCGTCACTTCGAAGCCCTTCTTGAAGGCGGCGTCGGAGAACACCAGCTTGGCCTGCTCGTCGCCGGTGGCGGCGGCGACCTTGCCCTGGCACTTCTCACAGCAGAACTTCACTTCCACACCGGCGACCGTGGCGGTCTTTTCCGGGTTGATCTTGCCGCCGGACAGCGGGCATTTCACCTGCTTGGCCTGGCCGCTGGCGATCAGCTGGGCGTTGGCCTTCTCGGCATACTTCGCGGGGTCCTTGGCGAAGGCCTTCGGGCAGTTCATGCAGCAGAAGTAGACCTTGCCGCCGTTGTGCTCGACCGCGTTCTCGGTCTTTGCGGTGGCGCTCGACACCGGGCACTTCAGGTCGGTCTTCTTCTCGTCAGCGGCGAAGCCCAGTGCCGCACACGCAAACAGACCCAAAACAGCAACGCTGCTGAACAGCTTCATGGCTTTCTCCCGGCCGTGAGCGATGATGAGGCGAAGATGTCCGCACGGCGCCTGCCGGCGACCTTCTCTTCTTCTACGAAGCAGAGAACAGACTATGTCGTTTCTCACGAACTCGCAATCCGTCGTTTGCTTCCGCGGGTGATATCGACCATTCCGGTCGTGTCGATGAGGCGAACACGTCGGCCACGCCCCAGGCCGCCCGGACATTCAACTTGGCCTCCGCGCTCGCGAAAACCTCCCGGCGCGATGTCAGAATCTTGCGGCGGCACGCCACGCAACCACCTTTCTAGCAGATGGTTCCGACCCGAATCCCCTTCAGGCAGGCGAAGACTCTTCCTAACGCGCAACCCCTCCCGTCAGGGTAGAGAACCCGTTTTTTGGCAACGCAAACAGGGGGTGATCAGCCCCGCGAGAGGGGGTGAAAAAAGACCCCACTGCTCGTCACACATGTCACACATGTCACAGGTCCAAAACTCCAATGTTTCAGACGGTTTTCGCTGTCACAGGTCTCGTCACAGGTCGTCACAGGTCTCTCCCAGGCGGCCGGCCTCCGCGACAGCGAAGGTCCACGCCCCCCAGCGCCCCCTGCCGGCCGGTGGGAGCGTCGAGGGCGGTCCTGCAGTCGCGTGGACCCGGCGAGCGACGCTGGAGGAAGGTGGTTCCGCACGGCCGGTGAGTGCGCTGTAACACGCTATTGTGTCGATGGTTGCGTCGGTTTCTTGTTCGCCGAGACGGCGGACCTCCGGAGCTGACTGGCGATAAAACCGGCGCAGCCGTCAGACGCCGAAAAGCCGTTAACCACCGAACAATCCGTACAGTTTGCCCAGTCGTACCGCCGATACAACCCGCAGGTCCGTTCCCCTGCGCCCGGATTTTCCAGTTCCGGTCGCAGGGTCTGACGGTGGACGGCAGGACGCCAGAGCAGCCCGTTCTGGTGGGAATTGCCGTCGGCAGGTCGGTCGGGGAATCCTCCCGGTCGTCCCGCAGGCCTCCCCCCTTGGGCCCCGGATTGTCAAGGACGCACGGATGCGGACACATCGATGGTTTAAGGCGTTGGCCTTTGGTTGCTGCCTCGGGGCAGGCGCCGACGCATTTGCGCAGGCTCCCTTCATGGGAGGCGGCCAGGCCAACTGGATTGCCGCTGACGGCAGTGCAGTCCCTCCGCAGTATGCGCCCCAGATGCCCGGCACGTTCCAGGCGCCTTACGCCACGAACGATCCCGGCGTGCTCTACCCGCCGGGAACGCCCCAGACGTTCGCTCCCTACCCGCAGGTGAGCCCCTACGGCATGGGGAACTACTCCGAGGACATGACCTACAACCAGGGCGGCACCTGGTTCCGTCAGATCCTCAACAAGCGGCGCGACTATTACTTCAACGTCAACGCGCTCAGCACGACCACCCGCGGGCCCGGCCACGCCACGATCGGCGCCCAGCCCATCAAGCTCGACCCCCTCACCCGTGGTCCCGCCGGCTACCCGGTTCCCAACTACGGCGAAGCTCCCTATCCGGGCGCGACCACCGGCACCGGCGGCACTGGCGGCACCGGCTCATCGACCACGACTCCGGCCAGCCGCGTGTTCGTCGATGACGGCGTGAGCCCGTACCCGATCATGCGGCCCAGCGCCACCGGCGCGCCGACTTACGAAATCGACAACACGCTCTTCCCGATCCGCAGCACGCGGCTCTTCAACGAATTCAACAGTCCGGGCATCCAGCTCGAGTGGGGTTTCGAAGAAGAGAACGGAAGCGGGCTGAAAGCGGATGCCTGGTGGGGCTTCTCGTCCGACCAGACGTTCCAGCGCGGGACCGACCGGATCGATGGCGTGATCATCGATCAGCAGTTGATCCTCGATACCGAAGGCCAGTTCCTCTTCACCCGCAACGGGGCAGTGACCTGGGACACGGGGCTTCCGTTCACCTCGGTTCCCGGCCAGGACCAGCTCCACGGCTCGACGCTCGGTGCCCAGAAGTACGACGTCATGTACCGCGTCAACGTCCAGTCGCAGGCGGGCGGCGGCGGCCTCCAGATGATGATGCCCGACTTGTTCCCCTCGACGTCAGCCATCCGGCTTCGTCCGGTCTACGGAGCAAAGTACACCTATATCGGCGAGACGTTCGACTTCCGCGGCATCGACAGCGGTCTGTCGTATGACATCGGAACCGGCACGGGTGGCGGCACTGGCGGCGGCACGACCGGCCAGTCGTCCACCTTCCGTCCCGATCCCTGGGGAACTGGCGGCCCGAACAGCATCGACTCCGATCTCTTCGAAACCCGCGTCAGCTCCCGTGTCCGCACGCACCTGGCCGGCCCGACCGCCGGTATCCGCTACGACTTCGGTCGCAGCCGCAACTTCAAGATCTGGGGACAGTCGAGCGCCGGCCTGATGGCCAACTACGAGGAAGTGCGTCTGAACGGATTCAATGCCGGCGAAAACCTCGGCACGCGAATCCTGCTGGGCACGAACATGCTCGACGGCGATTCCCGGTTCAGCGACTCGGAGACTCACGCCCACGTGTCGCCGGTCTTCGAACAGACCTTCATGTCGGAATCGAAGATCCTGGCCGCACTGCCGGGGACGCGCGAAATCCCGTTGCTGGCGAACGCCAACTTCCGGATTGGCTATACGACGACCTACATCGGAAACGTCGCCCGCCCGGCCGACTCGATCGAGTGGAACGGCTTCCCCAAGACCCCGAAGGTCAAAATTGATTACCAGACCTGGTCGATGGGCAAGCTGAACTTCGGTCTCGAATGGACCTACTGAGACTGCTGACTGAACAGGCCCACGGGTTGCGACCCGTGGGCCTTTTTCATGCGCCAGTCGCCCCGGCCCACGCCGGCTGTCCGACAACGAGGACGGCGGGGCTCCCGCCGGGCCGCATCCGGCGAACGGCAGTCGACGATGAGTGACCTTCCTTCTCTCAGCGCATGCCCGGTTCTTCCAAGCGGGACTGTTGCGGACCCTGTTCCGCCTACTCAGGAACCGATCCCGCCCGGACGTTTCTGGAATAACCACCATTCGGCGAGCAACGTCGCGAAAGCCAGCATCGCGAGCGTCGGCCACCAGGGCTTGTCCGCCTTCAGGCGATCCTCTTCGGCCGTCACGGAGATCTCGTTCAGCTTCAATTCGCTGACGCCTTCGAGCGACGTTTCCGTCGGGTTCAGAAGCGCGACGCCGACCTTGCTGACGAGGTCGCCCGACTTGCGTACTTCATACAGGCCGACCGTTGTCGCAGGGATGCCGGCGATGAAGCCGTCCCCATCGGCCTTCTGGTCGAAGTGCTCACCGGTGGGCGAGGTGATCCGGTAGTCCTCATTGGGCTGGAAGTGCAGCCGCGGCAGAGCGCCGGTCGGCGCTGAAGCGAGATCCGAAAGCTCCGCCTGTTGCAGGGCGATGTTGGCCAGGTTCGAGACCATCACGGGAAAGCCGACCCGGTACGGAAGCGTCGAACGGTCGGTATGCACGAGCACGTACAGCTTGAGCTTCGCCCCTTCGCGCTTCTGCAGGATGAGCGGACCGTTCCGGGTGAACGCCAGGAAGTCGTAGCCGGCCGCCTCGACCTCGGTGTCCTTCGCTTTTTCGGAACGGGTTGGGCTGTCGAGGAACTGCACATCCTTGAGCTGCACGTGCTGGAGCAGTGTGGCGTCCCGCTTCCAGTCGACGATCTCGGCGCTTGCGTCCTTCGTCAGCGAAACCTGGCTCGTCAGATCTGGAGGAACGACTCCGACGAACAGATAGGTCGACGCTTCCCGCGAGGCCTCCGCGATGGCGTCGGTGATCACGAGGTCGTAGCTCGACAGCTTTGTGCTGCCGTCCTCGGCCGGCTCCACGAGCGTGCCCGGGATGCCGGCGAGGGCATGTCGGAAGCTCTGCAATGACGTCGGACAGAAAACGGTCAGGTCCCGGCCGACCGGAAGTTCGAGCCACGCGGTGTTGTCCGATTTCAGTGCGTCAAAGCCTTCCGGCGTGATCGTCGCTTTCGGCGACGCGGCCTTGTCGGCGTCGACCTTGAAGACGAGACGCTGCGTCTCTTTGGGGGACAGGATGACGTCCTCTCCGGCGATCGTCTTTCCGTTGTCCTCGAGAGTCACTCTGCCGGCCGTGCTCGACTCCGCCGCTCCGTCGACCCGCACGAACACGTCCCAGGAGCCTGTCGAGGCCCGCCGGGCATTGAACGCCGTGATCCCGATGTTGGCGCCCTTGGCGGGGACCTGGTGGAAGTCGAGCTTGAAGGGGAGATCGAAGTCGACGATCGCCTGCGGCTTGCCGGTGGTCGGGTCGGGGCGCGTGGGGACGTTGCCGTCGGAATAAAGGCGGACCGAATTGACGACGTTGGTCCGGGAGAGCGCCTGGGCCAGGCGCAGGCCGTCTTCAATCTTGCTGGGCAGGTCGCTGACGTGCAGCGAGTCGAGCGCTTCGTTCAGCAGGATGCGGTTGTTCGTGAACTCCGTCAGGCGGCGGGCCGTGTTGGTCACCGCGATGAGCGACACCTGCTGGCCGGGAAGAAGCCCGTCCACGATTCGGCCGACTTCCTCCTTCGCGAGGTCCAGCCGCGTCTTTCCCGTCGCCTGATCGGTGGCGCCCATGCTGGCGGACGCATCAATCAGGATCGGCAGGTACTGGGCGTCGGCCATGTCGCCGCGCCAGTAGGGCTGCATGGCCGCCAGCACCAGCAGGGACAAGAGCAGGATTTGAAGCAGCAGAAGCAGGTTCCGGCGGAACTTCTGGAACGGCGAGTTGACTCGCTGGTCGCTGATGACCTGCCGCCAGAGCGCCAGCGACGGCAGCTCCAGCCGGGGGCGTTTGAGTTTGAGGAAGTAGAAGATGATCAGCGGGACCAGCAGCCCGAAGAGTGCGGCCGCGATCGGAGTGGAGAAGCCCGGAATCCAGTTCGACATGGCGTAAGGATTCAGGTTTCGAAAGCGAGGATCCGGAAGAGGTGCTCCGCCCGAGTCGACGGGGCGCCGTCGACTGTTACGCCGTTTTCGCCGGAAACGTTGGCGTTACGTTTTCGGCGAACCGTCGTTTTCATCGTCCCCGTTCTTGATGCCCTTCTTGAACTCCGTCACCGAGGATCCGAGCGAACGCATGAGGCCCGGAAGCCGGCTGCCGAACAGCAGCAGGATCACGACCATCAAAATGATCATCTGCGTCGGAGTGCCAATCAGTCCGAGCACAGGGAGATCGAGAAAGGAAACAAATGGCAGCATGCGGCTGGTCCAGGAGATCGAAGCGTCCACTTCAGGGTAACAGACGATCTGCAAAATGGCATGGGTCCCTCCAGAACACTGCCCTTGGATCAGCCTGGCCGCGTCTGCAGCAGTTGTTCGACAAGCTCCGCGGCCGCGTCGATATAGAGTTCCAGGCAACCCGCCGCGAAGGGGGACTGCCAGACCTGGTACAGATCAAGGTCGTAGCGATCGGCCGGAGGCAGGTAGCCGATCGTGCCGTTGATCAGGTTCATGCACGCGAGATGCGTGTCGGGGAAGCGGGCCCGCAGCGCCGTCTGGGCCAGGGAGTAGGCCTCGGCCATGCACCCCACGATGACAGCGTCGCCGATCCGCCAGGCCCAGATCGGCATCGTGAAACCTGGTCCGGCGCCCAGCGCCCGTCGAAGATTTCGCTTGCGGCGAAGTCGTTCGGCCAGAGCGCGGTCGGTGCAGGCCTGATATTGACGGTCGAGTTCTTCGGCCGTCGGCAGGTCGGCTTTGAGCGGGAGTTCGACGCTCCCTTCGCTGGCGGCGATGACCGTCGAGGCCTCGCACGGCTGGTGCGTCCACACGGCGAGAGGCGCTCCCGATTCCACGACGCGGTCGAACGCCAGTCGCGTTCCGGCCGGCTCCATGTCTTCGAGCGTCGCGAGCGCGGCGTAGCCGAGTTGCCGGCCATGCCGATCGGGAACGGCGCCGTCTCCCACATACTGGTAGCGGGGAGACAGTTCCCCGGAAGCTCCCTGCAGGAAGAACGCCAGCGAGCCCGGGATCGCGGCCTCGATCGTTTCCCGCATGGCCCCGATGTAGTCGGGAGAGATGGCGTGATTGTCCCAGGCGAGCGTCGTCGGATGGCAGGCGTAATTCACGATCGTGGCCCGTGTCCGCCCTTCAGGATCGCACACGCGCCCCAGGAGCAGGGTCTGATCCGCGGGAACTCCCGGATCATATCCGCAGATCTTCCGGGAACTGCCGGGCGCCGGATCGGTCAGGTCACGCGTGGACGCCAGTTGGCAACGTCCCCAATGCCAGTCGAGCGTCGAAGGTTGCTCGCTGGCGAGCGCCTCGCGAATGACCTGGATCGTGGCCGGCGCGAGTTCGCCGATCCACTGCTCCAGGAGTTCTCCACCGGCCATGCCTTCGAGCGGATCGCACAGATGGGGCGAAGCATGGGTGTGCGTCATCGCGAAGATGAAACGCGAAGAATCGAGGCTCAGTTCTTCGAGCACACGCGTCCGCAATCGCTGGAAGCGGTCGAGCGCCGTCCAGAATCCGAGGTCGGCGTCGACGAGCACCAGTGGAGCGGCCTCGCGACTGCTGCGGACTGTCAGCGCCGTGAGAGAGAGGGGGCGGTGGATCGAGTCGGCCACGTCGTGCGCGGCAGCCCCCCAGTTGCGGGCGAAGATCCCCACGGGCGGCGTGATATCGACGCGGGCGACGCCGATCCGTCCCGAAAAAAGCGATGGATCAGGTCCGAGAAGAGGAGCAGTCACAGTCAATCCGAACAGGCGGCGGGGAGACGTTCAACCGGCGGCGCGAGCGCGGCGACAGGTCTCCGGCGACCTTACACGATCCCCCTCAATGTCGCGAATTCAGGCGACCCCTCGTAGATCGGGCCAATTGAGGTGAGGCGAGCGGCCGGCGTCAGCCGGCTGATGGCGTGCCAGACAGCATGGGCTGGTCGTGGGATGGATCACGAGGCTGCCCCCGCCGACCTCCGGGCGAATCCTCCCGCGCAGACAAAACCGCGGGGCGGTTCCTACGATGCCTCCGCGTTCACTGATTCAGGGCTTCTTCGAGGGAGGGATCGATGTCGAAATCGCAACTGACCTGTCGGGCGGTGTTTTGCGGCGCCGTTGGCTTCGTGACGATCGTTGGCCTCGCGTGGGCCGATCAACCGGCGAAGTCCCCCTTCGCAGTCCCGGATCCCAACACGCCCCCTCTCGCAGATGCTCCGCAAGGATCAGCCACTCCGCAGTCAGGAGATCTCCGGCCGGGGGGAAGTAAGTCCCCGGAGCCCACCCCTGTTTCGGAGCCGGCCAAGGCCTCCCGGATCACGTTTGAATCGAACTGGAAGAACGTCGAAGTCGGCGCCAAGCCGATGTACTTCCGGCAGGGAGACAAGGCGTTTGTGTGGACGGTGAAGAACGTCGGCGAGAACCCCGTTGAGATCGGCGACGACTACGGATTCTCCATCGCCCCGGGAGCGGAGGAGTTCATCGTCGACACGCGACTGACACTCTCCGCCGCCGAAGGGAAGTCCACGAAAGTGGAAGTGAACGCGTCACGCGTCATGACACGCAGCGAGCTGACAGATTCTCCGCAGCCGACGCCGGGGAACGGTCCGACTTATGCTCCTCCGAGAGGTAGCTTCGCCCCCAGCGCCTCTTTTCGCGCCGCTCCCTCAATTGATCCATTTGGCCCGTCGCCCGCCCCGGCTGAGCCCGCGGCAACCGCCATCCCCAAACGGGGCCAGAAGCAGAGTTCAACAGTCCTCGATAACTAGAGCACGCGTCATTCATCTGGAGCGGCAGGGCGTCCTGTTGAGCCGGCTCGCTTGCGAGCCGCGCGCGTGACTTGCCGCGACAGCTTCCTGAGACCTGGCCCTGTGCTCCCGGATCTCCAGCAGGGTTTTCTGCGATTACCAATGCCTACGGATTTTGACTTCGACGTCGACCCGCGAACGCTTCGCCACCCTGACAACTTCAAGTGGACGCGCTACCCGGCGGATGTTCTGCCGCTGTGGATCGCCGACATGGACTACCCGATCGCGCCCGGCATCGAGCGGGCGCTCAAGGACCGCGTCACGCGGTCGATCGGATATCACCACTACCAGGGCGATCCCCGGCTGACCGAACAGCTCCGCCGGAAGGTCGAAGCTGATGGCATCACAGGCCTGCCGGAGCAGGGCTGGGTCAGTTACATCGCCGGAGTCGTTCCCGGCCTGTACGCGGCCGTGGTCTCGCTGACCGATCCGGGCGACGACGTCATCACCATGACGCCGATCTATCCGCCGTTCCTTTCCGCGATCACCGACCACGGCCGGAACCTTCGCGCGGCGAAGCTCGCCTGCACGCCGACCGGATGGGAAATCGACTGGGACGCGCTCGAAGCGGCCGTCACTCCGAAAACGAAGCTGCTGCTGTTCTGCCATCCGCACAACCCGACCGGCCGGGTGTGGACCGAGGCGGAACTCCGGCGTCTGGCCGAGTTTGTCGAACGCCACAACCTGTTCATCGCCAGCGATGAGCTGCACGCCGATCTCACGCTCGATGGGACGCACATTCCGTTCGTCCAGTTGGCGAGCGAGGCACTGAAGCAGCGCTGCGTGACGCTCATCGGTCCCTGCAAGGCCTACAACACGGCCGGCCTGGGGATCGGGGCGATGGTGAGCCACAGCCCGCAGCTTCTACTTCGCATCCGCCGCGGGATCGCCGGCATCTCGGCCTGGGCGACGGCCCTGAGTGTCACGATGTGGCAGGCGGCCCTCGAAGACGACGGCCAGTGGCTCAAGGCCGTGATCGACTACCTGCGCGAGAACCGCAACCTGGTGGAGACGTTCGTGAACGAACGCCTTCCGGGCGTGGTCCACGTCGCTCCTCAGGCGACGTACCTGGCGTGGTTCGACTATCGCTCACACCGCCGCGCGGCCGACATCCAGCAGTACCTGCTCGAAGAAGGCAAGGTCGCCCTGAATGACGGCGCGATGTTCGGCGCCGGCTTCCAGGGCTTCGTCCGCCTGAACTTCGCAACCGGCCGGACGATCCTCACCGAGGCGCTCGAACGCCTCGCCAGGGTGCACTGAGGCAAGGCTGTTGGCGTCCGGGGACGGTCACACGTGCAGGTGGAGCTTCTGCCGGCCGATCGTCGGTCCATGCCAGTACCAGTGGCCGATGTGGCGCAGTTTGCGCGGCTCGCTTGGCAGTTCCACGAACAGGAACGGATCGGCCGCGACAATTGTCATCGGCATGAACAGCATCGGGATCAGCTTGGCCATCGCGAAGCCAGCCGTGGCCGCGCTGCTGACGGCCGCCGGGGCGACAAGGTGCCGACCCGCGAACATGGCCGCGTTCAGCCCCTGTTCGGCGCTGCGCCCCAGCAGGGTGCTGTGCTCGGGCACTTCCGTCCAGCAGCGGCCGTAACGCGTGTATTCCAGTTCCTGCATCAGCCGCGCACGTTGCCGCCGGCGGGCGTCGCGGCGGATGCGCTCGCGGTAGGCCTTGAGACGCGCGAGCGACTGTTTACCCCCTTCCCAGAGTCTCTTTGCGACATGGCCAAGCACGAACGGGAGGCCCACCGCCCGGAGTGCCGAGCGGTACACGGCGCCGTAGTTCAGGGCATGGGCCTGGGCCGCCCGGATGCGGCGGTCGTGTTCGTCCCGCACCTGCTGGGCGGTGAGCGGGATAGGGAGTCCGTCCGGCGTCTGTTCTTCGCCGAACAACGGGACGCCGAACCAGACGGTCGCATCGGGATGCAGTGTGTGGGCCCGCGTCAGCGCCTTGAGGATTTCCGGCGGCGGAGAGTCGGGAATCTGGCTGGGATTGCGGGTCAGCGTCATCACCAGGTCGCTCTGGCCGTTGATCCACAGCGATTTTTCAATCAGGTGCACAACTTCGTATTCGTCGACCCAGTCGCGGTGCTGGCGAATGATCTCGGCCGCGAAGGCCTCGTCCCGAATCTGCTTGCGGTCGCCCCACATGACAAGGCGCATCGCCAGCCGGTTGATGCATTCCGACTTCAGGAGTTTGAGACCGTCGCGTCGCAGTCCCTGGAGGCCGAACGGCGAAACATCGTCGAGGTCTTGAAGTTCCGTCTCAGGGGGGCGACGGCGCACCTGCGCCCGTGACAGCGTGGTCTTCATCGTGACGACTCCCGATTCTACCCGACTCGTATCGCCCGAATCAGAGGGCAATGCTTTCCAGGGCTCACCAGCACGATTGCCGGCGGCATTCCGCCAGCACAACGATCGAAATACGCCTTCCGGATCAGAGTTGTTGAAAGAATCTTCCCGTTCCGCCGATCTTCGCCGGGACAGGCAACCTGGCCGCGGGCAATCAGATCGACGGGTCGGCCTGACGGCCGAGCGGCCGGAACACGACTACCGACTGCGGGTAATGGCAGACCCACAGTTCTTCTTCATCCAGGGCGACGGCCGTCGCGATATCCCGCCCCAGTTCCTGGATCTTCCGCTGCAGGACTTCGGGATCTTCGTCGGCCTCGCGCTCGAACAGGATCCGCACGACGAGGGTCCGCTCCTGGTAAACCGTCCGTCCAAGAAACGCCCCGTCCACCTCGTACAGCGAGAATCCGTTGATGGTCACTCCGTCCGCGGCCTCTTCCGAACGCAGCGTGATCTTTCTCCGGAGGTAGGTGAACACCTCGGACAGGTGCTCGAGCTTTTTCGGAATGTAGATTTCCACGCACTCGACGCTTTGCGACCTGATGGCGACGTCGGCGTTGGAATTCGTGAGCGGCGCGGCCATGCGGGGCTCCTGGTACGGAAAGAGTTCAGCCCCTTCAGCTTAGCCGCCGGGATGCCGGACATGTGAAGCCCGTCGGCCGTTCGCGGTTCTTCCGAGGGAGGCCGGGAAATTCGCGGCGGCGGGGCGGTTTTTCACACCGCCGCATTTACGGTCTGCCGGAGGCTCCGTACGATGATTGCCGGTGAAAGTCGCGGCGTCGGTGATGGTTCGGAACCATCGGCCAGACATGATGTTCGGACGTCGCGCGGAGATGACCCGGTGGATTTCGCCGCGGCGCAAACGCGACAGCGGACGAATTTCCGAGTGCTGCCGCCTTTCATCGGACCCTCGGCTGACCGCTCCATGAATTACCAGCTCCTGCCGCTGATCGCGTCCCCTGCAGAACTCAAATCTCTCTCTGACGACCAGCTGCTGCAGGTCGCCGCGGAAATCCGGGAAGCGCTGTGCGAGATCGTCTCGGATCGCCCGGCCCACTTCGCGTCGAACCTCGGCGTCGTCGAACTGTGCATCGCCCTGCACACCGTCTTCGATTTCTCGAAAGACCGCCTGATCTGGGACACCGGTCACCAGATCTATCCCCACAAGCTCATCACCGGGCGATTTCCCGAGTTCAAATCGATCCGCCGCAAGGGGGGCCTCATGGGCTACCCCAACCCGGCCGAGAGCGATTACGACCTGTTCGTCACCGGTCACGCCGGCGCCAGCGTTTCCACGGTGCTCGGTCTCAAGGCGGCCGATGATCTCGTCAACCCGCAGGAGAATCGCCGGTCGGTCGCCGTCATCGGCGACGGGGCCCTGCCGTCGGGCGTCGTGTTCGAGGCGATGAACAACGCCGTCGAGCTCGAGAAGGACCTGCTGGTCATTCTCAACGACAACAAGATGGGAATCTGCCCGCGCGTCGGCGGCCTCGCCCGCACGCTCGATCGCGCCCGCACCGCCTCCTTCTACAACGGCCTGAAACGCGACGTCTCCTGGCTGCTGAACAAGCTTCCGCTCGTCGGCGAGCCGACCGAAAAGCTGCTCGGGCAGGTGAAGGACGCCGTGAAGGGCTTCCTCCACGGCGGAATGCTGTTTGAGGAACTCGGCTTCCGGTACGTCGGCCCCGTCGATGGGCATGACCTCCCGGCGCTCCGTGAATACCTGCAGATGGTGAAGGACGTGAAGGGCCCCGTGCTGCTCCACGTCTTCACCGAGAAAGGACGGGGCTTCAAGCCGGCCGAGGCGGATCCGGTCCGCTTCCATTCCCCGAGTCCCTTCTGCCGGACAGACGACGAAGAAGGCGTCGACTTCCTCAAGAAAGGTTCATCGCCGGCCTATACCGATTCGGTCAGCGAAGCGATCCACGCCGCGATGAAGCGGGATCTCCGCGTCTGCGTGCTAACGGCCGCGATGTGCGAAGGAAACAAGCTGCAGAAGATCCGCAGCGATTTCCCCGACCGCTTCTTCGACACGGGCATCTGCGAAGCGCATGCGGTGGCGTTCGCCGGAGGCATGGCCAAGGCCGGAATGCGGCCGATCGTCGACATCTACAGCACCTTCCTGCAGCGCAGCTTCGATCACATCTTCCAGGAAGTCTCGCTGCAGAATCTTCCCGTTGTCTTCACTCTCGATCGCGCCGGTGTCGTCGGCGCGGATGGACCGACGCATCACGGTGCGTTCGACAACACCTACATGCGGACGTTCCCGAACATCGTCTGTATGGCGCCGGGCGACAACGCCGATGTCCAGCCGATGGTCGACTTCGCGCTGGCTCTCGATGGCCCCTCCTCGATCCGCTATCCCAAGACCAATGCGGAAACGGTCTCCCGCGAACACCAGAACATCGAACTCGGAAAGGCCGAGGTCTATCGCTGGGGCGAGGACGGAAACTTCGTCGTCTACGGCGCCCAGTTCCCCGACTGCGTGAAGGCCGCCGAACGGCTGAAGGCGGAAGGCCTGGATGTGGGCGTCATCAACGCCCGCTTCTGCCGTCCCCTCGATACCGAAACGCTGTTCAAGGCGATCGAATCAGGGTTCGTGATCACCGTCGAGGAAAGCACCGTCAACGGCGGCTTTGGCTCGGCCGTTCTCGAAGCGGCGAACGACGCGGGGCTCGACACCCGGCTGATCCGCAGGCTGGCGATTCCCGATCGGTACATTGACCACGGTGAACGGAGCGAGCAACTGGCCGAGCTTGGTCTGGACGTGGACGGCCTCGTCGCCGCCGCGCTCGCCAGCGCCGCACGCCAGTCAATGGCCCGCAATTCCGCCAACTGAGCTGGTTGTTCAGCGCGCATTGGGTGGCGCTGGCTCGGCCAGTGCATCTGACGTTGAGGCCCCCCTTCCTCGCCGAAGCGCCGCGTTCAGAGCGTCTTCTCGTAAACGACCTTCCCATCGCCGACGTTGTAAAAGTCAGGAAAACGAGCCACTTCCTGATACCCGCACCGCGCATAAAACCCGCGGGTCGGGTCGTACAGCGGCTTGGTCGACGTTTCGATGTACACCTTGCGGCCGCCGCATTCGCGCAGCCGCGTTTCCACGAGATCGACCAGCACCCTTCCGATGCCCCGCCGCTGCTGCGACGTGTCGACCGCGACCCAGTACAGGTCGTAGCTCCCCACGGTGCAGGGGATCTCGCCATAGCTGGCGTAGCCAATCACCTTCCCGCCCGATTCGACCAACATGAAGTCGTATCCCGAGGCCGACCCTTTGGCGAGCCGCTCGTCGACGAGTTCCACGGCGACGCCCACTTCATCATCCGTGAAGAAGCCCGAGTCGGCGATGATCTGGCGGACCGCATCGCGGTCGGCCGGAACCGGTTCCTCGCGGAGCGTGAAGCCTGCCAGTTGCGGGGGAAGCTCGAGCGGTTTCATCGATCAGCACTCGAAGGGAGAAGACTGGCGGAGGAGGCCATGCCTGTGGATGTCGCAGCGCTCTACGCCACCTTGGCGAACACGTTTTCGATCGCCGCCAGGATGTCGACCGGCTCGGCCATCCGTCCCGGGCCGACGGCGCCGCAGCTCAGCCACCCCGAGCCGGGGCCGGCCAGCAGGACGTTGTCCGCCTGCAGCTGAGCGATGTTCCGCTGTGTGGCCGGCTTGGCCCACATTTCGTTGTTCATCGCGGGGGCAATCAGGATAGGACAGACGCAGGTGAGCGCCAGCGTCGAGGCCAGGTCGTCCGCGTGGCCATGTGCGACCTTCGCCAGCATGTCGGCCGTGCCCGGAGCGATGACGTACAGCTGGGCCCGGCGCGCCAGGCCGATGTGTTCGCCGATCGGATGCTCCAGCGGCTCGAACATGTGCACATAGACCGGCCGGCCGGTCAGCGCTTCGAACGTCGTCTTCCCGATGAACTGTCCGGCCGCCTGCGTCATCACGACCGTGACCTTCGCGCCGGCCTGGACGAGCTTGCTGGCCAGATCGGCCGACTTGTAAGCAGCGATCCCACCGCAGACGGCGAGGAGAATTTCACGATCCTTGAGGGAGGTCGACATCTGGCAGGCTTGTCTCGGAAAAAGGATTCACCACAGAGACACAGAGAAGAGGGAGTTCTTCGCGGCAAATTGTACGCGCTAGGGAGTCGCAACTCTCATATGAATGTTCGCTGTCCAGCAACACGCATGGGCCTTGCGATCTCCCTCTTCTCCCTCCCTCTGTGTCTCTGTGGTGAACTTTCTCGTCCGCCAACAAAAAACGCCTCTCAACTGAGAGGCGTGAATCTGATCAGGTCGGCTTACAGGTCGTCGAGGTTCGGACCGCCGTCGTCGGCGACATCCGGTGCGTCATCGACTGCCATGACCACGTTCTGCGACGAGTCGAGGTAGATTTTGTCCTGCAGGATCTCCTGGATCACCGTCTGCATGCCCGGCTTGCCCGGAGCATCGACGAGAGCCGGCGCGCCCCGATTGAGCTGCACCAGGCGCTTCTGGATGAGCGTGGACAGCTTGAACCGTCCCCCCACCTTGTTCACGATGCTTTCTTCTTTGAGATCGTCAAACATGCTTTGCCTCAGCCGCCAGGACGCGGCAGATTTCCGACACGGCGTGGTCGAGGTTGTCGTTCACAACCCGGTAGCGATACGAATCCGCCAGTTTAAGCTCCTCGATGGCCGTCTGCAATCGACGCTGGAGGATCGCTTCCGATTCCGTCCCCCGGGACCGCAGCCGGCGCTCGTATTCCTGCACATCCGGCGTCATCAGAAAAATCGAAATCGCGTCGGGAAAACGCTCCATGACGCTCATGGCCCCCTGGACGTCCACTTCCAGCAGCGACCATTTCCCCTCGGAATGCGCCCGGCCCATCTCCGAGACCAGAGTCCCGTACCAGTAGCCGCTCTTGTGAACTTCGGCGTATTCCAGGAATTCCCCCGCCACCCGCCGCGACTCGAATTCCTCAGGGCTGAGGAAGTAATAATCCCGGCCGTTCTCTTCGCCCACCCGCATCGGGCGGGTCGTCGCCGACACCGACATCCGCAGCGGAATCGGGCTTTCGGCCAGAAGCCGTTTGACGATCGTTGTCTTGCCGCTCCCGCTGGGGCCGGAAAGCACGACGATGCGATGCACGGCCGGAAGTGAAGGACTGGCGGAGGAAGCGGTCGACACGGCGGCGGAGATCAAGGACGGCGAGGCGGTTTCAGAAAAGCGAGGCACTGGCTCTGCCAGTGTGTTTCGAAAGGGAACTCCCCCTGAGGGTGGCACTGGCTCTGCCAGTGCATTCCAGGGAAGACTCCGATCGATGCGAACTACTCCACATTCTGCACGATTTCGCGGATCTTCTCCACGGCCGCTTTCCCTTCGACGATCGCGTGGGCAATCGTGATGTCGTTGGCCTTGGACCCGATCGTGTTCAGTTCGCGGATGAATTCCTGGCAGAGAAACTCGAGCTGCCGGCCACTGGAGGGCGTGGCGTCCAGCAGCTTCAGGAACTGGTCGATATGGCTGCGGAGGCGGGCAAGTTCCTCGGTGATGTCGCAGCGGTCTGCGAAGATCGACACTTCGCGGATCAGGTCGGCGTCGCCAATGACGACTTCCGACTCGCGGAGCAGGTCCGAGACCCGCTGCTTGATCTTGGCCCGGTATTCGGTGACGACCTCGGGAGCCCGCTCGGCGACGACATGGACCCGCCCCTGGACTTCCTTGCACAGGCCGGCCATTTCATCCCGCATGGCGATGCCTTCCCGCTGGCGGAACTCATCCAGCTTGGCGAGGGCTTCGCGGACCGCCGCTTCCACGAGCGGCCACTGGTCGCTGCTCACCAGTGCATCGGACGAATCGTTGATGACGCCCGGCAGGTCGATGAACTGGGTCAGGTCTTTGGGCGGCTCGGCCTTGAACTCGGCCGCGATGGCGGAGATCTCCCGCCAGTAGCTTCGGAGCCGCTCGACGTCGAGCTGTGAGGACGTGACGCCGTCGACGCGGGTAATCCGCAGATTGACGTTCACCGTTCCTCGGCCGATCGCTCCGCGGACGACGCGTTCGATCTCGTTCTCGATCCCCAGCGCCGCGTCCGGGCAGCGAACGGTGACCTTGAGGTGCCGGTTGTTGACGCTTTTGACTTCGACGGAAACCTGGAGCTTCTGGTCGTGGCGACGCGCCTCGCCAAACCCTGTCATGCTGAGCAGCACCGGACGCGTTCCTCACTCTTCAGGAGCCCGGGCGGACGCCCGGGCCGGTTTCCACGGATCGTTATGACTTGGGGGCTTCCGGCGACGCGGCCGGAGCCGCTTCCGACTTCGGAGCTTCAGTCGTCGTCTTCGGTGCATCAGCAGGCGGTGCGGCCGGGGTTTCGGCCGGAGGAGCCGTCTTCGTTTCAGCCGCGGGCACTGCGGGGGTGGCCGCTGGAGCGGCTGCCGGGGGAGTCGCCGGAGCAGAACCCGTGGCGCTGCCCCCTTCCGGAGCGACCGGGGGCGTCCCGGCCGCCGGCGACGACGGATTCACCGGAGCGGCGTCGTTCTTCACATCCCCCGTCTGTTCGCTTTCGGCGCCGCTGGCCGCAGCATCAGAAGCGGAATCCAGGTATGCGCGACTCTTGGCGTTCTGGGCCGCCCGGGCGGTGAGGCCCATCAGCCCCGCGCTCAGCACCCACAGCACGGCCACCACGACCGTGATCTTCGTGAACACGTCGCCGGCCTTCGTGCCGAACGCGCTTTGTCCGCCCATGCCGCCGAAGGCTCCGGCCAGACCGCCGCCGCGTCCCCGCTGAAGCAGGACCAGCACGATCATGATGAAGCTGAGGAACAGCAGCAGGAACTGGAAGAGTGTCGAGAGTACGGCAACCACTTGGGATCACTCCACGAAGGTCGAGCCCCGTTGTTTGCGGAGCAGTCCCGGCCGACACAACGACCGGGCTTTCAAGGACTGGATTCGAATTACTTGGACGCAGCTGCTGCGGCTTCGATGATCGGCAGGAACGCCTTGCCGGTCAGGCTCGCGCCGCCAACCAGAGCCCCGTCGATATCGGTCTGCTGCATCAGCGTCAGGGCGTTGTCCGCCTTCACGCTGCCGCCGTACAGAATGCGCATCGCCTGTGCAGCTGCGGGATTGTAACGGGAGGCCAGCCACTTGCGAAGATGGGCATGCGCGGCCTGGGCCTGTTCCGGAGATGCGGTTTTTCCGGTCCCGATCGCCCACACCGGCTCATACGCGATCACGATGTTTGCCAGGTCGGCCTCGGAAACCCCGTCCAGGCCCCCGTTCATCTGCTCGTCCAGCACCTTCTCCGTCTGGTTGGCTTCGCGGTCGCTGAGCAACTCGCCGACGCAGAGCACCGCCTGCAAGTCCTTGGCACAGACGGCTTTGAGCTTCTTGTTAATCAGACCGTCGGTCTCGCCCATGATGTGCCGCCGCTCGCTGTGGCCCAGCAGCACCGACGTGCATCCGCAGTCCGCCAGCATGTCCACCGCGGTCTCACCCGTGAACGCGCCAGGCGCTTCATGGGACGCGTTCTGGGCTCCGAGCCGAATGGCGGAGCCGGCCAGGGCGTCACGCACCGGAATCAGGTACGGAAACGGCGGACAGACGAGGATGTCCACTTTTTTCGCCGCCTCGGCGCTTCCGGTCGCCAGTTCCTTGGCCAGGGCCGTGGCGACGGAGGCCACGGTGTTCATCTTCCAGTTTCCGGCAACAAGAAATCGGCGCATGGCAGTGAGGCGAAAAGACAGACGTCAGCGTGAGAAATCGAATCGGGAAACGTAGCGAGTTTGGCCCCCGATGTGAACCACATCCGGAAACGCGTTCTGGACGAAGGGCGGGCGGAGCTGCCTTCCGGGGTGGGCAGCTTAAAGGCCGGGCAGCAACTAGAATCGCGATCCCTTCTTCTCGCGAGCTGCCGGTGTCTGAAACACTCTATATCGTCGACACGTTTTCCCTCGTCTTCCAGGTGTATCACGCCATTCGGCAGCCGATGACCGGCTCCCGCGGGCAACCGACGAACGCCGTCTTCGGATTCACCGGCGACCTCGAACACCTCCTTTCCGAGAAGCGGCCGACGCACCTGATCCTGGCGATGGAGTCCCAGGGGCCCCAGACCCGCACCGAGATGTTCCCTTCGTACAAGGAGCATCGCTCGGAGATGCCGGAGGACCTCCGGCCGCAGATCCCGATGATTTTCGACGTGGTCGCCGGATACCGCATCCCCGTGCTGCTCAGCGAAGGCTGGGAAGCGGATGACGTCCTGGCCACCGTCGCCTGCCGGGCCGCGGAACGCGGAATGGATGTCCGGATCGTCACCGCCGACAAGGACGCCCGACAGCTCATCGGGCCGAAGGTGAAGATCTACAGCATCCGCAAGAAGCAGTTTTACGATGAAACGGAACTGCTTGCCGACTGGGGCGTTCGCCCCGACCAGGTCATCGATTTCCAGGCGCTCGTCGGCGACAGCGTCGACAACATTCCCGGCGTCCCCCAGGTTGGCCCGAAGACGGCCACGCAGCTCATCCAGCAGTTCGGCACTCTTGACGCCATCCTGGCCAACCCCGCCGCGGCCAAGGTCCGCAGCAAGGCGGTGATCCAGAACCTCACTGACTACGCCGACCGCGCCCGCATGTCGCGCGAACTGGCCAGGCTCAACTGCGATCTGCCGCTCGAAATCGATTGGGAAGCGGCGCGCGTCAAAGAGCCCGACTGGGAACGCCTCTACGAGCTGTTCACCGACTACGGATTCCGCCGATACGCCTCGGAAGCCCAGATGCGGATGAAGGAAGGCCGCAAGATCCTCAAGCCGGAAGAACACGTCCGGCAGTGGTTCACGATCCGCGACTGGCAGCAGTTTGAGCAGTTCTACGCGGCCATGTCGATCCAGCCCGCCATCTGCTTCGACCTCGAAACCACCAGCACCGACCCCATGCAGGCCGACATCGTTGGCTGGGCCTTCAGCTGGGAAAAGGACGTCGGGTACTACATCCCCGTCGCCGGCCCGCCGGGGGATCAACTCCTCGACGCCGCGGAAGTCCTGAAACGGCTGAGTGAAGTCCTTGGCGGATCGACGCATCCCGCAAAGCTGCTCAATCAGAACATCAAGTACGACCTCCTCGTGCTTCGCCGGGCGGGCGTCAACGTCGACTGCGAACGGATCGGCCTCGACCCGATGATCGGCGATTACCTTCTGGATGCCGGCGCCCGGAGCCATGGTCTCGATGAGCTGTCGAAGAAATACCTGCAGCGCGAAGTCATCCCGATTTCAGACCTCATCGGTTCGGGCAAGAAGCAGCTCAAGATGTTCGAAGTCGAGGTCGACCGCGCCGCCGAATACGCGACGGAAGATGCCGATGTCGCCCTCCAGATTGCGGGCGTCATTGAAGAGAAGCTGCACAAGGAAGGCCTGTGGGACCTCTACTGGACGCTGGAACGGCCCCTCATTGCCGTGCTTGCCGACATGGAGTTCCAGGGAATTCGCGTCGACGTCGAGGAGCTGAAGCGCCAGAGCGATTCCGCCGCGAAGCGCCTCGAAGAACTGATGGGCCAGATCCACCAGATTGCCGGCCGGGAGTTCAACATTGCGTCGCCGAAGCAGCTGGCCGAAGTGCTGTTCACCGATTTGAAACTCCCCGTCATCAAGCGGACGAAAACCGGCCCGAGCACCGATGAGGAAGTGCTGACGGAACTGGCGTCGAAGCACGAGCTCCCCGCGCGGATCATCGAGCACCGGATGCTGTCGAAGCTCAAGGGGACGTACCTCGATGCGCTCCCGGCGATGGTCAACCCGTTCACGGGGCGCGTGCACACATCGTTCAGCCAGGTGACCGCCGCGACGGGCCGGCTTTCGTCGAGCGATCCAAACCTGCAGAACATTCCGATCCGCACCGAGGAAGGCCGCCGCGTGCGGAAAGCATTCGTACCGTCGGAGCCCGGCTGGAAGCTGGTGTCGGCCGACTACTCGCAGATCGAGCTGCGGATCCTGGCGCACTACTGCGAAGACCCGGTGCTGATCGAAGCGTTCCGGCGCGGCGACGACATTCACCGGCTGGTGGCCGCTCAGGTGTTTGAAGTCCCTCTCGAGGACGTCACTTCCGACCAGCGCCGCATCGCAAAGGCCGTCAACTTCGGCGTGATCTACGGCCAGACCTCATTTGGCCTGTCGGCCGTGCTGGGGATCCCCAAGGAAGACGCCCAGACGTTCATCGACGGCTACTTCCAGAAGTACTCCCGCGTGAAGGCGTTCATCGAGGCGACGCTCGATGAAGCGCTCGAGAAGGGCTACTCGACCACCATTCTGGGACGACGGCGCGAGGTGAGCGGCATTCGCCCGAAGCGGTGGGGCAACATGAACCTGCCGGAACGGACCGCCGTCAACGCCGTGATCCAGGGCTCCGCAGCCGACCTGATCAAGAAGGCGATGATCCACGTCCATGGCCGCCTGAAGCGCGAGAACCACCCGGCTCGGCTGCTGCTGCAGATCCACGACGAACTGCTGTTCGAGTGCCCGGAGGCGCAGGTCGACTCGCTGATTGCACTGGCGAAGGGGGAGATGGAAAGCGCGATCGCGTTCCGGGTTCCGATCGCGGTGGATGTGAGCGTCGGGGACAACTGGCTGAAGGAGTGATCGCGAGGGCTCCTGCCGCATTCACAATGGCGGAACCGGGACTTCATATTCCGTCTGCTCGATGAGCTCGAAGGGAATCCCGGGGGCGTCTTTCGTCGGCGCCAGTTCGTAACGGCCGGGGCCGACGAGGACGGAGAAGGCCCCATCGGGTTTGAGGTCGAGTTGAATCTCGTCGACCGCGCGAACGGGCGTGATCGAACCGTCGCCCGGCAGGTTCACGTCGCGCCTGGCGTTCAGGTCGTCACCGACGAGCCGGAGGACGGGCTTCTCCTTTTCGAGCCACTCCGCGCGAGGGGGAAACTTGCCGAAGACGCGGATCGCCGGACGCAGGTAGAGGTCGATGTCATTGGCCGGGACCTCAAAGCTCTCGATGACCCGCTCTTCCGCCGCGCTGACCTGCTTGCCGTTGCGCGACAGGGCCACGAACAGGTAAGCCTGCCCGACGGGTACGGCGAGTTCGAAGCGTCCTTCGTGGTCGGCAACGCCGTTGCAGTAGTCGGACTTCTTGTTGAACCCGCCGCCGCGGGAGATCACGAAAACATCGCGGGCCGGCTGGCCCTCGATATCGAAGACACGGCCGCGAACGATCGTTTTGCGTTCCACGCGAATCGTCTGGAGCTTGGATGACGCCTCCTGAACCGTGAGTTCGGCATCGGCAAACGAATACTGGCGTCCCCAGCCAGAGAAATTCACCTTGTCCTTCTGCCATGCGGGCAGCCAATCGAAGGTGACGAACCCCTCTTGATCGGTGAACTGCATTTCCCGGGCATGCAGATGGGTGAGGTTGAAGCTGCCGCCCTGCCCCTCCTTATTCAGCACCCAGGGATTGAGCGGACTGAGTTCGGCCGGGCGATCGAACTGATCGAGAATCCTGAATTGAACCGGGGCCTGCTTCGACAGCTGGAGCCTGACCGGTTGATCGGTCGCGAGGACGGGTTGCGCGTTGCCGCGCGTCGAGCCGAATTCGCGGGAACCGACGTAGTCGAGACCTGCTCCGTGTTTCCAGGCGATCACGGCTTCGACTTCGAGATCGGCGGGGATCTCCAGCAACGATTCCCCTGCAGCGGACGTCATCGAGCCATCGTATGGGAATCCGCCGCCGATCAGGACAACGCGCGCACCAGGGACCGGCTGCTGGTCGGCCCCCGTGACATGGACGGTCGCGCGCCTCACCGGCTTGAGCGTGATCTTCGGGGCCTTCTGATGAACTCCGATCCCCAAACCGTGACCGACGTGGATCCAGCCGCGTCGCCCGCCGTCTTCGTCCCACGCTTCAACCTCGAGCTTGCCGTTTGCCGGCAGGGTTGCGGTGAACCGTCCGGCCTCATCGGTCGACGTGAACATGACCCAGGCCCAGCAATAGAGGCGGACGGCGGCACGGGGAACCGGTTTCCCGGCCTCATCCAGTACCTGGCCGTTCACCAGCCAGCGCCCCTGCTCGAATGATCCACCACGTGGGCTGGGGCCCCAGCGGAAACCATCAATCTGGATGGCGCCTTCATGGCTCGACACCGGAGCGGGACGCCCGGCCATGGCGGTCGGCGGTGCCAGAAGTTCCTGCAGAGCGGCGCGGAGTGTTTCCGCTTTCAAACGGGCGGGTGCGGGATCGGACAGAATGACCTTCCGGGCCATCAGCGTCCCCAGGTCGATCCGGATCGAGACGCTGCTTTCACGAGACAACTGCCGGAGCGCGGCATCGAGATCGGGCCCCTTGAGCTGTAGGTCGATCGGGCTGTCGATCGCCTGCTGCGCAGCCCGAGTGGCGGCCGAGAGATCGGGCAGCGCCGGAGGGACCAGTTCGCCTCTGCAGGGAGACGCGACGACGACGAGCGCCAGCATGATGACGGGGCGCAGGCTCCACGCGCGGACGCGATGACTTCCCTGTGCTGCGGTCCGCATGTGCTGTGCTCCTTCGCTTCGATTCTCGATCCGTGCCGGCCGGAGACGTCACCCGCCCGAGGAGGATGCGTTTCCACCCGACTCCGGTTTCTGGTCAGCCCGTTCCCGGGAGATGTCTTCCACCACCTTGATCGTGAACCCGCCGTGCATAATTTCCTTCTCGTCGAAGTAGATCCAGTCGTTCAACTCGCTGGCGGATGTCCGCACGCGCGAGCCAAGCTTGAGCTGGCCGAGGTCCATCGGGTCGTTGGCGAGCGTTCCCAGGATCGTGTCGTTCTCGATCGCGGTGACTTCGATCCAGATGAACTCCGTGTTCCCTCCCGCTGTGATCGGGCTTTTCACCGAGAAGTGTGCCGGGCCTCGTGTTTCGAACGCCTCGACAAACTCGGGCCAGCGCCTTCTCGCTTCGTCGACGGCCGCCTGCATGCGCGGGTCCTCACCGTCGACGGCGACGACCGGCGCATAGCCCTCTTCCGTCACCGCCGCGAACGGATCCTTGCTCTTGAGCAGTTCTTCCAGCTTCTCGCCACTGGGATAGATCCGCTCCTGGTCCGGGATGAGCAGCGCCAGCGTGTTGTCGTCGACGAGCTTCGACATCAGCCAGCCGCACATCCGGTACGCTTCGCGAACCTCCTTGTCCGGGCTGTCGGCCGTGATGTCCGTGGCGTCGCAGGAGATCCACGCCGTGTGACGCCCGAACAGGGAACTCAGCCGCATGTCGGTGATCTTCGACGACACCTCTTCGACATCGTCGACATACGGGCGGTCGAACATGTTCACGAAGAACATCCGGTCGCGATACCGGATGAAGATCGTCGTCGGCGATCCCACCACGAATCCGTCGGCGCCAGTTTCCTCCTCGGCACTCAGATCGGCATTCCACGCTTCTGAGGCCAGGCGGGCGATCGTATGCGATTCGAGCTGCACCGGTTCCGCGAGCAGCGCGACAAACGAGATCAGCCGCGTCTCGTCCTCGGCGTTCTCTGTGCCGGTCGCCGAGGGACGTTTGTTCGGAGGAAGCAGCCAGTTGAAAAACCGGCCCCACCATTCACGGGAAAACCACTTCGCCATGCTTCGATCCAGGTCGGGTTAACGTCCTTCGCGGAGAGCGCTGGGACGGATGCCGAGGTACCTCCGGAACGCACTCGCCAGTTGCGCCCCGCTGCAGACACCGCTCGCCGTCGCGATCTCGGCGACCGACAGGTCGGTCTCCACCAGCAGCTTCCGGGCATGCTGCAGCCGCGTCCGGCGGATCTCTTCCGCAGGACTCCGGCCCAGGATATTCCGGAACCGCTGTTCGAGCGATCGCCGCGAGATCGGAAACGCCCTCAGGATATCCGAAACGCGAATCCCTTCCGCGGCCCGGTCCCGAATGTACTGCACAATCTGGGCGAGGTCGCGGTCTTCAACCGCCAGGATCTCCGTCGAGTGCCGCGCAATCACCCGCAACGGCGGAATCAGCACCGGCTGCTGGGGAACCGGGCCGCCCTCCATGATCGTTCTCAGCATCTCGCAGGCGGAACGGCCAATCTTGTGGCAGGCGAGCTCCACGCTCGAGATACGCGGCGACGCGATGTTGCACAGCAGGTCGTCGGTATCACCCGACAGTACTGCGATGTCATCCGGAATCCGGACTCCCTCGAGCTGGCAGATCTCGATCAGCTGGCGGGCCGGATAAGGATCGGCCGCAAATACCGCGAGCGGCCGCGGCAGGGATTTCAGCCACGCGGCGACCAGCGCCTGGTTGCCGTCCCAGCCGACCTGCCTGTTCCTGGGAGACGTGAAGATCTCGCACGAGTAGCCGGCCTTCTGGGCCACGCGCTGGAACGCCAGCGCCCGGTCGTGCGAGTAGCGGCCAAGCGGCGGCGAATAACAGGCGAAATGCTCGAAATGCCGGCTTTGGAAATGCTCGAATGCCATCGCGGCCCGGGCGTCGTCGTCAGTCGCCACGCGGCCCAGCCAGCGGTCTTCGGGCATCTGGATCGAGACATCGACCGCCGGGACGCCGGCCGCCTTCACATGCCGCTGAAGCGCCGAGTCGCGCAGGGAAACGATGGCCCCGTCCCCCTTCCAGCGCGTCGGAAGCCGCAGGCGATGCTGTGCGTCGCGCGGACAGATCAGCAATGTCCAGTGGTTCTCATGGGCGTAGCGGGCGATCGATTCGACGACTTCCCGCCCCCAGCTGTCATCTGTCTCGACGAGGACTGCCACCCGCTTACTGGCGCCGTTCAGCATCACTGCCACCTGTCACCCCTGCCGCAAAAGGCCTCGTTCACGCGGAGTCCATGGAGCGCTGCAATCATGTCGGTTGGCAATCGGCACGACCGCCTGACGAAAACAGGATGTCGTATGCGCCTGCCGAACGCTACGCAAAATCGTAAGTGCTCTGCGCATCGCTCGCGTGCATTGGGCCGCGGTTTTCGTATCGTGAAGCCGCGACTCGAACGGCTGAATATTCTCTCGGAGCCTTCCGGCCATGCTGCGTTGTGCGATCGCTGTTGTTCTCGTCCTGGTTTCTCCGGCCGCGTTCGCTCAGGAGCAGTACGACGTGCTGATCCGCGGCGGACGAATTGTCGACGGCTCGGGCGCCCCATGGTACTACGGCGATGTCGCGATCCGCCGCGGGCGGATTGCCAGGCTCGGACACATTCCCGCCGACGCCAAGGCCGAGAAAACGATCGACGCCAAAGGGCTGGTCGTCGCCCCCGGCTTCATCGACATGATGGGCCAGTCCGCCACCCCGATGCTTCGCAGTACCGATTCCGCCCTCAACCTGCTGGCCCAGGGGGTCACGACGATCAATGCGGGCGAGGGATCCTCGGCCGCGCCGCTCGCCGGAGAAGAAGCCGTCTCGCAGGGCTGGTCGACGATGGCCGAGCACTTTCAACTCCTCGACATCAAGGGGCTCCCCGTCAACGTCGTCCAGACCGTTGGCCACACCCAGGTCCGCCGCCTCGTTTTGGGCGACGTCGATCGGCGCCCGTCCACCGAGGAACTGAAGAAGATGCAGGACCTCGTCGACGAGGCAATGCAGGCGGGAGCGATCGGCGTGTCCACGGCCCTCATCTATCCGCCCGCGACCTACGCCTCGATGGAGGAGATTGCCTCGCTGTGTGAAGTCGCCGGGAAGTATGGCGGGCGCTACTACACCCACATGCGCAACGAGGGGGACCGCCTGCTGGATGCGATCGACGAAGCCATCGAGATCGGCCGCATGGCGAAAACACCCGTGCACATCTTCCACCTGAAGGCGGCCGGCGAACAGAACTGGGGCAAGATGGCGGAAGCCATCGCGAAGATCAAAGCCGCACGGGCCATCGGCCAGCAGGTCGCGGCCGACATCTATCCCTACATCAACAACGGCCTCAATATCACGGCCTTCATCCATCCCCGCCATTCCGCGGAAGGACGCGCGAAGCTGCTGGCCCGCATCGATGATCCGGAGTTCCGGAAGGAAGTCCGGAAGGAAATGGAGACAGTGGGCGGCTGGGAAAACTGGTACCGCCACACCGGCATGAACTGGAACAAGGCCATCGTCGGCCGAACGTCCGACAAGGAGTTCCGCGATTCATCGGGCCAGAGCATCCAGGCCATCGCCGATTCGATGAAGAAAGATCCCTGGGACGTCTTCTTCCAGCTCTGCAAATCCGACAGCTTCGTCCTGCCGCAGTCGATGGCGGAAGCGAACGTGTCGCGCGCGATGCGCGAGGAATTCGTCTCCTTCTGCACCGACGTCGGCCCGGACGACAAGCGCGGCCTGGCCGGGCATCCGCGCTCGTACGGCGCCTTCGCCAGGCTGATCTCGCGGTACGTTCGCGAATGGGGCGTGATCAGTCTGGAGCGGGCTGTCGCCCAGGCGAGCGCCGTCGCCGCCAACGAAGTGCTGGCCTATGACCGCGGACGCATCTCCCAGGGGCTCGCAGCCGACGTCATCATCTTCGACTACGACCGCTTCGTGGATCGCGCGACGTTCGCCGAGCCGAACCAGGTCGCCGAAGGAATGAAGTTCGTCCTCGTGAACGGCGTGACGGTGTTCGAGGACGGAAAGGTCACCGGGAAGAAA
This sequence comes from Caulifigura coniformis, assembly GCF_007745175.1. Lineage (GTDB taxonomy): Bacteria > Planctomycetota > Planctomycetia > Planctomycetales > Planctomycetaceae > Caulifigura > Caulifigura coniformis. Next base: position 1,778,439 of record NZ_CP036271.1, on the reverse strand, counting down.
CCGGGACGCGTCCTGCGCGGACCGGGTTACGACCGCACGAAAGCTCCCTCGAACTATTCCACCGGCAAGGTCGAGCCCGTCGCTCAGGTCTACGACCGGATCTTTCAGAAGTTCATGCGCGACCACAATGCCCCCGGCGGCGCGATGACCATCATCGATCGCGGCAAGGTCGTCGCCAACCGCGGGTACGGCTTCTCCGAAGTGGTCGCCCGCGAGCAGGTGCAGCCCGACAGCCTGTTCCGGATCGCCAGTATCTCCAAGCCGATCACAGCGGTCGCCATCCTGAAGCTGGTTGAACAGGGGAAGCTTCAGCTCGATCAGCCGGTCGTGCCGCTGCTCAAGCAGAAGGCGTTCCTCGAAGGGGATTCCAAGGCTGACGAGCGCGTCGCGAAAATCACGATCCGACATTGCCTGCAGCACACCGGCGGGTGGGATCGGGGCAAGTCATTCGACGCCATGTTCAAGCAGACCGACTTCGCGAAGCTGCTTGGCAAGGAATGCCCGGCCGGGCCGTCCGAGATTATCGAGGTCATGCTCGGCAAACCGCTCGATCTTGATCCGGGCACGAAGTACGCCTACTCGAATCTCGGCTACTGCATCCTCGGACGGATTCTCGAGAACGTGACCGGCGAGGCCTACGAGCCCTACACGCAGAAGCATGTCCTCGCGCCGTTGGGAATCACGCGGATGCGCATCGGGAAGTCGTTCCTGAAAGACCGCGTTCCCGGCGAAGTCCGTTATTACGATCCGGGCGTCAGCCCGTCGGTCTATCAGGCGAACCTCGGAAACGATGTCCCCAGCGCTTATGGCGCATGGTCGCTGGAAGCTCTCGATTCGCACGGCGGATGGATCGCCTCCGCTCACGACCTCGCGACGTTCGCGGCCGCATTTGCCGATCCCGACCATTGCCCGCTGCTCAAGGCCGAAACGATCCGCGAGATGTACAGGAAGCCCGAGAACGTCGAGTTCGACGGCCCCGACAAAACGCTCTACTACGGCCTCGGCTGGCAGGTCCGCACAACGAAGGGTGGAACTCTCGTGATGCAGCACGGCGGCTCGCTTCCCGGCACCGCGACATCGATGGTCCAGCGGGCGGATGGCCTCTCCTGGGCGGTGGTCTTCAACGCCCGCCTGAGCCCGACCGCCACCCACCTGGCGACGGCGCTGAACGAACTGCTCCATGAAGCAGCCGACGCCGCACGGAAGACCAGCGCCTCCTCCTCCGCGGCCCAGTAAGAGAAACACCAGCCGGTCAGCGAAGCGATCACGATCCGCCCGCCGCTTCAAAGCGCCAGGCGGATTGTGGATCGAAAGCCACCTGCAGAACCGGTGAAGCTGAAGCTCTCTTCACACTTCGCTCGTGTGACCGGTCCGGTTGCGACGGTTGTTCGGGTCACACGCGTTGGTGAGGTCTTTCGACAACAGCCCGGCGGCCCCTCTCCGGGTTCTCCCCTGCGTGCCCGTCTCATCGGGCTAGGGTTCGGAAGACGCTGCGGATTGTCGGCCGCAACGCAAGTGTGCACGGACAAATCGGGCGCAATGACTCTTTCCTTGGAAACATTGATCACCGCGGCCCCGCCGGTGGAACCGCGCCCAGGGCTCGTGCCCGCGGGCACCACGCCGCTCCACCGCCTCGATGGCGACCTGTGGGTGGAAGTTGTGGATCTCGCGGCCGCACAGGGCAGACACGCCGAAGCCTGGGACGACCTCGCGGCCAACGCCTGCGATCCCAATGTGTTCTACGAACGCTGGTTCCTCGCTCCGGCCATCGCAGCGTTCGGCGCGGGACGCCAGGTGGCGATTGCCTGCGTCTATCGCGGCAGCACCCGAAAAGATGTCGCCCCCGGAATGGTGGGCCTCTTTCCCATCGAACTCATTCAGCCGCGCTGGCCGGGCGCCCGCTCGCTCAAGCTGTTCTGGAACCAGTACACGTTCCTGCAGACCCCGCTCGTCCGGCTGGGACACTCCGTCGAAACCTGGGAAGCGTTTCTCGCCTGGGCCGATGAACGCTCCGGCTGTGACGTCATTGACCTCCCGCTCGTTCGCGGCGAAGGCGCGGTCGGAAAGGCACTTGTCGAGGTCGCCTATCGCCGGAAGCCGGCCACTCTGATTTCCTCCATTCACACCCGCGCCCTCCTCCGTCGATGCACGTCGGAGGAAGAATGCCTGGCCGCGGCGCTCACCACCAAGCAACGCCACCAGTACGAGCGGCAGGCTCGGCGACTCTCTGAACAGGGCGGCATCGAATATCGCCGGCTCGAGCCGCAGGACGACGCGGCCCAGTGGGTGGAATGGTTCGTCGAACTCGAGTCACGCGGCTGGAAGGGCGAAGCTCGCACCGCGCTCGCGGCCGAGGCCGTCGATTGCGAATTCGTCCGCAGCGCGCTGCTCGCCGCCGCCTCCGCCGGACGCCTGCAGGCGATCGGCATCTGGCAGAACGATCGGCCAATCGCCCTCAAGCTCAACTTCCTCGCCAATCCCGGGTCCTTCGCGTTCAAAATCGCCTATGACGAGGCGTTCGCAAAGTTCTCTCCCGGAGTGCTCCTGGAACTCGAGAATATCCGCGCGTTCCATGAGGGAACCGATGCCGCCTGGATGGATTCCTGCGCCGCGCCCGACCACCCGATGATCAATCGCATCTGGCGCGATCGCGTCCTCTTGCAGCACGTCCTGCTTTCCACCGGAACCCGCAAGGGAGACCTTGCGATCGGCCTGCGTCCGCTCGGCCGGGTGATGCGACGGCTCGTCGGCCGTGGAACCCAGCCTCCGTCCGGAAAGCCGTCCGCAGGCAAGCCCGATTCAAAAAGCAATTGAGAGTTTGTCCCCGGAAACGCCGCCGCAGCGTGCACGCGGCACGGCGGGAACCCCGAAGTCCCGCCCATCCCCCAACTCGAATCCTCCCATGATCGCACTCCAGACACCGCCTGCCGCGTCGCAGCTCCCCGCCCGTGAACGGCACCTGACGATCGACCCCGCCGCCTTCCAGGCCGGCTTCAACCAGACGCCGTTTCTGGTCGGGCATTCGCTCTGCGACCACCCGCTCTTCAAGCTGGAACGACTGCTCGACCTCGCGAAGACTCTTCCAGAGGAGTGCATCGAATACAACGCCGGCCAGATTCCGAAGAGCATCTCCCACGCAGAAACGCCGCGGAACGGACTTTCCCCCGACGAGACGATCCGCCGCATCGCCGAGTGCAAATCCTGGCTCGTCCTCAAATACGTCGAACGCGATCCGGCCTACAGGGTCCTCCTGGATGAATGTCTCGCCCAGGTGGCCGAGCACTCGGAAGGGCTCTATCCCGGCATGTGCCAGGGACAGGCGTTCGTGTTCATCACCTCCCCCGGCTCGGTGACGCCTTTGCACATCGACCCCGAACACAATTTCCTCCTCCAGATCCGCGGGTCGAAGGAAGTGCATCTGTACGACGGTCGCGACCGCGACCTGCTGTCGCACGAACAGCTCGAGCACTTCTACTGCGACCGCGGGCGCAACATGACGCACCAGCCCTGGTTCGAAGAGAAGTCGTGGACATACGACCTGCAGCCGGGATCAGGCCTGCACTTCCCCGTCACCTATCCGCACTGGGTGAAGAACGGCAGCGAGGTGTCGATCTCCTTCAGCATCACCTTCCGGACGCCGGACCTCGATCGCCGCCGGGCACTCTACACCATGAACGCGAAGTTGCGGTCATGGAAGCTGAAACCGCGGGCCGTGGGCGCCAGCCAGCTCCGCGACAACCTGCTCTTCAACGCCTTCCGAGTCGGCCGCAAGCTGGGACTCGGCAAGTAGCACTCCTTCTCATTCCGCAGGAATGAACGACGGATCAGGGGGATCGAGCGGAAAAAGAAAGTCGCGAGCCTGTCCCCGCATGGACATTGGCGCCACGGCTTCGATCCGTTCAATCCTGTTGATCCGTGGTTCCTCCACCGCCTCACGCCGTGCGCGAATCCGGCACGGGGACAAGCTTCGGAATCGGCGTCTGCAGCCCAATGATCCCGCCGTGCCGCTGCTGCAGCGTCTTGAAATCGTGCCGCAGGAACTCGAACAGTTCCGTTTCCGGGCCGAGGGAAAGGTACCGCTTCGCGAACATCTCCATTTCGCGGTCGTACTCTTTCTGGCTGTGCGAGTGGACGTGGTACCGCCCTTCCATCCGCCGGATGTCGCCGTCGAACTTCGGGCTGATGTGATACAGCTCGTGCAGGACGGTGATGAACTTTTCCTTGAACGACTGATCGAGAAACCGCGGCAGGTAGAAGGTGAGGATGTAGGACATCTCCACCTTCCCGATCAGCAGACGCTGCACTGTCCACTGCCGGCCATTGCGGATGGTCGTCCGGGCCCCGTTCTCGAACCGCAGCGGCGTGAGCTTCGCCTGCAGCCCGTGGAGCTGGCGGGTGCGTGTCTGCGCAAAGCAGACGGCCACCCTCGACATATCGATGTGGCTGAATTCCGGAAGCTTTTCCGTGACGTCGACGCACAGCTGGCGGACGGCATCGGTGAAATCGAAAGTCTGTGGACCGGGCGGAACGAACCGCGCCATGGTCAACCCTTCCCTGGCTGGCCGACATTGCCGCACCCGGGCCTCCAGGCAGGGCGGGACAATGCGCTGACGTCTTCGAATTCTGTTCGGACGCCGCGAATGTGTCCAGAGGGATGCCCAATGAAAGACGGCCCGGCGGATTCGCCGGGCCGTCCTGATCAGGTCAATCTCCATGGACGAGTTATTGCACGCGACTCAGTCGCAGGCAACCCGTCTCGTCAGTCGCTCAGGCCTGCTTCGGCTCGACGACCAGCGGAGCCGCCTTCGAGCGCTTGGCCCGGTCGTGCACGCCGACGAACTCCACGAGCGCCTGCTCGCCCGAATCGCCCAGGCGGCGAGCGGCGATGCGGACGATTCGCAGGTATCCACCCTGGCGATCCGCGAACCGCGGGGCCACGGTGTCGAACAGCAGCGAAACCGCTTCCTTGTCCCGGAGGGCGGCAAAGGCGCGACGACGGGCGGCCACGGCCGGAGCCTTGGCCTTCGTCCACTTCTGCCAGCCTTCGCCTTCACGCCACTTCTTCCACTCGGCGCTGTTGCGTTCCGCCTTCGTCGCGAACTGGGCCGCCTGCTCCTCGTAGGGCAGCGACTTCTTCGCAAGCGTGATCAGCTTTTCGACGAAGGGACGAAGTTCCTTGGCCTTCGCGACGGTCGTCACGATACGGCCCTGGACCTTCGGAGCCTTCTTGTCGCCCGGCTCAAACTCGCCGAGCGTGCGGATCAGGCTGGCCGCCATGTTTTTGTACATGGCCGCGCGGTGAGTGCCGGTCCGTCCGAGTCGACGGCCTTTAATACGGTGACGCATGGCTACACAAGTGGGGAGTAGGTGGTTGGTAGTTGGGGGAAATCAGAGCCCGGCGACCACGTCGCCGGGGCCATGATTACCGCGATCCCGCCATCGAGGACGGGACCTTCATTCCGAGACGCAGGCCGATCGAGGCCAGACGCTCTTTCACTTCCTGCAGGGTCGTTTCACCGAAGTTGCGGACCTGCAGCAGCTCGTCGTCGTTGCGGCCGACGAGATCCCGGACCGTGTTGATCCCTTCCGATTCCAGGCAGTTCGTCGCCCGGACGGAAAGGTTCAGCTCGGCCAGGCTCATGCCCAGCCGCTCTTCGAGCTCGAGGTCGATCGGTGCGTAGCCGGTCGCATCGAGCATTCCCTTGAGGCCGGCTTCGGGCGGAAGCTCGGGACCGGTCTCGCGGTAGTTGATGAACGGGTTGAGGTGCTTGCGAAGGATCTTGGCGGCTTCCACCAGCGCCATTTCGGGCGTGACGGTTCCGTTGGTCCAGATCTCCAGCGAAAGCTTGTCGTAGTTCGTCCGCTGTCCGACGCGGGTGTCTTCCACCTTGTAACGGACGCGGGTCACCGGAGAAAACGCGGCATCCAGCGGGATGACGCCCAGTTCCGGCATCTTTTCGTAGTGCTCGGCCGCCGGGATGTACCCGCGGCCGTTCTCGACCGTCAGCTCGACGTTGAACGGCACGTCGTCCGTCAGCGTCGCGATGATCAGGTCCTTGTTGATCACTTCCACCTGGTCGTCGGCAATGACATCGGCGCCGGTCACCACGCCGCGCGTCCGCTTGTCGATCCGCAGGGTCTTCGTGGTCGTGCTGTGGTTCTTGACGACCAGCGACTTCAGGTTGAGGCAGATGTCCGTCACGTCTTCGACCACGCCCGGGATCGTCGAGAATTCGTGCTGAATTCCCATGATCTTGGCACGTGTCACAGCCGAGCCTTCGAGGCTCGACAGCAGAATCCGACGCAGGCTGTTGGCAATGGTGTGACCGAAACCGCGCTCAAACGGTTCGGCGACGAACAGGCCGTAAACGGCCGTGGCGCCTTCTTTGACCTGGGCGACACGGCTGGGCAGCTCGAGATTCCGCCAACGGATACGCATTCAATGACTCCTCGGTAAGCTGACTTCCACAGTGTCTCGGCGGCTCAGTTGTCACGACGCCAGCCCCCCGCTGGTCGCCTGGCCACTGAATTCCGCCCTGCCTGTGGTTTGACTGAAAGAACTGGACTTGCTGCCTCGTCACCCAATGCTGGCTGACGATTCGACCCGGAACTGACGTGGAGGGGACGCAGGTTTCCGGGCGCTTCGCCCTTCCTTGGTTCCTGATGAATTCTCAGACGCGACGCTTCTTCGGCGGACGGCAGCCGTTGTGCGGAAGAGGAGTGACGTCTTCGATGCTCTTGATCGAAACGCCCGAGATCTGCAGACCCGAGATGGCGCTTTCGCGGCCCGAACCGGGCCCCTTCACGCGGACCTCGAGTTCCTTGATCCCGAACTTGCGTGCCTTGTCGGCACAGATTTCCGAAGCCCGCTGGGCGGCGTAGGGCGTGCTCTTGCGGGAGCCCTTGAAGCCCGAAGTGCCGGCTGAGCCCCAGCACAGCACGTCGCCGTTGGTGTCCGTGATCGAGATCACGGTGTTGTTGAAAGTCGCCTTGATGTGAGCGATGCCCCGGCTCACATTCTTGCGGATCTTCTTCTTCTTGTTGTCCGACTTGTTCTGCGTCGCCATATGCGTAACGAGACCCGTGTTCCTGGGTGGGTTCAGTGGAACGAAGCCACCGAAATCTTCGCGAATTGTCGAAATGCCGCCTGCGAGCAGGTCGTCAAATCAGGGCGCCGCCCAATGCGGCCTGCCCCCTTGAGTGGCCGCTCTCCGCCAATCGGGAGAACACCACCCGTCCGCCGTGAACGGCGGACACAAAACAATCCGTCCGCCATCGCTGGCGGACGGGACATGATCAGTGACGTGCGTCCTTGACGCCCTTCTTTCCGGCAACCGTCTTCTTCGAACCCTTGCGGGTGCGGGCGTTGGTCCGGGTCCGCTGGCCGCGGCAGGGAAGGTTCTTCCGGTGACGCGTGCCGCGGTAGCACTGGATGCTCCGCAGGCGGCCGATGTGTTCGGCCGTGTCGCGACGCAGCTGACCTTCAACCTTGTACTCGTTGTCGAGCATCGAGTTGATCCGCTGCACGTCGTCGTCCGACAGTTCACGGGCGCGACGCTGCGTCGGAATGTTCAGCTTCCGGCAGACTTCCACCGCGACGATCGAACCGACGCCGTACAGGTACTGCAGCGAAATATACGTCGGCTTGTCGTTCGGAATGTCGACACCGAGGACGCGTGGCATCAAAAACCCTTTGCTTGTTTCATTCTCTTCGCGGCCGATTGCCCCGAAGTTGCCTCACTGGTGAACGCGGCGAAACAACCCCGCCGGCCATTCGCGGAACACCGGCACAGGCCGGGCCCCGGGAGATTCAATGATTAACCCTGACGCTGCTTGTGGCGGGGGTTGGACGCGCAGATGACGTACACGCGACCCTTGCGACGCACGATCTTGCACTGCTCGCACACTCGCTTGACGCTTGCTCGAACTTTCATGGAACCAATCGCTTCGTCATCGAAAAACGGCCCCACTCCGAAGAGTGAGACGCTGATCAGGATGCCCAACGGCATTCACGCCCTGAAGTCGGATCGTGGAATGTCGACAATTTCTCCGCAGATTGCAACTGGTCAAGCGCAATGCGGCCCCGGCACGGCGGCACGATACCCCGCGCGGGGAAGAATCCGCAAGTGTAGCGGGATTCAGCATCGACGCAACCGAAACTGATTTCGCCCCAGGGGCGGTCATTGTTTCGAAGCGGACAATCACGGCGAGTCGTCACTCTTTTTGTGGCCATTGGGGTGAACGACCACACATTTTCCGGAGTCAATCCGTGACCAGCTGTGCGCGGAAGTCGCGGGCACGGGCAGGGATCGGGAAAACTGCGGAGGTGTTTGACCCCGAGGGGGGCAAGGAGGGCGCGTAGTGTGGGTGGTACTGTACTCCTCGCCCTCTTTCTTCCCCCTGAAGTCTTGCGGAGGGATCGGGAGAGCGTGGGCGGTGCGGACAGGGATCCGGCCGGGCCTCGGTGTCTGACGACAGGTTGACGGTGGTTGTGTTCATAGGTCCTCCATCATCACGGGGGCGGTTGCGCGGGAGGGCCCGGAAGTCGGAAGTGCTTTAGCGGGTGGCGGTTCCGGGAGGGAATCTCCACTGGGCGGCGTCTCGATGCGTTGTCCCTGTTTGTCAGGAGACCTTCGTATCGTGGACAACCGCATTCACGGAATGCGATTCTCCGGAGGACGAGCAACGCGTCGCGGGATGGGACGGAATGAACAGTCACAATGTGCAGCAGGGACTCGGCGACCCCCACTTTCTGGAGGTTCCCTACGGCTCGCCGGCTTACCAGCAGTGTCTCGAACTCCGACGAGTGATCCTGCGCGAGCCGCTGGGACTTGTGTTCACCCAGGTCGATTTCGATCAGGATCGGAACGACGTTCATCTGGCCTGCACCCTCGGGGAACAGCTCGTCGGGTGCCTCGTGCTGACGCCCAGGGAAGCCGGCGAGATCAAGATGCGGCAGGTGGCCGTTGTGCCCGGCCTGCAGGGATTTGGGATCGGCCGGGGGCTTGTCCGGTTTTCGGAAGCGGTCGCCATCGAGCGGGGTTTTACGCGGATGACGCTCCACGCTCGGGAGACCGCGGTCGGCTTTTACGAGAAGCTCGACTACCAGGCCGTCGGCGACGCGTTTGTCGAAGTCACGGTGCCGCACCGCCGGATGCAGAAGGAGCTGAAGTAGGCCCGACGTCCTGGTGAGGCCCTGCGGCCATCGGTACGTGAGCCGCCAACGAGAACCACCCCGGCCGCTCTGCTGCAGCCGGGGTGGTCGGAACGCGAATCCCACTTTCCCGATCGGTCACTCGTCCATCGGCGTGGGGGCCGGACGGGCCGGGGTGTCGAACACTTCTTCGGGGGAGGCGAGGGTCGTCACTTCGCCCCTCACACCTTCCGCGACCTGCGTCGTTGACGGCTGCTGTCCCAGGCGGCGGTCCAGGACCCGGCGGGCTGCTTCCCGCACTTCGTCATCGTCTCGCAGGCCGCGGATTCCCGAGATCTCGGCCAGCGGCGACAGCACCCGGGCGGCACGGGCGATCGTCGACTCCATCAGCACGAGATCCGTGAGCTGCCGGCGGATTCCTTCCATCCCCTTGAGCTGGTCGGCCAGCACGGTCTGGAAGTCGGCCATCAGTTCGAGGTTCTCCACGTTGTCCGCAATCTGGCGGGTCTGGCTGGCGAGCGTCTGTTGCATCTCCACCATCGACACCATGTTGTTGCGGGCTTCATCGACCCGGATCGCCGGGATCGCCGACAGCTGTTCCTGCAGGGCGATCAGCTTGTCGGCCGACGCCTGCGACCGATCCAGGCCGTCCTGGTTCAGCGTGAGCAGGTCCTTCAGGGCGAGCAGCTCGCTCGCGGTGGTGCGGGCCTGCAGCATCCGTTCGCCGGCGACCGAGAGGCCTTTGACGATCGTCGTCATCGACTCCATCTGTTCGCGGGCGGCGGCGATGCTCGCCTCTTCGTTCAGGGCCTGCTGCTTCAGCTGGGCCAGCTGACTGAGGACGTCCTGTGCTTCCGCGACGCCGGCCGCCTGGAGGGGCAGGTTCCGCGACATTTCGGCGATCTTCGATTGCAGCGCGATCGATGCGTCGACGGTGCGGACCGCCTGCTCCATCTGCGGAGCACGGTTCACCAGTTCGCCCTGCAGCTTGTGGACTTTCTCCAGGGCCGACATCGCCTTGTCGAGCCGGCTGCTGTCGCGTTCCACCTGCGTCCGCAGCCGCTGCAGTTCGACCATCGTGTCGCTGGCCGCCCGCAGCTGCGTCTTCTGGGCAGTCAGCCGGGAGAGCAGATCGTTCGTCTGCCCGACGTCATCGGCCGACCCCGCCAGAAGCGTCATCTGCTTCTGGGCGTCGACCATCTGCGCGGTGAGCAGTTCCATCCGGCGGCTGACCGTCTGCCCAACGAGCATCTGCATGATGACCAGCCCCATGGCCAGTCCGCTCAGGAGCGTCGGCCAGTTGAGCTGCTTCAGGAAATCACGGGTGCGGATCAGGGAGTCGGAGATCAGGGATTCGTGTTGTTCGCGTTCAAACACAGCAGGACTCCTTTCAGGGAAGGTTCCACTCAGCCGTCGCCGGGACTGCGGAAGCGCGCAGACGTCCCCCTGGCAACGAGCTTCTTCACGGGCGATCAGGACCCGGTGAAACCGGTGAATTGATTCCAACCGTTCTCACCGCGAGTCCTTGAGCAGATTCGCCGGCCTGTGTGGTATCGCCAGATTCACAGCTGGCGGACGATGAAACCGGGCGGCAAAATTCGCCGCTCCCGGGATCGGGGCTGACGATGCCGGTGGGACGGGTTAGTCCGCCCGCGCCAGGTTTCACTCCCGCCCCCGCCCAGCAGCCACCTCCCCCGGAACCGCTCTGTTCCCCCGGCCGGACGATTCGCTAACGTTCCCGCGCCGCTGCTCCCGAGCAGCTCAACTGCACCTGCTGCCCTGATCGACGATGGCCCATTTCGAAGACACCGGAGAGGGAGAAGGGACCGACGCGAGCACGATGCGCGGCCGCGGATGGCCGTCAATTCGGCAGTTCTGCGTCTTCCTCGAAAATCGCGTCGGCCGGCTGCACGACCTCCTCCGTCACCTTGAGCGGCACGATCTCCGCGTCGTCGGATTGAGCGTCGTCGACAGCGTCGACTACTGCGTCATCCGCATCATCCTGCACGACGTCGACAGGGCCCGGGAAATCTTCCGCCTCTCGAAGTTCACGGTCATTGAGAACGATGTGCTCGGCGTCGTGCTGTCCGACTCCGGCCAGCCCTTCATCGACATCTTCCTGGCGCTGATGTCGGCCGAGCTGAACATCAGCTATGCCTACCCAATTCTCTTCCGGCATGACGGCCGCGGCGCGATGGCCCTGCACGTCGACAACATCGACCAGGCGTCGCATGTGCTCGAAGCGAAGGGGCACACCCTCGTCCGCGAAGACGACCTCCTGAACGACTGGATGTGAGCGCCGGCCCGGGCGTCGCGGTGGAACGCGGCGCCCCGCAGCAACCGGTTCCGGCCTGCCGCATCGATGGTGATTGTGCGCCGTGGGCCGCATGAGTAGCTTGAACTCACTGTAGGCAATCTGCGGAGGATGGGATGCTCCGCGGGCACGGGCGTTAAAGGCACGGTGGGCGTGGGGTCAATGATCCGCCCAGCTCTCTCTCTGTGGTCCTCTTCTTTTCCCGAAGGCCTGAGTCATGCCAAGCGCACTCCAGCGGATGCTCCGTACGTTGACCAAACCGAAGGCCCGTCGTCGGGGCCGAGTCGAGTTTCGACGGGCCGACACGCTCGAAACCCGCATCCTTCCCACGGCCGTTGTCTCCTTCACCGGCACGGCGATGACGATCACTTCCGACACCAGCGACAACAACATCACGGTCGTCCGGGTCGGAAATCAGGTGCTCGTCGACGCGAATGGCGGAACGATCACCGTGGCCGGCAGCGATGTGCCGAACTTCCTGTTCAATCTGAACGGCGCCTTCAACCTGACCGCGAAGTTCAGTGACGGAAACGACGGCCTCACGATTGCCGGCGGCCTGCAGTTGAAGAGCGTGAATATCGCCATGGGAGATGGGGCCAGCAACCAGGTCCTCATTCAAGGCGCCACCCTCACCGGAAAACTGACGGTGGATGCCGACGGCGGCGCTGACGTCGTCGCGGTTCAGGGGACATCCGTCACCGGCACGACCCTGATCGATACCGGCTGGAATAACGACATCCTTCAACTCAGCGAGGTCAATTTCACAGGCGCAACGACGATCAAGACCGATCTCGGCACCGATGTGTTGTTCATCGTCGGCGTGGTCAATCGGGCGAAGTTCGGAGCCAAGCTGACGATCACGACCGGCGACGACAGCGACATCCTGCAGATGAACAAGCTCGACACCAAGGCCATCAGCATCGACACGGGGGATGGCACGGACGTCGTTCTTCTCGCGGACGTCCTGGCCGGCGGCGCTGTCAGTCTGAAAACAGGGTCATCGGTCGACCAGGTCCAGGTGATTGGAGTGATTCAGTCCGGGTCGGGAACCAACGCCTTCGATCTGGGATCGGACACGGACGTTCTCTCTCTCACCCAATGTTCGTTCGTCGCTCCGGTGACGATCAACCTTGGCAGCGGCGTGAACAACTTCGCGTCCATTGACGACGTGTCGTTCAACAACACCTTCACGCTGAGCTCGAAGGGCCAGGCGGACATCATCACGGTCGAGGCGAATGGCGCCGCTCCGGGGCAGACGACGTTCGCCAAAGCGGCGAAATTTAACGTCGGGCTGGTCACGACGGTGACAATCGGGTCTGCCAATCCCGGCAGCATCGCCAAGTTCCTCTCCACCGCGTCATTCACGGGAACAGGCACGCCGAACTCGACTCTCGCCGTCGTCGGCAGCGTCAGCTTCTTCAGCCCGCCCGTCCTCAAGAAGTTCACGCCCGTCTGATCCAGCGGACGTCCAGTTCGACTTGCTGCAAAGCACAAGCGGCCGGGAATGATTGCCCGGCCGTTTGTCGTTTCTGGAACAACTTGCCCATCAGGCCAGGGCCGCGATGCAAGCGGATTGACGGAGCGACAGGTTCCCTCACCTGACGTGACCCGCCATCTGTGGAGGTCGACACTCCGTTGGGGCGCGGCTTCTCCATTCACCAGCGCTCCCGCGTCATCGCCACGCACGTCGGCCTGTGAGGCAACGCTCATGACACGACATGGGCTCTCCGCAACCAGCCCCGCTTGATCGTGTCACCTGTCCTCAGGAAGGTGACACGATCGACCTTCCGGGCGTCTGTTTCACGAACATGTTGACAAATCGAAACGGCGGCCAGGGAAGTTGGCCGCCGTTTCTTTTGAGGACGGATGGTTTTCGCAATTCGTTGCTTAACGGTGTCCGTCGCGACGGTAGCATTCGGCGGTCCTGGGAAGTCCGCGTCGTCTGTGAAGACCTGGTGCTGGGCTGCACTGATGGTCGCCGCAGGCCGCGCCGGGTTCGCCTGGCAAAGGGCTTCACCCCTCTCTCCGACTGGAAGGTCCTGGTTGATGTCGAATGCATTCAGGCAGATGCTGTGTTCGCTGAAGAAGACGGGACCGCGCGGTCGAACGCGATCCGACTGGCGCGGGGCGGAGACGCTCGAGACACGCATCCTGCCCATCGCCACGGTCAACTTCACCGGCTCGGCTCTCACCATCACCGGTGACTCTTCAGACAACAACATCTCGATCTCCCACGTTGCAGGCCAGCTGATCGTCGACGCCAACGGCGGCTTGATCACGGTCGCCGGAAGCGATGTTCCCAGTTTCCAATTCAACCTGAATGGGGCCTTCAGCCTGACGGCCACGTTCGGCGGCGGAAGTGATGTCCTGCAGGTCGCCGGCCTCCCGCTCAAGTCGGTCAGGATCTCCATGGGAGACGGACTTTCGAACCAGGTCACGCTGGAGGGAGTCGCCATCAGCGGGAAACTCGCGATCGACGCCGGCAACGGCGCCGACAGCGTCACCCTCCTGGAAACATCCGTCGCCGGCACGACCTTGATCGACACCGGAACGAACAACGACACCATCGAGATTGGCGATGGCGCCTACATCGGCGCGACAACGATCACGACAGGCCTCGGAACCGATACCGTGCAGATCGGCTCCCTGGAAAAGGCCAGATTCGCTGGCAAGCTGACGATCACCACCGGAGGTGACGCGGATGTCGTTGAACTCTCCGGGCTCGTCACCAGGGGCATCAGCATCAACTCGGGTGACGGCGCCGACACGGTGAACCTCGAGAACATCCTCGCGGACGGCGCTGTCAGCGTGAAAACCGGAAACGACGCCGACACGGTCGGCGTGATGGCGCTGATTCAGTCCGGATCGGGGACCAACGTCTTCGATCTGGGTTCGGACACCGACGTTCTGAACGTCAGCGTGAGTTCGTTTGCGGCCGCAATGTCGATCGATCTCGGGAGCGGCGTGAATAACACAGCGACCATCGGCGACACGGTGTTCAACAGCCGGTTTACGCTGAATGCCAGCGGGCAGGCAGACAGCATCGGCATCGACCCGGTTCCATCCGGAGGCTCTCAAACGACGTTCTTCGGGGCCGCCAGGTTCAACGTCGGCCAGGCCACCGCCGTGGTGATCGGCGCTGGCGACCCCGACACCATCATCAAGTTCCTGTCCCGATGGTCGTTCACGGCAACGGGCACGCCGAACTCGACCCTGGCCGTCGCGGCCAATGTCAGCTTCTTCAGCCCGCCCGTGCTCAAGAAGTTCACCCTGGTTTGATCGAGAGAGCGTTTCGGTCCACCCGCAGAAATGAACAAGCGGCCGGGAGCAGTCTCCCGGCCGCTTGTTCTGGATTCGCAAAGAATCAGTGCGTCACTTACCCGCGGACGCCTTCGTCGCCGCGGGCGCCTCTCCACCGTCCTGCGGATAGACCAGCAAGCGGTCGTGCGACAGCAGCAGCAGGTCGGCCAGCTTGTCCCCCGTTACGTCGGCGATGGCCCCTTCCCGCGGCTGGAAGCCCGAGTCGCTGCTTCGCTGGAAGCTCTTCGATTCGAAGACCTTGAACTGGATGGCATGCACCAGCTGCGCTTTCTCGCGCTGGTACGCGAGGATCTCAATCAGGTGCGTCCGCGCGTCGAAGACCGCCACGTCCGGGATTCCGTCGTGATTGAGGTCGCCGGCCACGAGGTCCATCAGGAACACGTCCTTCAGCTTCGATTCGAACGACGCGAGTTCCGTCAGCTTGTATTCCGACTGCCCCGCATAGACGACCGCGAAACGCCCGGGGCCCGCCAGCACCAGGTCGGCCCGGCCATCGCCGTTCAGGTCGGCCACTTTCAGTCCCCGATACTGGAACGGGGCCAGCTCCAGCTCCCGCCACGCCGAATATCCGGCCATCGACTTCCGGAAGATGCGGATCTTGTTCGCCCCCGTGTCGATCAGCACGATTTCGTTGCCGGGCTGGCCGTCCATGTCGAGCGTGGCTACCCCCTCCACGCGGGAGTTCGATTCCCCCGCGTTGTACTGGTCGAGAACCTGCCATTTGTTCTGGGCGTCGAGAGTCATGCTGCGTGCGAAGTTCCCCTGGGCCACGAGGAACGCCGGCTTGTCGAGCTGGCCATTGAACACCGCACCCGCCCGCACTTCGCCCAGCTGGATCCCCCCCGACTCGGCTTCCGGAAGAAGTTCGCCGTCCTTCTGCAGCAGCAGCTTCGGGGCTTTGCCGCCGTCGTAGGTCAGCAGCAGATCCCATTTGCCGTCCAGATTTGCGTCGACCTTCACCATGCGGTGCGGGTCACCCTTCAGCTCGACTTCCACCGGCTTGGGGCTGGGCGGGTTCCCCCATTTGCCGTCGGCCCCGCGCATGAAGACCGACACGTTGTACTTTGAGGCCCCGCGACCACGGCCGGCGGAGTCTTTCGTGACGACGACCAGTTCATCCTTGCCGTCGCCGTTCAGGTCGACCATCTCGAACGCCTTCAACTCGCCTGTCGTCTCGACGTTCTTCGGGAACCCCAGCCGGCCGTCTTCAAACTTGCTGATCCCGATCGAGTTTTCCTTCGAGCTGAACACGACGACTTCTGCCGCCTTGTCGCCGTCGATGTCGGAAAGCCGCAGCTGCGAGGCGCCGAGAAAACTTGGGTACGACGTCCCCAGGTCGAGTTCCTTCTCCTTCTGCAGGAAGACCACCACCTGCGCCTTGTCCGGGTCGCTGACGACCACATCCGGCCGTCCATCTCCGTCCACGTCGGCGATCTCCAGGTCGCGATCGCCCGACTCCGCGCCGCCATAGCCATACTGCACGATGCGGCCGAGTTTCTCGTCACCGCCGGCACCCTTCGCCGTGCTCCCCTTCTGTTCAATGCTGAACATCCGCACGCGGTTCGTCCGGGAGTCGATCGCCAGGATCTCCGCGCCCGGTTTGCCGTCCATGTCCTGCAGCACGATGCCGCGGGGCTCCTCCAGGCGGAACCGCAGTTCCGGCCCCAGCTTGCCTTCGCCGTTCTGGAGGCGGATGCAGAATGGCTGCTTCTGATCGTCCGTGGCCTGTGTGAACAGGTCGTCGCGGCCGTCTCCGTTCAGGTCGGCGATCATCGCCAGCCCCAGCGACGGCGACGTGTTCCGCAGGACGACCGGGTCCGCCAGCGTGCCGTCTTCCTTCTGGAGGATGACGTACGTCGCCGATTTCCCGAGCGCGACGAGATCGGTCCGCTTGTCGCCGTTCAGGTCTCCGGAGTTGATGGCGAACGCCTTCGGCTGGATCTCCGGAAGCCGCAGTTCCTTCGAATCCTTCCACACTCCCGATTCCGGCTGGTAGCGGATCGTCAGCCGGTCCGGCTCGCCGAAGTGCGCGAGGTCGATTCGCCCGTCGCCGTTGAAATCGCCCATGCAGAGCGCCTGGATGTCCCGATCGACCGGGAGGTGCCGTGTCTCGAACCGCAGCGAGTCCTCGATCTGGTTGACCTGGTCGCTGGAGTGCGTCGTCGGATCGATCTTCTTCGACCGCTGGAGCAGGAGAGTGATCCGGTTCTTGCTGTTATCGACCGCCACCACGTCGATCAGGCCGTCGTTATTGAAGTCGCCGGCCTGCAGCGAGTGGGCCCGGTCCGACAGCTTGACGATCTCCAGCGGCTGGAAGCCGTAGTAGTGGTCGAGCGGGACTTCCGTTGTCTCGGCCGCGCCGCACAAAGGCGCCGACAGGAGACTGAGGACGAGCGCGCAGAGTCCGGGCCGGCGGAGGGCAAATCGAATCATGAGGGCGAGACGTTCGGTAGGTCGCGGGAAATCAGCAGTGGTTCATGATGGGCAAGCGGCGCTCGACAGGCAAGCACCTCACCTCTCCGGCCGCGCGCTCACGCCACCTCATCCGCAGCCGGGAACTTCATGAAATCCCGATGAACCCCGGTGTCGACCAGCCCCCGCGTGGCTTGAAATCCCTGTCCGGCCCTCCTAATACTGAAGGCTCCGAAGCGCGTCATCCCCTCTTCACCAGTAGGAAAGTGACAGTCGCAGCCCATGATGAATAAGAAGGATCTGGCACAGTTTCGGTCGCTTCTGACCGAAGTTCAAAGCCGCCTGAGGGGGGATGTCCAGCACCTCACCAACGAGGCACTGGACCCCGGGAGCGAATCGAAGAGTCCGACCCACATGGCCGAGCTCGGGACGGAAACGTTCGAGCAGGACTTTGTCCTCGGAGTCATGGAACGCGACCAGGAAGTCCTCGGAGAAATTTCCCAGGCGATCAAGCGGGTCGACACCGGAGTCTATGGGCAATGCGAGGGCTGCGTCGCCGAAGGCAAGGCCCCTTCACGCTGCGGCATCCCCAAGCTCCGCCTCAAGGAGATTCCCTGGGCCCGCAACTGTGTCGAATGCGCCCGGAAGGTCGAACGGGCTTACGCCTGAGTTCGACGCGGCGGGGCAGTTCGTTCAGACACTCACAGGGAGCGGCAAGGCTCCCTGTTTTCATGCGCAGGAGCGGATTCATGGCTTCGCGATTCACCGCCACTCTCGGGCTTCTCCTGGTCACCGCCGCTGCCTTCGCCCAGGACCCGTCCGCCGACGAAGCGAAGTTGCTCGGCGGCATCCGTCAGGTCACCCGCAGCTTCCCCCGCGCGGGCGAAGGCTATTTCTCTCCCGACGGAACACAGATCGTCTACCAGGCCTATCCGCTCGGCTATCCCTTCTACCAGATCTACACCCAGCCCCTCGAGAAGTTCGAGCCCCGCCGTGTCAGCCCCGGCCGCGGCCGGACGACCTGCGCGTACTTCTCGCCGGATGGAAAACAGATCCTCTTCGCCTCGGCCCATTCCGATCCCCAGCCGGAAGTCACTGAGAAGTTCGCCCGCGATGAGGCCGCCAGGGGAGGCCGCCCCCGCTACCAGTGGGACTTCGATCCCAACATGGAGCTGTATGTTGTCGGAGCCGACGGCCTCGGCATGACCCGGCTCACCGACTCCCCCGGCTACGACGCCGAAGGAAGCTACTCGCACGACGGAAAGCAGATCGTCTTCACGTCGACCCGCGACGGCGATGCCGACATCTACGTGATGAACGCCGACGGCTCGAACGTCCGGCAGATCACCAACGTCGACGGCTACGACGGCGGTCCCTTCTTCTCCCCTGACGACAAGTGGATCCTCTACCGCACCGACCGGAAGGCCAAGGACATGCTCCAGGTGCATGTCATCTCCACGGCCGGCGAACACGACACGCCCCTCACCGACAACACCAATCAGGTCAACTGGGCCCCCTACTTCCATCCCAACGGCAATACGATCATCTGGACCGGCGCCGACTACTCACGCGGCCCCATGGGCGCCAACTTCGACCTCTGGACGATGGAGATCGACTGGAAAGACGGCCTGCCGAAGCCAGGCGTGCCGCGGCGCGTGACGACCCACCCCAGGGCCGACGTCCTCCCCGTTTTCAGCCCCGATGGAACGAAGCTCATGTGGACCTCCGGCCGCACGGACGACGGTTCCAGTCAGCTCTACATCGCCGACTGGCTGGAGAAGTAATCACCCGCACGCGTTCGTGCCGCGGCACCTCAAGCCCCGGCCCCGGAAATCACTGCCGGTCACGCTTCACGACGCCTCTTATCCCGGGCCGACCGTCCGGAACACCGTGACCACCCACCACTCGACGTACGGTTCCAGCAAACTGAACGCCGGGCGATATGCCAGCAGCGGGTAGTACATCCACATCACCGCGTAGAACTGGTCAATTCCGGTTCTCTCACGCAGCCAGAAGGCCAGCCCCAGCATCGGCCCGCTGCTGAGAGCGTAGACCACGAGGAACATCGCCGTCGTGATCAGGTGACGGAGAAACCGCCTCCATCCGCTCTCGATGCGCTGTTCGCCTTCCGCCATCACGCGGCCTCATCAAGCCCGTGCTGAAAGCTTCTGGAAGAATCCCCACTCCTCCAGTTCCTTCCGCAGCGACGCCACCTGTTCCGCCTTGAGCGCCCCGTTCGGCAACCGCGGCGCCCCGACATCCACACCCAGCATCCCCATCGTCGCCTTCGCGGCCGCCATGTAGCCGAGCTTCGCCAGAATCCGGATCAGTTCCACGGAGGCGAACTGTTCCTTGCGGGCCGTCTCGAAGTCGCCCTTCTTGAACGCGTCGATCACCCGCAGATAGATCGGCGCCGCGAAGTTGTACGAGCTCCCGACCGCGCTCGTCGCTCCCAGCGCCAGCGATGCCAGCAACATCTCATCGAAGCCAAACGGAATGTCGAACCGCCCGCCGGCCGCCTCGCGACACAGCTGGTACTCGACGAGGTTGTTGCTCGTGAACTTGATCCCCGCCAGGTTCGGAATCTTCTCGCCGGCCGCTGCGAGAAAGTCCGACGGCGACAGCGACAGCCCCGTCATCGAAGGGATCTCGTAGTAGTAGAAGGGGAGCGACGGGCACGCCGAGGCGATGGCCGCCATCGAATCGACCAGCGTCGACATGCTTCCCGGCTTGAAATACGAGGGCGCCAGAGCGCTCACGCCCGCCGCTTTCAGCGACTCCGCCTGCGCCGCGAGGGCCCGGGCATCCGCCAGGCAGTTCGCCCCCACGTGAACGATCACGTTCAGCGTCGATCCCTTCGTCGCAGCCATCCAACGTTCGCCCAGCGCCAGCCGCTCGTTCACCGTCAGCGAGGAGCTTTCCCCGGTCGTCCCGCCGATGAACGCCGTCGCCACTCCGCTGGCCGCGAGATGCTCTGCCTGCTTTTCGACGACTCCCAGGTTCAGCGATCCGTCAGGGCCGAACGGCGTATGGGTCGCAGCAACGAGTCCGGACAGCTTTGCGAAAGCAGGCATGAGCGATGAAACGGGGCGATGGAAGGAAAACGAAGTGTCGGCCGAAAGCAGCCGAGATGCATGTTCTGTCGACTCCGGGCTCCAAGTGCAATTCCGACCTCTCCGCAGGCGCATCCGCCTCCTGTGCGCAAATGCCCTGATCCGGCCGTGGCATCACCCGCTACAATGAGCCGTGAGTGCTGTTGTCTCGAGAAGGGCGGACCGACTGATGAGTTTTCGCACCGATCTTTCACTCGCCCTCGCGAGCCTCAAGGGTGTCTCCTCCCCGTCGTCGATCACTCTCCATAACGCCGCCGGGCTCACGCTCCGCATCGAGTTCACCGTCGTCGATTCGCTGAGCTGCGCGTTTCGCGAAATGACGCTCGAAGTCCCCGGCCTCCAGTCCGCGGCCTTCGCCACCATCGAGGCCTGGGCTCGCAACCTCAGCCAGCGAATCACCTATCTGCTCGAACAGATCGGCCCGCTCGAAATCGACCCGAACGCCGGCGAAGTCCTGATCCGCTCCACTCCGCCCGACCAGCTCCCCGACGGCACGCAGTACTACGAAATCATGCTCTCCCAGCAGGCCGGGGCCTTCGTGCTCAAACGCTACCGGTCGATCAAGGGAACGCCCGGCCGAACGCAGGTCGACCTCCAGGTCACCCACGAGGTGCTCTACAAGCTCGTCGACGACCTCGAAGCCTCCGCCCCCACGCCCTGACAGCGATCCCGACCGCCGGATTGTGAATCCCCGTCAGTTCGCGAAGTTCGCTCATTTCGCCTCGGGCAAATTGACCGTGATCCTCACGCCCACCCGCTCCCCCTCTTTCACGTCCAGCGTTCCCGACGGCGTGATAGAAACCGCCCGGATTCCGAGCCCCGGGTAGACCTGGTTCAGGCCCGGAGCCGCCCGAATCCGGAATGTTCCGTCAGCCTGGACAGCTGCAGATCCGACGGCCCCGATCGTTTGAGGAAACGCCGGGCCACGCAGGGTGATCGACAGCACTCGCCCCGTGCTATCCACGGTGGCCGGCAATCCCGTCGCGGCATTCTCCACCACCCCTTCGATCAACGCCCCTTCAATCAGGGAAAGATCCGCCGCGGCCTGCGTCGCTCCTTCCTGCACGTCGATGCCCACCAGCGGTACGCACGTCCGTTCCTCCGCGTCACAACGGATGGCGTACGCATCCGGCAAAAGCTGGAACCGGTATTCTCCGTCACGGTTGGTCGTCGCGAACGCGTCAGCTCGTGTCGTCAGACCCTTCGCGATGACGGTCACCCCCTCGGCCGGCCTACCGGTGGCAGCGTCCATCACGCGCCCCTCCAGTCTTCCTCCGGGACGAAGCGTGACGTCCAGAACCTGCGGCGTTTCGGTGACGGTCGCAACCGTGATCGGGTAATCGGGATGGTAGACGCGAAGAAAACGCGCGAGGACGGGGCCGCCGGGCCTCGCCGGCGCCGAGGGGCCAATCGGTTCGAGATCCTCGATCGAATAGCGCCCGTCCGCATCACTCTCTGCCGCCATGATCGCCGCACACGGGTGAGCGCCGATCGGAATGGCTGCAATGATCGCCCCGGCGATCGGCTTCCCTGCGCTATCCGTCACCCGACCTGAGACCTGGCCAGGCCGATCGCGCAGCTTCATCTCCAGCAGCTTCGGCCGCGCTGAACCCGATTCCACCACTCGGACCGCCGATGTCCGCCCGGGCGAACGGGCAACGACGTAGTAAGAGTGCTCCGGTCGCGCGTGAATGGAACGGACCGGGAGATCAGGAATGCGAAACCGTCCCGTCGCGTCGCTCGTCGTGTTGCAGACAGGCTCGCCCGGTTCCGCAAACCTGATACGCAGGAAGACCTCAACCTCCACACCCCCAAGTCGCACGCCCTCGCCGTCCGTGCATTCGCCTTCGATCGACCACGTCCCCTCCGCGGCCGGCACGTCGGCTGCGGACACCTCGACGCTCACGGCGGGCAGAATGAACCCGCCGCAGAAAGCGGCCACGAGACACATCACCCGCTTCCACCGACCGCTTTCCCGCTCTCTCACGGCTCTCTCCCTGATACGAAGAGGGTCCTTGCCTGCCCATCGCCCAGCCCGTTCTATGTCGAAGTCTACTCACCGCTCGCGATCACTGCGACGGCGACCACGCGCCTCTCAGCAGGAAACGACGCTCTCCGCTTCCCGCAGACATCCAGAAAAACTTCCCACGTTGATGGGTTCGAACGGCGTAGGGAGAGGCACTCCTCGCCTGGAGGCTTCGGGATGCAACGCACCGTGCTGGTTGGGGCTGCGGCTGGCTTTCTGCTGGCCCTGATCGTTCTCGTAACGACCGTCACGACGACTTACCGTCGCCCCACCTGCCCGCACTGCGGCCGGCCGCTGAATGTTCGGAGCACATCCATCTCGACACATTTCTGGTGCAATCCCTGCACCTACTTCCGGGCGGGGCCTCCAACGCCCGCCATCTCCTGGGCCGACGCCGCCGAGTATTACCTTTCGCCGGATGACTGGTCATGCGATGCCCTCGGTTCCCCCGCCCCACTGGATCGCGGGTTGTAGTCGTGATCGCCGCATTTCCGACCACTGAGCGGCGACAATGTCGAGGAGGCTGGATCTGGACCCGTCGGGTCCATTGGCAGAACCCTCTCCAACTGCCGCCATCCGACTGATGCCTGCGGGCGTCCGCGTCAGATCGCGCCCGGGATCGTGGAGCGACGGCTCGCTGGGCAGGAAGCAGCCGACAGAAAACTCCTCACCGTTCGTCCCCCCGGGCCAGCCGCAAGAGTCCCAGGAACACCTCTTCCGCTTCCTGGCCGCCGCGAACCGGCGTCTCCAGTCGCGACGCGATCATCTCGCGCAGCACTGGCAGCTTGTTGGTCAGCCCCCCCGACAGCACCGCCCGCCTCCACGGCTTCCCCGCGCTGACCCGGTCCGCGCACACCCGGTAGTTCTCCGCCATGTTCCGGAACGCTGCCCGGAAGACGCTCCCGACACTCAGGTTCTCCGTCGTAATCTGCCGGATGTGTCCGTGGTCCCCCATCGCCCCGCTGAAGAATGCCAGGTCGACATCGAGTTCCTCGACCGGCGGCCTGGCGGAATCGTTTGCAATCGTCTCCCAGACGCGTCGCAACGCGATGCCTTCGGCCCGCGCCAGCTCCGTCAGCAGGTCGACGAGCACGTTCAGCGACCGCCCCGCCGGCAGTTGCGTCAACGTGTTGAGGAGCCTGCCCCCGAAGTACGGACGGATCTGGTAGTCCCCCGGCTGGAATGACGTCGCGATGCGACTCACCTGCGATCCGGTGGAGCAGTTGACCGACAATTCTTCCTCTTCGAGGCCCACGCCAACGAGCGCCGCCTGCTGGTCGCCGACGGCCGGATGGCAATCGAGTTGGCTCGAACCGGCGCGAAACACCCCAACGACGTCATTGATCGTTCCGACGAACGGGCGTGCGATTCTTCCGACTCCGGCCGCTTCGAACAGCGGAGCATGCCACTGGCGGGTGGCGAGGTCGAGCAGGCCGAGCGCCTGCGTCGGTTCGGTGACCGGCTCGGTCTCGCACAACCGCGCGACGACGGCATCCACCAGTGTCACCGGAAACAGGTCGTTAGCCGGCGCGTGACCGGTCTCGACCAGCCATGACAGCAGGGTGATGGTCGACCCCGCCCGGAACTCCCGGCCGATGGCCATCAGGTCTGCTTCGGAAAGTCTCTTTCGCAGCCGGTCGAGAGACGTCTCGCCGGAGGAGTGACGGTCGAGGACTCGCTGGTCGCGCCACGAGTAGTAGGGAGACCGGGCTTTCCCGGAACGGTCGACGAGAACCAGTCCTCCCATCTGCCCGCAGGTCAGCAGGCGGTTGCAGTCCGGCGCGGCCGCGAGCAGTTCCGTCAGCAGCTCGCGCGACAGCCGGGCGACTTCTTCCGCATCGATCTCGAACCAGCCCGGCCGGGGACAAGTCGGAGCCGGGAACGGCCGGGAGACGATCCGTTCGACGCCCCCCGAGTCGAGATCGAGGACGGCGGCTTTGATGGAGGTGGAGCCGAGGTCGAGACCGAGGCAGCGGGACATGGGCGCGCGATCCTTGATGCGGGGAACTGCCGGACTATCTCAGACGCCGGCGCCCTCCCGGTCAATCAACTTCGGCCGCCGTCACCGTCCTCAGGCGACATTCGGGAGGCCGCCTCGTTCTGACGGTCTGTTCACAGGCAAGAACTCGGGTCAGTCAAAGCGACGCGGAGTTTTGTCCGGTCCTCCCCGTTGGTCAGTCCGCCTCCAGAACCTGACCCCCGACAGGGGCGTAACAACATCGCCATTGGGCGCCAGCCCAATGACATGTCCCTGCCGAAGGCTCCGATCCCCTTGGTCGACGCCCCTCAGGAGCCACCGCGAATCCGCGCAACCGCTCCCGTGTTGAGGGAGGACTCATGCACACGATCACCAACAGCCCGTCAACGAATTCAACACGGCCGGCCAATGCTCTGGAACGACCAATCCCGCGAGGCTGCCCACGTCTTTCGCGAAATCGGAAGGAGGAAGAGGGCAACAATTGCCAACCGCCCCCCGACCCCGTTTTTCTTGATCACCTTCCCCCCGGGGCGAGGAGGGCGACCCTCTTCGTCGACTCGAGTCGTCCATCGGCGTCCAGCAGGCCCGTTCCTGCGGTGCAACGCCGTTGCGTGTGACAGGCCGGACGATTCCGATAAACTCGGCACGACGCTCGGATTGCATCGATTTCGAAAGCAGGATCGCGATGGACCACTTGATTCGCCAGAAGACAATTCACGAAAAACTGAGCGAATTGGCCAGCAATTTGTGGTGGAGCTGGCAGCCGGATGTGACGGATATTTTCCGCACCATCAGTCCGGCGAAATGGTCCGAGTTCGGCCACAATCCGATCCCTCTCCTGCGGGAATACACGCCCGAAAAACTCGAGGTCCGGGCCAGGGAGGAAGTCCTCCACTCCCGCATCCACGGAGCCTACCGGCGGTGGCTGGAGTACATGGCCGACGACGACACCTGGGGCGACACCCACGCCGGGGTCCTCGGGCATCGCCCCGTCGCCTACTTCTCCGCCGAGTTCGGCCTCCACGAATCCCTGCGCATCTACTCCGGCGGCCTCGGCCTGCTCGCCGGCGATCACCTGAAGAGTGCGTCCGACCTTGGCGCCCCGATCGTCGCTGTCGGGCTGTTCTACTACGAAGGCTATTTCCAGCAGACCGTCGATGAGACCGGCTGGCAGCGGGAGCACTATCTCGTCGCCAACCCGTCCGACCTGCCACTCCGCGAAATGAAAGACAAGGACGGCAAGCCGATCCTCATTTCGGTCGACACCCGCTCCAGCCGCATCATGGCTCGCATCTGGAAATGCGAAGTCGGCCGCGTTCCCCTTTACCTGCTCGATACGAACATCCCGGAAAACACGCCCGAAGACCGGCAGCTCACCGCCCGTCTGTATGGCGGCAACAGCCGGACCCGCATCCGCCAGGAACTGCTCCTCGGCATCGGCGGGCTTCGCGCCCTGACCGCGCTCGGCGTCCGCCCCCACGCGATTCACATGAACGAAGGCCACTCCGCCTTCGCCACCCTGGAGCAGATCCGCCTGCGGATGAAGGACGACGGCCTGAGCTTCGATGACGCTCTCCGCGAAGTCGCCGCCAGCTCCGTCTTCACGACACATACCCCCGTCGCCGCCGGTCACGACCGCTTCGACGGCGGCCTGATCGATGAGCACCTGCAGCCGCTGTTCTCGGAACTCGGCCTCAGCCATGAATCGTTCATGGGACTCGGCCGAGTCGATCCCCACCGCAGCGAAGAGCCGTTCTGCATGACCGTGCTCGCGTTCAAGACGAGCCGGCATGCGAACGCCGTCTCGAACCTGCACGGCGTCGTAACCCGCCGCATGTGGCGACCGCTGTGGCCATGGAGGAGCGAAGAAGAAATTCCGATCGGACACATCACCAACGGCGTCCACGTTCCTACCTGGCTCGCGCCCCAGATGCGCACCCTGTACGACAAGGTGCTCCCCCTCAACTGGCATCTCCGCAGCGGTCAGCCCGACGTCTGGGCCGGTTTCGAGCAGGTCACGCCCGGCGAACTGTGGGAGACTCACGAAGCGCTGAAGGGGCGGTTGATCGGCTATGCCCGACATCACCTCACACGCTACGCCCAGCGGAACAGGGAATCGGAAGCGGCGATCGCCAAGCTGCAGAACGTCCTGAATCCGCAGGCGCTGCTGGTCGGCTTCGCGCGCCGGTTCGCCCCGTATAAACGCACCGACCTGGTCCTGCGGAACATCGATGTCCTGGCCGAGATGTTTGACGACAAAGAGCGTCCCGTGCAGTTCATCTTCTCCGGGAAGGCCCACCCGGCCGACGACCTCGGCAAGCAGATCATGCAGAAGGTGCATCGCCTGGCGCAGGACGAACGCTTCCAGAAGAACATCGTCTTCCTCGAAGACTACGACATCAACGTCGCCCGGCACCTCGTGCAGGGCGTCGACGTCTGGCTCAACAATCCGCGACGCCCCCTGGAAGCCTCGGGCACCAGCGGCCAGAAAGTCGTTCTCAATGGCGGCCTGAACCTGTCCATCCTCGATGGCTGGTGGGCCGAAGCATTCGACGGCCAGAACGGATTCGCCATCGGCACGGGAATCACCCATGCCAATCAGGACATCCAGGACCAGCGCGACAACGAGTCGCTCCTGGAAGTGCTGCGGAACGAAGTCGTGCCGCTCTACTACCAGCGCGACGCCGACGGCCTGCCGCAGGGCTGGATCCGCCGGATGAAACGCGCCGTCAAGACGCTCGGCTGGCGATTCAACGCCGACCGCATGGTGATGGACTACGTGACCCATTCCTACGTGCCGGCCGCGGGCGGGACCTCCTGCCAGATGCCGCAGATGGCGTAGCGCTGGAGACACGGCGATGAAGACGCACCCACTGACAGCCCGGCTGCTCACCGCAACCGGGCTGTTTCTGCTCTCCGGGACGCTTTCCGTCGCTCGGCCTCAGAGACTCTATGACGGCCGGACCCTCGACCAATGGCGTGAGGCGATCCAGGAACTCGACTATCGATCGCCATCGCGGGCCGACGCCGTTCCCGGATTGCGCGCGATCGTCAACGACGCCGCCGCTCCGTGGTTCACGCGCCGCCAGGCCGCACTGACTCTCGGCCGCATCGGCGCGCCCGCGAGCGCCTCCGTATCCGACCTGATCCGCCTGCTCGACGAGCCGCCGGAACCTGTGGAAACCTCCCCGCCTCTCTGGTCGTTCAAAGCGCTGGCCCTCTTCGGCCCCCTGGCCGCTGACGCTGCCCCGAACGCCATCCGCGTGCTGAGCGATCCTGAATCTCCGATCATCCTGCGGCTGACCGCAACCGAAACCCTCGCGCGGATCGGTCTCGCGTCGAATGCCGGAATCCAGACGCTGATCCGCGGCGCCGCTGGAGAGTGGGAAACTGTTTCAGACTCGGACCAGGTCGAACTGCGGATCGCGTGCCTGGAAGGGCTGCAACTTTCCGCGCCGCCGTCCGCCGTTCCGATGCTGATCGCCACCTGTTCCGATTCAGCAGAGCGAATCCGGCATGCAGCCGCGGCCACGCTTGGCGCTCTCGGTGCGCGGGCTGAACCTGCGGCGGATGTGCTCGGGGCGCTCGTCGTTTTCGACGAAACGCCCGTCGTGCGCGAAACGGCGGCCCGGTCGGTCGCGAATCTCGGAACTCAAGGGATGCAGGTGCTCGCGCGGTTGCTGGAGAACGCCGACGACGAGGTCGTTCTCTACGCCCTCGATGCCGCTGGACGGACCAGCGACC
This sequence comes from Caulifigura coniformis, assembly GCF_007745175.1. GTDB lineage: Bacteria > Planctomycetota > Planctomycetia > Planctomycetales > Planctomycetaceae > Caulifigura > Caulifigura coniformis. Next base: position 1,750,377 of record NZ_CP036271.1, on the reverse strand, counting down.
GGAGTCGGGAACTCGGTCCTGCGCTCAGGCGGTTATTCGCCTCGGAAAACTCTGTCGTCTCGATCCGGGCGATGGCGGCGTGGTGGCTCGTGACACGCGATGCCCGGCCGATCCTCGAGAAACTCGTCCAGGCGCTGAACAGCGAGGACCGGGAAGTCCGGAAAGTCGCCTCGGACACGCTGATGCTGATGGGCGGTGCGGCTCTCGCCGCCAGGGACGACCTCGAACAGATCGCCCGCGATGGGACGCCGGCCGCACAGTCGGCAGCGAGGCGTGTCCTGCGGGTCGTCCCTGCCGACGACGAAGGGAGCGGCTGAGGCTTCCGGTCAGAGGTCTTCTTTGACCGTCATGGCGAGTTGCATGAGCTCGGCCATGTTTTTGGCTCCGAGCTTCTTCATCAGGCGGGACCGATGGGCTTCGACGGTCTTGATGCTGAGATCGAGCCGGGCGGCGATCTGCTTGTTGGAGGCCCCTCCGGCCACCATTCGCAGGACTTCCCGTTCGCGTTCGGACAGCGTCGTCATCCGCGACGAAATCAGGTGGCGGTCGGTCACGTCATGAAGAATCGCCACCACGTTCTCTTCGGAATATGGGGCGACGCGGGCCTCGACGAACCGTCGTTCACCGCGGTGCATCATCTCGAAGACGACGTCGCGGATCTCCTGCGTGGCGAGCACTTCATCGATGCTCGCCCGCAGCGCGGGAAGGGAGTCGGCTCCCACCACATCCGGCAGATGCCTGCCGACATACTCCGCCGCGGCGTCCGCGCCGAAGAGTCGCTTGCCGCCGCGACAATCCATGAATCGGCCCGTGCGCGAGACGATGAAGATCAGGTCGGGAATGGCGGCCAGAACGGCTGTGAGCCGGCCCTCCTCTTCCCGCAGACGTTCCTCGGCCGTTCTTCGCGCTTCGATGTGCTCCCAGACGCGAATGGCCCGCTGGGCGACTTCCGGAAGACCCACGAGGCTGTCAGCCGACTTTACGACGTAGTCGAGCGCCCCGCGTTTCAACGCTTCGACAGCCGTCGCCTCATCTCCCTGGGCTGTCATGATCACGACGCCGTACGAACGGGCATCCATCGACGGAATCAGATCGATGCCGCGGCCATCCGGGAGGATGACGTCGGCGATGACGAGGTCGGGTTTGCTGGCGGCGATGGCGTCCCGGGCACTCGCGACGGTGCTGGCGGTCAGCAGCTGGAAGGGAGACGGTTCGCGAGATTCGAAGGCCCTCTGGGCGATTCGCACGTGGGCGGGCTCGTCCTCGACAAGAAGCACCCGGACCGGGCGATCCCGTTCGGCCGGTCCAGCGACGGAGAGGGGCTGGGGCAATTCGATGGCGTCAATCATGGTTGTGGTGCGAGCGAGTTGAGAACCAGGCAAAGTGAAGCCCCAAGCCCGTCAATTCCGTCTTCCACCCAGACTCTTCCGCCGTGGGAACTGATAATGCTGCGAACAATCGGAAGCCCGATACCGACACCCGCTGCGTCAGGGCGGAGCTGGACGAAGAGGTCGAACACGCGAGTCCGATCGTGCCGGGGAATCCCAAATCCATTATCACGAACATAATAGACGACGCCGTCAGGCTGCCGGCGGCAGCCGATTTCAACACGGGGCGATTCGGCTCCCGCGCTGTACTTCACGGCATTGTCGATCAGGTTCTGGAAGACTTCCGTAATCTGGGTCCTGCGCGCCCGGACCGGCGGCAACGAATCGATACGTTCAATCGTCCCCTGCCAGGCAGGATTGCCGGTCCGGATCTCACGCACCACCTGGTCGACAAGTGAATCGACGTCGATGTCGTCCATCACCCGGGAATGCGTGGCCGCGACGAGGTCCAGTCTGCCGATTCGCGCCAACTCCAGCAACTCGACAACGAGTCGTTTCATCTTCTGGACGGCTTCGCCGACCTCCTTCAGGTCGTCCGTCAGACTGCCGCCGCGCCCGGCCCGCAGATCCTGCTCCATGAGCAACAGGTTGCTTTCCATGGTGACCAGCGGGACTTTGAGGTCGTGGGCGACGGTATAGGCGAATCGCCGCCATTCTTCGGCCTGGTCGTCGCGGCTTGCGAGCTGTGCGGCGTGGCTGGCCCCGGCGTGATTCTGCGCCGGCGCGGAGAAACGTTTCGGGATCATGACCACGAACCGCAGGCCATCCGCGCACGGGGCTCCCAGGTGGAGGTCGATGAGGCACCAGATTCTCTCGGTCCCGACACGGCAGGAGAGAGTCGTTGAGCGGGGCTCCCCGAAGGCGGCCCGCAGATCGGGCTCTATCGAAGCGCGATCGAACGGGTGGACGTGATCGAGGAACGGGATCGGTTCACCCCCGGAGTTCGGCAGGTGCAGCAATTCGACGGCGGCCGCGTTCGGAGAGGAGAGCAACAGCTCCGGGTCGATCGCCCCGGCGGCGACGGAGAGACTGGACAGGCACCGTGGATCCGATTCGTAGTCCCTGGTCTTTGCCATCGATGTCCGGCCCGCAGGAGCAAATGACGCCGACGCGACTCAAGAGTCGATTCCGTGCGGACTACCCCCGATTCGGGAGTTCGACGGTCTGCATCCAGAAATTCCGGATGTTGCCGACGAGCGAGAAGAACCGCTCGAGGTCGACTGGCTTGATGACGTAGGCGTTTGCGTGTTCGCGATAAGCTTCGAGGATATCCGATCTTTCGCCGCCAGTCGTCAGCACGACAATTGGTATCGGACAAAGCTCCTGATCACCCTTCACCTTGCGAAGCACTTCCCGGCCATCCATGCGGGGCATATTGAGATCGAGCAGGATCAGGTCGGGGCGTGGAGCTTCCTTGAACGGATCGACGCGCCCCAGGAAGTTCAAGCACTCGATTCCGTCCCAGACATGATGCAGCCGCATGTCGACGCGCTGCCGCTGGAATGCTTTGCGGGTCAGTTCGGCATCGGAAGGGCTATCCTCGACGAGCAGGACATCGAATGGACGCGTGGGAGTCGCCGTGTGGCCCGGCATAAATTCTCCTCGTGATGCGCTTTTCAGTGATTCGCTTAGGCTGGGATCTGCTGCCGCGATTTCACTTCACCTGGCCTGCCGGTCAGTGGCGGAACGGCCGAGGCGATAACCACTTAGAACGCGTGAAATGCCGCCGCAGGTCGCAGTCCTTCTGTCAAGCAAGAACGATTTCCGCATCCAGAAACATCCGGCGTCAGAACATCCGTCGCCGCTTCGATCCTACCCGATCTCCATCCTAATCGACTTTCTTCCGAGGCAATCGAATTTCGAAAAAACACAATTCGCACGGAGCACGTCTGCAGGATGCGATCGATCGCCCGGTCCAGCGGCGCTGCGTTTTGCCCGGGCGGGGCTAATTCCCCGCGGCGGCGACCGTTCCCTCTTTCAGAGTCGTCATGAACTCCACGATGTCGACGAGTTCCTTTTCCGAGAGCACTTTCTGCAGGTCGGCCGGCATGAGCGATGCGTCCGACTTCTTCCGTTCGTCAATGTCCGATTTCCGGATCGTGCGGACGATCGACTTGGCGTCTTTCATGACGATCTCGTCGGCCGTCTCCGAAGAGATCAGGCCGGTGAAAACGTTTCCATCAACGGTGGCGACGACCCACGACTCGTAATTGTGGCTGATGCCAGCCGAAGGAAACAGGATCGATTCGAACAGGGCCTGCTTCGTGAGTTTCTTCCCGATTTCGGAAAGGTTGGGGCCGACTTCCTTCCCGAGGCCATTGACCTGGTGGCACTGAATGCACGTTCCGGTGGTGTGGAACACGATCCGTCCGTTCGTAACGTCACCTTTCCGGGCGGCGAGTTCGGTGATCGGCGGCAGAGGCTTGTTGTCTTTGCCGGGCGGAAGCGGGAAGAGCTTGCCGGCGAGGGCTCGCGCGTCGGGATCGGACGAGCCGTGGAGTGCCGCGGAGACGGCCTCTTTCAACGCGGGATCGTACTTGTTCTCTTCGGCCAGGGTGGACAACTGCTTCGTGCCGGCGCGGCTTGCTGCGAGCGCGGCGATGGCCTCACGGCGGATCGAGTCGCCCCGGGCTTTGTCCCGGATGATCGGCAGCAGGAGTCCAGTGGTTTTGTTGTCCTTTGCAGCGGCGAGGGCTTTGAGAGTCGCGCTCACGCGGGGCGCGTCGCCGTCGGAAAGCGCCTGCTTCAGCAGCTTGCCATTTTCCTTTTCGATGAGCAGCTTGATCGCTTCGACCGAGGCCTGCGTTTCGGGAGCGGCCTGAACCATTGCCAGAACATCCGGCAGACGATCGGCCAGATTGAAACGGTCGACCAGGCGGACGAACTGTACGCTGCCGGCATTCCGGGCGAGGATCTTGTCGAGCGAGGCTTTCATCTCCGGCTTCGAGGCCAGGTCGACCCCTTTGACGCGGCTGATCGCTTCGGAGGCGATCAGGGTCTGCCGGGCTTCGTCCCCTTTCTGTGGTTCCAAGGCAAGCGACTGAATGGCCTTGTCCGCCTCGGGCCCCTTCTGGAAATCGAGGGCGCGGAACAGCCGGGGCAACTGGTCGGTCGTCGTCTCGGGGTCGCCAATGGCGTCGGCCAGCATTCGCGCCGACTGCGAAGCACGGGAACGCCAGATGATGTCCTGGGCGGCGGAGCCCTTCACTTTTCCGCCGTTCAGCGCCATCCATTCCGACAGGCATTCATCCCAGTGCCCTTCAGCGCAGATGCCCAGGGCCTCGAGATACCAGCGGTCCTTTCCGTCATACTGCATGGCGAGCTGAGCCCAGTGCTTCGCGAGTCCCTCTGGCTGGATGTCGCGCAGGCCGAGCAGGAATTCGCGGCGGACTTCCGGCGCGGGATCGTCCATGTGGAGGTCGGCGACGAGCTCACTCAGGTCGATCTCGTTCCGGATTTCACGCAGCAGCCGGATCGCCGTGCATCGCAGGTCGGCATTCGGGCTGCGGAGGCCGGCGCGGATCGCCGCGACCTTCTTTTCGGGCGGGACGTTCAGTTTTCCGAAGAGCCACAAGGCGCGGGCGCGATGGATCGGCGCCGCGGTTTCGAACATCTTCTGAACTGCAGGGGCCGCTTTGGCGCCGAGAGTCTGGAGCGCCTGCCAGCCGATGTATCGCCACGAAGGGTTGGGGCTCTGCAGGGCGGCCACGGCTCCGTTGGGATTGGTGGTTTCGAACGACGAGACGGAGTAGGGCGTGCCCGGAGGCGCAACCCGGAACAGTCGGCCGTGTTCGACGTCCTGCATGCGGTGCCCGCCCACGCCCGGGTCGTACCAGTCGGCGATGATCAGCGAGCCGTCGGGGGCGACGCAGACATCGGAGGGACGGAACCAGCGGTTTTTTGCGCCATCCAGGATGCTGATCATTTCGCCCGTATAGCCGGCTCCCGATTTGGTGATGGGGTAAGCGCGGACGATGTTCGGCCCGGCGTCGCAATGAATCAGCGCGCCGCGGAACTTCGGAGGCAGCAGGGTTCCTTCGTAGACACAGATGCCGGTCGGCGAGCCGTTGCCAGTCTGGAGGACATTCGGAACAACCCCCGGGTCGTTGAGATGCCAGTGCCGCTGCGGCAGGTCGGCCTCGAGATTCGTTCTCGGCGTCTGCCATGAGGCGCCGGTCATCTCGTCCTTGAAGCCGTAGTTGCCGTACTCCATGACGTAGTTGATCCGCACGCCGCGGTTGCCGTCGTCATCGTTGTCCGACTGCCAGATCGCGCCGTAGGAATCGACGGCCAGTTCCCAGTTGTTGCGGAAGTTCCACCCCAGTGTTTCAAACTCGGAACCATCGAGGTTGCAGCGGAACGCCATCCCTTCGCGATAGGGATTGCCGTCCGCTTTCACCTCGTGTCCCTGCTTGTCGATGATCGGCTTGCCATTCTTGTCTTTGATCGTCTTCGCTTCGTTGCCGAAGTTGAAATAGAGCTTGCCGTCCGGGCCAAACACGAAGGCGTGGATGCCGTGATCGTGCTGGACGCCGCCGATGCCGGTGAACAGGACTTCCTTGCGATCCGACTTCAGGTCGCCGTCGTCATCAATGAGATAGAAGACGCTGTCGCCCGCGGAGATCAGGGCTTTTGTTCCAGGGCCGGCCAGCGTGGGAAGCAGGAGAATGCCGTGGGCCGAGTCGACGTCGCGTCCCTGGTAGAACGTCGTGGACTTGTCGGCCTGGCCATCGAGATTCGTGTCTTCGAGGACGAGAATCCGATCGCCTTCCTTGCGTTCGGGCAGGTCGCCGTTGCGGAAGCGGCGATAGTTGACGACTTCGCAGATCCAGACGCGTCCCTTGTGGTCGACCTCGATGTTGGTCGGGTTCATGAGGAGGGGCTCGGCGGCGAAGAGCGTGGCCTGAAGCTCGGGATTCACGTCGAGCTGCGCGACGGCGTCGGTTGCTTCGTGACTCGCCGTTCCGCCACCCGCCTTTGCAAACGCGGCCGGGGGGGCCTGCGTGAAGACGTGAAACTGGGCGCTGCTGCTGGGCCCCTGGTCCGTCCCGCCATTGTCGAGGCCAACCTTCGACCTGAACCGCGTGGATCCGGCCGGCAATTCAAACCTGATCACCGAATTGGCATGCGTGCCGATGCCATTGGAGACCGGCTGGCCGGCCACTTTCATAGGCTGTCCATTGGCATTCAGATTCTTGTTGACCTTTCCCCAGTCCGATGTGGCGACCTTCCAGTCGAGTTCGGTGAGTTTCTTTTCCCCGGCCGGGCCGATAAGCCGCGGCTCGATCCAGTTGGCCCAGTCACAGCCGAAGCCGTCGCCGCCATCGGTGACGACGAGATAGAGGTCCCTGGCGCCGGTGATGTCCGCGTCGATCTCCGCGGCATGACCCGGCGTGTTGACAGTGATCATCGGCGAGGACGCGGCTGGTCTGCTCGACAAGGATGCCGCGGCGAGAACGGCCGCCACCTTCGCTTGCGACTCCTTGCGATTCGCGTTGACTGCATTCTGGACTTCATCAAGCTGCAGCTTCGACTCGCGCTGTGTCCTGGCGATTTCTGCCGCCACCTTTGCTTCAAATCGCTTTGCGTTGGCTTCTGCGGCTTGAAGAGCTGCACTTGTCTTGTCGGCCGCTGCCCGCTTCCGCGGTTGCTTCGGATCAAGATTCTGCTCGAGTTCCTCATCTGATGGCGTCGACGTCTTCACCCCCTCAGCCGGCACGTCGAGCCCCGCGGTCCACACGATCGCGTTCATCACGACCTTGCGGAACTCGTCGTTCTGCCAGTTCTTGTGGAAGTGGGCCCCGGTGAAACCGAAGCCGCGGCCTTTGCCGTTCGGCCGTTCGTAGGCCCAGGCGACGTGCTGCGGTTCCTTGCGCTCGAGGACCGCGGCGCGGACAAATGGGTTTCCCTGATGGGGACCATCCGGCCGCGTGAGAGATTCCGGCGGCGGCAGGTCGGTCAGGATCGGCGTGACCCCTTCCATGTCGGGCCGGAACCGCATGTGGTAGTACCATTCATCAAGGACTTCGAACGGCTTCACGCCGCGGGCGATCGGGTGGTCTGGGAACTTCGTGAACTTTCCCATCCAGTGTGGATTCACGGACCAGTGCGGCTCAAAATAGCCGCCGATCCACTCGAGGAACTTGTCGCCGCTGGGGCCCTTCGGCACTTCGACGCCATAGTGGATGCAGCAGAGCCCCATCCCGCGCTGCACCAGCTGGTCGAACTGGTCGAGATGCTGGTTGGCATAGTGATTTGTGCCACCGTCGCAGTAGAAGATGACGGTATCCGCGTTGTCGAACGCGGTTGGATCGGTCGGCCAGCCATAGTGATAGACGGTCGTCGTGATGGGCAGACCGTCTTTCGCGGCCTCGTCCAGCTTCTTCGACAGCAGCAGGCAGCCTGCGTAGTGCTCGTGCTCACGGGGCGCGTGGCTCGGCTTTCCGGCGACGAACACCGCTTTCTTCCGGCCGTCGCTCAGCTTGTGCCGCTTCAGACGGATATTGCGGAACTCGATCCGCTGTGGTGGGCCGGAATGCAGCTGCAGCGCCAGCAGGCCGGAGAGTTCACGCTCGGCCTTCTGCTGGTCTTCGATTTCAACCGTCTTCTTCCCATTGATGGAAAGCGTGATCCTGGGGCCCTGGGCGTTGATCTCGTATTCGTTCCAGTCCCCTTTTTTGACCGCCTTGAGGAGTTCGGCCGCGTCCCCCAAGTCTTTCGCGGCAATTTTGCCGTCGGGGCTGATGGTCGCCGACTGCCCGCGTCTGGCGAGCACGCCGCGGCCGAGTTCGTCGTAGCAGGCGCCGACCCACTGACCAGCGAGGTCAATGTCGGCCTGGTAGCCGAAGACGTGCCCATCCGGCTTCACGCCGCTGCGGAACTGGATGCCGCTATTGGCCTTCGCTTCGTCGCTGGCGGTGAGTTTGAACTCGAGCCTGAGAGTGAAATCGTCGACTTCGCCGTCTTTCCAGGTCAGGAATTCGTTGACGGTGCAGGGATTCGCGGGCGTTGATTCGGCGACGATGGCGCCGTTCTCAACCCGCCAGAACTTGTCGTTGCCTTTCCAGCCATCGAGGGACTTGCCGTCGAAGATGGGCCGGAAGCCAGGCGGATCCTCGGCCCTCACGGACGAGGAAAATGCAAAGGCGATCAACAGACCGCAGGCCGCCAGAGCTGAGCGCCGCATGAACCGTCTCCCCCGGTGTCATCACAGGCCGCAACGGAGACGAACGTCCGTGCGGAGAACGAATCAACGAGCATGGATTGAACCATGCCGGCAGTCACGTGGCAATCTACGCCGGCTCCGTCGATCCGTGCCGCCGCTCAGAGAGTCGTGCGGCCCTCCCACCCCCTCCGCGGACGCCGACGGCCTCCAGGCCGCCCATTCGAAACGCCCGGTCGAGACGGCCCCTGCACGCGATCGCGAGCACGAGCCCCCTCGCCGCATCTTGTGTCCTCTTCGCGATTGTCCGATGATCCGGCCGAAATTCGGCCCGTTTTCCTCCGCACGTTTCCATGAGCGTTTCCCACCGCCAACAGGTTTTTGCCGCGTCGCAGGCGGTCGTCGTCAAGATCGGCACGAATGCGCTGTCCAGGCCGGACGACACTCTCGATGTCGACCGCATTCACCGGTTGGCCGAGCAGTTGTGGGCCATTCGCGCGACGGGGCGGCGCGTGGTGGTCGTCTCCAGCGGGGCCGTAGGGGCCGGCATTGGGCTGCTGAAACTCAAGGGACGGCCGCGCGATCTGCCGCACGTGCAGGCGGCCGCCGCGGCCGGGCAGGCGCGCCTGATCCGTGCCTACGACGAGGCGCTCCAGGTCCACGGGGTTCACGCCGCGCAGATCCTCCTGACGGCCAATGATTTCAAGCACCGCACGCGCTACCTCAACGTTCGCAACACGCTCCACACCCTCTTCGAGTATCCCGTCATTCCGATCGTCAACGAGAATGACACGGTCTCGATCAGCGAAATCAAGTTCGGCGACAACGACCGTCTCGCGGCAATGGTTGCAAGCCTGATCGAAAAGCCGCTGCTGATCATTCTTTCGGTCGTCGACGGCCTGCTCGACGGCGACCCTTCAGATCCGGCGGCGCGGCCGCTGCGACTCGTCGAGAACCTGAAAGCCGTCGAATCGCTGGCGGGCTCATCCAAAAGCAGCCGCGGGACGGGGGGGATGAAGTCGAAACTGGAATCGGTGCGGATGGCGACCCATACCGGGACGAACGTCATCATCGCGGATGGGCGGATGGACGGCGTGCTCGATCGCGTGACCGCCGGCGAGGAACTGGGGACGCTGTTTCTGTCGCGGAAGGAATCGGTTCCGGCCTGGAAACGCTGGATCGGCTACACCGTCACGCCGCGCGGCGCGCTGCGACTCGACGAGGGGGCCGTCCGAGCTGTGGTGGAAAAGGGGCGTTCGCTGCTGGCCATCGGTGTGACGGGCGTCGACGGGGACTTCTCCAAAGGGGAACTCGTGTCGCTGTTCGATCCCTCAGGACATGAGTTCGCCCGGGGGCTGAGCAATTTCGACGCACGGACTGCCGCCTCGATCGCCGGGAAACGGACTGAGCAGGTGATCGAGGCCCTGGGAGCCGGGGCGTACCAGGAAGTCATTCACCGCGACAACCTGACCGTCATGGGCTGATTTCACGGCCAGTGGACGGTCTGGTAAGGGCGTTCAAGGTCGGCCTGGCTGCACAAAAACGGGCCTGTCGGGAGAAGTGCGGTCTGTACCGGTCGTTCGCGAACCTTCCGGCGGTCGCGACTGTCGTTGACAGGATCCGTCTGCCGCCGCTTTTCAGCCTGCGGCGGTCCCCGTAAACTTCGACCTTTCGCGCCCGGCCTCAGCCGGCAGGGCGGCGATCAGTTCCGACTCCAAGGTTCACCTCCATGCGTCATGTGCTTTCGGCCCTCGTCATGAATCAGCCCGGCGTGCTCGCCCACGTTTCGGGCATGCTCGCGTCCCGGGCCTTCAACATCGACAGCCTGGCCGTCGGCGAAACCGAGAATCCCAAGTACTCGCGGATGACCTTTGTGATCACCGGGGACGGCAAGGTCCTCGACCAGGTCCGAAAGCAGCTCGAGAAGATCGTCACGATCGTGACGGTCAGCGATTTCTCAGGTCAGGAGTTCGTCGAGCGCGACCTGATGCTCATCAAGGTCAAGACGCCCCCGGGCAAACGCAGTGAAGTGGTCGAACTTGTCGAGATCTTCCGCGGCCGCATCGTCGACGTCAGCACGGAACAGCTGATGATCGAGATCTCCGGCCAGGAGCGCAAGGTCGAGGCGTTTATCGATGCCGTCCGGCCGTATGGAATCATCGAACTCGTGCGGACCGGCCGCATCGCCCTGATGCGCGATGTGTGCGTGACGGCCGAGGCTCCTCCGGGAACCTAATCGACCAGTGGCAGAAAGTTTGGCCGACAAACTGTCGATCTGAACCCGGGACCGGCGGAATCCGCCGGTCTTTGTGTTTCCCCAGCTTGCCTGCTCAACGGGCTCGGAGTGATTCCGTTGCCCAGGTTGCCAATCGTGACAGAGAGGCGGGAAGCGGCACGTGGCTTGCCTTGAATGTGATGTCACGAACAACCGTTCGTGGACACATTCACGGAGGAGAAAGTCGTGCTCTATCTCACCATTCTCGTTGCGCTGCTCGTCGTCGTTGACTCGATTCACGCGATCGGAACGCCGACGGGCTGACGGCTTTCCGCAGGCGAGGCGTGTCGGCCGGCGCTACGGAGTTTCAGCGGCGACGGTCTGCGTCAATGGCTGCGGTTCTCTGGAAGCCTTCAGTGCAAAGACAGCCGCCTGCTCTGATCGCCAGGAGCGCACAGGCCTGACCAGGTGCTTTTCGAGCACCATCCGGCGCGTCCGCCAGTCGGGGGCCGTGACCCCCGCCTCTTCCTGCAGGTCATCCATCTGATCAAGGGTTGAAGAGGCGAGTTCCAGGGTGCGATGGGCGTCCGCGACGCCATACTTCATCGACGCACCCGAGGTGATGCGCAATCCCCAGCGGTTCTTCAGCACCTCGAGCAGTGCATTGCAGCAGTCCCATCGGGCTTCGGGATCGCCGGCGATTTCTGGATGCGTCTGGACGAGTTCCAGCGCATCGCACACGTTGGTCACGCTGCAATCATTCGGCGGTGCATAGAACACGGATCGCAGGCCGCACCGCCATTGGGCGGCAACATTGGGCGACGGCGATTGACGGTCGATGTGAACGAACTCGCGGGGAATGAACGGGGCGATCAGGGGATCGAACGGCGAGAAGTACTGCGTCAGCCGATCGATGTCCTCCCGCGACTTCGATTCGACGGCCCTGCCGAGTGCCGCGAGGTAGGCCTTGCGGCGTGCGTCCTCCGGATCGAGTCCGTTCTTCAGGCCTTCACCCGCCACCTGGATCACCTTGGGCCGGGGCCGGTCCTGGAGCCGCTTCTTCACGAAATGCCGGTAGGCGGCGAACTGGTCAGGGTGATCGATCATCACCTGCTGCGCCAGCGTCACGTCGCTGAGACGTTTGGCGACATCCCCCAGCGCCGGTTCTTCGCCCAACGCATCTCCCTGTGGCCGGGCGACGCGCGACATCCACTGGCGTCGCCACTCCAGCTTCGGTCCCCACTGCATGACGTCCATGGGCAACGCGTAGGCAATCCCCGCGTCCGCACCTGAAATCATCGACGCATTGGCGGCAGCACCTCGAAGATCCTCCGGATGGACCGTCTTCAGGCTGAGCATGATCGACCAGTCCCATCCGGCCTGGGCGAGCACGTCGCGCACATGCGGCTTCTCCAGCCGTTCAAGGAACGTCTTGTCGAGCACGGCCTCCCCGGTCGGCCGCCCCACGAGCAGCCATTCTCCGGGGGCCACTTCGCTCAGTTGCACGACGGGAAACACGGCCTGCGCCGTGCGGACGACATCGAGGACCGAGTGGACGTTCAGGTCGAAGCAGGTGATCCGCTGGCAGTAGACACCCTCGGCAGAGAGGTGGGACGCAACCATCCGCAGATGCTCGGCCGTCCACTGGCGGACCGATTCCAGATCCCCCACGATCGAATCGGGCGAGATGATCACGTCATAGATCCGGTCGCTCGTCGCGAGACCGCGGATCGGATCGGCGTGGTGCAGGACGAGGCGGTTGTCGCCCTTGTTCAGGCTGGGGACGATCCGTTCGGCCGATTCCCGGCAGAACGTCAATGCGGCGGAATTGTCGTCGACCGCAGTGACCGATTCGACTGGAAAGACGAGGCACGTCGCTGCGACCGTCGGATACGACGCCGACATCAACAGGATATGGTGCGGTTGGGGATGCATCGTGAGCGGCAACACGGCCGCGAGCACTTCCGGGACCGACTGGGGACAAAGATCGGGCTGCGTGCTGACCACGCCGCGCGTCAGGCCGTTTTCCCGAAGGGCCCACTGAACCCCGGAATGCGACCACACCGCGGTGACGCCCGAAGACGTCACAGTCGAGCGGAGCAGGCGGCCGTCATCGAGCGATCTCAACAACTGGCCGGGCACTCCCAGCGCCCGCGCCTGGAAATGTGTTCCGGAAAACAGGGCCCGCTGGGCGGCAATGCTGCCTGCGGGATCGGCGACGCAGGCAGCCACGACTGCCAGTGACGCAGCGGCCAGTGTTGTCCAGCGCAGACGTGAGTGAACGTTGGCACTGCCAGCCGACAGCAGCCAGAGTCCGACCGCGGCTGCACCGAACGCCAGGCTGAACGGCCCCGCGGACAGCAGCGTGACGTCCCTCCAGCAGGCGGCCGAGAATGCACCCACGAAGCATGCCGCCACCAGCAACGGACGGCCGCACGCCGCGACAGTCGCCCCTCCTGCGACTGTGGACAACGCGAATCCGAGCGTCCGGCCGGGCAGGTACGCCAACGCGACGACGATCAACATTCTCAGGACGACGATCGCCGGAAGCCAGGAGACGGATCCGCTGATCGTCATCGCCGTCCGCAGCAGCAGCGCGAAGCAGGCCGCCATCGCGCCCACGAGGAGAGCCATCGTCGCGAAGTGCCGGGCGGCCCGCGACAGTGAATCGCCCGAGCGGCGCGATTTCATCGCGCCACCGACGCCGAGCAGCAGACCGCCCCAGGTGGCGCACCAGAGCGCGGCCGTCGGCAGAAACAGTTGCATCTGAACCCACTGGGTGATGGCGATGGCCATGCCGGCGCCCGTCGCGGCGCCGCACGCCGTGATGAGCAGGCCGTCGCCCTGGCAGACTGACGCAGTCGACGTTCCCACGGGAGCTTCCGTCCGCGACATCAGTTCCCGGACGAACCGCGCGAGGAGGAGCGCAGCCATCCCCAGCGCCGCCGCGTGCGGCCCGGGCCAGACACCCAGCGTCAGTGGCGCGAGGCACCACACGGCGCCAGCCGCCACCGTGGCCCGTCGAATCGCGGCGCCGTTGCCTTCATCGCTCCGGGGCATTCCCCGCAGAAGAAGCGAGAATCCTGGAAGCAGGAAGAAGAGAGCCGCTGTCTGGGTGGTCAGGAACGCACGGAACGGGTCGTCCAGAATTCGACCGCTCGAGCCCGTTGTGAACGCAAGAACGTTCGGGCTCGCGACAGTCCAGGCGGCGATGGCGAGCCAGGTCGAGGGCGATGTGGCGCCCGATGTCCCGCGGGTTGCCAGCCGGATGGAGGCGGCGAGGACCAGGGCCACGCCGATGGACGTCACGGAGGCGAGCCCGGTTCCCCAGGCGATGACGAACTGACTGCACCAGACCCATGACAGCAGGCCGACGATCAGTCCGCCCGCCGTGGCGCCGGCGCTGAAAGAGGAAAGTCGATGGAGGAACGTCAGTCCGTACCGCATGCGTGGCGTCCTTGCCGTCGCGAAATAAGGGGGCTTCGATCCGGGGCCGAGTCCCGTCCGACTCGTCGACCACGTCGATTTGGCGGGGAACGGGCTGCGGGCAGGTTCTAAGTCCGGATGTGGCCGGGTTTTTAGATCACCGGCAAAAACCGCCACAAGATCAGCCGATGTTTACTATACTTTTGTACAGTAGTAATTACGATGTCGATGGTCTTCCCCTTTGATTTACTCCCAGAGGTGCCGGCATGATGTCGTTCGTCGTCTCTCATCCGCAGTCTCTCGCCTCGGCCTGCGACGAAGTCGCCGCGGAGTTGCTCGCCGAAGCGGGCTGGGGCGAGCCGCCCGTCGATGCCTTTCAACTGGCCGCGGAACTTGGTTTTGAAGTCGCCTTTGACGCCCGGCAGCAGGCCCGCGGGCGGTTCAAGCGACTCGCCGGCCGGCCGACAGTCTTCCTCTCACCGGATGACCGGCCTGAGCGGCTGCAGTGGGCGGCCGCACATGAAATCGGAGAGTCGGCCGCTTATCGCGTGTTCGACCGGCTCGACATCGATCCGCTGCTCGCCGCCAGCGACCTCCGGGAACAGGTTGCCGCTCAGCTTGCGAGCGCACTCCTTCTCCCCCGTCGTCTTTTTGAAGTCGACGTGGCCCGTCACGACGGGGATGTGCTGGCACTGAAGCTCAGGTTTCCGACCGCCAGCCATGAGCTGATTCTCACCGGCCAGCTGCGGTTGGAGACCCTGATGCTCGCCAGCATCTTTGATCATGGCGAGCTCACTCGCCGCCGATCGAATGGCAGTCTTGCCCCTCCACCGCTGATGACGGTCGAACGACAGGCCCAGTTGCGGGCGCATGCCACCGGGCGACCGGCCGAACTGACCGGGCGTGGGGTTCGCGTGCAGGCGTGGCCCGTGCACGAGGCCGGGTGGAAACGGGAGCTTCTGCGAACGACGCCCCTGGAGACGGATGACGCCGAAGATCTTGACATCGAGCGGGAGTCGCCCGGCTGTGAAGCAGGCTGAGCGGGTGCGGCGCGGAGAACTCGTTTTGCATGCGGCGCGGCGACATTCGTCGTGCCGGTCTTCAGGGAAGCAGTCGACGCACGTATGATGGCTGGACTCACGGAAGTGGATTACAGGAGTCCGAATGATGTCGCATGCGGTCTGTCGTCTTCTGATGGCGGTGTCGGTCGTTCTGTTCGGCCAGGCGACTCGCGCGGCCGAGCCCCCCGCGGCCAGGCCTCAGCTTCCGTTGCGGCTTGCAGCGCCGGTCCGTCCGAAACAGCTGCCGCTTTCGCCTCCCTCACCGCCATTCCGCTACACCGAAGCCACGCATGGTGCGGGTTCCCTCAAGTATGTGGGGGAGATCCCGGTGTTCACGCTGCAGGGAACGCCCGAACAGATCGGCGAGCAGACGGCCGTCCTCGCGAAAGAAGTTCTCCCGCCGCTTCTGGAAACTCCGAAGCGGATCATCCAGCAGTTCGGGTTGAATTACGACCTTCTGCGCCCGATTGCGACTGCCGCGGCCACGTCGATGATCGGCCATTCGCCCGAGCGATTCCGCGCCGAAATGGATTCACTGGCGAAGTACACCAACGCGGATGCCAGCCTGCTCTACGTGGCCAACAGCCTCACCGAGCTCCGCCGCATCGGCGGCTGCTCGGCGTTCCTGGTGACGCCCGACCGGACGGCCACGGGCGAGATGATGTTCGGGCGGAATTTTGACTTCCCGACGTTCGGTGTGCTTGATCGTTACAGCTGCGTGATGATCGTCCGTCCTGAAGGCAAGCATGCGTTCGCGTCGATCGCCGTGCCGGGGCTGACCGGGGTGATCAGCGGCATGAACGATGCCGGACTCGCCCTTGCGACTCTCGACGTCTACGCGTCGCGCGACGGCTCTTCGATGTTCGACATGAATGGCGCTCCGCTGGCACTCACGTACCGGCAGATGCTCGAAGAATGCGAGACAGTCGAGGAGGCGCGGGCGCTGCTCGAGAAGACGCCCCGCACCACCTGGATGAACCTGGCCTGCTGCGATCGCAACAGGGCCGTCATCTTTGAGATCACGCCGAAGAAGGTCGGCGTCCGCGACCCTGAAGGTGACATTCTCCGCTGCACCAACCATTTCATGCTACCCGACCTGGCGGTCGGAGTGCGGTGCGAGCGGTTCAAGACCCTGGGGCACCTCGTCGATTTCAAGGCGGGGGAGAAATTCACGCTCGAGGAAGTCCATCGCTGCATGCACTCGGTGCACCAGAGCGAGCTGACATTCCAGACGATGATTTTCGAACCGGCTTCGCTGAAGGTGCACGTGGCCTTCGGGCCTGGGCCGTGCACACAGAAGCCGCTGCAGGTCATCGAACTGGCTGACCGCTTTGCCGGAAAGTAGTTCAGCCGCCGCTCACCGGTGGAAAGCAGGCGATCTCGGCATCGGCCGGAATCGCATCCGGGTCGGCTGCGTAATTGTTGTTGATCGCGACGTGCATCCTCGGCAGCACCGGCGCGAGTGCCGGGCAGGCGTGGCCCAGGGCGCGCCGGAGGTCGGCCACGGTGGCGCCGTCTTCGAGTCGCAACTCTGCGAAGGCGGCGCCTGCAAGGTCGCGGGCTTTGGCGAAGAAGAGGATGCGGACGATCATGTGGTCATCAGCCGCTGGGAGCCAGGCTGGAGCTGTCGCCTCAGCTCGGGCATCAGGCCATAGGCGATCGCCAGCAGCTTCAGCGGATGGACCGTCGCCTTCTGGGTTCCCTGCTGCATCTGGATCCGGCAGCTGCTGCACTCGGTTGTTCCGAGAACGATATCGGGCTGCTGCATGTCCCTCATCAGCCCTCGGCCGATCTCCAGCGACGTCGCGAAGTGATCGCGCGCCAGTCCGAATGCCCCGGCCATTCCCGAGCAGCCTCGATCGATCAGGCGGATGTCGAGATTCGGAATCAGCCGCAGGATGTCGACGAGCGCCCGGTCGGGGCTGATCGCCTTGAGATGGCAGGGAGTGTGGTATCCGACCTTGAGTGGCCCCAGGGACTTGAGCCCTTCCGAAAGCTGCTCCGGAGTACGGAACCGTTTCAGGTAGTCGCCCGCGCTGATCACGCGCGACGCGACGGTCTGGACGTCCGGATGATCCGTGAGCCGTGGATACTCCTGAGCGAGCGCCACGACGGCTGCAGGCTCGGTGCAGACGATCTGGTAACCGCGCGCGGCGAGTTCCCCGAGCAGCCGCACATTGTGATTGGCCACTTCCCGCGCGGCTTCCAGGTCTCCGGCGGAAATCAGCGCCATGCCGGAACCGAGCTGGGCGGGCGGAACGTAAACCTGCACCCCCAGATGCTCCATGACACGCACGAAGGCCCAGCCCAGGTCGGGATCGTGGTAGTTCACGAAGTGGTCGACGAAGTAAACGACGGGCCGCGGCTTGCGACTGAGAACGCGGCGATCTCCGTGCGTTCTCGCGGACTGGGTCAGGAACGTCCGGCGGGCGAAGGGGGGCAACTTGCGGTCGCGGGCGATTCCCAGCACGCGTTCCATCAGCCAGCGGATGCCCGAGTTCTTCAGCGCCCAGTTCGTAAAAGGGGCGATCGTCGACCCGAGGCGACCAAACGAGTGCGCCCGGGAAAGCACCCAGTCCGCGCGGCTCAGGCCATTGGCCGCGACGTACTGGGCGCGCGACTCGATGACCATATGCGGAATGTCGACATGCGCCGGGCACTCGAGGTGACATTGCTTGCAGTTGAAGCAGAGGTCGACCAGCTGCTTCATGTGCTCGGTGCTCATCTCGCGCGGATCGACGGAGCCATCCAGCACGGCCAGGAGAGCGCTGGCCTTGGCGCGCGGCGACGCTTCCTCGCGCGGATCGATCCGGTTGAACGGGCACATCCGCAGCCCGTCTTCCAGGGTCCGGCAGTGGCCGCAGTGATTGCACTCCTCGACGGCCTCCGTCAGTTCCTCGCGGGACCAGTTGAGGTGCAGGTCGACAAGCGGAGCGTTCTCGCCCGCGAGCGGTGGAGGACGAAGATGCCGGATCGAAAGATGGGGATCGTCTTCGACGATCTTCCCCGGGTTCAGGATGTCCCGGGGATCGAAGATCTTCTTGATCTGTCCGAAGAGCGGATAGAGAGCTCCGTACTGCTTCTTCAGGAACTGTGTGCGCGACAGCCCGTCGCCATGTTCGCCTGAGACGGAGCCTTCGCAGGCGAACGTCACTTCGTACAGGTCGCTGGCGAGCGACTCGAGTGCTTCCGCGTTCTGGGGCGTCGGAGTGGCGAGGAATGGCCGGAGGTGGATCTGCCCGGACGCCGCATGCGCGTAGAGCGATGCGGTGACCTGATGGCGCTGCAGGACGCGCTGGGCGAGGACCAGGAATTCCCCGAGCCCGTTGGGCGGAATCGAAATGTCTTCGATGAATGGGAGCGGACGCGTCGCCCCCTTGAGGCCCGTGAGCAGCGGCACGACCCGGTATGGGAGCGACCATAAAAAGTCGACGCCGTCAGGGTCATCCGCCTGGGCGGCGACGATGGCGGACGGATCGACTGACCGGATCGCCGCCAGCACCATCCTGAGTCGCGACTGCACCTGTTCCCGCGTGAATCCGGTCTGTTCGATCAACAGCGCCGCCTCGGCCGTCTTGGGAATCATCGCCTCGAAACGAGGGTCTGTTTCCCTCGCCAGTGCAATCAGGCGGCGGTCGAGGAGGTCGCAGGCGCTGGGCTGCTGGTCGGCGATCTGCGGCACGGCCCGCACGGCCGGTTCAAGCTGGCCGAACAGCACCAGCACGACGCCCCGATGCGCCGGCAGCGGAGACGTATGCAGGGTGGCCGCCGTGAACAGGCCGAGCGTCCCCTCCGACCCGACGAGCAGTCGCGGGAGGTTGATCTCATTGTGGCCCAGGACCGTTCGCAGATGGTAGCCGGCGACGTTCCGGACGAGGGCGGGCTGGTGCGTGCGAATCAGGTCGCGGCGCTCGGTCAGAAGCCGGCCGAGCTGGTCGACGATGGCCCGCTTGGGATCGCGCTGGCGGATCGCCGACAGGGACTCGAATTCGTTCTCCCCCGATTCTGGCGCGGGATCGGTCAGCGGCTCGAGGCCTGCTTCGATCAGCATTCCTTCCGCGAGCACCGTTTCAATGCTCACAACATGATCCCGTGTCGAACCGACCCGAATGGCGTGCGATCCCGCCCCGTCGACGCCGAGCATCCCGCCGATCGTGGTGATGGCCGATCCGCTCGGGTCGGGCGGAAAGTAACGCTCGACTTTGCGGAGTTCCCGGTTGAGGTGTTCACGGACCACGCCGGCCTGAACTCGCACCGTGGCGTCGTCAATCCTCTCGATGTTCCGCATATAGCGGGAAAAGTCGACGACGATTCCCGTTCCCAGGCAGCCGCCGGCAAGCCCCGTTCCTGAGCCCCGTGGGGTCAGCGAGATTCTCTGGTCGTGGGCGTAGTGGGCAAGAAGGGCGACATCGTCGCGGCTGCGGGGCCGGGCGACGCCGAGAGGCCTGAGCTGGTGCAGGCTCCCGTCGCCGGAATACTGCATGCACGTCAGCGGATCGAAGAGCAGGTCGCCTTCGAAGGCGCCTTTCAGGTCTTCAGCGATCCGTTGTTGCTGGTCGTCCACGATTCGTCAGCGAGACGTGCACACGGCCAGGGCCGCGAACACAAAGCGTGGAGTTCCAGCGCACACGGCGTCATCGGCGCCGCGTCGGCGATCGGAGTCGGAACGGATTCCGGTTCTGGACGGCGGTGAGATTCACGGGGCTCCACTTCCCCGCCAGGCTCATTTTTCCGCCAGGCGCAATCGCTCCTGACGATAACGTTCGGCCGTTTCGAGGTCGAACGTCGTCCGATCTTCTCCGCCCGATGTGCGATGCCGCGCGCGGCAGCGGTAACAGACGAGTACATCCGGAAGCACCGCGAACAGGACCATGTCGAGCAGCGCAAACACGATCAGCGTCGCATACGTCCACACCGGCCGGCGCCACGACCAGAACATCGTCGTCAGCACGATCTGCACGGCGATGATCGCGATCCCCATCCGCTGGGGAAAATCCTTCTGCCGCCACAGGTCCGCGTTGCCGCAGGCGAGACACTCGCGCGGATGGTCCCCGTTCCAGGCGCTGGCTTCGAGAGGCCGCTTCCAGCCGCACGGGCAGGTCACGGCGGGTGACTGCGGCGTCACCGAAGTGGCGACCGTGCGAAAGCAGGCGGGGCAGTGAAACGCGAATCGCATGGGAACCCGGGTAACGGAGCGCGAACATTGAAACTAGCAGAATCATCCGCGCACGAGAACCGGCGTGAACGCCCGCGCGGCGCAGGGGATGTTGATTGCAATTTGCCATGGCCAGTTTTCAAATGGCCGGTCCGACTTCACTGCCTGCATGATTTTCTGACAGGATGTTCGATGCCCGCCACGCTCACGCGGTCCCTGCTGACGACTTTGTTCCTGGTCGTCGCGATCTCCCTTCCCGCATCGAACACGGCGGCTGCTGACGCGGCGACGTCGTATGACATCGTGGTCTATGGGGGCACCGCAAGCGGCGTCATCGCGGCGATCGAGGCCGACCGGCTGGGCAAGACGGCCGTCGTGATCGAACCCACGCAGCACGTGGGTGGGCTGACGACGAGCGGCCTGGGATGGACCGACACCGGCGACAAACGGGTCATCGGCGGGCTGTCACGCGAGTTCTATATACGGCTACGGCGGTACTACTCGAACGACTCGTCCTGGGTGCATGACGATCCAGACAAGCACAAGCAGTTCAAGGACGGCGGGGACGCAATGTGGGTCTTCGAGCCAAGCGCAGCGGAGAAGACGCTGGAGACGATGCTGAAAGAAACGAAGGTCGTCGTCGTCCGTGGCGAGCGGATCCAGCGCGATCAAGGGGCGGGCGGCGTGACCAAGAACGGCCAGACAATCATCCGGATCAAGATGGAATCGGGCAGGGAGTTCACCGGAAAGATGTTCATCGACGCCACGTACGAAGGCGATCTGATGGCGCTCGCCGGAGTCTCGTACACCGTCGGACGGGAAGCGAACAAGCAGTACGGGGAGTCGCTGAACGGCGTGCAGGTGGCCCGTGGCGACAAGCACCAGTTCGTGAAGCCCGTCGATCCCTATGTCCGGGCCGGCGACAAATCGAGCGGACTGCTGCCGGGAATCAACACGGACCCCGGAGTTGATGGGGAGGCCGACAAACGCGTGCAGGCGTACAACTACCGCGTCTGCATGACGGACGTTCCGGAGAACCGCGTCGCCTTTCAGAAGCCCGTCGGCTACGACCCGCTCGAGCACGAACTGCTGCTCCGCAATTTCGAAGCGGGTGACCTGAGGATCCCGCTCAGCGTTCCCGGCCTGCTCCCGAACCGGAAGACGGACCTCAATAACAACTTCGCCGTGTCGACCGATTGGATCAGCAGGAACTACGACTACCCCGAAGCGGGCTACAAGGAGCGCGAACGGATCCTCAAGGCCCACGAAACTTACGTCCGCGGCTTCCTGTGGACCCTGCAGACCAATCCCCGCGTGCCGGAAGACGTCCGGAAGCAGGTGGCCAAGTGGGGCTACGCGAAGGATGAGTTCGTCGACAACGACAACTTCCCCTACGGAGCCTACATCCGCGAAGCGCGGCGCATGGTGAGCGACTACGTGCAGACGGAGAACGACTGCCGGCGCGTCCGCAAAGCGCCCGACAGTGTCGGCCTGGGCTCCTACAACATGGACTCGCATCACGTGCAGCGGTTCGTCGACGCTGAGGGGCACGTCCGCAACGAAGGCGATGTGCAGGTCAGCCCCGGCGGCCCGTACCTCATCAGCTACAGGTCGATCGTTCCGAAGAAGAACGAATGCGACAACCTGTTCGTCCCGGTCTGCCTGTCATCATCGCATATTGCGTATGGCTCGATCCGGATGGAGCCCGTGTTCATGATCCTCGGCCACTCCGCCGCAGCCGCGGGCTGCATTGCGATCGACAGGCAGCAGGCCGTCCAGGATGTCGACTACGACGAACTTCGGACGAAGCTGCTCAGCGAACAGCAGGTGCTCGATCTGCCGCAGGGCGCCACGGCCAAGATCGACCTGGATGTTTCCAAACTCTCCGGCGTCGTCGTCGACAACGACTCCGCGAAGCCCACCGGCGAATGGTCTGACGGGACATCGATCGGTCCATTCGTCGGCAAGAACTACGCGCATGACGGCGCCGTGGGCAAAGGCTGCCGGTTGACCTATACGCTGCCGATCAAGGAGGCCGGTCGATACGAACTTCGGGTCAGCTACTCGGCAAACGCCAATCGCGCCAGCAACGTGACGGTCGTCGTGCGGCATGCCGACGGCACGGAGATCTATCGCGTCGACCAGAAGAAGAAGCCCGCGATTGATGGCGTGTTCCACAAGCTCGGAGTTCACCGCCTCGATCCGGGTCATGCGACCGTCGAAATCCGGAATGAAGGGGCCAATGGCCACGTCATTGCGGACGCCGTTCAGGCGATTCCCATCCAATAACGCCCGCGCCTGAAAGTGGCCTCCCTACCTCGATACCTGCGCTCGAAATCCCCTGAGGAACTCTCTCATGACTTTGCGTTGTCGCTGCCTGACGTTTGCACTCCTGTTGGTCGCCTGCGCCTCGCAGGCGCTGGCGCAGTCGCGCTGGACGCCCGAGAAGGCCACCACCTGGCGTCAGCAGACGGGCTGGCTCGTGGGCGCCAATTTCGGACCGGCGTATGCCATCAACCAGCTCGAAATGTGGCAGGCCGATACCTTCGACCTCGCCGCGATTGATCGCGAACTCGGCTGGGCGGAGGACCTCGGCATGAACTCGATGCGCGTCTTCCTGCATCACCTGCTCTGGGAGCAGGACAAGGAAGGGCTGCTGAAGCGGATGGATCAGCTCCTGGAAGTCGCCGAGAAGCACAAGATCCGGATCATGTTCGTGCTGTTCGACAGCGTCTGGGACCCGAATCCGAAGCTCGGAAAGCAGCGTGAACCCAAACAGGGACTCCATAACTCCGGCTGGGTCCAGAGTCCCGGCGCCCAGGACCTCATCAATCGCGAGCGGCACCGTCTGCTCGAAGAGTACACCAAAGGGGTGATCGCACGGTTCAAGGATGACCCGCGCGTCGTCGTGTGGGACCTGTGGAACGAACCGGACAATCACAACGAGAACAGCTACGGCCGGAACGGTCTCAAGCAGGAGCCGCCCGGCAAAATGCAGATCACCGAAGAGCTGCTGAGGAAGACGTTTGAATGGGCTCGTTCGGTCAACCCCACCCAGCCCCTCACGTCGGGGCTGTGGGTCAAGAACCGCGCCCTCGCGCCGGAACGCATGATTCCGATTGAACGGATCCAGATCGAACAGTCCGACATCATCAGCTTCCACAGCTATGGAAACCAGGCCGAGATGAAGCAGTGGGTCGCTGCGATGAAGCAATACAAGCGGCCGCTCTCGTGCACCGAATACATGGCCCGGCCCATGGGGAGCACGTTCGATCCCATCCTCGCCGATCTGAAGGCCGAGGGGGTCGACGTTTACAACTGGGGCTTCGTACAGGGGAAAACGAACACCATCTACCCCTGGGATTCGTGGAAGAAGCCCTACGCCGCCGAGCCGCCGAAGTGGTTCCACGACATCTTTCGAACGGACGGCACTCCCTATGACGTGAAGGAAGTGGAGTACATCAGGTCGGTCACCAAAGGGGCGACGAAGTAGTTCCCGCCGATTGTTGCTGAGTCGACCATCAACCGGGTGGTCGACTCTCCGGCGGGGAATCGGCGATCGACTTGCGGCGGTAGACCTCGACCGGCGCAAGCCCCGCCTGCGACTGGATGCGAAGCATCGTCGGGGTCACCTCCAGGATCGTGTACTGCTCCCTCGTGGGGCCTCCCATCCGAATGCGATTGACGATCGCGATCCAGGTTCTGCGCAAAGAGCCCGTCAGGCTGAACGGGGGCAGATTCTCTGTGAAGATCAGGGTGTCGCCTGAAACGGCCCACCCTCCTCCTCCCGGGAACCTGGGCGACAGAGAGTGCGTCCCGTCGGTATTGAACCGGCGGTAGGCAGCGAACTCCGCAGGGGCGACGTTCACCCATTCGCCGACGAGCCTGGGGTCGACCTGCGGCGAAAGCAGCCAGGCTGCCAAGGCAGTGCCGCCAATCAGCGCGGCCGTGGCCATCAATCGTCGGCGGGTTCGGTCCGTCATGGTTCCGTGATCATAGATCAACGGGACGTTTCAGAGCCCGCAGTTGCGGGACCGCCATGTCCGGGCCGCGTTTACCGGATGTCGTCGGCGTCCAGCGGAATGCCGAAGTAGAACCCCTGGGCCAGTTCGAAGCCGAGAGCCCGGCAGGCTTCCATCTCGCCGACGGTTTCAATTCCCTCGGCCAGCGTGCAGATGTTGAAGTCCCTCACGACGTCGATCAGCGTGCTTAGCAGCCGCATCTGCTGCGGACTGGCGGAGTCGAGGTTGCGGATCAGCGAGGCGTCGAATTTCAGGAAGTCGGGCGGCGCCTTCACAAGCTCCATGAGCCTTGAACGTCCGGCCCCGAAGTCGTCATAGGCCAGGCGAATGTTCAGATCCTTGAGAGCAGCGTGAAACTCGCGGACGCTCTGCGGATCGTGGATGGCAGCCTCGTGGATCTCCACGACGATCGGCTGTTCGGGAGCGATCCGGCGAAGCTGCTTCATCGAGGGGAGCACATCCGCAATGAAGTCCTCCATCGGGTGCGTGTTGACGAACAGGGCCTGACGTCGCGGCAGCCGACTGGCGATTTCCACGGCCCGCTGACGGCACATCATGCTCAGTTCGACTTCGCGATTGACCATCCTGGCCGTGTCGAACATCGAATGCGGGCTCTCGAGCCCGCACATTTCACTGCGGGCGAGGGCTTCGTAGCCGACCGTCTTCGCGCCATCGATGGTGACGATGGCCTGGTAATGCGGGGTCACGGCACGATCGCGAATGAGCATGTCGAGCTGGCTCAACACCCAGTCGGATTCGATCGTCTCGATGTCGGAATGCGTCTGCCGGAACGTTGGAAGTTCCTCGGACGAATCGTTGCTGTGCTCGCGCTCGACGCGAAATTCGACGTCCGCAACTTCGATATGGTCCCCTTCGGCGATCGGCGTCGGCTGCTCGATCCGCCGGCGATTGACGTACGTTCCGTTGGTGCTTCCGAGGTCCCTGATGAACAGGTGCTTCCCGATCGTCAGCAGTTCTGCGTGCCGGCCGGAGACGCGCGGCGAGACGACCTGCAGATTGGAGCCGGGCCGGCGGCCAATGATGAATCCTTCGGAATCGACCTGGAACTGCTGCAGTTGTCGCTGTGGCGGAATGCAACCCACAAGCCGCCACGGCCAATGGGGCGCGCTGTGGCCGCTGAGTCGCTCCATGCCGGGCAGGACGAGTTCCATATCAAGGCCGAGGGGACAGCAGAGGGGACTCCAACACACTGGAAGCCTAAGACTGTCGTGCGGCCCTGTTCGTCGCAAAGATCCGGCCACTGAGCCGAACCCGTCGCAAGCTAAGCGGTCGTATCGATTATGCCGATCAGGTGCGAGGCAAACTTCAACACAGGTGGAGCAAATTTCATCGCCGGTCAACGCTGGCAGCCGGCGCAGTAGAATGTCGACCTTTGCGCCTGCACGATGCGCAGGATCGTTTTGCCGCACCGCGGGCAGTCCCGCCCGGCCCGATCGTATACCTGGTGCGAGTTCTGGTAGCCGCCATCCTGGTTCAGCGCATTACGGTAGGTGCCGTCGCTCAGCGTGCTCCCTTCGTGCCGAATGGCCAGTTGCAGCACCGTTTCCACCGCCTCGGCCAACCGGCGGATTCCCGGACCTGAAACCTCGCTGGCAGGAGTCGATGGGGCGATCCGCGACCGGTGCAGGATCTCGCTGGCATAAAGATTCCCGATGCCCGCGACGAGACCCTGATCGAGCAGCGCCACCTTGATCGGCCGACGGGTTCTGGCCAGTGTCTCCCGCCAGAGGGCGGGCGTCATCTCCAGGGCGTCGGGGCCGAGCCGGCCGGGAAGCATCAGGGCAGTCAGGTCGTCCGGGCCAAGCAGCTGCACGGTACCGAGACCGCGGCGGTCCCAGAACAGCACCGTCTCGACTCCGCGAAGCCCCTGCACCTGCCACGCGAATCGCAGGTGCTCGCGGGTCGGCGGATCGCTCACCAGCATCAGGCCGGTCATCCGCGGTTCGATGACAAATCCCGCTCCGGACTCGAGCTCGATCACCACCCGTTTGGCGCGACGGCGGACCGCCGAGATGGCCTGGCCATTGGCTCGCTGGCGGATGGCCGCGAGTCCGGGTTTGAGAGAGAGCGGCTTGCGCGGGCAGGGCATGCGAACGAAGTCGATGAGCGTCCGGCCTTCGAGAACGGGACGAATCCCGCGAACCATCGTTTCAACTTCGGGCAGCTCAGGCATCAGGATCGGAACAACCGACCGGGGCATCACAGGGCAGCCCGCCGGCGTGACGGACTCGTACAGGTGATACAACCGGAGCAGCATTTTACCGGCTGTTCGTGATCTTTCGACGAGTGCGCGCAGGTGCTTCCGCGACACGCAGTTTTGGCAGAAAGTTCTTGACGGTCCCGGGCCGTCTGACGATTCTCTAAGTACGGTCGTTTTCAAGCCGCGACGCCGCGCGCCCGTTGTTTCTCCGGGCTCCGTGTTCGGTGCGACCACCCCCTCTGTTTCCTTGTCGTCGAGGATTTTCGGTCATGCTTCACCGATTGATCGGCCGTGCAAAGACGGCGATGGCTTTCGGCCTTTCGGCTGTCATGGCGATGACCGTCAATGTCGCCAGCGCCGGCGAAGGGCCTGATCGTGCGATCCAGCTCTTTGCGGCAGGTGAGATCAATCAGGCGGCGGACGCCGTCTCGAAACTCTCGCCGCAGGAGAAGGCCGATCTTCTGGCCCGCATCGAAGCCGCCCAGAAGTCGAACCCTGGCCCCGTGACCCGCGACGCTGGTCGCGAGCAGACGAAGGGTGAGACAAAGTCGGCTCAGCCTTCGCTGAAAGGGACCGGAGCCGATTTCCAGACGCTGATGAACCTGATTCAGCAGCAGACGAGCGGGCCCTGGCAGGATATCGACGGCGAAGGCGGAACGATGACGCCGTTTGAAAGCGGTGTTCGCGTCGACGCCAGAGGCGTTCTCAAGCGTGTCGAGCGGCGTGACGCTGGCGGTTCGCTGGCCGCGATGGTGCTGGCAGCGCGGAAGGCCGCGATGAACGGCGACGTGGCCGTGGAATCCGATCTCCGGATGGTTTCGCTGACGCGTCTCGAACGTGAAATCGCCGCCCGACTCGAACGCGGTGAACGCGTTCCCGAAGAAATGAAGCAGCTGGCCGGTCTGTCGTCGGTGCAGTACGTCTTTGTCGATCCGGCCTCGAAGGAAATCGTTATCGCAGGCCCCGCGCAGGCGAATGGCCTGCTGCGGCTCGATGATCTGGTCACCCTGCTGCGGACCCATGAGGGGCGCGGCAAGCAGATGTTCGGGTGCTCGATCGACCCGCGTGCGGAAGGCCTCGCGGCCGTGAAGACGTTCGCCGAAGAATCGCAGGCCCGCGGCCCCCTCGGCCCCGGCCAGGCAAAGCGGTTTGCCCAGCAGATCGGCGACACCCTCGGCCGCCAGGACATCACGACTTATGGCGTGCCGGCAGACTCGCGAGTGGCTCGCGTGATCGTTGAGGCCGACTACCTGATGAAGCTGATCGGCGTCGGCAAAGTCGAAGGCGGCAAGAACGTGCCGAGCTACTTTGACCTCCTGGCGAAGCAGCCCTCGCTCGCCACTGGCGGCCTCGATGCCCTTCGCTGGTGGATGACGCTGAACCTCGATGAAGTGCGGCATAACGACGCCCGCACCGCGTTCGAACTCAAGGGGACGGCCGTGAAGTGCCTGTCCGAGAACCAGTTCATCACGGCCACCGGCGGACGGACCTCCACAGGCAAGGCCGAGCCGATCAACCGTCAGTTCGCTGAAGGCTTCACGAAGAACTACGCCGAACTCGCCGCGGCCCACCCGGTCTTCGCCGACCTGAAGGGTGTGTTCGAACTCGCCATGGTCGCTGCACTGATCCAGAACGAAGGCCTTGATGTCGACGCGGGCTGGAACCGTGGCGTGTTCGCCTCGGCCGGATCGTTCCGCACCGGCCAGTACGCCGTCCCGAAGGAAGTCGACTCGGTCGTCAACCACCGCGTGTTCAACGGCAAGGACGTTGTCGTCCAGGTTGCCGGCGGCGTGCGGGCGGATGTGGTCCAGGTGATTTCCAACCCGGAAGTTCGCAAGGAATCGACCGCTCCGGCCGAAACCGTCGCGAAGGCCGGCCAGTCGCCGGAAGGCCGCTGGTGGTGGGACGCCGCCCGCTGATGGCCGGAGCTTCAGGCTTCGACAGATGTGCGGCATCAAAATGATGAGCTAACCTCAGGCCCGGCTTCGCTTCGAAGCCGGGTCTTTTTGTTCTTACCGACGACAACTTCCCATGCTGCATGCCGTGATCATGGCGGGCGGGTCTGGCACCCGGTTCTGGCCCGCGAGCCGCCACGCGTTCCCGAAACAGTTCCTGACGCTCAGCGGCGACCGGTCCCTGATCCAGTCGACCTCGGACCGCTGTATCGGCTGGATCCCGGCCGAACGGCAATGGGTCGTCACCAACGAAGCCCAGGCCGCTGAGACGCGCCGACAACTCCCGGAGCTTCCGACCGGGCACGTCCTCGTCGAGCCCTGCGCGCGCAATACGGCTCCCTGCGTGGCGCTGGCGGCCGCGCATCTCCTGAAGGAAGACCCGGACGCCGTCATGCTCCTCCTCCCGGCGGATCATGTCATCCAACCGGTCGAAGCCTTCGAGAAGGCAGGCAAGGCGGCCCAGACGCTTGTCGACGAGGATCGAAATCGCCTCGTGCTGTTCGGCGTCACGCCGACATTCCCGTCGACCGGCTATGGCTACATCGAGCGCGGCCCGCAGTTGGGAGCAGGTCGCTCGGCCTATCACGTTGCGGCGTTCCGCGAGAAGCCTGACCGCCCGACGGCCGAGACGTATCTGAAGGCCGGGACGTTCTACTGGAACTGCGGCATCTTCACCTGGAGCGCGCGGCGAATCCTGGAGGCCATCACGACTTATGAGCCAGAGATCGGAGCGCTGACGGCGCAGGTCGCCGGAACGATCGGCGCCCCTGGCTACGACGCCACGATCCGCGACCTGTTCCCGAAGATGAAGTCGACGTCGATCGACTACGCCGTGCTGGAGCGGGACAAGTCGATCGTCGTGCTCGAGGCGCCGTTCGGCTGGGATGACGTTGGCAGCTGGGAGGCCGTTCCGCGACTTTCAGGCAGCGACGCCGCGGGCAATACCATCGAAGGACTGCACGTCGGAGTCGATACGAAGAACTGCATCGTGCGGACGACGGACAAGCACCTCGTGGCAACGCTGGGGCTTGAAGACTGCATCGTCGTCCACACCCCCGACGCCACGCTCGTGGCGAAGCGGGGGGACGAAAATGCAATCAAGAAGCTCATCGAGGAACTGAAGACACGCGGCCTGAACGGGATGCTGTAACCGGCTCACACGAGCCGGTTCGGCTTCGTCCAGGCGATGCGGGCCATCCGGAGTTCGCCGCGGGCGTTCTTCTTCGGAAGCCAGTGGCCATCCGTCACCCACGACTCGTCCGCGTTCGCATTGACGATGTGGAAATTCCCCATCTGCTGCGTGCCGTTGGGGTCATTCAGTGAGTCGCCGCGAATCGGCAGGACGATCTGCTCGGTGTCGCGGCGGAGCCGGAGCGTCTGCGGATCGACCTGCGCGACGAACAGCGGCGCGCGCCAGCGGATCAGCTTCAGGTTCGAAGCGTCCTTCCGGGTATAGACGAGGAACAGGCCGTCCGAGTGCGTCAGCCAGTGCTGCTGGGTGGACGACATCGCGAGGGGCTCTCCGTCGTCCCACAGCCAGGGCTGCTTCTCCGTCCACCGGAGTCCATCCGTCGACGTGCAGACGTACCCGCGGTCGTCTTCGGCACGGATCGTCATATAGTGCAGACCGTTCCACGACGTCAGTGATGGTTCGAGCAGGCCTCGGCCGGCGGCATGCTTGATTTCTTCGCCCACGTCGCGGATTGCGAAGGTGTCCCCGTCGAAAGAGCACCGGGCAGTGATCGCCGATCGGGATTCCGACTTCGCCCCGATCGACATGGCGATCAGGATGTCGCCATCCGGAAGCGTGACCCGCTGGCCGCAGTTGTTGCTGTAGATGAATGCAGCCCGCGGATCGTCCCATTCCAGGATCTTGCGATCGGTCCACGTTCCATCCGATTTGCGGACGCAATAAACGGGATAACGCCTGAGTTGATCTTTCGCGGCGAACCTCTCGCCGCGGTAAAAGACGATCTCGCCGACGGCAAGGACGGTGTTCGTCTTCGCGTGGTATTCCGGAACGACGTCGCACACGCCCGCGAGAAGCCCTTCATGGCCCGGGACCGGGCGACGCTCAAAACCCGGGATCAGGACCGGTTCCGACCAGGTCTGGCCATTGTCTTCCGAGGCCGACCAGTGGACCGGGCCGAAATAGTCGGATCCGGCGATGAACTGCAGATTCATCAGCGCCAGCGGCGGTTTTCCCGGCCGGGGCACCATGCAGACTTTGGGATGGAACCACGTCGTCCCGCTGCCGTCGAGGTTGTTCCAGAGCGTGGTGTCGGTAATGCCACGGATCAGTCCGGCATCGCTGCCGAAGGCCGATGAACATGGGACAACGGCAGACGCCGCGAGGAACGAGAGGAAGTGTCGACGATTCACGGGAGACAGCATGGGGCTGGAAGTGGGGGGCAGGAATGAGGCCGTTAACGGGGGGACGGCGGCTGGAGGAAACTCTTGCCGACGATCGTGGAGGTCGCCGGGTCGAGTTGGAAGAGATGAACAGAATGATTCCCGGTCAATGCCGCAAGCGTCAGGCCATCGGGAGAGAGCGCGATGTCGCGAATCGATTCGGGAGGCAGCGTCTCCGTAAAGGTGCTGACGCCTCCTGTCTCGATGTCCACGCGACTGATGTTCGCAAAGCTGTTCCTGCCGCTGACGAAAATTCGGCTCGACCGGCGGTCGAAGAACAGGCCATT
This sequence comes from Caulifigura coniformis, assembly GCF_007745175.1. Classification (GTDB taxonomy): domain Bacteria; phylum Planctomycetota; class Planctomycetia; order Planctomycetales; family Planctomycetaceae; genus Caulifigura; species Caulifigura coniformis. The sequence goes on along the minus strand of NZ_CP036271.1, from coordinate 1,719,073 downwards.
CGCGTTCTGCATGCCGACGATTGACCGTTCCAGCACTGGGGGTTCAATGGGATCGAGCTTCCAAAGCGACGTGACTGACCCCGATCCGGCGCTCGCCAGCCAGCGCCCATCGTGCGAGAACGCGAGACGGGTGACAGGCCTTCCAGCACGCAGCAGCACGGCAGGAGAATCCGGTCGATCGAGTTTCCACAAACGGAGATCAGGATCAGTCCCCGCGCTCGCGACAGATCGACCGTCCGGGGAGACCGCGACGGCCCGGACCGTCCCGGGATGGCGACCGAGTTCTACAACGTTGCCTTTCGTCAGTGAGAGTCGGAAGACCCGACCTTCCCACGAGCCGGCGATGACCTCCTCCCCGCCAGGGACAAGGGCCATGGAGCTGATCGTCCCCCCGGCGTCATACGTGCGCGCGATCTCGCCCGACGCTGTGTCAAACAACCGCAGCCGCTTGTCGGTCGAACTCGTGAGCAACGCGCCATCCGGCGTATAAAGCATCTCCAGCAGGTCGCCGGCCGGAAGTTTCAATGCGCGGCGGAACTCCCGCGACTGCAGATCGAACACCAGGATTTCCCCCCCGAGGGTCCCGGTGGCGAGTTCCAGTCCGCCTGGGCCAAACGCCACGTACTGGGCCACCCAGGGCTCGTCTTTCGACCGACTGGGAGCCGAGCGAACCAGCGGGTTCAAATTCAGTGGAACTCCGCCGCGACGGACCACCGAACCCGCCTGCGGAATCGCAGGCCGGGGAACCGCGACAGGCCGGCGAATGCCGGCGACGGAACCAGCCTGGGCCGGAGGGGGGATCTGAACCGGGGGCCGGGGCCGGATCGTGTTGCCGGCCTCGGCGGGCGCCGCGATGGCGACTCCCGCGCGGGGACGTACGGCCGACCCTGCCTGGGGAACGGGGCCTGGCGACCGGGGCGGCAGTCTGAGGCCGGAACCGGTTGTCGATCCTGACGCCCGCAGGACGATCCGCGCGGCCTGGCGAACGCCATCGGAGTGCTCAGGCGCTTCGTCCGGAGGAGGGGCCAGGACGAGTTCAATCGGTTCGTCGGCAAATTGTTCGACTTCGATGTCGCCGTCCCCTCGCTGCGCCACCGGCACGAAGATCGTCACGAGGACAAGTCCGATCAGGACTGCGGCCGCCGCCGTCATCCGGAGTACCATCGCCCACTCCTTTCGCAGCAACTACGGTAGTGTGCGAAGAGCAGGTGGTCTACGTGCATGAGCTTGTGAATCGTCGCGCCGGGTGAACCTCGTCAGGCCTGCGCAATTCACCTACAAGGGCGTTTCCTCGGAACGCTTCGGCCCCGATTCGGCGGCGACGGCGTTCCCTCGCGACGGCAGACTTCAGAAGACGGAACGATGGCACATTGGAATCGGCGGAATGTTCTGCAATCGGCCATGGCCGGCCTCGCGACCACGTGGGCCCTGCGCAGCGGACGGGCTGCCGGAGAGACGCTCCCTGCCGCGGCTGCGCCTGCAGGCGGGCCGGTTCGCGAACTCGAGGCCGACGTCGTCATCATCGGTGCGGGGATGGGAGGAGTCGCTGCAGCGCTCGCCGCCGCCCGGAATGGCCTCCGCGTCGTGCTCACGGAACCGACCGACTGGATCGGCGGACAACTCACTTCCCAGGCCGTCCCTCCCGATGAGCATTCCGCCATCGAGAAGCACGGAGCGAACCAGTCCTATCGCGAGTTTCGGACGCGGGTACGGGACTATTACCGCCAGAACTTTCCGCTGACCCCCGCGGCCCGCGAGAACCCGTTGCTCAATCCGGGCAATGGCAGCGTGTCACGGTTGTGCCACGAGCCGCGCGTCGCGCTGGCCGTCCTGCAGGACATGCTGGCGCCGCACCTCAGTTCGGGCCGGTTGACGCTGCTGTTGGAAACCGAGCCGGTCAGCGCGGAAGTTGAGGGCGACCGCATCGAATCGGTTCGCGTGCGTTCAACGCGAAGCGGCAAGGAGTATCAGCTGCTCGCGCCACAGTTCATCGACGCCAGTGAACTGGGAGATCTCCTTCCGCTGACGAAAACCGAGTTTGTCACCGGCACGGAAGCGAAGGAAGAAACGGATGAACTGCACGCGGCAGCGACCGCGAATCCGTTGAACCAGCAGGCATTCACGATCTGTTTCGCCGCGGAGTATCGGCCTGGCGAGAATCACGTCATCGATCAACCGGCGGAGTATGCGTTCTGGAGCAAATTCGTTCCGGCGATGACGCCCCCCTGGTCGGGCCGACTGCTCGACCTCAGCTATTCGAATCCGCGCGATCTGACGCCAAAGAAACTCGGCTTTGATCCGACGCTCGCACCGACCAAAGCCCTCAATCTGTTCCGCTACCGGCAGATCAGGAACGCGGCCTTCTTCACGGAGAATACCGGCGGCGGAAATGTCACGCTCGTCAACTGGCCCCAGAACGACTACGTGCTGGGACCGCTGATCGGCGTCTCGAAAGAAGAAGCGGACCGCCACGTGGCCCGCGCGAAGCAGCTCAGCCTGTCCCTCATGTACTGGCTGCAGACGGAATGTCCGCGGCCGGACGGCGGCACCGGATATCCCGGGTTGTTGCTGCGAGGCGACATGATGGGGACCGAGGATGGACTGGCGAAGGCGCCCTACGTTCGCGAGGCGAGGCGGATCGAAGCCCTGTTCACGATCACCGAACACTTTGTCGGCCGCGAGAACCGGGCCCGCATGCTCGGACAACCGGCCGACCGCGCGACGCCCCCCGAGTTTCCCGATTCGGTCGGCGTTGGCTCCTATCACATCGACCTGCATCCGAGTTCGGCCGGGGACAACTACATCGACTTTGCTTCGCTGCCGTTCCAGATCCCGCTGCGATCGCTGATTCCCAAACGTGTGAAGAACCTGTTGGCCGCCTGCAAGAACATCGGGACCACGCACATCACGAACGGCTGCTATCGCCTGCACCCGGTGGAATGGGGCATCGGTGAAGCGGCAGGTTGCCTCGCCAGTTTCCAGCATCACCGGAAGACAACCTCCCACGCCATCGCGGAGTCCGAAACTCTGCTCGGAGAGTTCCAGACGATGATTCGCGAACAGGGAGTGGAGACTCACTGGCCGAAGAGCTGAACGGAATGCGATCTGCCGCCCGCCATCTCAACGCGCGGGAGACTACGACATCGTCTCGAATTCCCGCATCACCTGGTCGTAGTTCTGCGCGCCGCCCGACTCGGTGAACGCTCGTTCGTTCTGCCAGGCGGCGAGGTTCATCCTCAGGAAGAGATCGGCGCCAAGAGCCGTGACGAACATCGAACGGCTGAGAACTTCCAGGCCGAAGTGCGCCAGGTCGAGCGGCACGATGAGCGCCTGGGCCGGGTCGAGTCCCAGCAGCCTCACGCCGAGAATCTTCTGCGTGGAGAGAAAGAGCAGAAACAGACCCCCCGCAGCGGCGGTCATCAGGCCAACGATCCTCTGCACGATCCGGACCCGGCGGAAGTCGCCTTCCGAGGTGAGCGGACGGGTGAAGAAACGCGTCATGCAGGGATAGATCAGCGGAGCCGAGAGGAACAGCAGAAAGCCGCCGATCAGGAGCGGGCTGGAGGTGACCTGGATCAGGGCGACGAAGATGACGAGCAGGAACAGCGAGTAGAACGGCGACGCCATCACGAGGAACCATCCCGGCAGAATCGCCTGCGGCAGGAGCATCTTCACGCGCACACACGCGCGCTGCACGGCAGGCACCAGGGAGAGGACGGTCGGCAACAGCGTGACCAGGTACGACGCCCCTTCGGCAACCCCTTCGGCCGTCACACGCAGGTACTCGAGAGGCTCCTTCTCGAGCGTATAGGCATGCTCGACATAGCCCCACCAACTCCACGGGCACAGGGAGATGAGCAGGGGAACGACGAACGAGATGGCAAACGCGCCGGCCATGATCAGGAACGAAAGACGCCAGCGGCTCCAGACCAGCAGGACCGCGAGAGCGGCCGCCTGCAGAACATACAGCGACGCGAGGTCGATGAAGTCGGCGATCTGGCCAAGAAGAGTTGTGGGCTTCTTGTCATCCGCGTCGTCGTCGCTGTTGATGGTCACCTGGACGTGGCGTCCGGCTTCGCCGGCGTCGACCTCCTCGTCTTCCTCGACTTTGTCTGCGGCGTCGGTCGGGAGGGCCGCCTCGATCGAGTCGCCGACCGTGTTGAGGAGAAGCTCCGGCCGCTTGTCGGGCTCGGTGACTTCACGCCAGGTCGCGAGGGCGCTGCTGAGGAAAGTGGCGAACAGCGTGAACAGCATCAGGCCCCGCCGCCACGCAAGGTAGGAGCGGAGAATCGGATGTTTCACGCCTGCGGCGTCGAGCCGCGCGCTTTCGCGCGCCGTGGGAGTGACCTTGCGGGGATTGGAAGCAAAGGCCCGGCGAAGCTGGGCGACAAGGAAGAGGGGCATGAGAAGATCCGACGGATGTCCTGTGCCGGAATGTCCAGTGTCGACGCGGGTCGATGCATCGACCGCAGACGTGACGCGTTCAGAAGCGTCGCGCATCGGGCCAGAGGATGCCATGCCGAACGGGTCGGAGACTTCCCGTTTTCCGCTGTCCTGCGATGGCCGGACACCGGGAACGGGTTCTCCCGATTGCGCCAGCAGCAGTCGAGGCGGGAAGGGAGGGGAAAACGAAGAACGCCCGCCGGTGTGGACGGCGGGCGTTCGGGGATTGGACCGAAATCCGGTTACGGACTGCGCGGCCGCAACGGCGGGTCGCACGAGACGTGTCGATCAAAGTTCCGCATCGCGTGGAGCATTCGCTGGTCGAAACCACGCCCCCCGCGATTCGAGGGAGACGGCTTCGACGGTCCCTTTGCGACACGATGGGCCAGGGCACGACTGGCCCCTGGAGGGGAGAGACTCTTTCCCTGGGCGAAGCCGCTGGCCGGGGAGAGCACCCCGGCGATGGCGGCCATCACGAGCATCCTTGCGACGTACTTTCTCATTCAGGCACTCCGTTGGATCCGACCCGCGTCGGACTGTGGGTACCAGAGAGGTCGGCGCTGCTCCAGAGAGGAGTCGACCTCAAACGGCCTTCAGAGCGTGCGTTGTAGAATCTGCCCAACCGGGTGTTTGCATCGAGACCAGATTGCGCTGGTGGATCGCTCAATATCGCCCAAGTCGTTCGATAGTGCGGCAGAGCGGCGGAGGTGAACTCCGCCGCCCGGTTTGCTTACCCCAGCTTTCCCACGAACACTGCCTTGCCGGCTTCGAGTGCCTCGCTGAGCTTCGAGGGATCCTTCCCGCCGGCCTCGGCGAGATCGGGGCGGCCGCCTCCTCCGCCCCCCGCCGCCTTCGCCGCTGCTTTGACGGCGTCGCCGGCGTGCAGCTTCTTGCCCGCCAGTTCCTTCGACACGGCCGCGATCAGGGCGACCTTGCCCTCTTCGACGAGACCGAGCAGAACGGCGACCGGTTCCTTGCCGGAGCGGAGGTGATCGATCAGTTCCTTCAGGGCGTCACGCGGGACCCCCTGGACCTCCTTTGCCACGATCTTCACACCGCCGATGACCGCGGCCTCGGCCAGAATCGACGAGGCAAGGTCCGCGATTGAGGCCATCGTGTGCTTCGCGAGTTCCCGGCGGGCGGCCTGCAGCTCTTCCTGCAGTGCAGCGATCTTGCGGGGAAGCTCCTGCGGCGTCGGAGCGCGCAGCAGGATCGCCGACTCGCGAAGCAGCGTTTCCGCCTCGCGGATGTGGGCGAGCGCCTTCTGGCCGGTGAGGCACGAGATGCGACGCACCCCCTTGGCGACTGGCTCTTCCGAGACGAGCCGCAGCAGTCCGACCTGGCCCGTGTTGGACAGGTGTGTTCCGCCGCACAGCTCGACGCTGAAGTCGCCCATCGTGACCATCCGGACGCGGTCGGGATACTTCTCACCGAAGAGCATCATCGCGCCGCGCTTCTTGGCCGTTTCCTGGTCCGTGACCTCTGTGGCCACCGAGGCCCCTTCCGCGATGCGGGCGTTGATTTCGTCTTCGATCTGCCGCTTCTCCTCTTCGGTCACCGGCTTGGAGTGCGCGAAGTCGAATCGGAGGACGTCGTTCTCGACCTTCGAGCCGCGCTGCAGGGCGTTCGACCCGATGACCTTGTGCAGGGCGTGGTGCAGAAGGTGGGTCGCGGAGTGAGCGCGGCGGATTCCGGCCCGGCGGCCGGCGTCGATCTTCGCAGTCACCGGCTCGCCCAGCTGAATCTTCCCGCGGACGAGCTTCCCGATGTGGATGATGAGATCGGCGTTGCGCTGCGTTTCTTCGACGTGGAACTCGAAGTGTTCACCGGCGATCGTTCCCGAGTCGCCCACCTGTCCGCCGGCTTCGCCGTAGAAGGGGGTCTGGTCGAGCAGCAGGCCGATTGTGCCGTGGTAATTCGTGTGCTCGAGGAACTCCTTGTTGACGATCAGGCCGACGACCTTCGCTTCCGACTCGCTCTTGTCGTAGCCGAGGAACTTCGTCGCGCCGTGATTCTTGCGGACGCGGTCCAGCGGGCCCTCCGCCATGACGCTGTCGAGGAACGCTCCCGAGCCCGACTTCCCTTCGTGTTCCTTAACGAGCGTATCGAACTTTTCACGATCGACGGTCAGCCCGTTACGGGCGGCCATCTGGACGGTAAGGTCCATCAGGAAGCCGTCCTGCGAATGCAGGGCAAAGGCTTCCTCGCCGGAAACCACGCCACCGGAAGCCTTCGCCCGTTCGACCACCTTGTTCCACTTCGACAGGCCGCGTTCGATCGTGCCGAGGAACTGCTCTTCTTCCTCTTTCACGATGTTGGCGACCGCCGTGACCGACTGCTGCACGTCCGGGTACGGACGCTTCATGAGATCCGCGACGACCGGCACGAGCGAATACAGGAACGGGGCGTCCTTGCCGAGCAGGAAGCCTTCCAGCATCGCGCGGCGCAGGAGCTGGCGGACGATATAGCCCTGCTTGGCGTTGTCCGGAACGACCCCTTCGTGGGCACACATCGTGACGCAGCGGATGTGGTCGGCGATGCGGCGCAGTGCCCGGCCCTCGGCCGCGTCGTAGCTGTACTTCTTCCCGATCGCTTCGCCGGCCGCGATGCACAGCGGCTTGATGCTGTCGATCTCGAAGTTCGACAGCACCCCCTGCAGCGTCGAGGCGCACCGCTCGAGTCCCATCCCCGTATCGATGTTCTTCTTCGGCAGCGGCTGGAGGTTCTTCGGCGGATTCCCGACGCGGTTGAACTGCGTGAACACCAGGTTCCAGATCTCGACCGACTTCGTCTGCCCCGGCGGGGTGTAATAGATCTCGGAGCACGGACCGCAGACGCCATCGGGACCGTTCGAGGGCGACCCGGCGGGCCAGAAGTTCTCGTATTCGTCCTGACGTGAAATACGCTCGGGCGAGAGGCCGATGTCTTTCGCCCAGATCCCGGCCGCTTCATCGTCGTCGAGATACACGGTGACGTTCAGGCGATCGGCATCGAGGCCCAGCCACTTCTTCTGGGTCAGGAATTCCCAGGCCCAGTTGATCGCCTCCCGCTTGAAGTAATCGCCAAACGAGAAGTTGCCCAGCATCTCGAAGAACGTGTGGTGGTAGGCCGTGACGCCGACGTTGTCGATGTCGCCGGTGCGGATGCACTTCTGGCAGGTCGTCGCCTTCGTGAACTCCAGCGGGCCGATGCCGAGGAACTGGTTCTTGAACTGGTTCATTCCGGCCGGCGTGAACAGCACCGTCGGATCGTCCTTGGGGACGAGCACGTCGCTGGGCCGGCGGACGCAGCCCTTGGACTCGAAGAAGGACAGGTAGGCGTCGCGAAGGTCGTCAGTTTTCATGGGGTCGTTCGGAAACGCCCGGCGTCCGCGGGGAACTGCCAGGCGGCATCCGGGGTTGATTGCTGATGGGCGAGTAAGAAACCGGGCGGTGAGCCGCGGCTGGTGCTTGTGGTTCTTCAGGAAGCCCGGAGTGTAATGAAGTGCGGCAGGGGAGTCAGCGATTGGCGATTGGGCGCCGGAAACCCGCGGGACGGCGGTGTGGTGACGCGCCCGGCCCGCGGCGGTACAACGGCGGGGAGAGTCACTGGATTCCCATGCGCTCCACGGGGATGGTGAGATGACCAGAAAGAATCGCGAGTCGGACGCCGTGCGGCTGAAGTCGATGCCGCTGTGGCAGTGGGGCGCAATCCTGATCTTCGCCGGCATGGTGGCGAACATGGTCATCGGGCTGCAGGCTGTTCCATCCAACCGGGCCGCCGCTCGCGGGCAGGCGTTGGGGCGGGGAGTGGCGACAGGTCTGTTCGTCGCCGTGGGGGCCGGGATGATGTTGTTCGACGTCATGCGCAGGAAGCCCGTGTCACAGAAGACTTCGAAGCACAAGGGAAAGGTTCGCTCGGAATGATTCGCACCTGGTCGCTTTTCGCTGTGGTGGTCCCTGGTCTGGCCCTCCTGGCTCTCCTCATCCCTGCTGCGGAGGCCAAGATCGACGTGCCTCCGTCGGTCGACGTCATCGTTTACGGCTCCACGCCCGCCGGCTTCTGCGCCGCGATCGGTGCGGCCCGGGAAGGAGCGAGGGTCCTGCTGCTGGAGCCGACGGCGCATGTCGGCGGCGTGAACACCGGCGGGCTCAGCTTCAGCGATTCGAACCAGACGGTGCGGGCCGCCCTCGGCGGACTGTTTGAAGAGTGGCACCTGCGGATCGAGAAGGACTACACCGACCGCGGAGTGACGCTCCCCTACAAGGTGAGCGTGAAGGACCACACGCATTGGACCTACGAGCCGCACGTCGCGATGCGAGTGACCCGACAGTTGCTGGAGGAAGCTGGCGTCCGCGTGCTGACGAAGCAGACGCTGAAATCGGTCCAGAAACAGGACGGCCGGATCGCGCATCTCGTCTGCACGAACGGGAACACATTCGGAGCAAGGACGTACGTCGACGCCACCTATGAAGGAGACCTCATGGCGGCGGCGGGAGTGTCGTGGACGATCGGCCGCGAAAGCCGCAAGGAACTGGACGAGAAGTATGCGGGAGTCCGGTTCTCCAAGCCGCTGATGGCGATCTCCGGCTTCGACGATCGCGGGAAGCTCCTGCCGCTGGTGACGACGGCGGACGGCGGAAACGAAGGAGACGGCGACAGAAATGTGATGATCTACAGCTTTCGCCTCTGCCTGACGAAAGAGGCAGACAACAGGGTCCCGTTCCCCAAACCAGCGAAGTACGACCCCGCTCGGTTTGAAGCGGTGCGACGGTATTTCAGGCAGGAGCCGCGGCCGATCGTGCTCTGGGACCTCTATCCCCTGCCGGGAAAAAAGTTCGATGCCAACAACGGCATCGGCAAGCAGTTTTCAATGGGCCTGATTGGCGGCTGCAACGGCTGGTCCGAGGACGATGCCGCCGGCCGCGAAAAGAAGTGGGAGGAGCACAAGCAGTACATCCTCGAGCTCTACCAGTTCCTGACGACCGACCCCGCCGTTCCCGAACACCTGCAGAAGGTTCTCGCCGAACTCGGCCTCTGCCGCGACGAATTCCCCGAGACGGGCCACTGGTCGCCGCAGCTGTACGTCCGCGAAGGGCGGCGGATGCGGGGGGCCTACTTCCTCACCGAGCATGATGTGCTGACGAACCTGGAGAAGCCCGATGCGATCGCGATCTCTTCATTCCCTATCGACTCGCACGACTGCCAGCGAGTCGCGCGAAAGGATGGCGGCGTCCTGAGCGAGGGGACGATCTTCCCCGTGAAGCCCGGCGGCCGGAAGCACGGCCCTCCGATGCAGGTTCCCTACCGCGCGATTACGCCGAAGGCCGACGAGTGCACGAACCTCCTCGTGCCGGTGGCGATCTCCGCGTCGCACGTCGCCTATTCCTCGATCCGGGTGGAGCCGACCTGGATGACGATCGGCCACAGCGCGGGAATCGCCGCGGCGTTGGCAGCGAAGGAGAAAGTCGCCGTTCAGAAGCTGCCGTATGAAACACTGCGGGCCGCGCTTCTTGGACAGAAGCAGGTGCTCGTTGCACCCGAACTCCCCCCGGTCCCGGTGTCATCAGGTCCGGCGGGTCTCGATCCGAAGTCGTTGCCCGGGATCGTGATCGACGAGACAGAGGCAAAGGCCGACGGCCCCTGGAGCCACTCGACGACATTCCAGCCGTACGTCTGGAAGGGCTACCTGCACGACGACCGGCGCGGCGACGGCCAGTCGACGCTCACATTCCGCGTGACGCCCCCGAAAACAGGGCGCTATGAGCTGAAGATCGCGTACAGCCCCCACGCGACACGGGCGAAAAACATCCCGGTCACAGTGCGGAGTGGCGGAGCGAGCACGGACTTCGTGTTCGATGAGACGGTACCACTTCCCGCAGGCGGCCGGTTCCGCACCGCCGGAACGGTCGCCCTCAACGCGGCTGACGAAGCAACGGTGACGATTTCCAACCGCCGGACCGACGGGTTCGTCATCGTCGACGCGATTCAGCTGCTCGAAGCCAAAGAGTGACCTCGCCAGCGATGACGTCGTGTGGACTGAGCCGGCCTCCGCGCTCACGCCGCCTTCGTGTCGCGCCGGGGTGATTCGCGATAAAGATGCTCACGTGTCGACGGCAGGCCCGAGACCCCCTTCTTGATGTGCCGGGTCGCGACCGTCTGGAAGATGCATGCCCCTCCGTCGCCCAGGGCGAGGCTCACCCCGGCCAGGTAGAACAGCCACATGCGGTAGCGTTCTTCGCCGATCTGCCGGACGGCCTCGTCCTTTCTGGCTTCGAGGCGGTGGGTCCAGTGTTCGCAGGTCTTGGCGTAGTGGTCGCGCCACGCCTCGACGTCGTGCACTTCGAAGCCTGAGTTCTCCATCGACTCCAGCATGTGCCCGATGTGGTCGAGTTCGCCGCCGGGGAAGATATATTTCGCCAACAGGCGGCGCTCGGGGGTCACCTTGCGGAACTGCTTGTTCGTCGCCTTGGCCCGGCGGGTGATGCCGTGGTTCAGGAACATGCCGCGGTCCGGCAGAAGCTTCGAGACCGTCTGCATGTATCCCCGCATGTTGTCGATGCCGACGTGCTCGACCATGCCGATGCTGGAAATCTTGTCGTACTGGCCGGTGAGATCGTTGTAGTCGCGGAGTTCGGCCGTCACCTGGCCGGTCAGTCCGAGGGCGACGATCTTCTTCTGCGTGTGGGCCAGCTGGCGTTCGGAGAGGGTGATGCCGTGGGCGGTGACGCCATAGTGGCGGGCCGCGTGGCAGATGAGGGCGCCCCAGCCGCAGCCGATGTCGAGGAAGCGTTCGCCCGGTTGAAGGCGGAGCTTCTTGCAGATCATGTCGAGCTTGTCCTGCTGGGCCTGCTCGAGGGAGTTGTTCCAGTCCGTGAAATAGGCGCAGGAGTAGACCATCTCCGGGTCGAGGAACAGCTGATAGAACTCGTTGGAGACGTCGTAGTGGAACTGGATGAAATCCTTGTTCTCGCCTTTCACCCGGTGGCGGCCGATCTCGTCACCCGCGTAGCGGTGGGTGACGTCGGTCGACTCGGCCTTGCCAAAGAGGAACGGCAGGAGCTTCTTCGCCACGAGCGATTTCCGGAGCGCCCGCAGACGCTTGCCGTATCGCCGCTGGCGGGCGGTGCGGATGAAGGTGAGGAGATCGGCCCCTTCGATATCGAGGTGGCCGAGCGCGTAGTGCCGAAGCAGGTTGTCGGCGGTCGGGCGGCGGACGAGCGACGTCACGACTCCCGGACTCTTGATCGCGATGCGGAGATTCGGATCGGCGTTCGGACCGAGTGGAACAACTGTCCCGTCCCAGAGCTTGATCGAGACCGGGGCGTCCAGGTGTTCGGCAATGTGCGTCAGCAGCGAGTGGAAGCCGTCGCGCTTTGCCTGGTCGCTGAAAAATGAGGCCGCCATGCCGCGTCTCCGCCGAGGTCCCGAGTCTGAAAGGTGGGACTGATAGGTCGGTTTGGGGGACGGGGTCAATGTCGGTTCCGCGGCCGCAACGACCGCCGACATTCAGCGGCGACCGACGAGAAATCCGGCGAAGGCGACGGTGAGAGCGACGATCGCCCCGATCGCCATCAACCCCATCGGAACCGAAGCGGGGGCTCCTTCGAGCACGGCCGCCGGGGCATCGACCAGCTCACGCGCGGCGACCGGATCTCCGGAAGGAGGCGTTGACGGGGATTCCAGAGGCGCAGCCTCGGCAATCTCCTCGGGGCCTGCCTCGGCGGGAGGGGCCGCAATCTGGGGCGGCGTGCTTTGGCTGGCCGCGGAGGATGCCATCGCTGCCGGGGCCGCCTTCGGCGGGGCCCCCGAGGCGATCGGAAGAACTTCGGGCGGCTTCGGGTTCGCCAGCGCATCAGGGCCAGACACGGCCGACTTGGCCCAGGGAATCAACTCGCCCCAGTCGGCCGTGACGAGCAGATCGAATCCCGGGTTCTGTTCCTTGACCTGGCAGGAGCAGGCCCCGGCGAGGAATCGGGCCGATCCGCGAATGTTCTCGGCAGAGATGCCGGGGCCCACGAGAGGAAGCAGCGCGCGGCACCGACCGAACACCGGGAACACGAGGGGCTCGGAGAGATCGGACAGGTCGGCCTCGCTGTGCATCAGCATCGCGACGAGCGCAAGTTCTTTCGAGTCGGTCCGGCTGACGCGCAGCACCGAGAAGTCGACCCGCAGTTCAGGGCCGTCGCCAATCGCATCCTCAGGCGCATCAGTCTGCACCGGGAGCTTGAGCGTCGTCTGCAGGTTCTTGAGTTCCTCGTCGAGAGTCAGGGCTGCTGCGTCGTCCTGTCCCGAGTCCCCCGATTCGATGAGCACCCAGATGGCCGTCTGCCCGGCGATGAGCCGCTTGATCAGTTCCTGTCGGGCGGGCGAATCAGCAAGCGCCTTCAGGCCCGCCTCCTGGAGCGGGCCGCTCCAGATGGTCTCTTCGACCTGGTGACGGGCGGGATACTGGATGACAAGCTGAGGAAGCGGCGCGTCCTTCAGCGAGGCGGCAAGCGCCGCGTCCGCGGATGACGGGTCGGCGTCGAGGTCGACGGTGCGGATCGACACGTTGACCGGGGAGCCCGGCTCGCCGCTCTTGAGGACGGCCAGTTGCTTCTGGTCGGCCTCTGCGAGCGGACCGCGATGGAACACCACGCCGCGATACGCATCGGGGTGCCAGTGCTCGAGGGCGTAGCGGAAGACCGGGACGTTACATGCGAACGCCACGGCCGGGGACAGCACGACCGCGATGGCGATGGCTGCCATGACAGGCCGGCATGGGGTCAGCGCGCTCATGAACCTGGGAGTCGATTGGTCGTTCATCAGTTCCATCATCGCGTGCAGCGACTTCAATTCCAGTGTCCGCACTCAGTTCTCGAGGCGGTGCAGTTCGATACCGGACAGCACAGGCTGACCTTGCTTCGCCTCGAATTCGATCTCAACGGTATCGCCGAGCAGGACTCGATCGACGGTGAACGTCGTCGAAGAAGGGCTGCTGCCGCCAAGTGAGATCGACTCGGCGACAGGATTTCCGTTGATGCGGACGGCGAAAACCCGCTCCTGAGCGAATGACAGCCGGGGGAGGCCGAGGTGGAGACGAACGCGATACGGCTCGAGAGCCGCCCCTTCCGTCTTCGGTTCCGGCTCGCCATCCGCGTCGCCACCGCAGTCGTCCTTCGCCTTCTTGTCCTTTTCCTCCTCTTTGCCGAACTTTGGGATCGGCGTGAGATGGAACGACACCTTCGTCACCCCTTCCACGCCGGAGGCGGCAACCCACGGCAGGATCGCATCGCGTTTCGTCGTTGCGTGGTCCTGGAAGAACTGGACATCCCCTTCGAAGGCGATACCGAAGTCGGCCGCTTCTTCTACGACATGCGGAAACGCCAGCCACATCAGGCCATGCTGGTCGCGGCGATCACCCGGCGCGCCGAAGTTCAGGCCGAGGTGTTTCGCCCGTTGATGGGTGGGGAACTGGGCCGTGTTGCTGATCGTCCACGCATCCATTTCGGGCATGTGGACGAGGGCCAGTGAGGTCTGGTTCTGGTAAGCGCAGCTGCAGGTGCGGGTGTAGTCGGGAGCATTCAGCACTCCATCCGCCACGACGAGGTTGGAAGTGCATCCCGATTTGAATCCGCCGAAATTCCCTGTCCCCCCTTCGGTGAGGAGGTCGTAGAAGCCCGCCGCTCCGGAGCGGAATGTCAGCAGGTTCTCGCTCGCGATAATGCTGTTGCAGCCATAGGCGCGGGTGATCTTCCACGGCTGCAACTCGCCGGTCAGCGGATGCTCGACCATCTTCTGCGTGCCGTCGACGAGGTGGAACGCCCCCGCGGACACCGAATACGAGTTGGTGTTCGTAATAATCATATCGTTGTGCAGGACGCAGGGGCCGGCGTATTTGAGGTCCGGCTTCTCCCAGGCGACTTTCCCGGTCCTGGCGTGGTAGACGGCCATCCCCTGTCCGACTTCGGAAGCGAGGCGATCGCTCGCGGCTGCTCCCGCCTGGAGCAGCAGGTCATGCTTTTCCGAATACCCCAGCCAGGTGCCGAAGACCTGGCCCCGCAGTTCCCACGCACGTGCCCCGGTGAGGGCATTGAACGCCACCAGCCGATAGTCTTCCGCGACGGATCGGCCGCGACGTTTGAGGAATTCTTCCACTGGCTTGGGATCGCGATCGATGGTGTAGATCAGCCCGTTTCCGGCAACGATGCCGTTGTGCCAGAAGCTGTGTTCGGCCTCCGCACGCCACAGTTGCTGGCCGGTGTGCCGGTCGAAGGCGACGAGCCCCAGGCTGGCCGCCTTGTCGAGCCCTTTGGGCCCGAAGACCGCCTTCTTCGCTGACAGCGCCGGGTCGTCGGGGAGGCCCAGGCGGGCCCGGTACTTCGCGAACCCGGAACCCCCGATCAGGATGTTTTCATAGACGCCGATGAACCCCCATTCCGTCGGCTGCGACGGATCGTCCTGTGGCATGGCCACGTCGCGAACCGTTTTGCCCGTGGCCGGATCGAGAATGTGGCAGACGGCCCCTTCCACGATGTAGACGGCGTCTTCCGTGGCGACGTAATTCGTCCCGCGGGCATTCGCGCCGGGAATGTGGATCTGGTTGTAGGCCGGATCAAGCGGCGTTTCCTTATACGTGTCGTCGAAGTAGACGCCGTAATTCCCCAGGTCGGTGAACTCCCGGCGCCACAACACGCGACCGGTGTAGACATCCCGCGCGGTCAGCGAGTTCGTCCCCTGGATGATCAGCCGGCCGCCGATCACCTGTTCCGGCGGCCCGTGGCCGTGGCGGGGCAGAACGTCGTTGTGTGTCACGCCGCCAAACCACAGAACACCCAGAGGGAGCTTCACTCGCTCGTCGTTCGACTTGATCGTGTTGGCGACGTTGCCGTGCTGGTGCGTCCACGTCCCCGACCCCGGCAGCGAGCCGACCCGGCGGACGACCAGGCCGAACTCGGCCAACTCGATCGACGCTTTCGGAAGGTCGAAGCTGGTGAGGCGGTCCCGCAGGGCCGGAAGATCGCCCTCAGGGGCGAGGAGTAACATCGTCCCCCCGTAAGGCCGAACCGTTTCGTACAGCCGGGGAATCGCCGTCTCACTCGCCGCAACCCTGGAGGCGAGCGACGCATCGACCACCACCATGTGGGCGACATACGGAGGCGGAAGGTACTCTTCCAGTGACGAGTGATGGACCGTAACGTGGCCGTAGACTCCGGCCACATCGAACGTCTTCCGGGAGGCCTCGGCGCGGGCCTGGTCTTCATCGAGGATCGTCAGTTCGACGAAGGGAGAGGCGGCAGCGAGCGCCGCGGCGTCCGGCGAAGTCGAATCTCCGAGCCAGACCGCGAATCCTTCTGAAGATCCTGCGGCCAGCAGTTTCCGGATGCGTTCAGCGGCCCCGGCCTCGCTCGCGAGCTTCGTGGCCGAATCCGGAGTGACGGCGTCCGACGCGGGACCCTCGCCAAATGCAAAGATCCGGCCTTCGAGCGTGACGGCCATCAGCTTGCCGTTGCCGGCGATCAGCCGCTCGACCAAACCTTTGACCGACGTTGTCCAGTCGATCACCGCCCCTTCAGTGCCGGATGGCAGCCGGATGGCGACAAGTGCCGACTCCCCCGCGCTGGACGGGATGCCGGCCGCGTAAAGATGGTCGCCTGCGAGGATCAGTTCGCCCCGGCCGTCAGCGGCCAGTTCCCAGATCACCTTCTTGTCGCCGGCGGCATAGGCGCGAATCGTCGCGGCGTCCATTTCGAACTCGGCCGAGTAGATGGTGTCGCCGGCGAGCACAGGTTCGTTCGGCTGGAAGGCGGTCTTCACTCCCTTGTCGAGCGAGAACTCACGCGTCCCGCGCAGACGCGTGTGGACGAACCACGACTGCTCGTTGGCCGCGAGGAATGACCCGCCGGTCCCCTTTCCGCCGGCGTTGAGTTCGAAGTACTGGAACTTGCCCGTGTGACGATCGAACGCAGCCGGGACTGAACGCCCGCCGGGGACGAGGAGCGTGTTCTCGGTGGCGACGAGCGCCCCCTGCGGACCGACGCCCGCGAACGAGGGCGCGCTGTGCGGCTGCTTGATGTACTGGGCCCCCGTTTCGTCGTTCACCCACACAATGTCGCCGGTGGCCGCGTCGAGCGAATAGATGAACGTCCCCATGAAGGGCCAGATGCTGGCGGCGCAGTACACCTTGCCGTCACGCACGACCGGCCCGCCGCGCATCGGCCAGGCGGAGATCATCCGCTGATTTCCGAGAATCTGCCGCCCATTCGGTCCGCCCCGGAATTTCCACACCAGCGACCCGTCAGCGGCGTCGAGGCAGTACAGGTAACCGTCATCGCTGGCGGCGAACACCCGGTCGTTCCAGCAGGCCGGGGGAAGACGGACGGGGCCCTCGGTGAAGAAGGTCCACAGTTCACGGCCGGTTTTCACGTCATAGGCGACGACCTTGTCGCGGTCGTTGAACCCGAGAAACATTCGGCCGCCCGCAATGACCGGTTCCAGCAGCTTGTCATACGTCATCAGGTCGAGGTTGAGCGGATCGTCCCACGCCTGTTTGCGCGGCCGGAATTCACGCGTCCACTCGAGACGCAGGTCCGCGGCGAGCTTTTCCGACGATGCCGCGCTGCGCAGGGCGTCGTTTCGCCATTGGGGCCAGTCTTCGGCGGAGCCAGCAGAAGCCGTCAGCAGAACGGCAGCCAGGGCCAGGGCGGCTCGCGTGAGCGACGTCAGCATTCGCAATCCTCGATCAACGCCGCGAGTGACCCGCAGGTGGGATGGAACGTGGGACGCAGCCGGAATGGCGCAGGATTCCAGCGGAGCGGCCCGGCGAGCCTGGGCGTATTCTTTGAATTCTTGAGGATCGGACGTTGAAGTGCGAGTGAAGATCGGTCCGGACGACAAAAAAACGCCGGCCCGGGGAACCCCCGGGCCGGCGTGTGGACCAGGCGCCAGCAGCCTCGTTCCGAGTTGCGACGACTATTCCTTCAGAACCATATCGATACAGAAGACGGCGGCCATGATCAGGATGCGCACCGGATTCTCCGGCGGCACGTTGTCGTTGATCGAGAGAACGTAATTGTCGGCTGACGTGAACAGTTCCTTGCCGAGGCCCGACCACTTCCGCGTCACGCGCGCCAATTCGACGCCGTTGTTCTCGAACTTGTAGTCCCAGGCCGTCCATTTCCCCTTCAGGTCGCACAGCGGCTGATCGTCCGCCCCGAGCACCTGGAACGCCCCGCCGATCGAAAAGAACTTCTGTTTGAATCCGCCGACGCGATCGTCTTCCTCGTCGAAGACGCTGACCTTTGACAGCCAGAAGGAAACGCCCCGGCGGATGCTCAGAACGTCCTCGCCTTCAGGAGTCGTCACGCGGATGTCAAACGGCGTCATCCGCTTGTAGTCGGTGAACCGCAGCATCTTGGTGAACATCCCCAGATGCGGCTCGCGGCATTCCAGGATCACCTCGCCCGTCGCCGGGTCGTAGACGTCGAAGTTGTTGGCCGCCTTGAAGAAGCCGACATGCTCTTTGACGAGAAACAGGTTCTGCTGCAGCGCCGGGTGCATCGGGTCTGGCCCTTGGGGGAGTTCGTCGGGAGATGACGGGAGACGATAGCAGTTCCCGCGTCGGAAGTGATTTCGCCGCAATCGCCTTGTCGAATATCGGCCGGATCGAGAACATCGCCTGACAATTTTGTCCGGCGCAGGCTCATGCCGGACGTGGCCTCCTGGCTCCTGTGAGGATCATGAAACACCGAATTCTCTTCGCGTTCTGTGCCGTGTCCGCGTTCTTGCTGACATCCGTCCCGATGCAGGCCGCCGAAACCGCCGCCACGAAAGAACAGGTCGAACTGGCCGCTGAAATCCATCGATCGGGCATGCTCTTTGACGGCCACAACGACCTTCCCTGGCAGATCCGGACGCTCGCCGGCGGATCGCTCGATCGCCTCGACATCACCGTCGACCAGCCGAAGCTGCATACTGATGTGCCCAAAATGAAGAAGTCCGGGCTGAAGGCGCAGTTCTGGTCGGTGTACGTGCCGGTCGGGACGATGATCACCGGCGACGCCCTCCTGCGGACGACCGAGCAGATCGAACTCGCCAACGAAATGTTCCGCCGCTACCCGGAAGTCTTCGCCGTCGCGAAGAACTCGAACGACATCGAGGAGATCGTGAAGACAGGCCGGATCGCCTCGATGCTCGGCGTCGAGGGAGGCTATTCGATCGAGAACTCGCTCCCCGTTCTCGAGCGGTTTTACAACCAGGGCGTGCGCTACATGACGCTCACCCACACGAAAACGACCGACTGGGCCGATTCCTCCGCCGATCAGCCAAGGCACGGCGGCCTCAGTCCCTTCGGCGAGGAAGTGGTCGCCGAGATGAACCGGCTGGGAATGCTCGTCGACCTGTCGCATGTTTCCGTCGACACCATGTACGACGCGATCCGCATCTCGAAGGCCCCGGTGATCTTCTCACACTCGTCGGCCCGGGCCATCTGCGATCACACCCGCAACGTGCCGGACGGCGTGCTGAAACTCATGCCGGCCAACGGCGGGGTGGTCATGGTCAACTTCATGTCGGGGTTCGTCGTGCCGACCGGGGAGTTGAAAAAAGACAAGCGGGCGCGCGGAACGCTCGGCGTCGTCGCCGATCACATCGACCACATCGTGAAAGTGGCCGGTATCGACCACGTCGGACTCGGAGCTGATTACGACGGAGTCACGCGGCTGCCAGTGGGCCTCGAGGACGTCTCGAAATACCCCGACCTGACCCTCGAACTGGTCCGGCGGGGATACACGAAAGAGCAGATCCACAAGATCCTTGGCGGCAATATCCTCCGCGCCTTGAAGCAGGCCGAAAAGGTCTCCGCCGAACTGAAGAAGGCAGGCTGAAACCCGCCCTGCTTGCTAACGACCGCACAAAAAAGCACCCCGGCTGCTTCCCAGCAGCCGGGGTGCTTCGCGTTTGTCAGCCTACTTCAGTTCCTTGATCGTGATGTCCTTGAACTGCACCGTCATCGGCGGGCCGGTGTGGGCCTGGAGCGCGAGGACGCCGGAATTCGCAGCCTTGTCCGTCTCGTTGTCGATCACTTCCGACATCAGGTCGCCGTTGATGAAGTGCTGCAGGCGGTTGCCCCTGGCGACGATCCGGTAGTCGTTCCAGTCCTCCATCTTGATCTTCTTCTGCAGTTCCGCGGCGTCGCCGATCGACTCCACTTCCTTCTTGCCGTCGGCGCCGATCGTCACCTTCTGGCCGCGCTCCGCAAGAATGTTCCGCCCCGTCTTCTCCGAGTAGTTGATCCCGGTATATCGCGGCTTGGAATCGATGTCGGCCTGATACCCGGCGACGATGAACTTCTCGGGATCGACCAGTTTGCTGCGGTACTGAATGCCGGAGTTTCCACCCACCATCTTGTACTTCGCGGTCAGCTCGAAGTCTTTGACATCGCCCCCCTGCCAGACCAGGAACGTGTTGTACTTCAGCTGGCCTTCGGACGTCGTCGCGGTCAGCGCCCCATCCTTCACCGACCACACGGCCGGGTCTCCTTTCCAGCCGTCGAGTGTTTTGCCGTCGAAAAGGGACTTCGATTCCTGCGCGAAGGCAGTGGCGGAGGCGGCGGACAGAACCAGGAATGCGAGCGAGCGAATCATGCGGTGTTCCGGGGAAGCAGGAGCGGGAGGAAGAGGGACGTTCTGTCGGAAACAGCGGCAGGGCCGGGATGACCCTGCCGACTCATCGTTCCGACTCAGACAATGGCGTACTCGGTTTTGGTGATCAGCCCTGGCTGGGGAACCGGGTACTTCCCTTCGGAGTTCGCCCGCAGCGGGGACGGGCCTCCCAGCACGAGCTTGTCGACCTCCGGCGCGAACTCGTGGCCATCCATCATGATCTCTTCAAGCGTGATCACGCGGCCCGTATGGGCCGCCTTCCGACCCATCACCGTGACGATGCTCGCCATGGCGCCGCGTTCGACTTCGTTATACGGCTTGTCCTTGCGGATCGCGTCGAGCAGGTGGTCCCATTCGAGCTGGTACGGGTTCGGTCCCTCCGGCTTCGACCAGACGAGAGACTTCTTGTCCCCCAGTTTCTGCCCCGAGTAGATCCGCGACCGGGCCGGATAGTGGCCGGCCGACGACACGACGGCCGAGTTCTTCGTGCCATGTGCGTACGTGGCGAACTCGTTGTGGCAGTTGTCGATCAGGCGTCCTTCGAGGAAGAACTTGCAGCCGTCGCTGAACGTGTATTCGACGGAGTAGTTGTCGAAGTTCTGGTCGATGAAATTGCCACGGTAGTGACGTCCGCCGCACGCCTTGGCTTCGACGGGCCAGGCGTTCTTCATCCAGCACGCCTCGTCGATGTTGTGGATCAGGAAGTCGCTGTAGCCGCCGCCGCTGAGCCACAGGAAGCTGTGGAAATTCTTGATCTGCCACGCCAGCTCGTCCTGGTCCGCCGGCTTCGGCTCCGTGAAGCATGAAGCCGTCCGGCCCGCCATGCGGTAGGCCCGCAGCAGCGTCAGGTCGCCAAGTTCCCCGTTCTGGATCCGGTCGAACAGCTCCCCGCGGAGCTCGCAGTGACGGCACATCAGGCCGACGCCGACCTTGAGGTTCTTCTTCTTCGCTTCTTCACCGAGTTCGAGCATGCGGCGGCCCGAGGGGGCATCGACGCAGATCGGCTTTTCCATGAAGACGTTGAGCCCCTTCTCGATGGCGTACTTGAACTGCACCCAGCGGAACGCGGGAGGCGTCGTGAGCAGTACGACGTCGCCCGGCCGCAGCGCGTCCATCGCCTTCTTGTAGGCGTCGAAGCCGACGAACTGATTCTCCTTCGCGACGTCCGGCGCCTTGTCCTTCAGCTTTTTCTGCAGGCTCGACAGGCTCCCTTCCAGGTTGCCCTGATCCACGTCCGCCATCGCGACAAGCTTCGTCGGTCCGCAGACGCTCGAAAGCGCGTTCTCCGCGGCGCCGCTCCCACGTCCGCCGCAGCCCACCAGGGCCAGGTTGATGGTCTCGTCACCGGCCGCATGGGCTCGGGGCAGGAGGGCAGTCGAGGCAACGGCCGCAGCCGCGCCGACAACCTGCCGGCGGGAAAGAACCACATCAGAGGGAGACACAGCCATCGAAGACTCTCCGCAAAACTGAGCACTTGGGAGGGATGACGATCAGGAAGGAATCGCCGGCGGGACAGGGATGTCCGCGGCCAGCAACTGCCGTTCAGTCGGCGATTTCCAACTTAACGGAAGGGGCACTGACACGCCACATCGCCGGTGAACCGGCGATACTCACACGGAGCACGATGCCGCCTTGTTCAACAGCCCGACCGCCGATTCCCGGTGGCCCGGGCATTGGTATCCGCCGCGATTACTGGTCCTTGATCGACTCGGCCATTTCGATCAGCCGATCGAGCATTTTGACCGAAGCCTCGCGCTCCAGCCGGTTCGTGCCGATCCAGGTTTCGTAGCCGCCCAGTTCATGCTGGGCCGGCGTCGGCAGGTAACCCATGTACCCGTGATTGATCGACACCATGAACGGCGTCGGCGCCTTGCACCGCTTACGAAACTCCAGGCCGATCTCGCAGAACACTTCGCACGGCATCGTTCCAACACAGGCGTCGCCAATGCGGAGAATCTGCAGCGGCACGGGCGTCGTTTCCGGAAGGTCAATCAGGTTCATGACGCGCTCCGCATAGATTCGCGACAGGTCGGTCTTGCCCGGAACCTCCGGCCGGTTTTCAAGAGTCTCGATCGCCCACTTGCGCTCTTTCTCCGTCGGATGCCGCCACTTGAGGGCCGGTTCGTCGTAGCGGGCATCCAGTTGCACATCGCGGCGGTAGGTCAGTTTTGGCAGCTCGGCGTGGACCTTTGCGGCCACATCGTCGG
This sequence comes from Caulifigura coniformis, assembly GCF_007745175.1. Classification (GTDB taxonomy): domain Bacteria; phylum Planctomycetota; class Planctomycetia; order Planctomycetales; family Planctomycetaceae; genus Caulifigura; species Caulifigura coniformis. The sequence continues at coordinate 1,696,800 of NZ_CP036271.1, read as the reverse complement.
CGACGTATCGCATCTGTTCGTAGGCCGCCTTCCGCGGGCGAGGTTCGCGAAAGTTGATGTTGTTGATGTCTCCGCTCGTGCCGTTGGCCATCATCGCGACGAAAGGGGGATCCTGATCATCGGTTCCCAGCAGGCGGCCCAGGCGATGGCAGTACATGCCGTAGTAGTCGGCCGAGATCTGGGCGCCGGCGACGCCGCCGACATAGTGCAGCGAGTAGGCCGTAAAGACGGAAATCGGCCGGCCATTCGGCTCGCGGACCGACAGGATCGACACGATCGGGTCGGTGGGCCCGGCCGGCCGGTCGAGGTTGGCGCTGCCCGATGGCGGATTCATCTTCACCTGGTCGTACTCGCCGAACGGATTGGCCGGCATCTTGCCCGGCTGCATGAACCAGCGACGATTGAACACGTGCTCAGGAATCTCGACCGTCCCGACGCCGATCTCGGCGGGGCGGAGCCGGGCCGCCGCGGTCTGCACGCCGTCAGCGATCCGGCGGGCGACGAATGCCTGGTACGGATCGAGCTTGTCTGGTGTCCTGTAGCGATTCTGGCCGAGCGTGCTGCTGGCGGAATGCGTATGTGTTCCGGAGATCAGCACGTTCGCCGACGGAATGCCGGTCTTCTCTTCAATCAGCTTGCGGGCTTCGGTGCTGATGCGGCTCTGAAGTCCGAGCAGGTCGCAGACGACCAGGGCGATCTTCGTCTGGCCATTGTCGAGAACCAGGCAGCGGGCGTGAAGGTCGTCGTGGATCGACGTCGACGGGAACGGAGCGAAGCCGCCGACGATGGCCAGGCCGAGTTCCGGCGTGATGTTGCTCGTGGCGGCGCCCGCCTTGAGTTCGGCCGGCTTGGCATCATCCCCCCGAAGCGGGGACACGAGGGAAACGATCAGGAACGCCGCCAGGAGTTGCAGTCTCTTCATCATGTTCCTTCCAGATCTTCAGTCCGCAAGAAAAGATCGTCCGGGTCTCGTCGGCCAGCGCTCTCTGCCGCGAGAAGCCGAATCTATCAGCCCGGGCGGAGAAGTGCGTGTCACCGAAACACGTTTTTCGGGAGGGTGCTGAGTTTCGACTCGCGCGCGGTGAACGAGTTCGCATCGCGCAGGCGCGCCCATAGAGGATTTGGTCCTGCGTGGGATCGAGCCGGCGAGTAAGCTAATGGCTCTGGAGTCTTCTCGACCTTGGCCCGGCAGCAATGATTAACGGATCGCTTGGACGTCGATTTCTTCGCGGCCTGCTCGGCCTGGCCTGCGCAGCGGTGCTGCTGATGCCCGCGAACGCCTTGGCGATCGATCCGGCCAAGGCCCCGCCGCCAGTCGATACCTCGACCCTTTCCGAACAGGCGTTTCGCGAACGTCTCGCCCGAATCGAACAGAACCTCGGAAAGAGCGGATCGCCGCCGCTGTTCACCAGCCGGCCGGCCGTCATCCCATTGACCGACTCGCCGACGCTCCACTCCACGAACGTGTACGGTGCGGAAGGGGTGCCCTACCTGGCAATGGTGGTCCACCTTCTGAATACCACGTCCAGCATTCAGGCTCTCGACCCCGCCACGATCAGCCTGACCGCCGACGGAAAGACGCTCCGCTTCAGCGACGTTCCCGCCGCAGTCCGCGGCTACGTCGTCGAAATTGCCGGGAGGGATGTCGTCATTGAAGAAGCCCTGCCGTCACGTCCCGTCAGCCTTCCACCCGGGAAGGTGACGACCATGCTGATGCTCTTCGCCCCGGTCGATGCACGTGGTCGCGTCCCTTCGATGACGCTCCGGATGGATCTGGGAGGCAAGCCCCAGGAACTCGACCTGAACCGCCTGCACGGAGCCCTTCTGGAAGCCGACATCGCGCGGATCGGGCCGGAGGGGGCCTGCGGCGTCGTGACGATTCACGGAGCCATCGATGGGATCAACGCCGGCGAACTCGCCCAGCGCATCAAGGACCTGAACTCGGCTGGAGTGCGCCGGTTCGTCATCGCCTTCGGCCCGCGGGCCCCCGCCCCGTCCACAAACATTCTCGGCTGGCTCGATTCGATGGCCGTCTTCGGCGAAATCGGCGAAATCCACCGGGCCATGCCCTCCCTCCCGACCGAAGTGTCTGCCCTCCAGTTCACCGGAATTCCCGCGGGAGTCAACCGGGACATCCGCGATGAAAGCCGGTCGAAGGAACAGCCGGAAATCGAAGCAGCGATCGTCGAATGCCTGTGGGCCCCTTACCGGGCCGCCAGTCGCCGCGCCGTGCTCAACGAACTCGAACAGGGCGACCCCCGCGGACGGGCGGCCGCTTTGCTCTGCGGAGCACACGCCTATCAGGAGGCCGACCTCTCGAAACTCTCGCGGTGGATCGACGACGGATCGAGGACGGTGAGGCAGGCGGCCTGCAGCGCGATCGCCAGGCTCAACAGCGATGCCGGCCGCGCGGTGCTGGAGACGGCCATTCGTGAAGGGGCGCCCCGGTCGGCGGAAAGCGCGCTCTCCGCCATGTTGAACGCGCGGTCGGCGTCTACGGTGGCTGCAGGAATCAGGGCGGCCCAGGGGCAGACGTCTCTCCCCGAGGCCATGTTGCTCAAGCTGATGATCGATTCGCAGCAGCCCGAATTCACGGAGCGAATCCGCAACGCGGCGCGCCATGGAGTCAAAGAGGCCCGCCTGCTGGCCCTTCCCGCAGTGGGAAAAGATCGCAGTCCGGAGTCGGTGCTGATCTTCGAAGAGGCGTTCTCGGCGACCGATCGGGACATTCGCGATTCCGCGCTGACGACCGCCGCCACCCGGCTCGAACAGGGGGACGAGCGGCTGCGCGCGGCCGTCGTGGCCGAGGCCCTCAAACGCCTCAGGAAGAATTCCGTAGATCCGGTCGCGTCGAGAATTGCAACATGGTCGCGCGACCCCCGCTTCGTCCCGATGCTCGCAACACGTCTGTCGAGCGCTTCGATCACCGCCGCCGAACGGACGGTCGTCGTCGAACAGCTGACCCAGATCGGCGGATCGACCGCACTCGATGCGCTGATGAAACATTTTGATGCAATGTCCGCGACCGAGCAGACCGGCGTGCTGAACCAGCTGTGGCGGGAGGATCCTCCGCGCGCCGTCCCTTACGCCGAACGGCTGATTTCGTCACTCGATTCCTCCCTGGCGGAGCTCTGCAGGCAGATTCTGGTGCTGGACGGGTCAGATCAGTCCGTCGCCGCGATCCGCAGGACGATCCGGGCTGACAACCTCCCCCACCGCGACGAACTGCTGCATGCGCTCGCCAATATTGGAACCCCCGCCGCCTATGACGCGCTGTACGAGTTTCGCGAATCGCGGAACGCCCTCCTGCGTTCGCAGGCCGAGATCGCCTTCGCGATGTACTGGCAGCGCTCGCCGGCGTTCGAGGCGACCCAGACCGCCATGTTCGGCATGGACCGCCAGGTTCCCGCTGCCCCCGCGGACATCCGCGAATCGCTGAGGATCCTCAACGCGGCCCAGGAGATCGATCCTCTCCTGCCCGATGTGTATCGCGTCCGCGGTAACGCGTGGCTCAGGCTCGGAAACCTGAAGGAGGCGGCCAGTGATTTCGAAGCCGCCATGGAACTCAACCCCGGCGACGATATCTCACTCACCGGAGCGGTCATCGCCGGCGTGATGCTGGGACGCGACGAATGCCTGGACTGGCTCGTCGCGGCCAAACCCCACTTCGAGAACAACCGCAACTTCGAATACAACGCGGCCTGCGCTGTCGCCCGGGCCCTGGAGCGGCGGCTGAAGAACCCGGCCTCCCCGGAACGCGACGCCGCGGCCCAGCGGTTCCGTGACGCGGCCTTCCTCCACCTCAATGCGGCGATCGACCTCGGATTCGGATCGCGCGACGACGAACTGCCGCTGCTGGAGAAGGATCCCGACCTCGTCCCCCTCCACGACGACCCGCGATTCCAGGCGGCCGTCGAAAAAGTGAAAAGCGCGAACTGAAGAGAGAAGTCCCGCCAGCGCGATTTGCCCGGGCTCGGCCTGCGCGTCGGCCTTGGGCCGCCCGGACTTTCAACCTGCCCTCCGCGCTGGCGAAAACGTCCCGGCGCGCTGCCAGAATCTCGCTGCGGCACGCGACGCAACCACTTTCCCAACGGAACGTTAAGGCCCAAAGCCCGTTCAGGCAGGCGAAGACTCTTCCCGATGCGCAACCCCTCCCGTCAGGGTGGAGAGTTCGTTCTTTGGCAACGCAAACAAGGGGTGATCAGCCCCGCGAGAGGGGGTGAAAAAAGCACTCCAAAACTCGTCACACATGTCACAGGTCCAAAACTCCAATGTTTCAGACGTTTCTCCGCTGTCACAGGTCGTCACAGGTCGTCACAGGTCTCCCCCCGGGGGGCCGACCTCCGCGACAGCGAATGTCCACGCGCCTTAGCTCGCGTCCGGCTTGGTCGGCGGAACCTGCAGCGGCCCAGAGAGTGCATTCTCTCCGAACATTCGCATCACGAGCCGGTTTGTTTTCGACCCCCGGATCGTCGCTTCATGCAGCAGGAACATCGGCACTGCGATGAAGAATGGAAGCAGGTAGTAAATAAACCGGTAAACCAGGAGCGCCACCAGCACGGCGTCTTTCCGCGACTCGTGGGTCAGCGACACGATCACGACGTCGAACACTCCCACGCCACCCGGAGCGTGCGTCGACACGACGGCCACCCACGCCAGCATGTAGATCGCCAGGAATCGCGTGTAACCCAGCGGCAGATCGTCCGGCAGCAGCACGTACAGGCACCCGGCGGCGACTGCAAAATCGAGCGCGGCGACGAGCACCTGCAGCAGCGACATCCTCAGGCCCGGCAGCTTGATCTTGTGCCCCTGGACCTTCAGCGGCGTCCGCCACAATCCGGCGATCGCGAAATAAATCGCCGTCAGGCCAATCAGGATCCAGCCGAGCGGACGGATCGTCGCCGGCAGCCCCGTCTTGGCGACCACTTCGGCAGGAATCTCGAACGGCGCAACAACGAACAGCACGCCCCCCAGCGCAAATACGCCCAGCCAGAACGTGATTCCCACGGTGACGAGCAGGCGCAGGATCTCGACCGTCGTCAGTCCCCACGAGGAATACATGCGGTATCGCACGGACGTCCCGCCCAGCAGCGCCCCCAGCGTATAGCTGATCGCGAAACCGACGAATGACCCGAACGCAATCTTCTTCAGCGGAAGCGGATGTTCGATCGACCGGACGGCCAGGAAGTCGTACCCGACGAGGACGACATAGCTCAGGAACGCGAGGCCGCCCGCCTTCCACAGCGCCGAGGCGGGCATGTCGTTCCAGGCCTGGCGAATATCGGCCCAGCGGTATTCACGAAGTTGCGTGTAGAGCAGCCAGCAACAGCCGGCCGTCACCGCGAGAATGAGAATTGGAGCCAGTTGATGGAGGAGACGCTTCATGCCGCACGTTGAACACACCGGAAACCGCGTCGCCACCACCGGTGCGGACGCTTCGGCCCGGGCTTTGGAGAGGGTCTTCCTCGGCGGCATTCAGCGAATGCCGGTTCCGCCAACGGGATCCGGGAGTCTACCGCAATCGCGCCGAGGGAAAAGGGCCGCTTCAGAGGGATTGGGATCGGGCAGACGCGGGACCAGACAGCGAGTATGCTGTCCACCGCGTCGACGGCCTCTCTTCCTGTGCCATTCCCTGACGGAACCTCCCATGCTTCGGACTGCGGTACGCGTCGCCTGCCTGTTCGCCCTGCTCGCAACCTCCCTGATCCCGGCCTTCGCACAAACCTCTGCCCGCTGCGGGCAGGGATGGCTCGAAGAAGTGAACGGCTTGCCTGTCCTCCATCTCAAGGGCACCCCCTACGAGATGGGATATCAGCACGGGGCGCTGCTGAAAGAACACGTCCGCGGCAACCTCGACCGGATCCTGAATGTCGAGGGAGATAAAACGCTCGTGAAGTTCGGGCCCATCGAAGTCAAGCCGCGGGACGCAATCCAGTCCATCATCGAGATCCAGAAACCCTTCGTGCCGCAGAAGTTCATCGAGGAAATCGCCGGCCTGGCCGCCGGAGCCGGCATCAACCCGAACGAGGCCCGCGTCGCCAACTTCATCCCCGAGATGTTCCACTGCAGCGGTTTCGCGCTCATGAACTCCGCCACGAAGGATGGGACGCTCTACCACGGCCGCGTGCTCGATTACGCCATCGACTGGGGCCTCCAGGATCACGCGGTCGTCATCGTCTGCGAACCCGAGGGGGCGATTCCGTTTGTGAATGTCTCCTATGCCGGATTCGTCGGCTGCGTGACCGGCATGAACGCCGAGCATGTTTCAATCGGCGAGATGGGAGGCGGCGGGCTGGGGCACTGGAACGGCGTGCCCATGGCCTTCCTCGTCCGCGATGCACTTGAACGCGGGAAGACGATTGAGGACGTCCTCACGATCTATCGCGAGACGCCGCGAACCTGCCAGTACTTCTACGTCGTCGCTGACGCCAAGACGAACAAGGCGGTCGGAATGGAAGCGTCGTGGGACGTCATGACCGTCATCGAGCCCGGCCAGGCCGACCCCCGGTTGCCCCGGCCTGTCAAAGACTGTGCCCTCCTTTCAGCAGGCGATCGCTACCAGGAACTGGTCAACCGCGTCGAGAAGGGGCACGGTGAGTTCACGCCGGAATCCGCCCTGCGGCTGATGGACATGGGCGTGGCCATGAAGTCCAACCTGCACAACGTCTTGTTCGAGCCAAAGTCGACGAAGTTCTGGGTCTCGAACGCGACCAGCGATAAGAAGCCGGCGGCCGAGCAACCCTATCATGCCTTCCAGCTCAGCGAATTGCTGAAGCGGAAACCCGACATGAGCAGCCCGGAACTGCCGATGGCTCCCCAGGTAACCAGCCGCTGAATCACATCCCGTTCTCAAGGGCGAGCGGGGGCGTAAGCCCCCTGATCCCACAAGTGATCCAGCAGGGCCGGCTCTACCGACCGGACTGAGCAGGTTGCGACCACTTCACTCAATCGGCCGACGACTTCCTGAGTGGCCGGGGCGCTCCGACGGACAGTGAATACTCCATCGCATCACGGATCGCTTCCGGGAACCAGCGGACTTTCGCGGTCCACGGTTCCAGCCATTTCGGGCGGCGCAGTTCGCGGGCCAGCGATGTCTGACGCCACCGCCAGATCTGGATTGCAAACAGTACTCCGGCGATCAGTGTGACCTGCCAGTGCTGGAACAGGAGCTGAAGCATCGCCGTCACGGCCAGCCACGCCGCCAGTTGAACCAGCCAGTTCACTCCTTTCGTCGGCCGGTTCGCGCGGAATTCGGCGGTACACTGATCGCACAGGATCAGCGGGATTTCCGTGTCCTCGGTGACGTCTTCCGTCTTCTGCGCCGGCTTCAGTGCCGGCACGCCCAGGCGAAATCCACCATGGTCCGTGACGAATCGCTCGCGGACCTCGCTGAACAGGATCGGGACTTCTGTCGTTCCCGGCTTCCTGCATGACACGCACACGCCGTCGAACGGGGCGAGCCGATCCGCAATCGCCTTCTGGATTTTGCGGATCGAGGCCAGCGTCGGATAAGGATCCCCCGAAAGGGCCCGGAGCTTCTTGAGGTCGGGAACGCGGATCGAACGCTGGCAACTCGTACAGATCGCGTTCAGACCACATTGATGGATGCCGACGGTCAGCGGGCTGCCGCACTCACAGTCGATGTGGAACGTCTCAATCGCCGCCATGGGCTCTACTCAAATGTTGAGGTGAGCCGGCAGGATAAATGGCGAAGAAGCCGGAAACCACACGATCAGGGGATCTTCTTCGAAGCAGACGACGCGTTGACTCGCTTCAGGACGACAACCAGGTCGTCGCAGCCCTCGCCCTCGCCGAATGTCTTCCCGCCGTCGCTCTTTCCGTTGTCCCCGACCGAATACACAACCAGCCGTTCCGCATCCGAGGTGATCCGGAAGGAATCGCCGGTATAGGGATCTTTCATGTCCGGCGGCGCCACATCGGCGGCCATGCTGAACTCTTCGATCGCCGCGTTGAGTTCTTTGGAATCAGCGACGTCGCGGCCGTTCTTCCGAAAGGTGAGCTCGGCGGCAAACGCGGCATGGAGGAGCCGGTTCCGTGTAATTATTCTGGCCTCGGCCTTGTTGCATTGGGCGAATGTGGCCGCGAAATGGCGGATCACGGAACTGCGGGCCAGATTCTCGACGGCGTCGGGGCCCCCCATGAAGAAGGCTGCGGTCACGCTGCCGATGTGGTCCGGAGTCGCATCGCCATGGAACTCACGGGCCACTTTCTCGATCGCCGCCTTGCGGGCCAGATAATCCGGCAGGGCGAGCGCCGCCTCCATCCGGGCGTGGTACTGATTGGAAAACGCCAGCGTCTCGTTGACGTCGCCGAGCTTCAGCATCATCGACTGGAACGCCTCGTGGGCCTTCCGGAAGTCGATCTGCGGCAATCCCTCGTCATCCATGCTTCCGGGCGGGGAGATCGTCGCGACGTTTCCAAGCAGGATCGCGGTCTCGGCACTGCCGGAGCGAATCGCAAGTGTGAGATCGAGCGTCATGAAGTGTTCGGATTCGAGCCATGTGACCTCGCGGGTTTCCGGCCCGAGCAGCGCCGAGAGTTCGTTCCAGCGTCTGGCCAGAACGTCGGGACTCGCGGACGCGTCTACCAGACATGCCTCGGCCGGGATCCGGGCAATCGAAGAGACGGCGATCCCCACCAGATGGCCGATCAGGAACGGACCGCGTTCCAGGTGTCCGGCGAGACGGTAGAGAGTCATCACGTCCTTCCAGGCATCATCGCCGCGGCCCTCGCCGAGAGCGAGAAACGCACGGGCCGAAAGAGCACGGGCCGTGTCGCGAACCTGCTGGACGTGGGGGAGAAGCACGGAGACCAGGGTCGTGCTGCCGTCGGTCGTAATCAACGGCGCATAGGCCTTCGTCCGCGCCGCGGCCTCGGTGGCACGCGTGAGGGCGTCCTGATTCTTCTCGAGCCAGCGGGCAATGATCGGAAGCTCGTCCGCCTTCCACGGACGACTCATGGAGGCATCGAGTTGCTTGTTCGCCGCTTCGATGTTGGTCCCTGCCGGAGCGTAGGACTCGCAGGGGATCGAGCATGCCTTCTCGAAGCCTGGGCAGTTGAGGAGACGCTCCAGGAAGTTCACTCCGACAGAGTTGCGCGGCAACGTCTCGCAGTAGGCCGTCCAGAAATTCTCGTCCGGCGCGACGCCATCCCCCAGCCTTTCGTTCAGGGAAGCGATGTAGTCCGGATAGCCCAGTTCGTTCAGCGGTCCGGAGATAACAGTCGTGTCCGGTCCGATCCGCAGGCCCGGAACGGGATGCGGTTTCTCAGGCCTGCCCGCCCATGACGCGGAAACCAGGGCCAGACAAAGTCCACTCGAAAGAATGTGCCTGCGCATGATCGCACCTCTGAATGACAACCTCTGCCCGGAGATGCGTTTCACTACGCCGCAGCCTGTTCCGGCGTGGGAAGTTTTTGCCACAGGAATTCACCTGGATCCGAGCGCCCGATCGAGATTGAACGCCGCGCTGATCAGGGCCAGGTGCGTGAACGCCTGCGGAAAGTTGCCCAGAGCTTCGCCGCCGAACCCGGTTTCCTCAGCGTACAAGCCCAGGTGGTTGGCGTAGCCCAGCATGCGTTCGAAGAGCAGGCGCGCTTCTTCCAGTCGGTGGTGATCCGTTTTTCCGGCCCGGGTGAGCGCTTCGACGAGCCAGAATGTGCACATGTTGAAGGTCCCTTCGTCGCCGGCAATTCCGTCATTCGCCTGCTCGGGGATGTACCGGAACAGCAGCCCGTCCGACGCGAGTCCTCCCTCCCGGACCGGACGATTGATGGCATCGACCGTCCGCAGCATCCGCGGGTCGTTCGGCGCCATGAAGAAAGACAACGGCATCAGCAGGTTCGAGGCATCGAGCGCTTTGGACCCGTACGACTGGGTGAAGGCGTTCGTCTCGTCGCACCAGCCCTTGCTCATGATCTCTTCATAGATCGCGTCCCGCGCGGCGAGCCACTTGTCGCGGTTGCAGGGGAACGACCGCTTGTCGCTCAGACGCACCCCGCGGTCGAACGCCACCCAGCACATCAGCTTCGAATACACGAACTGCCGCCGGCCTCCACGCACCTCCCAGATCCCTTCATCCTCCCGACGCCAGTTGTCGCACAGCCAGTCGAGCATCTTCCGCGCGGAAAGCCACGTGTCGTACGACAGCGGTGTGGCGTACTTGTTGGCCAAATACGCCGAATCGAACAGCTCGCCGTAAATATCCAGCTGCAACTGCTTCGCCGCGCCGTTCCCCACCCGCACCGGACGCGAACCCCTGTAACCGTCGAGATGATTCAGCTCGAACTCCGTCAGGTCGTGCCGCCCGTCAATGCCGTAAACAATCTGCAGCGGCCCATCTTCGCCCCATTGCGAATCCTTGAGACGCGCCTCCAGCCACTGCATGAAGCCGATCGCTTCTTCCGTGAACCCGATCCGCAGGAACCCGTACACCGTGAACGCCGCGTCGCGAATCCAGGTGTACCGGTAATCCCAGTTCCGGACCCCGCCGATCCCTTCCGGAAGGCTGCACGTCGGAGACGCCACGATCGCCCCCGTCGGCTCGAACGTCATCAGCTTGAGCGCCAGCGCCGAACGCTCCACCGCTTCCCTCCAGCGCCCCGCGTACGTGCATTTCGAAAGCCACCGCCGCCAGTAGTCCACCGTCGACCGGAACAGCGCGTCCACTTCGCGGTTCGAATGGCAATGCTGGCCGACCTCTTTCTCCGTCACGATCCGCAGCACGAACTCCGCCGACTCCCCTTCCTTCAGCGTGAAGGAACTTCGCACGCCGTTCTTCGAACGCATCAGGTCCACATGCGTGGCCAGGCACAACGTGAGACTGTCATGCTGGAACCACGCCGAGCTTCCGGACACGGTGGTCGAATGTTCCGAACGCGCGTAGTCGAACGCCGGCTCGCAGACGAGATCGAACGTCATCTCGCCGCGCGAAACTTTCACCTGCCGGATGACCTGGTCCGCTGTCGAGCGGCCGTCCCCGGGGATCGGCATGAAGTCCACGATCTCGCCGACACCCCGCTCGCTCTGGAAGCGTGTGATCAGCACGTTCGTCGCCGGCCAGTAGAACTGCTTGCGCCGCGCCAGGTCGCAAGGAGTCGAGATACTGAACCGTCCCCCTTTGACGTCATCCAGGATCGACCCGAACACGCTTGGCGAATCGAAGTGCGGAAGACACAGCCAGTCGATCGAGCCATTCGTCCCGACCAGCGCGGCCGTCCGCAGGTTTCCGATGACCCCATAATTCTCGATCGGCTGATACGGCATTTCGGCTCACCTTCACTCGCACGGATAGACGGCGCGAGTGTCGCACGGAACGTCCGAACGGACTACCCCTGAAAACCGTCCGTGAACTGGTCTTCAAGGTTCGGCCGATGGCGGCTGGTCGGTAACCGGCAACGGCATTTCGTGCCGAGTCGTCCCCTTCGCCGGCGGCGGAATCAGCGGCGGCTTCCCCGCCCGCTCACGCATCCAGTTCAGCGCCTTCATCACGTTCGGCCGGCGGGCCAGCGCCCGCATCAGCCTCCATTTTCCCGGGAGATCCATCAGCGCCACCCCGAGAAGAATGGTGAGAACACCCTGGCCCGGAAGGACCAGCATGATCACTCCCCCCGTGATCAGCAGCACTCCGAGAATATTCTTCAGCACCAGCCAGATGCGCCGGCCCACCGAGGACGCGACCCAGTCGGCCGCCTCGTGCGGTCCGGAAAAATGGTCAATCGGAAGGCGCGCCACGACGATCGGAATCGCGACCAGGGAACCGATGAAGGAAACCGCCGAAAAGATGCCAAGCGTCCACAGCAGGGCCTCCGGGCCAGGAAGCGACGAACGGTATTCCTCGAAGGTGAGTTGCTGGTTGTTGTCGACGTCGGCCTCGGTGAACGCCTTCTCACGATCTTCAGGAGCCGATTCAGGGCTCGCCAGATGGAACTCCGCAATTGAGATCGCCCCGCTGTTATCGCTGTCCGCAGCTTTGAATAGTCCCTGGGCCACCAACTTGCGGCGATCGCCGCAGCCCGAACAAGCGACCGCCAGCAGCGCGGCAACGATCGCGCATCGAGCGCCGATCCGCGATCGAATCCTCAACGGGCCGTCCATCCGCCATCCACAGTGAGCAGGCTGCCGGTCACGAAGCTGGACGCATCGGATGCCAGGAAAATCGCCGCCCCCTGGATCTCTTCCACCTTCCCCCAGCGGTTCAGCGCCACCGCGCCGACGATGAATTTCTTCGCTTCCTCGGTGTGCGCGATCGGCTCGTTCATCGCCGTCAGGAATGGCCCCGGACAGATCGCGTTGCACGTAATGTTGAACGGCGCCAGTTCCAGCGCTAGCGCCCGGGTGAACTGCACCACGGCCCCTTTGCTCGTGGCATACGGAGTCCGGTTTGCAAGCCCGACCACGCCCAGCGTGCTGGCCAGGTTGATGATCCGTCCCCACTTCTGGTCCTTGAGAAACGGAACGACAGCGCGGGCGCACAGCCACGGCCCGTTGACATTGATCTCCTGCACCTGCCGGAACTCGTCGTAGGTCAGTTCGTCAATCGGTCCGCGGATATTGATCCCGGCGTTGTTGACGAGAATGTCGATCCGCCCCAGTTGGCCGATCGTCCGGTCGACCATCCGTTTGACCGCATCGTTCTCGGTCACGTCCGCGCCGATGCCGATGGCGCGCGTCCCGTATTCCTTTGTGATCTGCTCCGCCGCCGCGGCCGCTTCCTCGACATGCCGGCTCACGAGCGCAACCGCACCTCCCGCCGAAGCGATCCCTTCAGCCATGGCCAGCCCAAGCCCCTTCGAACCGCCGGTGACGATGGCCACCTTGCCGTCCAGGCGAAACTGTTTGATTCCGGGGAGCATGGTGGTGTGGCGAGGACGAGTGAAACGGAGACCACGTGGGATCTGCCCACGATAAAGCGGAATAGCAACATGCCAAGCCCCGGCAGGAACGACACCCCCTCACGGCTGGTGTCGCCCCTGCCGGGGCCTGGGCCCCTTCTCAGAATCAAATGCAGCAAACTCAGGTGGCCGAGCGCCACGGGAAAACGCCCAGCACCGACAGTTCCTGCGGAATCTTCGTGCCCTGGCTCACATTGATGAATCCATACAAGGCGAGCTTTCCCGTCGTCAGCTCAGCCACATAGATGCCCCCGTTCGCCGGCTGCGCTCCGCGGCCGCGCGCTCCCACGAAACCGGGAACCATCAGAAACTGTCCCTGTTCGGTCAGGCCGAAATCCGAGGCCAGGTTGCGGATCATCGGCTGCGAGAACTGGTTGACCTTGTTGTTGAACGTCGCGCCGATCAGGCGGCCCGTTGCATAGTCCAGAACGAAAATCGCCTCGGCGTCGCCAATGTTGGTCCCCACCGTGCACAGGGCGAACTTCTCGGCGCCGGCGGCCGCTTCGGCATACGCCATCGGTTCATGCGGCCAGTAGCTGGCGAGTGCGACGCCCAGCACGATTCCTGCGCTCAACCAAGAGGCTCTGCGATCCGACCAGTTCTGCGTCACGGCAATTCTCCCGTTTTTCGTAACGTTGCCCGTCCAGACCCGATGATACTCACGCCCATGCCGGGCGCGAATTGTCGTTCGAACGGCCGGAAACTGGGTAATCTGAAACGGGCGACGCCACCCCGCACCGACGGTTCCGATTGGCTGCGAAAGCCGCAACAATCCTTGGGCGGCCCGGGACGACCCGGACCTCCACGAATTTGACGACTTTCTCGGCGACAGGCCCTGCTGATATGTCTGACGATGTTCTTTCGCCCGATGACGCTCCGACGGGACCGCGCGAACTGTCTCGGCCCCAGCGGCGAGTGCTCGGCGTCCTGATTGAAAAGGCGTTCACAACCCCCGACCAGTACCCGCTGACCCTCAAGGCGGCGACCTCCGGTTGCAATCAGAAAAGCAATCGCGACCCGGTCGTGAACTACAGCGAAGAGCAGCTGCAACGGTTCCTGGACGAACTGCGGGCCCAGGGACTCGTGGCCGTCGTGCATACCGAAAGCGGGCGCACCGAACGCTTCCGGCACTACGCCCGCAAGGCCTATCCCTTCACCGAGCCGCAGCTGGCAATCATGGGAGAGCTGCTGCTCCGCGGCCGGCAGCAGCCGGGCGAACTGCGCACCCGCGCCAGCCGGATGGTCCCGATCGATTCCCAGGAGCAGCTGCGGGCCGAACTCGGCTCGCTCCTCGATCGCGGCTACATCCAGGCAAACGGTCCGCTCGACCGGCGGGGCGTCGAAGTCGACCACAACTTCTATCAGGCCGATGAAGCGCGGACGCTCGCTCCCGGGTCGTTCACGACCTCGGAACCGCCGAACGAAATGGTCGAGGAACGATCCAGGCCAGCGCCCGCGTCGACGCCGGCCGCGGGCGTCGATCTCTCACCGCTGGAAGATCGCATCACAGCGCTCGAGGCGACGGTCAGCGAACTGAGCGAAAGCCTGCATGCGCTGCGACGTGAACTGGGAGTGCATTGAGTCTGCCGTGGTTGTCCGAGCAATCCTGTCCCTGATCGTCGCCCTGGCGGGAGCCTTCCCGTTTTCGGCGATCGGGCAGGACGAATCTCGCGACCAGCTGCTGCGTTACGCGTTGCAGGTCGATATCGACGATGAGGCGCGGGCGCAGTTCGTGGCCTCGGAAACCGAGCTGGCCCGCGGAGACCTCCTGACCGCTGTCTCGCGCTGGCGGGCGATGCTCGATTCGGCACAGCCGGCCGGACTCGTTCCGTACCGCGGTGCGCTGATGTCGACGCCCACCGCGATCGCTGCACTCATCGACCAGCAGCCGGAAGCCATCCGGCTGGAATACGTGCGGATCACGGAACCGCTGGCCAATCGAGCGCTGGCGGAGGCTGTCGGAAAAGAAGACATCGACGCTCTCTGGCGCGTGGTCGACCGCTTTCCGCACACGACCGCTGCCCTGGAAGCCTGCGAACAGATCGCGTCGCGCACCTTCGACGCAGGCGACTTCCTCGCCTGCAGCATCGCTGTCGACCGCTGGCTCGATGCCTCGAACGATCCACGAAAGGCCGTCGAACGCCTTCCTCAGATGGCCGCATGGAGGCGGTTGTCGCTCCTCGCGCTGGGGGAGACCGCGGTCGCCGACTCGGGATGGACGGAGTGGGCTGCCATTCTTCCGAATGACCTCAGGACGGCCGTCGCACGCCTCGAGCCAGTCGACGCAGCGACTGTCGCGTCCGCCGAGCCGGTCTCCGATGTCGCAGAGGTCCTTCCTTCCGATGACGTGCTTTGGTCTTCGACCTCGTCCGATGAAACGCACGAGCCGGCGTGGGACCGCATGATGCGCGACTTCGAAAAGCTGGCCCAGCCGCTGTTCATGGTCGGGCGTCCCGTCGTTGGCGACGGTTTCCTGCTGATCGAAGGGGCGTCGGCCCGACGCCTCAAGACAGCTGACGGAACGACGGAGTGGAAGCGGCGCAGCCCGACCGACCCGGCGTCCGCAGGCCACGAAGCGATGGATGCCTTTCGTGAGGCTCTGGGCGAATCGATCAGCAGCCGGTCGATGATCGACGGCGATCGCGAGTTCTCGGTCCGGCCGCTGGAGTCGAATCGGCCGCGCGTCGTGATTGCCGACCAGATCGACGTGAGCGCGCTGGCGGATGGCCGGCGAATCGAGGCAATTCGCGAATTCTCGGATCCCGCGGGTGGTCCGCCCCGGGCGGCGAAAGTCCTCGCACCTCCGCGGCTGGGGCACGGCCAGCTGTACACCCTCACCGAAGCCGGTGGCCAGCTTGTTTTGAACTCGCTCGATCCAGAGACCTTTGTGAACCGATGGGGGACGCGGCTCGGAGACGCCGGGCTCAACCTCGTCGCCGATCATCGTCGCAGCTGGATGCCGGCCCAGATCGAAACCAGTGGCCGGAGCGTTCGCTGCGCAACGGGGAACGGTGGGCTCGCTTCCGTCGATCCTCGCACCGGAAGACTGGAATGGGTCCACCGCAGTGAGCGCGAAGACTGGCGAGGGGCCGGGCTGCCGCCGGTCGCCGGACCGATGTCGTCGCACTCTCCACGGTTTCGGACGTGGACCGGATGGCGGGAGCCCCTGCTGGCCTTGATGGACGACCTCGTGATCTGGGTCGGCCCGGAATCCGAAGCCATCACAGCTCTCGATCGGATCACCGGGGAAGTTCGCTGGCAGAGGCCGCGCGAGAACGGGCTGGCGGTCCTGCAACGCCACGAGACGCTCCTCGTCATCCGCTCGGATGCGGTACAGCGACTCAATCCTGTCGATGGCGCCGTCATCTGGTCGACGCCGATCATCCAGCCGGCCGGCGCGGGGGCGTTCGCAGGTGGTTGGTACGTTCAGCCCCTTCGCAGTGGCGGCGCCGCGGCCCTGCGGCTCGAGGATGGAGCGTTGACGCGAAGCGTCGCGTGGGATTCGGAGATCGCCGGGCAACGGCCGAAGACGCTCGATGAACTGCGAAGTCTCACCTGGACCCCCGCGGGGATCGTCGTCCGCACCCCCCGCGGCCTCGCACTTCACAGAACAGTCGCCGCGCAGCGCGAAGCCTCGCCCGAAAAGGCGAACACTCCCCAGTGGCTCGCCGCCGCAGGACAACTGGCTGCGGCCGAAAAACTGCTCAGGGAGCAAACGGCCCCCGCCGGGCGCTGGCGACACACATTCCGGTTGATTGCCCGTGAAACGGCGGCCGGCGAGTTTCATCCCATCCCCGCCCCCATTGGCCGGACACCTGCGCCGCCTCGTTTCGACGACGTCGATGAAGCGCTCGCAGCGTTTCTGCTCGATCGCCGGCCCGAGACGGCGCTCGACCTCCTGGAGCAGATTTCCCTCGCCGGACTTTCGGAACGCTGGGTCGAATCGAATCGCAGGCTCAGCCGTCGGATACGGGCCGATCTGCTCGTCGTCGCGACCCTCCTGCCGCCCGCGGTTCCAGGCTCTCAGGGATTCACTTCGGTTCCGCCCGCCATGCGCGGCCGGCTGGACGAACTGCTGAATCGCGTCGGAGCGGCGCGGCCGGACGAAGTGGAAAGGTTGCTCGATCTGCTGCGACGGACTGACTGGGGAGCGGCAAGAACACTGGATCGACTTCAGGCGTCGCCTGCACTCGACACGCGCGGACGGGCGCGACAGCGACTCGCCCTGCTGTCGCTGGAAGGGCTCGGCGGCGATGTCGGACCTCGGGCCGCCGAACTCGAGCGCGCTCTCCGACCTGTCGCGGCATCCATCCCCGCGTGGCCGTCGAAAGAGCCGGTGCTCGCCTCGGTCCGCTCGTGGAACATTGCCGTCGACCAGTGGCCCGTCTGGTTCGAGCCCCAGGCTCCCGGGGAACTCGATCGCCTCTCCATCGCCGTGAAGCTCACGGGCCACAACAGAGGCATCACCGGAATGGGAGTTCACTTTTCCGGGGCCGGGCAGGATCGCCCCTGGGCCATCGATTTGCCGAAGACGGAGCGGTCGCTCCAGTCGTCGGACTATCGGCAGTCCATCGGAATCGGGCCGCTGGTGTTGCTCCAGTCGGGGACGGGACTTCACGGACTTCTCCCCTTCAACGCGGCCGGAGAGCGCGGGGCGTCGAAGCTTTGGGACGTTCCCTGGATCGACGCCTGGGGCGACGTCGCGACTTACAGCGTCAGTTTTCTTCCAAGGCTCTCCGACAGCGCGCCGGGCCGGCATCCGCTCGATCTCGATGAATTCGGCCGGCCGCTCGCCCAACTGGGACCGGTGACCGCCTCGAACCTGTATTACCGCGAATTCGGTCGCCTCGTGTGCTGCGAGACGGCGACCGGGCGCCGGATGTGGGATCGCGATGCATTCGACCCCGACGCCTTCGCCGTGGCGGATCACACTGCGTTGGTCGTCGTCTCTCCGTCACGGAAGCGAATCGAGACGCTCGATCCTTTGGACGGTTCACTGCTGGCCACGCGCGAGCTCGGCTTTTCCGGAGGGGAGCTGCGAACGACGGTCGGGACGACCGCGATCCTTCGCAGCGGCGCGATCGCTGGAACGATCGCAGACCCCGCGGCGGGCGATGAGCCTTCGGGACTGGCGGCGGTGGAGCTCGAGAGCGGCACCCTCCTTTGGAAGGCCCCAATCGATCCGCGTGCCGTGGAGTTCAAGGTCGGCTCGAGGCTTATCGGAGCGGCTGGGCCTGATGCGATCCAGCTGTTCCGGCCATCGGATGGCACGGAGATGGCCCGGGTCGCGATCTCGCCACCGGGAGAAATTGCGGATGTCTATGCCGTGGACGATCCCTTCGCCCTGATGATCTGCGTCTTCGGCCCGCCGGCGGTCGAGCAGCTGCGGCCTCCGTTGATGTTCCTCGGCAATCGACGCCGGCCCTACGCCAACGGCACCGTGTACGGACTCGACCCGCACACGTTCGAGCTGAAGTGGTCGATCCCGCTGGAGAAGTCGGTGTTCCCGCTCGATCAGCCGCGCGACATTCCACTGCTGGTCATCAACGACGCCGTGCTCCGGGGCCCCGAGCTCCGTGAAGACCGGATCCGCTGTTTCGACAAGCGGACCGGGCGCCAGGTCGGAAACGATTTGCAGGGTGAACTCGTCGGCTCCACAGGGCTGGTCGTCGAACGGAGCCAATCGGACGGATGGGTCGAGGTCCGGACTTCCAGGGGGATCTTCCGTTTCGAATTCCCCGCCGCCGGCCCCTGACTTTCTTTCCGCCAGTTGCCCCTGGAAGCCAACTCGAACAAGGCAAACGCTCTGTCCTCGAACCCCATTGCGACGAAACCGCTTTCGCCGGCCTTCTTTACCTCCTGTTCCACCGCAAGTCCCTGAGGAACGCATCCAAGGCGCGCAGGGACCGGGGGGCGGATCTGTTTTCTTGGCCTCTTCTCCCCGAAGAATCGGTGACATTTTGACTTGCGACTGATTCCAGGTGGCTCGGCCCATGATCGCCTCCGATGGATGTGTCTGGTCTCTCCATCTGACTGAGACGGTTGCGCCGGGGAGCAGCGGCGGACGATGACGTGCGGGGCAGGCGGTCACTCCACCCGGTCCGGGGCCTCTCGCCAGGGCGAGTCACTTTTTCACAAGAGGTCGTCTCTCGAAACCGCAGGTCATGTTGCGGCAAAGACGAACTGGCCCATCGTGAACAAGTGACCAGACGTGTGCGGAACTCGCAGGCGCGCGCGGGGATTCGGAAAACTGCGGAAGTGTTCGACGCCGAGGGGGGCAAGGAGGGCGCGTTGTGTGGGTGGTCCTGTACTCCTCGCCCTCTTTCCCTGCGGAAGTTCAGTGGAAGGATCGGGAGAGCGTGGGTGGTGCGGACATGGAGCCGGCCAGGCCGGGGTGTGAGACGACAGGTTGATCGTGGTTGGGTTCATGGTGTCCTCCACCATGACGGGGGCGGTTGCGCGGGGGGGCCCGGTACTCGGTACTCGGGAGTGCTTTGGCGGGGGAATTTGGGGCGGGGTGAGTCACTTTTTCACAGTCGGTTGTCTCTTGTCACCGCAAGTCATTTTGCGGCAACGACGCAAGCGAACGACGAATTGGCCCATCCTGAAACGGTGAGCAGACCTGGGCCACTCGCCGGCGGGCATGACATTTCGGCCAAACGTGCTAGATTACAGGGCTTGATTCAATCAGCCGGCCGTTCCTGTCTCGCGATGTTCGAGAGGGAGCTGCCCAGTCACAGGGATTTCCATGGCACGCAAAGTTTCCAGCCGTCTTTCCAAGCGCCGTGAAGCGGAGGCCGCAGACGCCCGTCCGGCCGCAGCGAAGAAGACCAAGGGCGCCACCGCGAAGAAGGCGACGACTCGCAAGAAAACGAAGGCCCCCGAGCGGAAGCGCCTGATCTGGGGTGTTTTCAGCGGCACGATGAAGGAAGAAGCCCGCTTCCCGTACGACCAGCGGGCGGCGGCCGAAGAGCGCCTGGAACAGCTCCGTTCCAAGGGCAAGAAGATGTACTTCATCCAGCCGATCAAGGAACTGGTCACCGCGGCCACGAGCGCCGCGGCCGCCCCGGGGGCTGCAGACGCCGCCGAAGCCGAAGAATGAGCCTGAACAGGCTCGAATGATCACGCAGCCGGCGAATTTGCCGGCTGTTTTCATTTCCCCGGTCGGCTGGAAGACGCCATGCATCGTCACTCCCTGTTCAACCGGATGACCAAATGGGCCGCCAAGGCAGCGGGCCATCCGGTCGCGTTTTGCGCGGCCGTCGCCCTCGTGATCGGCTGGGCGTTGACCGGGCCGCTCTTCGGATTCAGCGAGACCTGGCAGCTCGTCATCAACACCGGAACGACGATCGTCACGTTCCTGATGGTGTTCCTGATCCAGAGCGCCCAGAACCGCGACAGCGCGGCCGTGCAGATCAAGCTCGATGAACTGATCCGCGCGATGGAGGGAGCGCGGAACACCCTCCTGGATCTCGAAGAGCTGGATGAAAAAGATCTCGAAAAATTGCGGGCCCGGTTCGAGGCCCTGGCGGAGGCTGACCGTTGCAAAACGCAACAGTCATCGCGTAACCCGGCCGCTCCGGAGTGATTGGGGCGATTTTACGGGCGGCCGTGTCCCAATCTGAAGCAGGCCAATTCGCCCCATCCGGAAGAACCTAACTCTCGGCAGGGCTAATCTTTGAGTTCTGTTGGCAACGGGGCCGACTGAATGCCGAATTGACCCGTAGAGTCGCATCGCCATAGATTGCAGTGAGAGAAGGACTCTCAGCCTCGAATCGTCGCAAAACGTAACGGCGCGCAGAAATTTGCGCCGGGCGACGAATCGACGCTCCAGAAGGACTTGGCCATGTTGACGATGTTCGGCAAGCGGACGCCGATGTGCGATCGGCTGTCCCGCAGGCAGTTTCTTTCGATCGGCGGTCTCGCGCTCGGCGGACTGGCCCTCCCGCAGTTTCTTCGCGCGGAAGGGAGCTCCGGCGTGAACGGTCACGGCAAGGGGGTCATCATGATCTACCTTCCCGGAGGCCCTCCGCACCTCGATATGTGGGACCCCAAGCCCACAGCGCCCGCTGAGATCCGCGGCGAATTCGAGTCGATCGCCACGAAGGTCCCCGGCCTCGAAATCTCCGAAATGTTTCCCCGGATGGCCTCGATGGCCGACCGGATGACGTTCATTCGCTCGATCGTCGGCGCCAGCGGCGAACACTACGCCTTCCAGTGCCTCACGGGGCACACCACCCAGAACCAACCCGCTGGCGGACGTCCTGCCCTGGGTTCGGTGCTCTCCCGCGTCTACGGCTCGCGAGACCCGGCCGTCCCCGCTTACGTCGGCCTTTCGCCGAAGATGGGGCATATGCCCTGGGCCGATAATGGCCAGCCCGGATTCCTCGGCGTGGCCCACGCTCCGTTCATGCCCCAGGGAGAGGGGAAGGACGACATGGTCCTGAAAGGGATCACGCTCGACCGTCTGAATGACCGCAAGCAGGTTCTGGCGTCGTTCGATCGTTTCCGACGTGATGTCGATGCGAAGGGGCAGATGGAGGGCCTCGATGCGTTCAGTCAGCAGGCGTTCGGAATCCTGACGTCGAGCAAGCTCGCCGATGCGCTCAACGTCGAACTGGAGGACCCCCAGCTCAGGGACCGGTATGGCCGCGGGTTCAACGTGAACCGTGACGACGGCGGCCCGCGGCTTCTCGACAACTTTCTTGTGGCGCGTCGGCTCATCGAGGCCGGCGCCCGCTGCGTGACTCTTTCTTTCAGCCGCTGGGACTGGCACAACAACAATTTCGGCCAGGCCCGCGAAGACATGCCGATGCTCGACCAGGCCGTCACGGCGCTGCTCGAAGACCTCGAGATGCGCGGCATGCTCAACGATGTCTCGGTCGTGGTGTGGGGCGAATTCGGCCGCACCCCGAAGATCAATAACGAAGGGGGCCGCGACCACTGGCCGCAGGTCTCGACGGCCCTCCTCGCCGGCGGCGGAATGCGGCATGGCCAGGTGATCGGCGCGACGAATCGGCTTGGCGAATACGCGACGGAACGCCCCGTTCATTTCCAGGAAGTCTTCGCGACGCTGTACAAGGCGCTTGGTATCGACGTCGAGACGACGACCTTCGAAGACCTGCAGGGACGACCGCAGTTCCTCGTGGACCACGCGAAATACGGTCCGATGAAGGAGCTGGTTTAAGCGGCAGCATCTACCGGTTCCGCTGGATCCGCGCGGGAACACCGTAGGCGATTGCCCCATCAGGCAGATCCTCCACGACGACCGATCCGGCCCCGATGACGCAGTCGCGGCCGATGCGGATCCCCGGCTTCACCACCGAGCCGATGCCGATCAGCGTGCGTTCACCGACGGTGACGTTCCCCGCGAGATGCACCCCCGGAGCCAGGTGCACTCCGTCGCCGATCACGCAGTCGTGATCGACGGTCGCCCCGGTGTTGATGATGACCGCGGTTCCGAGCCGGGCGTCGGGATTGAGGACCGCCCCCGCGATCACCTGCGTGCCCGGTCCGACCTGGGCCGAGGACGCGACAATGGCCCGTGGATGCACCAGCACCGGGGCCGGGCACCCGAGATCCAGAAGTTCCGTCGCCCGCCGCAACCGCGCCGCGCAGTCTCCAATGCCGAGCGCAATGGCCGGCATGCTGCCCTGGAAGACCTGGTTCGCATCCAGGATCTGCGAACCAAAAAACGCTTCGCCGGCTCTCTCCGGGTGGAGGTCGTCGACGAACCCGGCCACCGTCCAGCCCGCGCTGCGGGCGACATCGGCGACCACCTTCGCGTGTCCTCCCGCGCCGCAGATCACCAGCGATTTCGTCATGAAAGCCTGCAGTCTCCGGAGGTCGGCTCGAACATACGGGTTACAAAGTACGCTCCTTGCGCGGTCGTGGTCTACCGAGGGCATCGTCGCGGCATGACCAACGTTGACTCCGGCAGTCGACGGCGTAAACTGGCGTCCCGTCAGGGGAAACTGCGAGTTTTTCCAGACAACAGAGGGCGAAGAGGCCTTCAAGCCGAAGTGGCGGAACTGGCAGACGCGCCGGATTCAAAATCCGGTGTCCCCAAAAGACGTGTGGGTTCGAGTCCCACCTTCGGCACTGTGAGATTGAGTGAGTCAAACGCTTTGAGTCGCCCCTTGTTCCCCGGCGCCGGGCTGTAAGAATCCCCGGGTCATGCAGAATCATCAGGCGACGGAACGTGCGCGGACGCCTCCGCTGCTGCTGATCATTCTGGCGTATACCGGGTTTGTCAGTCTTGGGCTGCCGGATGCCGTGATCGGCGTGGCCTGGCCGTCCGTTCGCGATCGTTTCGGATTGCAGCAGGGAACCGTTGGCTTCCTCTTCATCGCCACGAGCGCCAGCTATTTCGTTTCCAGCTTCTTCGCCGGACGCCTGACCCGTCGTCTTGGAATCGGACTCCTGCTGGCTGCAAGCACAGGGCTGGTCGCGAGCGCCATGTTTGGCTTCGCCGTGGCGCCGGCGTGGTTGTTGTTCCTGAGTTCGGCGCTACTGCATGGACTTGGCTCAGGCGCGATTGACGCGGGCCTGAACGGGTATGCGGCGCACTCGCTCTCCGCGCGCCATATGAACTGGCTGCACGCCTGCTATTGCCTCGGGGCAATGCTGGGGCCGTTTCTGATGACGGCCGTTCTCAGCGGCGGCCGCCCATATCAGCTGGGGTACATCGTGGTCGGATCCACTTTGGGGACGCTGGCGCTCCTGTTTCTCATGACTCGCGAGAAATGGGGGACGGCGAAGGCTGAAGACCATCCTCACGACGCCGTCAGTTCCTGGTCGGCGTTGAGCAACCTGAGTGTGCTGATGTCGATGGCGGTGTTCTTCCTGAACACCGGCCTGGAAGCCACGTTCTCCCAATGGACCTACACCGTTCTGACCGAGTCTCGCCGTGTCGATCCGGCCGTGGCCGGCGTGGCGGTCGGATTGTTCTGGGGATTTCTCGGGATGGGACGCGTGGTTTTCGGACTGGTGGCCGATCGCCTTGGGATTGATCGGCTGCTTCGCTGGAGCCTGACGGGGGCAGCCATCGGCGCTGTCGTGTTCGCGTTGCCTCTCGGGGCCGGCGGGGCCTACTTCGGCCTGGCGCTGGGGGGATTGGGGCTGGCTCCTGTCTTTCCGTGCCTGATGACCCGGACCCCTCAGCGCCTGGGAACCCGGCTGTCCGCGCATGCAGTCGGATTTCAGGTCGGTGCAGCGATGATCGGCGCTGCGGCGGTGCCGGGCGTAGTCGGCTTCATTGCGCAGACGCTTGGCCTGGCCGTCGTGCCGGCAGCGATCATCGGGATCGCCGGGGCCGATCTGCTGTGCCATGAACTGCTGGTGCGGCGAACAGGGCTTGCGTCGGCGGCTCCGTCTCCGGTTTCGTAAGAGTCCTCAACCGCGAAATCCACCGACGTCGTGATTACGGCGTGGCCACAAGCGTTTCGAGCAGCTCACGGAGTTCCCGGTCGCTGTTTTTTCCACGGCCAGTCTGCCGGCCGGTCAGGCCGTTGAGGTTGCGCGGATTCGTGGCGTCCCAGGAGTTCAGAAGGTCGAGGACCCGGAGATACTGCCTCCGCTCTTCGCGGAAACGCCCCTGGGAATGTTCCACGGCGGCCTGGCGGAGGAGCTTCTGATACGGGGTGAGATCGGCCCCGTCCTTGCCGTAGAAGCCGGTCAACGCCTCGCGGGCGGCACGGGTGGAATGTCCGGCCGGGGCTCCGGTCTGGGGAGTCCACAGCATCAGAGCGAGCGAGAGGATGCCACTGGCGACGACGGCGACGATGGCCAACCAGGGACGAACACCCGCGTCCGCCTGCTGTTCCGATTCGGGGGCCGGCGTGTCGGAGAGGTGGAACTCGGGAAGCCTGCCATCCGCCCCGAGTTGAACGACGGGGGCTCCTTCGGCATCCACCGAGAACCGCGCAACCTGGCGCTTGCTTTCGCCCTTCTTGCGGCGGCGGCGAGCCGTGGAGGAGGAACCATCTTTCGGTGCGGGAGGAGCGGCTCCGGCCGGTTCGGGCGCCGCGGGGGTGGCATCGGGGGCGAGATCCAGTTCGGTCGTCACGCCGTTCCCATTCGTCGCTGCCTCGAACCGGACGCGGGTTTCGTCCCCGAGCTGGATGTCGGCCATGGACGGGAGCCAGACCCAGCGGTCGGCCGGAACGGCCGCTCCGTCGACATGGGCGCCGCCGTCGAAGGGAGTGAAGAGTGCGAATCGACCTCCTCGGCGGGCGATGCTGGCCTGATGCCTCGCAACAGCGGGATCGGTCAGAACGATCTGGGCGTCCGCGTCGCGTCCGATGTGGGCCAGCTCCTGGACCACGTCGAACGACCGCCCCTCATCGGGGCCGGCCATGACAGTGATCCGAGCGGCGGATGACATGAACGCGCGAGAATTGTTGAAACAAACCCGGAGAGAATACGTCTTCAGACTCTATCGACCGTTCGAACCGAATGCGTCGAGGCGAACCGAACCTGGCCTGCAGGCGGGCGTCCTGTCGGCGGGCGGGGAATCGAGCGAAGACGCGACAAAGATTGTAACCGCTGGCTGAGCCGCGTGTTGTGGCATTTCGCGAAAGGGAGCCTGTTTCTGGCTTCAGTATGGACCGGGATTCAGGGATAATCATGCTCAAGATGGTGAGTCATCTTCCGACGGCCGGTTCTGATTGGTCGCCGCCAGTTCTCCCCCAGTTGCCGACGGATCGGTTTTCTTCCCATTCCATGACGGCTTGCGCACTTCCGTCTCCAGTGACACTCAATCCTTCTGCACTCGATCCGACGCTGGCATACGCGGCGTCACCGGGATCCGATTCGGCTCCGCAGGGCGACGGCCAGCAGCTGGCTGAAGAGTTCCAGCGAATGCTCCGACGCGACGACGTGTCGTGGGAGCAGACTTACACCCTGGTCGAACGACTCGGGGCGGGCGGCCAGGGGATCGTGTTCCTGGCGGACCGCTACGGGGCGTTTGATGTGAAGTTCCGTCTGGCGCTAAAGTTCTTTCGCCCGGACGGGTACGCCAGCGTCAAGGCGTACCGGGACGAGATGGGACGCCTGGCCCGGGTGGCAATGGAGCTGGCATCCGTCCAGCAGGACCACCTGCTCGATATTTTCAACGTGATCGAGCTGAAGGGAATTCACGTCCAGGCCATGGAGTGGGTCGACGGTTTCGACCTGCGCTACCTGCTCACGCCGCGCACGCTGGATGAGGCCCGGGAAGGGATGGATCCGCAGCGCTGGCAGTACATGAACGATGTGATCGTCACCAAGACGTCGTCGCAGCTCCGCCTGAAGCCGGGGGTTGCGACGGCAATCCTGCGGGAATGCCTGAGCGGGATTGCGGCCATGCATCGTTCGCAACTGACCCACGGCGATCTGAAGCCGGCGAACATCATGGTCAAGCGGACAGGCAACTGCAAAATCATCGACTTCGGCTCGGCGGCGCTGGCCGATGAACCGACGACCCGGCCTCTGTGGACTCCGCGGTACGCGGCGGTGGAAGTGCTGGAAGGAGCGGCTCATACGGCGGCATCTGACCTCGCGAGCCTGGGGTACATCTTCTACGAGATGCTTTCGGGGCAATTCCCGTTTGCCGACTGCAGCGACGGACCGGATCTCGTTCAGGCGAAGCATGATCTGGCCGAAAACCTGCCGGACCGGTTGCCACGCGACGTGGCCCAGAACGCCAACCTGCTGCACCTTCTGGGCGGGCTGATCGCTCCGGACCCGGCGAAGCGCTTCGCCACCGCCGAGGCGGCCGAATTGGCACCGAACGGGGCGGCGGCGTTCCATCGGGAACTGATCCGCTCCAACCTCGCGAGCGAGTACGAAAACGAACTCCGGCTGTGGATTTCGGAAATCGAGTGAACAGGACGAGGGGATTTCCCGTGTCCGGTGTTCCATGGGCGTAAGGTTTTCTGAATCGGCGTGATATTTACGGAAAGTCGTCGCCGAGGGTATTGTTTTTGGAACGACGCCCGGCCGGGCGTCGTCATTCTGCGGTGCGGTAGCGAGCTCTGGTGCGGCCAGGAGTTCGTCATGGGATCGGGTGCGTGCTGGGTCAGTTCTCCGAGCCGAATGTCGTTGCGCGGCGCAGCGGTACGGACGTTGCCTGCGGACCTGGATTGAGGAGGGGGCCACATGGCCTGGAGATCATCATTCAAGGCATGGCCTGCGATCCTGATCGCAGCGGTCGCTTCGTTCCTCGCGGGCTCGGCGGCCCATGGCGGAAGCATGACATTCCTGGCCCCGCGCGAGGGAATGGTGCGTCACAATGGCGCGCTCATCCGCGGAGCGATCACGCTGATCACCGCCGACCAGGTCGTCGTCACTCCGCGGGGCGGGGCAGAAACCAGCTACGAAATGTCTGGCGTCACGATGATTTCGGCCGCAGACAACTCCTTCAAGTACTACCCCGCGCAGGAGACGTTCGACGAGTTTCTGGCGAAGTCGAGCAAACTGCAGGGAGTCACGATTGTTCGCGACGCGCCGGAAGTTGGATCGGCGGCGAAGACGAAGAATGTGGCGGGCGCTTCGGATGGGTATGCCAGGATGATCGGCATGCAGCCTGCCGCGACGTCTCAGGTGACCTCGTCAGGCGGCGGCTTTGCACAATCGGGCGGGTTTGCGGGAGCGAGCCAGCAGCCGAAGGCCCTGGCGAAATTCGATGCCCCTTCAATTCCGGAACTCGATGCGGATGCGGTGGCCGCGATGGAACGGGAACGAAGTGCAGCAGGGAACGATTCCGCGGTCACTGCGGTCCCGCCCACCGGGCAGACGCCCGGATCGGCGGGCGAAGAGGTCTTGATCTGCTCCAATCCTGCGTGCGGCAAAGAGGTGCGGGGCGCGAAGTATGGCGGGACCTGTCCACACTGCGGAATCGTCTGGGCCCAGCAGCCCGCGGCCGAGATCGCGACGTCGATTCCGCCTGGCAGCTCGACACCGGTGACCAATCCGGCGAATCCGTTTGCGACGCCGGCTGCTACGCCATTTACCGTGCCGGTCACGCCCGCGCCGGCCACAACAATTCCAGCCGTCGCGGCTCAACCGCAGGGATTCTCTCTCGAGACGATGCCGTGGTGGGGCAAACTGCTGGCATTCGGCGCATCGATCATGGTGCTGATGTTCGTCATGGGGCGACGCTGAAGGCCCGTCTGGCCTCGCATCCTCGACGGCGGGCGTCAACTCCTCTCGGGCAGGCCTGTCATCCCCTCTTCAGGACCGAAAGCAGGTCGCTGAAGTCGTCGCTCCACAAGTGCTGAGCGTCCGTCCTGGGGCTCGAGGGGAATGGCTCTCCCTGGATGTCGGCGAGCTGGGATCTGTCGCGGCTGAGAACCATGTAGCAGGTGCGTTCCTGCCTTGCTTTGGCATCCTGAGTCGTCTCGACGCGAACTCCCGTCAGTCCGGAATGATCGGCCAGAGCGAGGACGACGGGATCGAGCGTGAGGTACGTATTGGTGATGTGAACGACGATGACGCCATCCGGGTTGAGGTGCCTGAGATAGATGTCGAAGGCTTCTTTGGTCAGGAGGTGGGCCGGAACCGCGTCGCCGCTGAACGCGTCGAGCACCAGGACGTCGAAATGCTGTGGCTCTTCGCGTTCGAGGACCAGGCGTGCATCGCCAATGATCGTTTCCTCCTGGCCGAGGCAATCTCCGAGGTAGGTGAAGTATTCGCGGGCCGCGACGTCGACGATCGGATTGATTTCGTAGAACCGGTAGACGTGCCCTGGCTCGGCAAACGTCGCGAGTGTTCCGACACCCAGGCCCACGACGCCGACCTTCAGGCCCGGCCGCTGCTTCCGCGCATTGAGCACCTGCCCGACGCCCGTGTTGGCGCCGTAGTAGGCCAGGGGGGCGCGTCGTCGATTCTCGTCGAGGTACTGCCGGCCGTGTTGAATTCCGCCGTTGATCATCATCCGGACGGCGTCGTCGCCTGCCGATGGCGGTTCGTCGCTGACGGTGACGACTCCGTAAAAGTTGCGCTCGGCGAAGATCGCAGGCCGGCGGTTGAGGGACGACTGTGCGATCTGGATGAGGACGAGGCCGCCGGTGATCATGGCAATCGCCGATCGCCCCATCCATTGGCCGCTCGTTTCCGTTCCGGCCGGCTTGAATTCGTCCCACACGGCGAGCAGAGCGACAAGGACACAGGTCGCAATCCCCAGGGGCCATTCCCAGAATGCGTCGAAAACGGCCGGCGCGACCAAGCTGACAAACAGTCCCCCGAGAGCGCCGCCGGCGGACATGAACAGGTAGAACTCGGTCAATCGCGCGGGGGGAGGCGCCCGCCGGACGAGTTCCCCGTGGCAGACCATGCAGCCCAGGCACAGGGTGCCGAAGGAGAGGATCACCAGGGGAACGATGCCGAGCCGTGTTTGAAACGTCTGTTCGATCACGTGCGACGATTCGGTCGCCAGAAGCCACATGACGGCCAGTGCAGCGACCCATTTCCGGGCATACCACTGCGGGCGGTCGAAGCAGATGATGAACGTGAGGAGATAGAGGGCCAGCGGGATGACCCACAGAAAGGGAAACACGGCAACGTCCTGGCAGACGTGATTGGTCGTTGCGAGCAGCAGGACTGATCCGAGCATCGACAGGCCGAGCCACGACGCGCGGTTCAGCCAGGTGACCGTGGGGAGCGGCCCGACGACGTTCTCCTGCTGCCGGGCCTGCCTTCGACTCTGGGCAACGACGAAGGCCGTCACAGCGCAGCATCCCGCAAAGACTCCAAAGCCGAGGGACCAGAGGTTCGCCTGGGTTCGCAGTCGCCAACTCGGTTCGACAAGCAGCGGATACGTGAGCAGGCCGGCGAGCGATCCGGCGTTGGACAGTGCGTAGAGGCGGTAAGGTGAGCCGTCCGCCTTCCAGGCGTGATACCAGGCCTGGAGGAGCGGGCCGGTTGCGGAGAGGGCGAGGTACGGAAGGCCGACGGTGAACGCCAGGAGCGCGAAGATCACGCCGGTGGGGTTCTCGGCGTCCCGTCCCTTCCAGGATTCGTCAGGAACAATCGGCAGCAGGAGGCACGCCGTGGCGAGCAATCCCACGTGCAGGCCGGCCTGCGCCGTCGTCGGCAGGAAGCGGACGACGCCGTGGGCGTACGCGTAACCTGCAAAGAGCGTGACCTGAAAGAACAGCATCGCCGTCGTCCAGACGGCCGGGCTCCCGCCAAACCACGGGAGGATGTACTTGCCAAGGAGCGGCTGGACCTGGAACAACAGGAACGCGCTGAGGAGCACGGTGGTGGCAAAAAAGAACCGCCCGATGGTCGACGATCCGTGGCCCGAGGTGTCAGCAGTCATGTTGCAAACCGTCCGTGGTCGCTGGTCGCGCGAAATGCGACTCACCAATGAGGCGAACCATAGCACGGTGGTGTGACACCCGGCGACAGCAGTCGAATTGCCGGTCGGTTGAGGCCGTGGACATGCCCTGGCAGCAGTTCACGCCAGTTTGATGAGGTGAATCCGGTCTTCCCGGTTCCAGGGACGCGATTGCATCGCCGGAAGAGTCACTTCCGGCGTATCGAGGCCGACTGAGACGATGAACGAGCCGTCGGAGAACACCGGCGGCCTGAATTCACGGCCCACGATCCTCCGCGAGTAGAGGACCTCGCCCGTCGTTTCTTCGATCACCCGGACGACCGGATTGTCGATATCGAAGTGGAGCGGCGGCAGCCACGCGGTCGGCTTGCGGCCGTCGTTCGCCGCCATGGCCACTGTTTGTGGCCAAC
The DNA here is from genome assembly GCF_007745175.1 of Caulifigura coniformis. GTDB lineage: Bacteria > Planctomycetota > Planctomycetia > Planctomycetales > Planctomycetaceae > Caulifigura > Caulifigura coniformis. The sequence goes on along the minus strand of NZ_CP036271.1, from coordinate 1,666,158 downwards.
CGGCGAACTGGGCCTTGTCGCCTTCCTTCGCGTCGGAGAATCGCGGCCAACACTCGTAGGTGATCGTTTGCTTCTTCTTGTTGAAGCGAACGAGCCCGTAGCCGTCGGCCCGTTGCTTCTCATCGGCGATCTTCGGTGGATTGGCGTATGCGAGCATCGAGATCCGGTTTCCGAGACCGTCCAGAAAATCGCCCGTCCATGGAAGCGGACTGCTCGGAACCGGATTCGGGCCAGGCTGTTCATTCTCAGGGTGCCACCAGCGCCCGTAGATCGTGTTGACGAGAGCGGGACTCGTAAATGCGTAGGGGCCATCGCCGAACTCGTCGATGCCGTGCTTCACCAGGACCGTCAGATGCTGGTCACCGCACAGATGCGTCGCTCCCGCGCGACGGATCAGCTTCAATGCCCGGTTCCGGGGCGTCTGCGGCCATCCGTTGCAGTCGAGATCCGCCAGCAGCCGCTGGTCTTCTTTCCCGTGCATGTGGACAGCGCCGCAGAAGGCCGTCTGGGAGAGAACGCACTTGACGTCCGCGCCGGTCCAATCGGCAGTCCAGTCTTCGAGGAATTTTTCCTGCCGTTTGCCGAGCAGTTCCAGCCCCGGAAGGTCGATCGATTTCGGATCGTATTTCGGGTCGTTGATGTGATCGGGGCGGGGACCCATCTGCGGAATCTTCCCGGCCGGGCCGCTCTTGAACTTGCGGTCTTCGAGGATCGCGAAGTCGACTCCGCCGACGCGGAGTCGCGTGAAGTACACGGTGATCCCCTGTTCAACCGGCGCGGGGTCGACGGGATCGGGCAGGTGCCACGACTGGTGTCGCTGCACGAGGTTCACGTACTCCGCGGGGAACATGTATCCGCCATCGGCGTTGCCGGCAATCTTCGAGACCTTGCCATTCTCCCCCCAGAGGTTGGGGTGGCCAACGTCGTGGTCATCGGGAATGCAGATCGTTGGCCGATCCCGAAGGATGTCACGGAACTGCAGTCCGAACTCGATCCAGCCGGCCGTGTGCTCGGTGTGGCGGTATGTCTGGTCGCCGGCGAAGAAGAGGAGGTCGGGGTTCTGCAGTGTGATGTTGTCAATGATTTCCGGCCGGAGACCCGTCGTGCGGCTCGAATTGCACGACATGTTGGCGACGACGATCTCGTCCTTGTCTTTCGGATCGCGGCGGATGAGGCCTTCGAACATGGCGTTGGCGCCGTGACGGACGCGGTAAGGAACGTCCTTCGTGTTGTCCCACATCTCGATCCGGAAGTGCGACGACCAGCCGGGATAGAGGACCTCCTGCCGGGCGACCTCTTTCCATTCGTCTCCGTGTTTGAGTTCGAGCCGGGCCATGCGTTCTTCACCCGGTTTCAGGGGGAACAGCTGGGCCGTCATTTTGAGCACGCCGTTGTCGTGCGTGTACACGGCGAAGGCGACCACCTCGTCACGGGGAACATCCAGCGACGGCGGTGGATTGCGCGGCGGCTGCCGTTTCGTCCACCATTCACCCACCGCGAGGGAGTCGAGATTCGGGTTGGCTTCGCCGAAGGGACGTGGGGCGAGCGCCTGGGCACGGGCCTGGCCGGGGCGGATGAGCGACAGCGCAAACGCGGCGAGCGAACGGAGGAGAGCGGAGCGGCGGTTCATCCGATTTCACCTGATGGCGAGGGGCAAGTGATCACTGTCATGGAGAAAGTTGAACAACTCTCCGGAATCGTTTGAACTCTGCCTGCCAGTTCAACGGCTTTTCTTTCGGACAACTCTCGCGCACCTGGCAACGACTCACTTCGATCATGACCGACCGCGGCCCGATGACCGGCGTCCATGAACGCATGGTCGTCATGCTGGCGCAGGCCCGTGATCCTCGATGTGTCAGAGATCGCCGCCCTGCGCGGCGATCTGGAACGTGAGCGGGGCGGGGCCCAGGCCTGATCGGAGTGGGATAGCGTTTTGGAGCAGCGATTCACACAATTTGTCTGAATCTTCGGACGATGCGGTGATGGCTATCCGCGTCGTCGGTCACTTTCGACAGGGATGGGATCATGGCGACACGATTCTGGCGGACGGCTTTCACTCTCCTGTTTTCTGCGGCCTGTACGTTTCCGCTCGCGGCGCAGCAGGATCTCGAGCTTCCGAAGCTCGAAAAGGCTCCATCACCGGATGAAGGACCACGGCTCGACATCGGCTCTCCGGCGCCGGCGCTCGCCATCAGCGACTGGGTGAAGGGGGAGAAAGTCGACGGATTCAAGCCGGGGCAGGTTTATGTCGTCGAGTTCTGGGCGACATGGTGCGGGCCGTGCCTGGCCACCATGCCTCACCTGGCCGAGCTGCAGACGAAGTACGGCGACAAGGCGCAGATGATCGGCGTGAGCACGGAAGAGACCTCCAAGGTGGCGGACTTCCTGAAGGACGAGCAGAAGGAAGGGGTCACCTGGGACGCGACCATCACGTACCGGCTGGCGATGGACGTTGATGGGAAAACCAACGAAGCCTACATGTCGGCCGCGGGCGAGCGGGGAATTCCGACGGCGTTCATCGTGGGAAGGGAAGGGGTGGTTGAATGGATCGGCCACCCCGCACGGATGGATGAGCCGCTGGCGAAAGTTGTCGATGGCACGTGGGACCGGACCGTCGCCCGGAAAGAACGGGAAGAGGCGCGGCAGCAGATGCTGGCGATGATGAAGGCGCAGCGGGAGATTCGTCAGGCTCTGGCTTCCGACAACATCGATGCGGCCATCAAAGCGGTGGATGACCTGATGGCCAGCCAGCCGAAGGCGCTCCAGGTCGGATTGGTCAAACTCCAGCTGCTGGGCAACCGCGAGAACATGGATGAGGCGAACCAGTATGCGGACATGCTGGCGACGAAGACGTTCCGGGATTCGCCGCAACTGCTGAACGATCTGAGCTGGGGAATCGCGGCTGAACAGACTTATCCGGGAACCCTCGACACGGCGCTCAAGGCCGCGAAGCGGGCGGTGGAACTGACGATGGAAAAGGACGGGGCGGTGATGGATACGCTGGCCCGGGTTTACTTCGAGCAGGGGAACCTGGACGAAGCGATTGCGTGGTCGAAGAAGGCCGTGGCCGCGGCCGAGCATCCGGAGATCGTGGAGGCGCTGAAGCGGTATGAAGCGGCGAAGGCTGAAATGAAATAGCGGCGATGGTGCTGCCTGGCTGCATTCAGAAGCCCGGCCGCCGGTGCGGCCGGGCTTCTTTTGTCATCAGCGACCGACGACTACTTTCCGGGGACGTTGAAGCTGCGTTCGGTCTTGTCGTGGACATCCGTTGAGACGGCGTGGTCGCGCCAGAGCCAGCGCATCATGTCGGGGAAGATGGCTCCTCCCTGCTTCTGTCCGTGGAGGCCGATGCCCCAGGTGTAGTTGATGTCGTAGCCCCTGGCGGTCATGACTTCGACCAGCTCAACGTTCTGCTTGAACCAGTCCCACTTCTCATCATATTTGCCCTGGCGGATGCCGCGGTTGTCGTTGCGGCCGTCCTGGAAGTAGACGCGGAGGGGCTTCTTTTCACTCGCCTTGATGACGTCCTTGTAGGTGTGGCCGTTCCGGATGTTGGTGAAGCTGCCGACGATGCTGAGGACCTTGCGGAACTCGTCCGGACGTTCCCAGGCGACGGTGAAGGCGGCGATGGCGCCGGAGCTGGCGCCGCCGATGCCGCGGTGTTCCGGGTTGTCGGAGATGTTGTACTTCTTCTTGAGCTCAGGAAGCAGCTCGTCGCAGATGATGCGGGCGTACCTGTCGTCCAGCGTGTTGTATTCCACGCCGCGGTTGGTCTTCCCGTCGCCCCAGCCCTGATCGGGCGGTTCGGGCTGATCGGGGGTGCGGCCGGGATTGATGAAGACGGTGATCATCACCGGGATCTCGCGGCGGAAGGTGAGGTTGTCGATCACGTTCGTGGCGCGAACCTGTCCCTCGGGATTCAGGAAGGCGTGTCCGTCCTGAAAGATCATCAGGTGGGCCGGCTTTTTCGGGTCGTACTGGGCCGGGATGTAGACGGAGTACTTCCGCTGGGTGTTGGGGTAGATGTCCGTCTTGATGAAGAACGGTCCCTCGACCTTGCCGGTGGGGACTCCCTCCTGCTTCATCGAGTCGGGGCCGAGCTTGTAGAAGGAGTCGAGTTTGGGGTCGGGCTTGTCCTGGGCGAGGAGCGCGGACGAGGCGATGACCAGGAGCGTGGCGAGCGCGCAGCGAAGCATGTAATGGCCTTTGGGGGTGAGCGAAGTGGCGTGCGGCGATTGTCGGTTTGCGTCTGGATGCCCGCAAGCAACCGACAGTCCCTCCAGGCCGCCCCGCGGCGGACTGTCCGACGCTGCCGGATCGCGAGCGAGCGAGGAGGGCGCTGATGTGGGTGGTTGCGTACTCCTTGCCCCCCTCCCCCCTCCCCCGGCGGACAGGACGGTGACTGCGTCCGGGGAGCGGTTGTCGCCGCATGCCGGCTCCGTGGGGTTTGATGTGTGCCGTGGTCGTGTTCATGCATGGTCCTCCACCATGGCGTGGGTGGTTGCGCGAAAAATGGGGGCGTTTTTTTGACGCGCGACAGGGAGGTCGGTCGCGCGTTGGGGATTGAGGTGGAACAGGACTCTCCATGAAATGCTTTCGCCCTGAAGCATGAAAGCTCGTTGATGCGAGGGACTTTTTTCAGGAGAGGAGGAAGGAGTCTTGCTGAAACGGAGCCCTTCCGCAGTGGCGGCGTATCGCACCGAGTCGAAGGGAATGGGGGCTCGGCAACGCGAAGCGGAGCTTCGCTGAGGGTGCGTGACCAAGGGGGACCTTGGTCACGAGGCTGATGGAGATCCGGGCGGAACTTGAAGGCGCGGGGCGTGTTGTGGGGAGAAGCCGGGCATTTTGGGCCTTGGACTGTCGATGGTATATCGGACCGGCGGCTAGCGCCTTGCCGCTCACTTAAGGACGCTGGGTTCCTGGTCACGACGCCCCTCAGAAGGCTCCGCGCATTTCTCGATCCGCGTGACTGGAACGTGATCTGAGAAGTACCGACTCTGTCGGGGCTCGGTGCTCCGGGCGCGGTGGGGTGTTTGGTCTGGCCCCTCTCCCCGACGCTGGCGGCAGGAGCAGGTGAGTCGAGTGCGGGGAGAGGGAGGGCGTGTTGCGATTACGGTGGCTGAATTGTGCGGCGGCTGGTCTTGCTGCATGATCGCTGCGTGAAATTGACTTCCCTGTTTCAGCCGTGGTGCGCCATGTTGATGACCGCTCGTTTTCTCGCCTGTTGTGCCGTCGCAGCCGTGGCGGCGTCTCCGCTGCAGGCGGAAGTCCGGATCGAGAAGAACATTCCGTACCTTGGCGGCGACCGGAAGGAGCTGGCCGACCTGTATCTCCCGGCCGAAGCGAAGCCGGGTGAGAAGCGTCCGGGTGTGGTGATCATTCACGGCGGCGGGTGGGTGGGGGGAGTCCGCGACGCCAAGCGTGAAATCAACATCGGAACGACACTGGCCGAGAACGGTTACGTGGGGCTGAGCATCGACTACATGCTGCAGACGAAGGAGGGGCCGAAGATCTGGCCGCAGAACGTGCACGACTGCAAGACGGCGGTCCGCTGGCTGCGGGCGCACGCGGAGAAGTATCAGATCGACGTGGAACACATCGGCGTGATCGGGGGATCGGCCGGTGGACACTTGGCAGCGATGGTGGGGGTGACGGGGGCGAAAGACGGGCTCGATCCCACGGGGCCGTATGGAGAGCAGTCGTGTGCCGTGCAGGCGGTGATCGACATGTACGGGCCGATGGCTGACAGCCTGAAGCGGATCCAGACGCTGGTCGATCCGAAGAATCCGAAGGCGGAGGAGCTGACGCGTCAGATCACGCCGCTGTCGCACCTGGACAAGAACGACCCGCCGGTGCTGATCCTGCACGGGACGGCGGACACGACGGTCGACGTGAAGGATTCGGAGGTGTTTGCGGAGGCCCTGACGAAGGCGGGTGTGGTGAATGAGCTGGTGATCATTCCGGACGCCCCGCACACGTTTCATCTGCAGCCGAAGCAGCGCGACCTGAGGCCGGTCGTGCTGGGTTTCTTCGACAAGTACCTGAGGCACCCGAGTCAACGGCCGATGGCCCTGTAAACGGGCTCGCCGTCAACCTCCCTGTCTCGATCTCTCCTAAATCCTGGCAACACCGGTGAAAGAAAGAAATCGGCATCTTCCTCACTCGCCCTTATCTCTCGTAGAACGCACTCTGCATGAAATACGGCCTGCTCACCAATACCTATGGCTCCCGTCCGCATGTTTCCATCACGATCACCAATTAGTAGCATGGCGTCTGCATACGCTTGTTCGAATCCCAATTCGTCCATCCACTCACTTGCATTTCCCTCACCAACGCTCCATCGAGTATCGTTCTCGGCAAACAATATCCTACTGCTTGCTTCCGCGAGTTGCCCATTCTGAATCAAATCTGAACCGACAACTATGATTGCAAGGTCGGTATTGCCGTCGACACTCCATCGTTGCAGCAGCGTCCGAAGAGCCTTCAGGTCCAAGTGTGACACTCTTGATGCCGGTATGAGTGCAACGACCGATGGCTGAATCCTCCCCCGGACCGGTCCCCACTCACAAGCTCGGCGACTCCATTTGACATTGTTTAGACTTGGCATGGGGCGGCCGATACAACGATGCAACGTTCTGTGCAGTCGAAGAAACTCTTCGATTCGTGATGTCGCAGTTATCACCTTTTCGACTCCATCACTTTGGCTATTCAGCGACCTCGCCTTCGTTGACAAAGTCTGGCAGGCCGCGACGATCTCCTCCGAATTCTCCCAGAAGCACGAATCTTCTTTCATCACCCGAAGCTCTGCTTTCAGCCCTTCCGCGATGATTGCGGCATCAACTTGGCGCATTAATGCATCGCCATAAGTCGCCAGAACATTTGAGTACTCTGTGGGAAGTGATTCCGGGCGACTCAATCGCACAACATTTCGGAGGAGAATGTGAATCCTGATGCACTTGAAAAATGTATCAAGTGCTTCGTCAACGTTCTTTGACTTCGTAATTTGTGCGTGCTGACGTTGGAAACCTCGTTTAAGCTGTGAAGCGTGTCGTGCCATTGAATGCTCGGCGTCCCAGTTTGCCTCGTGAACGGCACAGAATGGGACCCACTCGCGAAAGAAATGCACTGCCACTCGGACGGCGGCGTCGGATGTCTCGGCTGCAGCAAAGACATGTTCGGCAGCTTTGTCGCTGAACGCCAATGCGGAATCGAATCTCTTGTGATGAATCGCTTGTCTAAAGGCAAGGACATAAAGAGATCGTGAAGTGTTCAGTGTGTCAAATTGTTTATCAATCTCGTTCAGCAATTCGCTTAGATGTTCGTGCTTGTGTGTGTTTAGTAGGCTTATTCCAAATATTTCATAGGCGTCTGGTCGCGACGGATCTATTGAAATTGCGAGTTGAGCGAGGCGCGAGGTGTCTTTGTGTTGTCGCACGGATTCTGCCGACTTTGCTAGGGCGACAAGAGCGTCGTAATCGTGCCAATGAGATGTCTGTGGTGAACCTGCAAGCAGGAGAACTTGTAGTGCAAAGTCCCGCCGTCTTTTCGCCGATATCATTGCCTTGTCAATTCTCGCTGGGTGGCGCATCGCCTGCGAAACAGATTTGCGGTACTCCGATGTTATGCTCTCGTGGCAGGCCTTGACCAACTGCGAACTGAATTGCGACAAGTTTGCGCCCCAAATGGTGCCGACAGCGCAAACCGCAGATGACGCCAAGAGCGAGGCAAACGGTCCCATTAGCCTATCCGGAAAGTGTGATGCAGAATCGCTAGGTGGTTGTAAAGAGTGCTTCGCCGTAGGCATCTGTGGGGTGCGTACGACGAAGCAGGATCGCCGAAGACTACTAGTCAGTAAGTCTCAACCTCGAAAGAGGCATGGGCGGTAGTGTTGACGATAATAACACCGTCGTCTTGCGGGTAGTCGATTGCTGAGCAGTCGGTTGCAACCGATATTTGAACCGACGCCCCACAGTTGACGTGCTCAGTTCCGACTCGCTGGCCGGATGCATAGCTGTCCCCGGGCTCCACGTAGTCGATCGTCGTCGGCGAGCCTCCGTTGTTCTGGAGTGAGCCCAGGACTTGGACACTGCCGTTCATGGCTAGTGCGTCGATGGACGACCCGCCGGCAGAAGCGTTTGCGTGGCCAGTGCTTGTCCAAGGATACGTCGAGGGACTCGACACAAAGATTGAAAGCTTGGCAGTCAGCTGTCCAGTCGTCTCTGGGCAATCGTCGATTAGGTAGTCGGCATTTGCACTAGTGGAGATGTACGTCTCTAGATATGGCCCAGACTCGGGTGTTGCCTCGACTTGACCGTTGAGGATTGCAGCAGCATTTGCCTGAGGGGCTCCCGAGTAGGCATTCTCCGCCGTGTATAATGTTGAGGATGTGTTGCCGGTCGCGTTTGCGGAGTCGCCAAACACGCCTGACGTCATTGCGGAACCACTGTATAGCAGTGATGTCGGGTCCGCGCCATACCCCCAGTCATCATCTGGCCCTCCGGAACTGACGAGATAGAAACTCTTTCCAGCTCCACAGCCGCCGCCAACTTTGCGTTTCATTATGAAATTTGTCGCAAATGCAGGAGTGCAGCACTGCACAACTAGTGCCATAGTGGACAGAAGGGCTGGCAATCGGCGAGTTACACGAGTTGACATATCCATGTCTCACATAAATGTCTTGTAGTACGGAAGATGCGTGTCTGGCCTTTTGGTCGACGCGACAGCGGCGCAAGTAGCCACTGGCTCGACCGGCGGGCAACTGGAACTGGTAGTGAGCAATTCGCAGTTCCGAACATCGGTGGTCCGCGACAGCGCGTGAGGACATTCGAGTGACAGGAAGCCATGCAGGCTCTCTGGAGTGCTAGCGAGCGAGTGGAGTGACAAATAGTCGCAGTGCTGATCTCTATAGGCGAGACCTAGCAGGGGCAACAGCAGACCCTCGATGCGTGGCGTGGATGCAGTGGCGAGGCATCGCACAATGAGAGTAGGGAGGCGTTAGGTAATGTCAAGTGCGAGGCGCGGCTGAGTGGGAGAATAGAGCGGCGCGTGCCTACTGTGTGAATAAAAGGTTAGGGGCTGTGTTATTCTGCGCTGCGCTGACCTGCCCCCCTTCAACGGGTCCACAGTTCGGGTAAGTTGTGCCTCGAACGTGGACCTTCACCTGGAGGAGGCAAGGTCATGGCGAGGAAAAGGTTTGGCGCCGAGCAGATCATCCCGAAGCTCCGAGAAGCCGAGGTCGAGATCGCTCAGGGAGCCACGGTGGCAGCGGCGGCCAAGAAGATCGGTGTCACCGAGCAGACGTACTACCGCTGGAAGAAAGAGTACGGCGGTCTGAAGATGGACCAGGCGAAGCGGCTCAAGGAACTGGAGAAGGAGAACGCCCGCCTGAAGCGGCTCCTGGCCGACGCTGAGTTGGACAAGGCGATCCTGCGGGAGGCTGCCTCGGGAAACTTCTGAGCCCGGCGAAGCGGCGCCAGGCGGTGACCTACGTCCGCAATTCGCTGGGCCCGGAGAACATCTCAGAGCGTCGGGCCTGTCGTGTACTGGGCCAGTTCCGATCCACCCAACGCCGCCAGGCCCACGTTCCTGACGAAGAACCCCGCCTGATCCGGGACATGGTGGCCCTGGCCACTCAGTACGGTCGTTACGGCTATCGCCGGGTGACGGCCTTGCTCCGGAGGGATGGATGGAAGGTGAACCACAAGCGGGTCGAGCGTCTGTGGCGGCAGGAAGGCCTGAAGGTCCCCAAACGGCAGCCAAAACGAAAGCGACTGTGGTTCAACGATGGATCGTGTGTCCGGCTGCGGCCGGCGCATCGGGATCACGTCTGGAGCTACGACTTCGTGCAGACGAGGACGCACGACGGGAGGCCGGTCCGGATGCTGACGGTGATTGACGAGTTCACCCGGGAGTGCCTGGCGATCGATGTAGCCCGGAGACTGACCAGCGAGGACGTCTTGGAGCGTCTCAGCGATCTGTTCGTCCGGAGAGGTGTTCCGAGGCACATCCGGTCGGACAACGGCCCGGAGTTCACGGCCATCGCTGTTCAGGATTGGCTCAGGAGAGTTCGCGTGAAGACATTGTTTATCGAACCAGGCAGTCCTTGGGAGAACGGCTACGTGGAGTCGTTCAACGGCAAGCTCAGAGATGAGCTGCTTGAACGGGAAGTCTTTGAGACGTTGCTGGAGGCGAAGGTGCTGATCGAGCGCTGGCGTGTGGAATACAACACGATCAGGCCGCACAGCTCCTTGGGGTATCGTCCCCCGGCCCCGGAGGTGCGCCCGCTGCAGAGGCCTGCTTCCGCTGCGCTCCAGCAGGCCTCTGCAGCGGTTCCTTTGACAGGCGAGTCTTTAACTTAGAGGGTGGTAGTGTCCCCGGGGGCAAGTCATGAGAATGCCTCGGGCATAGCAGTGCGGAGTTCGGGGGGACGCGAGGTGGCAACGTGTAGAAGTAGTTTCAAAAGGCCCGGCAAGTTGCGCGGGTGAGTGAATATCCCAAGGTTTCACGCATCCGGAACTTGGGAAAACTGGGTTGTGAAACTACCTCTGGTCGTAAGTGCGTCTCGATCTGGGTAGATGCATTGACGCGGGGTTGTTGGCAGTTCCCGGTTAGCCTTGTGGGGCCGAGGGTGTCTGGAAACTGCCCGGGCCGCCCACCCCTTGTCGTCTCTTGACTTCCAGAGCCGGGCAGCTCAGTGAGCATCATGGAAGTCAATCGCCCTCGCTTCCATCGTGTGGCGACGGGCCTGAAGAACGTGGCGGTGAACTCAGGACGCGAAAGCAGGGCCGCCGGGCGGCGAAAGAATCGAGGGGTTTACAGAAACGGCGAGGGAAGAAAAGAACTTCGGGGCGAAATTCGTGGTATACCCTTGCGGCCGGAGCGGAGTGGGCCGTGCTTTCCGTGTGGAGTTGGTGCGTGTGCCGGGGGCGAGCCGTTCCTGAGGAATGGTTCAGTTTGCCAGTGGTGCGCATCAAATTGCTGCGAAGTCGTTCTGAATTGGATTTACAAACGCTGCCATCCGCGGCATGATCGCGGGATCACTTCAATTAATTGCTGGGCCATCTTGGCCGATTGCTTCGTTGCATCGTTAATTCACGTTTCCTGGGTTCCTGAGGAGATTGCGATGTGGAAGTTGAGTGCGCGCTCGCGCAATGTCCGGGCCTTTACGCTGATCGAGTTGCTGGTGGTGATCGCGATCATCGCGATCCTGATTGCCCTGCTCTTGCCAGCGGTGCAGCAGGCCCGTGAGGCGGCCCGGCGGACGCAGTGCAAGAACGGGCTGAAGCAGATCGGGCTGGGATTCCACAATTACCACGACACGTTCAACCGGTTTCCGCAGCCAGCCATCCTGGGTCTGACGGCCGGTTCCGGCCTGCAGATGACGAGTGGTGTGAGCTGGCAGACGATGCTTCTGCCGTATCTTGACCAGGGCCCGGTGTACAACATCTATGACAGCAACAGGAGCCTCTTTGATCCGGTGAACGCACCGGCGATTCGCACAATTCTTCCGGTGTTTGTGTGCCCGACGACTCCACGTCAGAACCCGCGTGTGCAATACACCGTTCCCGCTGGAACCGTCCTGGGATCGGGTTATCCGGGGACGGCGACGGCCTGGACGATGGATGGCGGAGCGTGTGACTTCGGGACTCTCGACGGAGTGCGCGAAGCGTTCTACCAGCTTTCATCTGTGGGCCAGAACTTCGCTGGGGCTCGCGAGGGATGGGGAACGTGGTGTCTGAGCGTGCCGGATGCCCCGCCCGCGACGAAGGGGGGGAAGGGGGGCCCGATCCGTGACATCACCGACGGCACGAGCAACACGATTCTCGTCGGCGAGCAGGCTGGACGGAATCAGCTCTACCGTCGCCGGACCCTGGTGCCGATGAGCGATCCCGAAGCGATTGCGCAGTCGATGACGGGAAGTGGCGCCTGGGCGGATACGTTCCAAGGCGACACCTGGATCGACGGCCGCCGCTATGACGGGACGTCGGGCAGCAGCCCGAGCGGCGGTCCGTGCGCGGTGAATTGCTCGAATTCGCGGACGGCTGGCCTGTACTCGTGGCACGAAGGGGGAGCGCAGATCGCCCTCTGTGACGGCTCAGTTCGTTTCATCAGCCAGAACATCAGTGGCTGGACCCTGATGTCACTGATTACGGCACGCGGCGGCGAGGTCGTTGGAGAGTTCTGATTTCGAGCGCTGCTTGAATCAGACGAATCTTTCTGCACTGCTTGGTCCGAGGGGACGCTGCGCCATGAGTCGATCGATGCGTTGTCCAGCGGCGGTTGCCACTGCAGTTTTCTGCGTCGGCATTTTCCAGGGATGCGCGGAGAAGTTTCCAGACGGCCCACGAGTCCCGACGACGCCTGTTGCGGGAGTCGTGCTGGTCGATGGAAAGCCTGCCGAGTATCTCAGCGTGAGCTGCGAACCACAGTTCGAAAGAGCGGCTGAGATTCCCGGCGCCAGCGCCTTCACTGACAAAGACGGGAAGTTCGCAATTTCGACTTTCGAGGCGGGGGATGGCGCCCCGCCTGGGAAGTACAAGCTGACGTTCATGTGGGGGCAGATCAACCTGCTCAACGGGCAATATGGCGGTCCGGACAAGTTGAAGGGCCGGTATCGAAAGGCCGCTTCCTCGGAGCATGAAGTGACCGTCGGTGATCAGCCCGTCGATCTGGGGACGATTGAACTGACGACGAAAAAATGACAGCTGTCGGATTCGGTCTCAGAGGAAGACCGGCCGGTGCATGCAGATCCATTCCAGCGGAGTCTTGTGTTCGATGATGGTCAACAGTTCGTATCGATTGAGGCTCTGTTCGCTGGCCCTGGCTTTCCTGGCGACGGTTCATGTCGTTGGCGAGGATCGCAGTGAACGGCCGGTGGCTGTGCCGTCGCACCTGTTCGACTATGTCGGGCGGGAGGAGCCGGTTTTCAAGTGGTCGCTTGAGGACACCGTCGAAACGGCGGGCGGGAAGGTTTACCGGCTGCACCTGGTGTCGCAGAAGTGGCAGGACATCGTCTGGCAGCATCCGCTGATGGTCTATGAACCGGAGAAGGTCACTCGGCCGGGCAGCATGCTGCTGTTCGTGACCGGCGGGAGCACGGGAAACGTTCCGGGAGTGAAGGACTACGGGATGGGGCTGATGCTGGCGAAGCTGTGCGGCTCGCGGGTGGCGTTCCTGCACCAGGTTCCGAATCAGCCGCTGCTGGGAGACCGCAAGGAAGACGACCTGATCACCGAGACGTGGCTGCGCTATTTGAAGACGGGCGATACGAACTGGCCGTTGCTGTTCCCGATGGTGAAGAGCGCGGTGAAGGCGATGGATGCGCTGCAGCAGTTCTCGAAGGAGAAGCTCGATGCCGAGGTGAAGTCGTTCGTCGTGACGGGGGCTTCGAAGCGTGGCTGGACGAGCTGGCTGACGTCGGCTGCGGACAAGCGGATTGTCGCGGCGGCCCCGATGGTGATCGACATCCTGAACTTCCCGAAGCAGATGAAGCACCAGAAAGAGACCTGGGGTTTTTACAGCGAGCAGATCGGCGACTACACAAGCAAGGGACTCGTTCGCGAGGACGGCATCCCGGCCGAAGGTCGCGAGCACGACCTGTGGCAGATGATGGACCCCTTCACGTACCGGGATGGGATCTCAATTCCGAAGATGATGATCGTCGGCGCCAACGATCGTTACTGGGCCGTCGACGCGATGAGTCTTTACTGGGACGATCTGAAGGGGCCGACGTATGTCCACCGCGTGGCGAATGCCGGGCATAACCTGGACGACGGGGGGGACGGCCGGAATCATGCGCTGCGGACGCTGGGGGTGTTCTACCGGCATGCTGTGGATGGGAAGTCGCTTCCGGGGCTGAAGTGGGAGTTCCCGACGGCTGAGGAGAAGATCGGGCTGACGGTGGAATGCACGGCGCCGGCCGAAGGGGCGAAGCTGTGGTACTGCACGTCGAAGACGCACGATTTCCGTGAGTCGAAATGGCAGTCGCAGGACCTGAAGTCGAAGGACGGAAAGTTCCTCGGCGAAGTGAAGCCGAATCCGGGCGAGCATGTGGCCGTGTATGGCGAAGTACAGCTCGAGCATGAGGGGGTGCCGTATTCGCTGAATACGCTGGTGAAGTGGAAGTAGAGGCGGCGAAGCGCTGCCGTTTTTCCCTCGACAAACGCAAAGTGATCGAGTCTTCTGGTCAGGAGCAGGTTCGTCACATGGTGGCGAATGGCGCTGGCCGGCGCGTGAGTGACGAGAGGGACTGCGATGCGGCGGTACTTCCTGTACGCGGCGATCGCCTGGCTCATCCTCAGCGGATGGGTGAGCGCTCTCATTCCGCCGCGTGCGCATGTTCTGGTCCACGCCCCTCACAACCAGATCTTCCTGCGACTGGAAGCCATCACCGCCGAAGGCAACCTGGTTGTCAGCCGGCACGTCCATCTCCGCCGCGGCAGCTATGAGACGCGCGGACCGGTGAGCATCCACGAGCCCGAGACGGGCCGGGTGGTGCGAGAATCGCTGTCAGAGGCGGATATTCTGGTCAATGTCCACTGGACGGGCCGGCTCGCCGTGGCGAAAAGCGGTTCCACCACCCGGCTTGTCTCGCTTGAATCGGGGAAAACGCTGGTCGAGCATCCCCATCGCCCGTCCATCCGCTTTCGCGGCGGCGGCCTGTCTCCCTCAGGCCAGCGTTTCGTCGTGGATGCCGCCGACGGCCTGCATGTGTGGGATGCGCCCTTCGACCAGGAGGAACGCGTGTTCCCGAATGTCGATGACCCGATGTTCGGTGATGACCACACGCTGTACGCCAGGCGTCCGGTTAATCCGCCGCGGAGCACGCCGAACGGGCTCGTCAAACTGGAAGCCGTCCGCATCGACATCGATCGAGGCCTGGTCGTTCCTGACAAGAATCGGCCGGACTACGACTGCGGGAGCGGCCTGAAGTCGGAGTCTGGTGAATATGGCATCGGCTATTTCACCCGCACGGAGGATGACGGGTTCCACGTTTACCATCACGGTTCTTTTCGACATGTCGGGACACTCAGGACGCCTCCGGAATTGGGAAAATCGGGCCTGTTCCATCCCGCGTTTTCGTTTACAGACGACTCGCAGGAGATCCGGGCGCCGTACCAGTCCGGCGAATACGCTGTCGGTGTCATCCGCTGGCGGACAAGCGACGGGACTCTGCTCACACCGCTGCCGCTCAAGCCAGAACGGCTGGAATGGAAGACGGCGATCTCGCCGGACACCCGCTGGAGCGCGCGGTGGCTGGTCCGGAGCGACCCGTTTCCGAAATGGATCCCCGCGCCCGTGAAACAGTGGCTCGGCAACAGTCTGCCGCGGCTCATGAATGTGCTGGCCCCGAGAAACCGCATTGAGATCATCGACAATCACCGCGACCGGATCGCGGCGGTGATTCCGGCCAATGCGGCGAACTCGATGAAGATCACTCCCGACAGCCGCTCACTCATCCTCGACAATCAGCAGGACATCGTGCGGTATGACCTGCCGGTGAATGCCAGTCTTTCCTGGCTGGCCTGGGGTGTCGGGCCGTCCCTCTGCCTCGGTGGGTTAGCGCTGCGACGGCGGCGGGGTCAGGCAGAGGCGGTCGAGCTGAAACGGTGACGGCGATTCAACGAAGCCTGTGAATGGTGTTCGCGGGCTTTTGTTTCTTGGGGAAGCCTGGGCGTGGAGTGCGCTGGGGACTCAGTGCGCATCTCATCCAGGTGTGTCGCTGGCAACATTCGCGGCTTCCAAGGAACTTCGTGTGAAGCATTGGAAAACCGATGGTTTATCGGACCGGCGGCTAGCGCCTTGCCGCTCACCTGCGGCTCGCCCTCCCATCGCATTTCTCGATCCAAGTGACTGGAATGTGGTCTCAGGGGCCAGGGGTGACGAATTCGTCTCGGGGGAAGAGGTCGGTGAGGATGTTCCGGTCGGCGGCGGTGTCGGGGGCCATGGGGCGGGTCATCGAGAGACAGTCTTCCATGCCGGGGACGATCGCGGGGCCGAGGTAGGCGCGGACCTGCGGGTTGAGGGAAGCGGCCCAGCGGTCGCGGTCGAGCGGGATGGGGTCGTTGCTGCCGATGAGGATCTTCCGGCCGGGGAGTTCGACGACGTGTGGGAATGCTTCCCGGAAGGTGCGGTAGACGCGGGGGGTGGAGCCCCACTGGCACATCAATCCTCCGGGCTTGAGCCGCGAGGCACAGAGTTTGAAGAACTCGATGGAATAGATGTTTCCGGCGTAGGCGCTGGTGGGCCTGAGGGCGTCGGCTTCGATGACGTCATAGAGCGCGGGATTCTGCGCCAGTGACTGGCGGCCGTCTTCGGCGAGGATGTGGATCCGGCGATCCTTGAGGAAGGAGGCGAGATCGGGCACGACGGGGGCGATCTGGGCGAGGAGCTTCTGCTCGGCGGCGCAGATTTCGTAGACGACGACGCGTTCGGTCTGGGGGCGGCAGGCGGCGGCCCAGGCGGTGTCGCCCGAACCGAGCCCGATGATGCAGATGTCTTTGGGTTCGGGATGGAGGATGGAGGCGACGGCTCCCAGTTCGCTGTGGATTCCGCCGAAGGGGAGCCAGCTTTGCCATTTGCCGTTCATCGAGACCCGCAACGCTCCGCCTTCGTCGAGCGCCGGGGTGATGGCCATGAGACCCGAGGCGTCTTCGGCGAATGCCGCCTGCTCGGGATCGGAGCCGTGAAGACGCGACCAGAACTGATTGGACGACGGCCAGATGAAGACGAGACCTGCGAGCATCGCTCCTGACAGAAGGGTGACTCCGTCGCGACCGGCCCAGAGCAGGCTGAGGAACGGGAAGATGAGCCCGGCTCCGAGAAGCAGCCTGAGGGAATCGGGGGTTCCGAGAGAGCCCATGAGCACGAGGCCGATCGCCAGGCTGCCGGCGACGTTCCCGAGGATGTTGCCGGTCTGCAGGAAGCCGACTTTCCGACCGGTGGTCTGTCGGTCGTCGTGGACGGCCTTCTGGAGGACGGCGAACGACAGGCCCATCAGCACGGTCGGTGGGCCGTAGAGCGCGACGGGAAAGGCGAGGTAGAGGAGTATGAACTGAGACCAGTTCCAGTCGCTTCCGAGGGCGAAGATGTCGGCCCCTTTCCAGTAGTCGACGAGGGTGGCGTAGCCGGGGGTGGAGGTGGGCAGGTGGACGATCAGGAGGATGACCGCGCCGCTGTAGATGAGCAGCAGCGTCTGGCAGGCGAGGAAGGCGCGGAGGGGCGATCGGACGCGGACTGCGAAGCGGCCGCCAAAGACGCAACCCAGGCCGAGCCCGAGGAGGTAGATGGCGAGGACCGATCCGAAGGTGAATGCGGTGGACCTGACGCCGACATCGATGATGCGAAACCAGAGGATCTCGAGGGCGAGCGCGAAGAAGCCGCTGAGGGTGTAGAGGAGGAGCCAGGAGGCGAAGGGGCGTGAGGCGGGGTGGCCTGGCTGACGTTTGGCCGGCTGGGGCGGTGTTTCGGGGGCCGGTTGGTCGGGCTGGGCGCCGCGCGTGGCCCACAGGAGGAGCGAGAGGAGTCCGGCAGCGATATTGGTGGCGGCTCCGAACCAGATGGCGCCGTCGATTCCAAACGAGCGGATGAGGACCCAGGGGGCGAGCAGGGCTCCGAGGGCCGCGCCGAGGATGTTGATGCCGTAGAGGACTCCGATCGTCTGACAGGCGAAACGGACGTCGTGGACGGCGGCCTGGACCAGGAAGGGGAGCGACATGCCCATCAGACAGGTGGGCAGGAGGAGGGCGACGAAGTGGACGACGCCGGCGCGGCCCAGCGAGGAATAGAGCGCGCCGGCATGGGAGCCGAGGAGGTCGTAGTAGAACGGCGTGCTGATGGTCGCGAAGGCTCCGACGGCGAGTTCGATCCCGGCGAACCACAGCAAGGAGCGTGATGCACCGAATCGGGACGCCTTGAGTCCGCCCCAGTAACTGCCGATTCCGAGTCCGGCCATGAAGGCCGCGACGATCATCGCAACGGAATAGATTCCGACGCCGCTGTGCAGCGCGAGGATGCGTTGCCAGGCCACCTGATAGATCAGGGCCGCGCTTCCGCTCAGGCCGAAGATACCGGCCATGACGGCCGTGGACGCGGGCCTGGCGGACGCGCTCGACTGGGTGGTCAATACTGCCTCGTGCCGTGGGCGATGGGGCTCATCTACATCGGCTGAAGATCATGCTGGGAGAGTGACGGCAGGGCAACCAATGGCCGCCCTCCCGCTGCAGTTGATGAAGGAGTCTTCAGGGATCGCCGTGGCACGGCCGTTCGTCAGTTGTCCGCTCCATTCAGGCTGGCGACGACCGACTTGAGCCAGGTCTGGAGGTCGGTCTGCATCTTTGCGGCCCGGTCCGGCTCTTTCGCGAGCAGGTCAGTGGTTTCCTTCTCATCCTCCTTGAGGTTGTAGAGCTCCCATTTGAGCTTGCCGTTCGGGGGCTCGATGCGGTGCAACTTCCAGTCGCCATCCAGCCAGGCGGAATGACGCGGGAAGGTGTCGTCGGGGTAGTCGGTGCGCAACTGGTCAGGATGAATCGGTTCGGCTTCGGCCGCGGGGCGCTGCTGACCGGCGGCCTGCTCGGCTGCCAGTTCCTGGAGGAGGTCGGCGCTTTTTGCGGGGAGACCGCGGGTGGCGTAGTCCCAGAAACCGATCGGCTTGTTGCGTTTGGACAGCTGGCCATCAAGAAGCGGAACGAGGCTGATGCCATCGAGAACCGGCTGCTTCTCGACTTTTGTGCCGGCGAGTTCGATGAGAGTCGGGTAGATGTCGACGGTGCAGCAGGGGACGTCGATCCGACGATGGTCCTTGAGTCGGGCGGGCCATTCCATCAGCGCGGGGACCCGGAGCCCTCCCTCGTAGAGATTTCCTTTCTTGCCCCGCAGTCCGCCGGTCGAGCCTTCGGGGATGGCACCGTTGTCGCTGCAATACCAGAGCAGCGTGTTCTCGGCCGCCTTGTGTTGGCGAAGTCCGTCGCGCAGCTGGCCCATTGCCCGGTCCATCGCGGTGATTTCGGCCAGGAAGTGGCGCTGCTTCTTCGGCTGGTCCTGGTAGAGGGCGAGGTCCTGTTCGATTCCGACGTGGGGGTTGTGCGGCGAGCCGAACCAGATGACGGCCAGGAACGGTTTGCCGGCCTGTTGCTGCTGTTCGATGAAGCGGAGGGCGCGGGCAACGATGACCTCGGAACCTTCGCCCTTCATCTGAACGGCTTTGCCGTTGTCACACATCCAGGGGTCGATCTCGAAGAAGTTCGGGCTGCTGAGCCAGGTGTCGAATCCACTCTGGCCGGGCGAGACCGGGCTGTCGGCCCGCAGGGATCCGAGATGCCATTTTCCGAAATGGCCGGTTGCGTACCCGGCGGATTTCAGGGCCTCGGCGACAGTGATCTCCTGCGGCCGGAGCGTCCAGCCCCAGGAGAAGGCTCCCATGCGATTGGGAGTCCGTCCGGTCATGACGCTGGCCCGTGTGGGGCTGCAGACCGGCGCGGCCGCGTAGAAGCGGTCGAATCGCCAGGCGGACTTCGCGAGTTCGTCGAAGACGGGGGTCTTCAGGGCGGGGTGGCCGTTGTAGGCCATATCGCCCCAGCCCTGATCATCGGCCATGCACAGAACGAAGTTCGGCGGTGCGGCATGGGTGGGCTTCGCCAGCAACAGGCCGACGATGAGTGCGATCAGGGCGGTACGGATCATAAGTCAGCGAACTCCGGGAAAGTGTGCAACGTGACGAATTATGGCGGTCCCGCAGGCGTGTCGTCACGCCAGTCGGGCTCGGCGTCGAGCGAACATCGGAGTAGACTCCGCGCGGCGAAATCCGGGCAGTTCTGATCAGGGCAATCGTGGCAACACGCACAACGAAATCGGGGACGCGGGGGCGATTGGCCGTCCTGATCCGGGGCCTGGTCGTAGGGGCGGCGCTGCTGTGGCTTCTCGCAACGGGGTGGGTGTGGAGTGGCCGCCCACCGCTCGTGACCGTGGTTGCCGAGTCGCGGTCGAACCGATTGCAGGTGATGGGATTCGATGGGGATGGAAACATCGCTGTCGCTGTCGGGCCGCCGGTGGCCCAGCGCAGCCGGGGACGTTCGAGCATCGCCAAGGCAGTGCCCGTCCATGGGCCGTTGACCCTGCACAGCCCGACCGGGGAGACGCTGTCGACTCTCCTGGCCGAAGACGAGGCGATTCAGAAAGTCCGGATGGACCTGGGGCTCGTGGTCTCGCGCATTTCCGGATTCGCCCGACTGAGGTCCTTCGGACGAATGAAGCCGCTCGTCGAAGCGCCTATCGAGTCCGAGAAGGCCCAGGTGACCATTTCTCCCGAGGGCTCCCGACTGCTGGTTGTGACCGGTGGGGCGGCCAGCGTGTACGACTGCCGCGACGGAACCGCAGTGTGGTCGAAGCCGGGCGTCAGCACAGCGATCTGGGCTGGCGACGATTGGGTTCATCTGCAGATGAGCGAGGATGGGGCGCCGGAGGCTCTGGCCAATGCCGGGAGCGGAGAGGTTGTTCGCGGAACGGGGAAGGCGTTTCCGAAACCGCATGAAGGGGAGCGATCGCCGGACGGACGTTTGGCGTGGTGGGCCGTTCCAAGAGACGCGGAGGATCCTCCCGGACTGTACGACACGGTGACCGGCCAGAGGCTGTGGGGGCTCGAACATGCGTCGGTGAGCCGGATCTCGGCCGAGCAGAGCCGATACTTTTTCTTCAGCGACGACTCGACCGAGCTGTGCGTGCTGTATGACGCCGGAAGTGATCTGTTTCGGATCGCCCGGTGGAGAGCGCGCGATGCGGAGCCGATTCACGGGCTGCCGCGTGACGCCCTGCTGCTCGTCAACGAGTATCAGGGGACGAAAGCGATCTCCGAAGACGGGCGGTGGCGTTCGACCTCGATTCGCAGGCCGGGGCGGGCGTCAGGGTGGATTCCCCGTTCAGTCCTGCAGTCCCTGCTGATGCGGGCTCCGAGTGTTTACGTGAAGCTGCTTCCGCTCGTGTCAACGTCCTCTTTCACCCGGATCACGGAGATTCCGACAGGCCAGATCGTGGCGGAGACACCGCAGCTTGGCCCGGATGTCGTTGTTGAACCGGGCGACAAGGCATTTCTGTTTCATGGGGGGCCGAAGGTCACCCGCGTGGACCTGCCGCCGCGGACGGATTATGGGTGGCTTGTGCGTTATGGCATCTTGCCGCCCGCGGTGTTGATCGGGTTGTGGGAGGTGTGGAGGTGGCGGCGCAGGGGCGTGGCCGAGAGAGATCAGGGTGCGGCCGTGGTGCAGAGTGGGTGAGAGGTGCGACATGCCGGTGGCGCCTGGTTGCGGCCGGCGGAGCCGGCGTTCGGCGACTCCTCTCACTGAGTCACAGTTCTCCGACACGAGGCGATCGGTTTGGCGCGCGACCGGGGTGTTGTCGAAAGCGGTTGTGTGGCACGCCCTGCCAAGGGCGTGGTCGCGCGGCAGGACGACTTCAGCGTTTCAGGAGGTCTGTTTGGTTGGCAAGCAGGATCTGGTGGTCGTTTGCGAGCGTGGGTGGGCTCGGCAACGCCTGCCACGCCCTTCCTTCCTGACGTCAGTCAGGACGTGCCACCTGTCCGGGGTTTCGCCGAAAGCGGCTCCAACCCCGGCCATCCTGTCGGCGCGACGTGCCTGAAGTGATTCTCGGCAACGCTTGGCACTGGCTGCAAGCAGACCAGTGCCACCCATGGGATCGCTGCCATTGGCACCCTGCGTCGTCATGGGGCTCGCGCGAAGAGGCGATGTGTCGCCCCTTGCGGGGCTTCCTCAACTGACTGCGGTGTTCCACGGGCTGGCGCCCGTGGCCAGTCAGTGCCGCCCCTGTCGGGGCTCAGTTCATGGGGAGGTAGAGAGCGAACTCCGTGTCGCCTTTGCCTGACGAATCTTCGTGTCCGGTGACAGAGTCTCACCCTCCCACGTTGAAGACACGTTCTCACTTCGGGAGCTTGTGGCCCATTTTGTCGCGTTTGGTGTTCATGTATCCCGCGCGATGGGGATGCGGCGGGGCGACGATGGGGACCTGGTCGACAATCTTGAGGTCGACCCAGTGCTCGAAGGCTTCCGTCTTCTTGGGGTTGTTCGTGAGGATGCGGATCTTCGTGAGGCCGAGGTCCTTGAGGATCTGGAGGCCGACCATGTAGTCGCGGAGGTCGGCCTTGTAGCCGAGGCGGTGGTTGGCCTCGACGGTATCGAGCCCTTCGTCCTGCAGCTGGTAGGCCTTGAGCTTGGCGACGAGGCCGATGCCGCGTCCTTCCTGCGGGAGGTAAACGACGGCGCCGGCTCCTTCGGCGACGATCATCTTCATCGCCATCTGGAACTGGTCGCCGCAGTCGCAGCGGAGCGAGCCGAGGATGTCGCCGGTGAAGCAGGAGGAGTGCATCCGGACGAGCGGGGCTTCGACGGTGGACAGGTCGCCCCAGACGAGGGCCAGCGGCTCCTGGTCTTCATGGTCGACCTTGTAGGCGATGAACTTCGGCGCTCCGAACTCGGAGGTAGGGATCGTGACCTCGACCTCGCGGCGGATCAGGCGTTCACGGACGCGGCGATGCTGGATGATGTCCGCGATGGTGATCATCGGGATGTCGTGTTCGCGGCTGAACTCGGTGAGTTCGTCCAGATCGGCCATGCCGGTGCCGCGCTGGCTGCAGATTTCGATGAGGCAACCAACGGGATGGAGGCCGGCGAGCTTCATGAGATCGACGGTGGCCTCGGTGTGGCCGGCCCGGCGGAGGACACCTCCTTCCTTGGCCAGGAGGGGAGAGATGTGTCCGGGGCGGACGAAATCACTTGAGACGGCTTTGGGATTCGCGAGGGCGTTGAGCGTCAATGCGCGGGCGGCGGAGCTGACGCCGGTTCCACTGTCGCGGTGGTCGACGGGGATGAGGAAGGGGGTCTGGTGGAGCGAGGTATTGGCGTCGCGATCGACGATGGGGGAGAGCGACAGGCGTCGGGCGACGTCCTCGGTGAGGGGGGCGCAGAGAACTCCGGCACCCTGCCGGAGCATGAAGTTGACCATCTCGGGGGTGATCAACTCGGCGGCGCAGATCAGGTCGCCTTCGTTTTCGCGGTCCTGTTCGTCGGTGACGATGACCATCTTTCCGGCCTTGAGGGCGGAGATGGCGGCGTCGAGATTGGAGAGAGCTGGCATATCACAAGCATACGAGCCGTCCGGACGTGAATCGACGCCGCGCGGCAACGGGGTCGCGGCCAATTGTTGTCGGTTCCGGTGGTCCGTCAACGCGGGGCGGGCTCCGGGGCGGGAATCGCGAAGGAAAGATGCAGTTCGGCATGTCGCAGCATGAACTGTCGGGCCTGCTCGTGGGTCAGGGGGCCGAAGAAGGGGTGCGGATGGCGGGGGGCTTCCTGTTCGAGCCTTCGAATTGCGGATTTCAGGTGCTCCAGCGCGGCGGGGAGGTCGTCATCCGGGGCTGGCGGGAGCAACGTTCCGGCATCGACGGGGAGTCGAACTCCCTGCGGCATGCCCCTGCGGAGGACGTGGTGCTTGAGCAGGGGGCCGAGAATCCGCCGCCTCCACCAGTTCAGCTGGAAGCCGAAGCCGTCGTAGAAGCAGTCGACGCCCTGGGCGAGGTGGCGGATGTTCTGGCTGAGCGTCCACTGGCCGAGCATGCGGCAGGGGGCGGAGGAGAGGTTCTGGCAGTCGTCGATGACTTCCTGCGGGGATGCGAAGGAGAGCGACCTGCGGGCGGGGGCGGTGTCGTCAGTCTGCATTCGATCTCCATTCCCGGTGTGTCCGCCCGGGTCTGGCAGGATTGTTCCCGCGGCGGTCTGCCTGTCCACCGTGCGGGGTTTCTGCGCGTTTTCGCTGTCCGGAGAGGGGGCGGACGAATTGACGCTCCGGCCCGGTCGCTCGACTATGATGGGGAATTCTCCCCCCAAACGCTCAAGAACGCCTGCTTTCGGAGTTTGATTCGATGTCTGTGACGTTGGCCGACTGGAATGGAGAGGTGATGCCTCTCGAGGATGTGAAGGTTTCCGTCCTCGATCGGGGTTTCCTCTTCGGTGACGGCATTTACGAGGCCCTGCGGGTATATGGCGGAAAGCCGTTTCTGCTGCGCGAGCACATGGACCGGCTGAAGCGGAGCCTGAAGGAAGTCAGCATCGATGCGGATGTCGACGCCTTCGAAAAGCGGACGCTGAACCTGCTCGCGAAGAGCGGAATCAAGGAAGGGCTGATCTACCAGCAGGTGACGCGCGGCGTGTACCCGCGGGTGCACAAGTATCCGCCGAAGGGGACGAAGCCGAACGAACTGGTGTGGGTGAAGGAGTTCACCGAGACGCCGTTTGCGGAATTCCGGGAGAGCGGCGCGGCGGTGGTGACGGTTCCCGATCTTCGCTGGAAGCGTTGCGACATCAAGTCGATCAATCTCCTGGGGAACTGCATGGCGGCGGAGGCTGCGGCGCAGGCGGGATGCCAGGAGGCACTGCTCATCGCGGAGGACGGGAGCATCGTGGAGGGTTCGCACACGAGCGCCTTTGGAGTGAAGGATGGCAGGGTGTGGACGATGCCGCTGGGCCCGAACATTCTTCCGGGGATCACGCGGGCGCTGGTGCTGAAGCTGGCGAACCGGGCAAACATCGAGGTGATCGAGCGGAGCCTGCTGAAATCGGAACTGGGGCAGATCGACGAGTTGTTCCTGACGGGGACGACTTCGGAGGTGCTGCCGGTGACGAAAGTCGATGGTCATGGCGTCGGAACGGGGAAGGCCGGGCCGGTGACGCTCAGGCTGGTGGCCGAATACCAGAAGGAAATCGACGAACTGGTCCGGTCGTAGCTTCGGGGAATCGGCGGCAGTGCCCCCATGAAAAAAGCCCGGCGTTTTGAGTCGCCGGGCTTTCTTTGTTTCCGTGGTTCAGCGGGTGATCGGGTCGGGGGCTTCCAGGTCGAGAGGAATCAGGCGTTCCTCCCTGGCGGGTGGCTGGGCGAAGCGGGGGGCGGCGAGCGATCCCTCGGCGAAGCGGTCGGAGGGGGGGGCGTTGGCCGGGCGGGCGGCGGCGGTGGTCACGCCGTTCTGCGAGGCCGAGGCGGTGCGGAGCGGTCGGGCCATGCGGGGCGTGGCGATCGGGCGGGGGGTGTCGACCGGCGCGGGCGCGGGTTGTTCGCTCTGGCCGCGGACCATGATTTCTTTTCCGGGGCGGGCGCGAGGCGTTTCCTCGGCAGCGGCGACGGCGATGACGCCGCTGGGGGACGGCCGGGCGGCCGGCTGATTCGCGAGGGCGAGGGCGGCGTCGTCGCGACGGATCTCCGGGCTTCCGGCGATGACCCAGCGATCCCAGTGCTGATCGAGTTCGGCCAGCGACTGGAAGCCGTAGTGCTTGCGGAAGGCGGATTCCCAGTTGGTGGCGAGGGCATCCTTGAGGAACTCGAGGTAGACCTGCTTCCCCCTGTCGCCGTGCCATTTCACGAGGAAGTCGGCGAGCGAGTAGCCTTCGGCGTAGAGAGCGAGGACTTTCTGCATGTCCTTGGGGTATTCATCGATCTGCAGGAGCTGCGCGAGGGGGATGCGATCTCGGGTGCGGGTGACCTGCTGGAGGATGTCCATCTGGCGCTTGCGCTCGGAGATATGTTCGACGAGCGTGGCGGCTCCTTCGTCGGCCCAGCGCGGGAGGGGGCGACGGAAATGGCAGGCGAAGATGGTGTGGCTGACTTCGTGGGGGACAACCGAATCGAGAATGCGTTCGAGCGTTCCCTGGACGCGCATGCGCCACCCGAAGACTTCGCCCCCTTCAAAGCTGAAGGTGGTGGCTCCGCCGGCTCCAATCTGTCCGACCTGGACGGTGACTTCGCAGGGCTTGTACCAGTTGGGGAGTTTTTTTCCGAGCCATTCGACGGCGAGTTCCTCGCGCCAGTATTCGGCGCAGTTGCCAACTTTCTGGGCGATTTCCTGCGTGGGGGCGTTCACCACGAAGTTGGCGGTGCGGAAACCTTCAGCGGCGGCGAAGGCCGATCCGGCGGAAGAAACGAAGAGAACGCAGATCGCCAGAGAGCGACAGGCAGTCCAAGCATCCATGCTGCAGGGCACCTTTCCTTGCGGAAGGATGTCCGACGCGATCCTGCGTCGGCCGAAACGTCTCGCTGCGGTTTCCGAGTCCCTCGTCCGCAACGCGGAGGGGGTTCTATCGGGAAGCGGCTATTCGTGCGAGACGGACTTCGGCGGATTTTGCGTGACAGGCCGAAACGTCGGGAAGTAGTATTGACGTTAGACCGGAGTGCAGCCCGATCGCGAGAGCTGGCGTATTCTGCGCAGCATGCCTGCTCGAGACAAGTGCCATTGGGCGAGTGAAAACCCTCTTTGGTGGTGATTGATCCGCGATCTGGCTTCAAGAAGGAGAGAGCCATGGAAACGAACAGCCGGAAAACGGAGTTCGACAGCGCGATCATCCGCGTCGAAATGCTCAAGCGGTTCCAACTGACGGCGCAGGCGAAGGCCGGAGACGACGAGGGGCGTTCGCTCGAAGTGGACGGCAAATGTGTCCGCCTGGCTCCGCAGCAGCGTGAGCTTTCGACCGCTCCTTTTGGCAAGGACCGGATCTAGTTCGACGCGGTGGGAGCCGCCGTTCCTGCCTCGAAAACGGGGGCCGAGGTGATGGCGGCTTTCTCGTCGGGACGATCGGATCGTTCGAGGACGTAGAGGGCGCTGTGCGCGCGGAGGTTGGCTCCCCAGGCGCGGTCGACGGCACGACCGCCGATGATCGGCAGCTCTTTCACGATGCGGAAGTTGCCGCGGCCCGCCAGCTCACGGAAATCGCGCAGCGTCAGGAAGTGGACGTTCGGCGATTCGAACCATTCGTAGGGAAGGGAGTCGGTGACCGGTGCTCGGCCGGCCCAGGCGACCTGGAGGCGGACTTTCCAGTGGCCGAAGTTGGGGACGACGACGAGGGCTCTCCGGGCGATCCGGAAGATTTCATTGAGGAGCTGCTTGGGACGACTGACCTGCTGCAGGGTCTGGCTGAGGACGGCGAAGTCGAAGGCGCGGTCCGGGATGTCGCTGAGTTCGACGTTGAGGTCGGCCCGAATGATCGGGAGCCCCTTCTCGATGGCGGCGACGAGGAAATCTTCATCCCTCTCAACGCCCATGACGGAGCATCCGCGTTCATCACGGAGGCGGGCCAGGAGTCGGCCATCGCCACAGCCGAGGTCGAGCACGCGGCTGCCGGTCTCGATCTGCTGCATGAGCAGGTCGTCGGCGAGGATGTCGCGGGGGTCGGGGAGGAAGATTCGCTTGGCACACATGGCAGGACGATGATAGCGGGGCGGGAAGGCGTGGCGAGTTCCGGCCGGCGCTCCCCGCGGGTCATGGGCCTCGCGGGTCATGGGCCTCGGAGTGCAGGGGCGAGAGGCGGATCGGCGGCGAGGGCGAGGCCGAGGGCCTGTTCCAGCTGCTGCACGACATTGCCATCGGGGGGGGAGACACGCTGGATTCTCAGTTGGGAACCTCGAATCTCCCCGGAAAGGGCGTTCAGCATGGTGTGCATTCGAGTGAGGAACTGCGGGAGTTCTTCGACGGTCAGGTCGTGCCGCAGGAGCGTGGTTTCGGTCTGGGAACGCTGACGGCGGAGCCGTGAGAGGGTCCGGCCCTCGCTGCGATAGAGAAAACCGTCGACGTAGGCGCGTCGGAGGCGGCCGTCGCGGTCAAAGTGGTAGACCTCGTCGGGGCCGAAGAACAGGGACCAGCCGCCGGTCGATTCCCTGCGTCCGGCACAGACGGATCGTTGAGACTGACCGGGTTGGAACTCGACGCGAGGGGAGAGCGCGGCCAATTCGGCAAAGAGGTCTTCGCGGTCGGATTCGTGCCTGGCCATTGGAGATTTCTCTCAGGAAGAGGCGTCGCGGCCTGCGTCGGTCTGGTATGATCGAGTCGGCGTTGACAGGATGTTCGCTCCAGAAGGTGGCAACGGAACGACATTGGCCCTCAGGCCTCCGACCTTTCCCCGTTTGCGATGTCGCCGACGCGTCCCTCCGTCCTCGAACCGATCTCGGCCGCCGAGCTGCAGGCCATCGATCCTGATCGCGTTCGCGAGGTCGAGCGTCGTCACGAATTGTTGGTCGAGTATCTGGCGCTTCGCAATCTTCAGGGGTTGCTTCTTCTACGGCCGGAAAACTTTGCGTGGCTGACGTTCGGAGGAGACAACACGCGCCGGGGAAGCTCGCGGACGACGGCGGCGCTGTTCGTGACACCGGAAGCGCGGCTGGTGCTGTGCAACTCGGCCGACTCGGGGCAGATCTTCGATCATGAACTGGGGGGCCTCGGCTTCCAGCTGAAAGAGCGTCCGTGGACCGAGGATGTTTCGGTTCTGTGCCAGGATCTGTGCCGCGGGAGGTCGTTTGCGGACGACACGTCGCCCGGTCAAAGCACGAATGCGGATCTGGCGGACTTTCGGATTTCCCTGGCGAGCAACGATCACGCCCGATTGCGCTCGCTGGGCCACGACCTGGCGCACTGCGTGGAAGCGGCCGCGAGGAACTGCTCGCTGGGCGAGACAGAGGCGGAGGTGGCGGGCCAGCTGGCGCATCGGATGATGAAGCGGGAGATTACTCCGGCGACAATCCAGGTGATGGCGGACGGGCAGGGCCGGCGCTATCGGCACTGGGCGTACGGGCACGACCGAATTGAACGTTTCGTGACGCTGAGCGCCGTGGGGCGGCGTCACGGTCTGCATGTGGGCGTCGCGCGGACCGTCTGTTTCAACAGTCCTCCGCAGGAGCTGCTGGACTGGCATCAGCATGCCAGCCTGGTGCAGGCGACGGGTATCTATTTCAGCCGGGCCCACTGGTCGCTGGGCGATGTGTGGACACGGATTGCGCGGATCTATGAGAAGTTCGGCGAAGCGGAAGAGTGGCGCGCGGCCGAGCAGGGGGAAGTGATCGGGTATGCGCCGGTGGAGCACCTGATTGTTCCGCGGAGCGAGCGCCAGTTGCCGGCAGGTTCGGCGATTTTCTGGCATCCTTCGGTGCGCTCTTCGGCCGTGGGAGATACGGTGCTGGTTCGTGAGGGGCGCGTCGAGATGCTGACGCAGACGGACAGCTGGCCGACGCTTCCGATTGCCGTGAAGAACGATCCGGTGCCGCAGCCGGCGATTCTGTGTCGTGAGACTCCGCAGCCGGGTTAAGGGGTTCGCTTCGATTGCACTGGCGGAGCCAGTGCCACCCCCGGGCAGGCGGCACCACCTTGAGGGGCGCTGGGAACGCTTGCGGCTTCCAGGAAACTCTCTCGGAACGTTGGAGAACCAATTGTTCACCGACCGGCGGCTAGCGCCTTGCCGCTCACGACTAGGCGGCGCGTGCGGTGGAGTTGCTGGAGCGCAGGAGGGAGTCAACGGCTCGGGAGATTCCGCCGCGGGTGGCAGCGACTGCGGCGAGCTCGCGCATTTCGCTCGCGGTGCGCTGAAGTGCGACGGGGTCGGACAGCCAGCGATCGAGTTCCGCGGTGATCTTCGTCACGTTGGCATCGGAGTGCCGGGCCAGCGGGAACTCGGGCATGAGCGGGCGGTTGACCATCATGTTCGGCAGCGACATGTAGTCGCACTGTCCGAGGAACCGGCCGAGCAGGTACATCGATGGGGAACAGCGGTACATCGCCGTCGCCGGCTTCCCGCGGGAGAGGACTTCCAGGCTGACGGAGCCGGAGACCATGAGGATGCAGTCGGCCGTCGCGATGATCTCGGACGTTTCGCCGAGGCAGAAGTCGACAGGCAGCTCTCGTCCATCTTCGCGGAGGACGTTCTCACAGAACTGGCGCTGGGACTGCCTGAAGCAGGCGACGGGAAAGCGGACGTCGGGGTGCTTTCGCGCGAGGCGCTCGACGACGTCGAGCATCATGGGGAAGTTGCGGCGGACTTCCTGGTTTCGTGATCCGGGAAGGATGGCGCAGCGTCGCGGAGCGGAGCGTTCGAGGCGGCGGCAGACCTCGCGGTCGAGAGGTCGTTCGGCGACCTCGTCGTAGAAGGGGTGGCCGACATACTCGGCCGGCATGCCGCGGTCGTTGTACCAGTCGGCCTCGAAGGGGAGGACCGAGAGGACGCGGTCGACGAGGCGGCGCATCTTGCGGATCCGCCAGCCGGCCCAGGCCCACATCTGCGGCGGGCAGTAGTAGATGACCTCGATGCCAGCTTCCTTTGCGGCGCTGGCGATCCACCAGTTGAAGCCGGGAAAATCGATCAGGACGCAGACATCGGGCCGGGCTGCCCGGAGGAACTGCTTTGCGCGGAGGTACTGGGAATAGAACCGGGGGATCATGGGGAGGACTTCGGTCACTCCCATGACGGCCATGTCGGTGAGTCGGAAGAGCGAGTCGAAGCCGGCCTTCTCCATGAGAGGGCCGCCGAATCCGGAGCAGTGGATGGACGGGTCGCGGCGGCGCAATTCAGCGATGAGGTGAGCGCCGTGCTGATCGGCACTCGGTTCACCGACGGAAAAGAAGACGTGCATGGCCGGGACTCTCCGCGACTTTGTCGTGAACGGGAGGGGAAACGTCCGGCAAAACGGGGAGATGAGTCAAGATCAGTCGCTGACTGCGGCGTGGGAAGGCGGGGGCTTCGGGGCGATTCAGCCGCTGTGCGTGAGCAGCAGCGGCGCGATCCACTTCCGGATAAACGCCCGGTTTGTGCAGGAGAGATGCCCGCCGGTGTTCCAGTCGCGGAGCATTTCGAGGCGAAACGCAATCTCCTGGAGTCGGGGATCGGCCGGACGGGCGAACCCGACGGCGCCGGCCGCGGGGGCGTGTCTGCCATCGACGGTGCCGAAGAGCGTCGTCAGGGCGCCGAGGTAGACGATGTCACCGATGGAGCGGTAGTTCCAGATGCCCTGTTCGACGTGGGCGAGGGCTCGTTCGAGAGGGAACCCGGGGGAAATGGCGGGGACGATCATCACGATGCCGGTGACGCCCGTTCCTTCCGGCAGACCTTCGGCAGCCAGCAGCGAGAGGGCGCCTCCGCCAGAGTGGCCGACCAGATAGACAGGACGGCCGGGGTGCTCCGCCCGATAGGCGAGGATCTTCTCTTTCAGGATCAGCGCCTGCCGTGCGTGGAGCTTGCGGCTGCGGAGGTTGTAGATGGCCCAGAGGGGGCCATCGGTCCAGTCGTAGATCTCGATCCCGTAGGGAACTCCGCCGTCGACCAGGCCGGCTGCGATTCCGCGATTGAGGAAGCTGCGCCCTTCGATGCCGGGCAGGACGATCACGTAGCCCTGTTCCAGCCTTTCGGGTTCGAGCCAGGCATTCACAGGCGGGCCCGCCGGAATGTGAGATCAGACATCTGAAGACTGCAGGCCGGGAGAGTCCGGCCGACGGTGATCAGTGGTGGTCGTGATGAACCGCGAGATGTGCGGCGTGGCCGTGGTCGTCGCCATGTCCGTGGGCATCGCCGTGCGAGGCATGGGCTTCGGCGAGGGCTGGCTCATCAAAGCGAATGAGCGACTTGCAGAAGCCGTTGAGCTGGGCGGTTCCACAGAGGAAGGCGATGAAGGTGAGGGCTGTCGTATAGGCGAACTTGCCGGTGATGTTGCTGACGTTCAGTCCGAGGATGTGATGGACGCCATCGGGCGGGGGAGCGATGACGCTCCAGACGAGGACGACCATGGCAAAGAGGAGGGCGACTCCGATCCACCCGCCGCGCTGGAAGAGGACGGGCCAGAGCGCCAGCCAGTTGACGGCGAGGAGCCAGAAGGCGATCCAGGCGAAGAGGGGCGTCCAGGGGAGGAGGGTGTTTGCGACCTCGACCAGGAACGACAGCAGCGACGTGACGACGTTCAGCAACGACTGCAGCAGTTCCATGGGAAGCGTCCTGCAACGACCAGATAGGGAGTCGGGGATCGACGGAACGAGCCGGCAGTTTGGCCGAGCGGGAGGCAAATGTGAAGTCGTGCAGGCGGGCTCGTCGCCTACAGCGGCGTTCCGGGGGGGCCGCCGGGGAAGAGCTGGCTGACGCTGGTGCGGTCGTGGATGGAGCGGATGGCTTCGGCGAACAGCTTGGCGACGGAGACGATGCAGATGTTCGGAGGGAGTGGGTCCTGCTGCGGCTCGATGGTGTCGGTCATGAACAGCAGCTTGATTCGGCTGGCGGCGATCCGGGCGGCGACGCCTTTGGCCAGCGCTCCGTGGGAGACGGCGGCGTAGATGTCTTTCGCGCCGCGGGCGGCCAGGACGTCGGCCATGGCGATGAGCGTTCCGCCGGAGATCGTGAAGTCGTCGGTGATGAGGACGTTCTTGCCCTGCACGTCGCCGATGACTTCCAGCACTTCGGCCCGCTCGGAGTGGTCGCGTCGGGTTTTGTTGCCGATGACGACCGGAACGCCGAGGTAGTTGGCGTAGGCGGAGGCGTTCTTGGCGAACCCGATATCGGGGCTGCAGACGACGAGATCGGGGATGTTGAGCTGCTTGATGTGATCGCACATCACGTAGCGGGCGTAGAGGTGGTCCACAGGGATGTGGAAGAAGCCCTGGATCTGCGGGGAATGCAGGTCCATCATGAGGCAGCGTTCGGCTCCGGCCCCCTGGATGGCGTCGGCGCAGACGCGGGCGCGGATCGAAACGCGGGGCTCATCCTTCTTGTCGCCCTTGGCGTAGCTGAAATAGGGGACGACGGCGGTGACGTGGTTGGCGCTGGCGCGTCTGAGGGCGTCGATCCAGAAGAGGAGTTCGACGAAGTTGTCGTTCACCGGCTGGTGGACGCCCTGGATGATGAAGCAATCGCGTCCGCGGACGTTTTCGAGGATCCGGACGAAGACGTTGCCGTCGCTGAAGTAGTGGGCCTCACAGGGGATGAGCTCGACGCCGAGTTCGGCCGCGATCTTTCTGGCGAGCTGGGTGTTCGCCGAGCCGGCGAGCAGGCAGAGTTCGCCATGAGCGGTCTGGAAGGAGACGGGGCGAGGACCGGACGGACGTGCAGGAGGCATTGGGCAGAGGGGCGAGAGAGGTGGAACGGGGTTATAGTAGAGGGGCAGGGTTTAAATCGGAAACGGGCCGGACAATCGGGCTTCACCGCGACTTTCAGACGCAGGTGTCGATGAGCAGGAAAAACTGGAAGCGGTGCGGCCTGCTGGCCGCGATGGCGTTGGCCGCGACGTATTTCGTGGTGGTCCTGAACAGCGTTTCGTTCTGGCCGAACCGGGAGCCATTCCTCGCGGAGGTTCCGATCCAGGAGAGTGCCCGCCGCGTGCGCCTGTTGCGTCTTGGCGAGGGGCCGCTGCGATACGCGGCGAAGGATCCGCGACCGGAGTTCGTCCGGCGGATCAGTCCGACGTTTGTGCGGAGGATTCCCCGCGACCGTGAGGTGGACGTTGGGGGGATGATGCCCGTCGGGATCTTCGACCGGTTCAGAATGGACGAAGTTCCTGCTGCGCACCTGCTTCTGCGGGCCGTCGATTCGAACGGGGACTATGTGGTTGATTCGACACTCGGAAGGAAACAGATCGAACTGATTGACTCGAAGGGGTTCTCCTTTCTCTCCAACAAGGTGGATTCGGGACGTCGCCGTGGAGGACTCGAGCTGGAGCGGTGGACTTGCGTTCCGAGACGCGATGAGGAACTTCGGATTGGCCTGTTCGACCGGAATCCGGGGGTGGCTCCGATCGAAATGACGATCAGGAACCCGTTTTTCAAGACGGACACTCCGGTGTGGATGGGAAGCCCTCTGCCGCAGTCGCAGTACATGGAGGGGACGAAGGTGACGCTGGAGGGCCTGTCGTTCGGCGTTCTGGGGCTCCAGGCACGTGTGCGGGCGGAGGGGCTTGCCTGGAAGTCGAGCGATGTTTCAAACTGGTTCGAGGACGCGACCGGCAATCGCGGACTTTGGCTTTCTCCGGACGAGCCTGCGTGGAAGGTGCATGTCAGGATTCGTCCATTCACGTCGGCATCGGTTCAGGAGGGGGCGATGGTCCAGTTGCCGCCGATTGAGCAGCCGAAGGGCGAGGAGCCGGTTCGGTTGAATCAGACCATTTCCATCGGCGGAACGGAGATCCAGCTGGTGGAAGTCAGTCTGCCGAAGAGTGTGGCTCAAGAAGGGCAGCAATCGTCCCGGCCCTCCGGACACCTGGTGTTCAAAGCGCATGCACGCTTCAAGCATGGGCCGTATTCCGTCTTTTTTCGCAGGGTTGGCGACCGCCGCCTGGATTCAGCCATTCATATCCAAACCGGCGACAGACAGAACCGCGAGTCGCACATCGTGGCCTCCGTGACGCGGCCGGAAAACAACGCACCGGTGATGGTCGAGCTGGGGGTGGTCGCCGATCGGGAGCTGACTTTCCTGGTCACGCCTCCGGAAGAGTTTAAGACGGCGATGCGGGAGCACGTTGTTCAGAGTCGACTTGGGAAACCACAGAAACAGAGGGAGTGACGGCCTCAGGGGCTTCGGATGTGACCTTTGCGGAGGGGCATGGCGGCGGGGATGGTCGGGGAATCTGAAAAAGATGGAGGCGATCGGGATTTCGGGGGTCCAATCGGTTCATCCGTCGACATCTGAGGGGTGAGTTCTCCGGAGCGTGAGGAAAGCGAATGCGCCGTCGCTTTGCCGATACGGCCGAGACGTCGCTGCCCGTCGTCGATGGGTTCGAGGAGGGTGTTTCCTCGGGGGAGGAGGCCCGGCAGGCGGAGTTTCTCGGCCTGTACACGCGGAATTATCGTTCGGTGTACGGGCTGTTGCTGGCGTTCGTGGCGGATCCGGCGGCGGCGGACGACCTGATGCAGCAGACGTCGATGCTGCTGTGGGCCAAGTATTCGGAGTTCGATGGCGAGGGGGAGGCTCCCCATGAGGAATTTGGCCGGTGGGCGCGGACGATCGCGAGGAACGTCGCCCGCAATTTCCGGAGGCTGCAGCACAGCCGGCCTGTGATTTTCGATGATGACCTGCTGGCCAAGATCGCTTGGACCCGGGCGGCGGCGGATGAACTGCTCGAACTGAGGCGAGGCGCGCTCAAGAGCTGCCTGAAGCACCTGCCGGCGGCCGACGCGGCGCTTCTGCAGGCGTGTTATGGAGGGAACTCGAATCCGGCGGAGCAGGCCGCCGGAAGCGGGCGGACCCGCGACGCCGTCTACAAGGCGCTTCGGCGAATCCGGGTGCGGTTGTACCGCTGCGTCAGCCATCGCCTGCACCAGGAGGAACGGTGACGCTTCGTCCTTCCCAATCGACGCAATGGCTCGAGACGATCGATGCGTTCATCGCCGGTCAGCTCGATGCGGCGTCGGTGCACAAGTTTCAGGAGCGGCTGCGTCACGATCCGGAGGCCCGGCTCGTCTACATCGAGTACCTGGATCTGCATTTCGACCTGCTGGAGGAGGCCGGAGGACTGGCGCCGGCCGAGACGGTGGCCCGGAGCGCCCGACATCCCCGGTCGCGGAAGGCAGTGCTCGCCGGGGTTGCGGCGGCGGTGATGGCGTTGGTTGCCTGGCGGTTCTGGCCAGGGAACGGACCGCTGCCGGTCATTGCGGACCGTGTCCCTGTGGCGTCCGCGCCGGATGTCACGGTTCCTGAACCCGCGGCCGCACCGATCGCGGCACGGATTGTCCGCCTGGGGGATGTCCGGTGGACCGACTCCGGTCTGATCCCGGGGGAGGGAGACACGCTTCGTGCGGGGGACGTCCTCGATTTTACGGGGGGATCGGTCGAGCTTGAATTTGAATCGGGAGTGCGTGCGTGCCTGGTGTCGGCTGAGGGAGGGACTTCCCGGCTGCGGATCATGTCGTCGAATGCCTGCCAGTTTGAATCGGGGTGTGGCACGTTCTCGGTGCCGGAGCAGGCCCGCGGCTTCTCTGTGGAGACAGCGGGGGGGCGGTACGTCGATCATGGGACGGAATTCGGGGTCTCCGTGGACCCGCGGGGGCCCAGCCAGGTGCATGTGATCGACGGAGAGGTCGAGGCGATCACCCGCCGGCCTTCACCGCCGATGAAGTTGTCCAAAGGCTCGGCGGCCGCGCTAGATGGGGCGGGCGAGTCGGTGGTGGCGGTGGAATTCCGTCCCCGCGAGTTTCTGCGTCCGGCGACGCTCGCCTGGGGGCTGGAGCAGTATTCGAACGAGATCGCGCCGCACCTGGTGCTTCCCCCGAGCCTCAAGCGGGACGCCAATCTTGCGCAGGGGGCGACGCACCTGCTTCTGGAGCGACGGGGAATCGTGACTGAAGCGGATTGGGAGAACGATTCGGCCAGCGTTTTCGAAGTGACGGAATCCGGAAAAACTGCGGCGCGCCGGTCCCTGGTTCCCGCGGGAGCGCGTGTCGACTCGTACCTGTTCCATGCGTCTCCCTCGATGGGGCGGGGGCGGCGAGACCTTTCCGGAGAGGTTCGATTCCGGCGACCAGTTCTCGCCGTCATCACGGAGACGGACGACCTGATTCGCAGCAAGGACGTGTTCGGAAGCCCGGACGTGCAGTACGCCCCGGACGTGGGGCATGGACTCGAGACCGTGGTGGGGGCGGACGCCAAAGACCGCGTCGACGTGATCGAGTTGTCCGAGGACCGTCGGACGTTGCGATTCTCACTGAACCTCGGGAATGCCATCGACCAGTTCCGCGTGCTGGTGTCGGCGGACGATGTCCCTGCGCTGCCAGCCGATTCCAGGGGGAAGAAATGACGGGCTCGTTCAGAATGGTTTCGCTGTGCGCTGTCGTGCTTCTGGCCGGTTGCAGCCGGAATGAATTGCTCTCGGAAGTGACCGGGCGCGTCACGCTGGATGGTCGCCCGCTCACGGATGCGATGATCATCTTCAGTCCGACGGGGACGGGGACGACGTCGTACGGCCGGACCGACAGCGATGGGCGATATCGGATGCTGTTTCGCGACAACGAATACGGGGCCTGGCTGGGAGAGAACCTCGTGAGGATCTCGACGTTCGATCTCGGTTCGGGCGACGTGGCCGGAAAGAAGGAGCTTGTTCCGGCGGTCTACAACACGAGGTCGACCACGAAGGTGACCGTGGCGTCGGGGGCGAACACGCACGATTTCGATCTGAAGTCGGACGCGGGGAAGATCATCCAGGGGCCGAAGGACTGAGTGTCGTTGCGGACTGCAGGCCCGGGGTTGCAGTTTGGAGTGAACGGGCCGTCGTATGGGCCAGGGATTGAGGAGTGATTCGGGGTTCAGCGTTTTCCATCTCCTTGAAGAGGCCGTCATGTTCCGCCAGAGAATCCGTGCTGCCTTCACGCTGATCGAGCTGCTCGTGGTGATCGCGATCATTGCCATCCTGATCGCGCTGCTTCTTCCGGCGGTGCAGCAGGCGCGGGAGGCCGCCCGCCGGACTCAATGCCGCAACAAGCTGAAGCAGATCGGGCTGGCGATGCACAACTACGAGAGCACGCACCGGGTTCTTCCGCCGGGGTTCCTGTTCCAGGGGAACCTGATGGCCAATCGGGGTGATCGTCCCAACCGTGCTCCGGGCTGGGCGTGGTCGACGATGATCCTGCCGTTCGTTGACCAGGCGCCGATCTACAACCAGATGGACTTCACGGGGAGGAAGATGTGGGAGGAGCCGAACCGGACGCTGATCTCGTCGAAGATCGAGATCGCGCAGTGTCCTTCGTCCCCGATTCCGCCGTATTTCAAAGTGGGGACGACGGCGGGGAATCCTCCGTTTGGCTACGACACTCCGGGGCTGACGGCGACCAACTACGTTGCGGTCGGCGGGCCGTTTCAGCTGAGCCAGTACTTCGATTCGGCGGCGTCGCGGAAACTTGGAATCCTGATGGAGGACAGCAGCACGGGATTCCGGGACGTCTCGGACGGATTGTCGAACTCGCTGCTCGTCGGAGAGACCAATTACTGGGGTAACGGCAGCAGCGCCGGGACGGGGAGCTTCCTGTGGGATCCGGCGTGGTACGGACGGTACCAGTCCGCGAATGGCGGGACGGCCGATTCGCCGGAGAGCATCATGCGGGCCGGCGAATTCCGCATCAATCCGCCGTCGATCGCCTCGGTGGTGATCAAGCGGAACTCCTTCAGCAGCATGCACGTTGGCGGCGCATTCTTCACGCTGGGGGACGGTTCCGTGCGGTTCATTTCGGAGAACATTCAGCACACGGAAACGCCGTTCTCCGCCACGGTGAACTGGGTGACGGTCGGCACGTTCCAGCGTCTGTGCGCCCGGAACGATGGTCAGGTCGTTGGTGAGTTCTGACGGCCGCGATGATCTGATGGTCGCCTGGACCTGACGCCGCGTCCCCAATTTGACTGCTTCTGTGACCTCCAGAGGACTCCATGCGCATCGCCGCCCTGCTCGTTTTGAGTGCCCTTTCCACAACGGCCACGGCTGCTGAGAAGCCGAACATCCTGTTCCTATTCGCCGACGACATGACGTATGCGGCGATTCGGGAACTGGGGAACCCGGAGATCCAGACTCCGAATCTCGATCGCCTGGCGCGTCAGGGGACGTGTTTCACGCATGCCTCCAACATGGGGGGCTATCACGGGGCGGTGTGCGTGGCGAGCCGAACCATGCTGGTGACCGGGCGCTCGGTGTGGCGGGCGCGGGAACTGGACCACCAGATGAAGCAGAAGGAGGAGGTGGGGGCGCTGTGGCCTGAGCGCATGCACGCGGCGGGCTATGAGACGTATCACTCGGGGAAGTGGCACGTTTCGACGGACCCGGCCAAGAGGTTCGATCATCTCGGGCATTACCGCCCGGGGGGGATGCCGGCGACGGTTCCGGAGTCGTACAACCGTCCGCTGGCCGGGAAGCCCGACCCGTGGTCGCCTTCCGATCCGAAGCACAAGGGATTCTGGGAGGGTGGGAAACACTGGAGCGAAGTCGTCGCCGATGACGCGATCGGTTTCCTGGACGATGCGGCCACGCGCGGGAAGCCGTTCTTCATGTACATCGCGTTCAACGCGCCGCACGATCCGCGGCAGTCGCCGCAATCGTTCGTCGACCGCTATCCGGCGTCGCAGATCCAGGTGCCGAAGAGTTTCCTGCCGGAGTATCCGTGGAAGGACCAGATCGGGTGTGATCCCAAGCTGAGGGATGAGGCGCTCGGGCCGTTCCCGCGAACGGAGCACGCGGTCCAGGTGCACCGGCAGGAGTACTATGCGATCATCACTCATCTCGATGAGCAGATCGGCCGCATTCTCGACCACCTGGAAAAGTCGGGGAAAGCGGCCAATACGTACGTGTTCTTTACGGCGGATCACGGCCTGGCGGTGGGGCATCACGGGCTGATGGGGAAGCAGAACCTGTTCGACCACAGCGTGCGGGTTCCGTTCCTCGCGCGGGGTGAGAAGTTCCAGGCGGGGGGGCGTGTGGCGACTCCGATCTACCTGCAGGACGTCATGCCGACCTCGCTGGAGCTGGCGGGGGCCGAGATCCCGGAGAGCGTTGAATTCAAGAGCCTGCTCCCCCTGGCGGAGGGGCAGCCGTCGCCCCACCATGGGGATGCGATCTACGGGGCGTACACGATGACGCAGCGGAGCGTGACGAAGGACGGGTTCAAGCTGGTGGTTTATCCGAACGTTCCCAAGCTGCTGCTGTTCGACCTGAAGGCCGATCCGGACGAGATTCACGACCTGAGCGGCGAAACGGTGCACCAGGGGCGGGTCGCGACGATGTTTCAGGACTTGCAGATGCTTCAAAAGCGGCTGTCCGATCCGCTTGTTCTGCAGGCGTCGGCCTATGGTCTGCCATAGGGCAGATTCGCCCTGGTTTTCGAGGCATTGTTCAGAAATGGGCGAGCGTCACCGGCAGAACACGCCGGTGACGCTTTCATTTGGGCTGCCGGGTCTCTCTCCCTGTTGACCCTTCGGTTTTGCGGGGGGTAATCACGGTCGGTTGTTGTGAATCCCGCGTTTTGGCCGTCGAGCGGCAGGCGTGGATTCGCCCTCCCAGGACCGGCGTTCGTGCCGGCTCCCTTGATGCGAACAGAGAGAGAAAATGGCACGCGGTCGGATGCCGCGTTCCCGGGGTCAGGTTGCTCCTCAGCCGGAGAGTGACTTCGACAGGAGTGTCCCTCCGGCTGGATGAACGGAGAAAGGAGCGCCCATGACCAGACTCCGAACGCTTCGCTTCGCGATGGTGGTGACCGCCGGCCTCGGCGTTGCCGCCCCGCATTGTCTGCTGCAGGCCGGCGAGAAGCCGGTTGCGGCGAAGAAGGCTGCCCCGAAGGTGGCCGACGTCACTCTGACGCAGAACGGCGCCCTGGCGGGTGCTGTGGTTTCGGAAGCCGGCTCGCCGGTGGACGGGGCCATCGTCACGTTGACGAAGGAAGGCAAGCCCGTTGCCAAGACGACCACGAACGCCAAGGGGAAGTTTGCCCTGGCGAGCGTGCGGTCGGGCTCGTACGAGCTGAAGGCCGGCCACACGACGCGCCTGGTGCGTCTGTGGAACTCGGACGTGGCGCCCCCCGCCTCGGCTGAGAACGCCACCCTCGTGATGGACTCCACCACGGTTCGCGCTCAGGACGGATACTCTGATCCGTACTACGAGGCGGGCGGTCTGGACTTCATTTCGCTGGGCACCCTGGGCGTCGCCACGGCCGGACTGGCCGTTGGGATCGTCAACCAGTCGGACCTGAACGACATCCAGGACGACATCGACAGCGTTGGCAGCCCGTAAACCCGGGAACCTGAGACACAGCCCGGCGGCCGTCCTGATGCGGCCGCACGGAGACGACTTCCCCAGTCAGCCCCTTCTTGGATGAATGCGGATTTCTCACGGACGTTTCGGCGCTCCTTCCCCTCCCTGACGCTTCCCCCGCGTCAAAGTCCGCAGACTGCTTTCGAGCACTCATCCCCGCGACCACCCCCCGGTCGCGGGGATGATTTTTTTTGCGCTGGGGAATGGGGAAGGGGTTGGCGCCAAGAGGGGGGATTGGAAGTCGCTTGTGGGAGGCGGCCCTGCGGATCTCTCTCCGTTGAGCGCGGATTTGTTCAGTCACTTTGCGGGCTTTCGGGACCGGCCTATCATCTAGCGCATTCCAGCCACCTGAACTGTTTGCTTGCGAGAGGGACGCGCCGATGCCGCAGATCACGCTCAAGGGAAATCCGGTCAAACTGCCGGGAACCGAAATCAAAGTCGGCCAGAAGGCTCCCGATTTCAATCTGCAGGACGCCGGCCTTGCGGATGTGACGCTCGCCAGTTCGGCCGGCAAGACGCGGATCATCGCGGCTGTCCCCTCGATCGACACGCCGGTGTGCGCGCTGGAGACGAAGCGATTCAACGAAGAGGCGGGCAAGCTGGGCAATGTCGAAGTCCTCGTCGTCTCAATGGATCTGCCGTTCGGCCAGAAGCGATGGTGCGGCGCGGAAGGCATCAGCAGCGTCAAATGCCTGAGCGATCACCGGACCGGAAAGTTCGGCAAGGACTACGGCGTGCTGGTTGAAGGGGGTCCGTTCGACCGCGTGTATGCCCGGGCCGTGTTCGTCGTCGGTCCGGACGACGTGGTCAAGCACGTGGAATACGTAAAAGAGATCGCAGAGCACCCGAACTACGAGGCTGTTCTGGCCGCCGCGAAATAATCCCGCCCCCCGACCCCGCGAAGGTTCTTCGCGGGGTTTTTCGTGGCGGTGTTCGCCGTCGCGCCCGTTCCATCCCCTGGTCCCGCCCCCCACATCCTGCCATGCCGCTTCTTGCTCGCTTCACGTTCCTGGCTGCGATCGTGACGGCCACGATCGCCTCCGCCGCCGATCCGCTTGACTGGACCTACTGGCGAGGCCCGCGTTTCGACGGCACCTCGCCCGAGAAGAACATCCCTGACAAATGGGATCCGGACGGCGGCGAGGGGAGCAACCTCCTGTGGAAGGCTCCGATCGGCAGCCGGTCCACGCCGATCGTGATGAACGGCAAGCTGTATCTCATTACGGCGGACAAGCCGGATGTGGCGAAGGAGGAACGGGAAAAGATCGTCTGTCTTGACGCCGCGACCGGCGAGGTGAAGTGGGAGACGGCGTTCAACGTGTTCCTGACCGACGTGCCGCGCGAGCGGACCGGCTGGTCGAGCGTCTGCGGCGATCCGGAAACGGGCAATATTTTCTACATGGGCGTCGGCGCCACGTTCGCCTGTCTGAATGGCGAGACCGGAGCCATCCTGTGGGACAAGTCGCTGTTCGAGGAATACGGATTCCTGACGACCTACGGCGGCCGGACCAACTTCCCGCTCGTCCATGAGAACAACGTCATCATCTCGGCCGTGGTGATCGGCTGGGGGGAGCAGGCGAAGCCGAATCATCGGTTCATCGCGTTCGACAAGCGGAACGGCCAGCCGGTGTGGTTCGAAGGAACCCGTCCGCTGCCGGAAGATACGACGTACAGCGCCCCGGTGCTGGCGGTCGTCGACGGCGAGCTGCAGATGGTGGCCGGCGGGGGGGATGGATCGCTGTACGGTATTCAGCCCCGCACGGGCAAGAAGCTGTGGCAGTACGACATCTCTTCGCACGGACTCAATGTTTCACCGCTGGTGGTGAACAATCGCGTGTACTGCGGACACAGCGAAGAGAACCAGGACTCGAACGCGTCGGGGGCGGTCTTCTGCCTCGACGCCACCAAGAGGGGCAACATCACGAAGACGGGCGTGATCTGGCGGACCCTGGAAGTGATGGTCGGTCGAGCCTCGCCGCTTCTCGTTGGCGATCGCCTGTATGTCGCGGATGACGGCGGCAAGCTGTACGTCCTGAACGCGGAGGACGGCAAGCTGCTGGATAAGCGGGGCGCGAAGCTCGGCACGATGGTGCGGGCCAGCCCGATGTTTTTCGACGGCAAGATCTTCCAGAACGACGTGAACCGCGGGGCGTACATCTTCAAGCCGGCGGAAAAGGGCGTGGAGCAGCTCCACTACGTGCGGTTCGCGCGGGGCGAAGACTGCTTCGGCTCACCGATCTGCTCGCACGGCAAGGTTTACCTGCCGACGACGAGCAACCTGTATTGCTTCGGCAACAAGGACTGGAAGCCGACCGACGTCGATCCGATCCCGGAACCCGCGAAGGAAACTCCGAAGTCGTCGGACACCACGCCGGCGTGGGTGCAGGTGACTCCGGTCGAGGTCCTGCTGAAGCCGAAGTCGAAGCAGCCGTACCAGGTTCGGCTGTACAACGCCAAAGGCCAGTACCTGCGTCTGGCCAGCGCCGAGGACAAGGTCGAGTTTTCGATCAAGGGACCGGGCAAGATTTCGGAAACCGGCGAGTACGAGATCCCCGGCGACTTCCAGGGGCAGGCTGCGGTTTACGTGACCGCCAAGCTGGGCGAGCTGACGGGCGGCGCCCGGGCCCGGATCGTGCCGGACCTTCCCTGGAACTGGACCTTCGACGATGGCGAAGTGCCGATCACGTGGGTCGGCGCCCAGTACCGGCACGTGGTGATCGACTGGGATCTGTTCGAGAAGCTCCGCAAGGAGGACAAGCGGGCGGCGGAGATGTACCTGTACCTGTACCCGGCCCTGCAGAACCTCGGCGCACCGAAGATGACGCTCGACGACTCGACTCCGCAGCAGCGGTGGACCGAGTTCCTGCGGTATCTCAACCTGGAGACGGCGGCGGACCGTCCGCGGACGAAGGATGACGCGGAGAAGATGTTCGGCCCGTCCCTGCAGAAGCTGGTTGACGAGAAGGTCTTCGCCGGCGCCGAGTGGGGCGTC
Source organism: Caulifigura coniformis (assembly GCF_007745175.1). Lineage (GTDB taxonomy): Bacteria > Planctomycetota > Planctomycetia > Planctomycetales > Planctomycetaceae > Caulifigura > Caulifigura coniformis. Next base: position 1,622,609 of record NZ_CP036271.1, on the reverse strand, counting down.
TGGGATCGTCCCACCAGCGAGGAAGGGAAGACCTACCCCGAGCCGCGGCTGACGCTGACGAAGGGGACGCGCGGCATCCAGGGGAACGGCGTCATGTGCAAGCTGATGACGATTCCCAAAGGCGCCCGCAGCCAGGGAACCATGGGACAGATCGACCTTCATGATTACACCATGCAGGCAGATGTCCTGGGTCTCGGGCGTGACGGGAAGCTACCGGACATCGGCCTCATCGCGCAGCGTTACGCCTGCGTGCTGATGGGGGCCAACCAGCAGATCCAGCTTCGGACGTGGCACGCTCAGCTCGAGCGGTTCTCGGCGGACTATCCGTTCGCCTGGGAGCCGGACACGTGGTACACCCTGAAGTTCTCGGCTTCGACCGAAGGGAACAAGGCGACCCTGCGGGCGAAGATCTGGAAGCGGGGGGAGACGGAGCCTTCGAACTGGATGGTCGAAGCGACGGACGACGTCGCCAACCGGATCGGCAGCCCGGGTCTGTTCGGGGACTCCAAGGTCGCGGAGTTCTTCTATGACAACCTGAGCGTGACGCCCAACTGACAGTTCCGGGGCGAGCGCTGAGCGCAATGGAAAAGCCGGTCGAGCAATCGACCGGCTTTTTCGTTGAGACGTGAACTCCAGCGAATTGATCGTATTCAGGAGCGACGAGCGCTTATTCGCCGCTCTTTTTCGACTTGGGGGCGGGCTTCGAGTCGCTCGACTTCGATGACGAGGAGCTGTCGGAGCCGGAGCTGGGCTTATCGGCGGCGGCGGCTTTTTTGTAGGAGTCGCTGCGGTAGTCGGTCAGGTAGAAGCCGGACCCCTTGAAGAGGATGGCGGCGCCGGGGCCGATAACGCGCTCGGCCTGGTTCTTTTTGCACTCCGGACACTTCTTGATCGGCTCGGCCTTGATCGACTGGAACAGCTCCCAGGTATGGCCGCATTTCTTGCAACGGTAATCGTACGTTGGCATGTGTGGAATCAGGCTTTCGCCTGCTTCTTGAATGGATGTTTCAGCTGGCTGGGGGGACGGCGACGCCGACCTTGCTCGGCCGGACGATGCGGTCGTGCATCTGGTAACCGCGCTCCGCTTCGAGCACGACGCTCATCGGTGGCTGATCGGCGGTCGGGATCTGCGTGATGGCTTCGTGGAGGTTGGGGTCGAACGGCTGGCCGAGCGCGGGGATGGGCCGGGCGTCGTGTTTCGCGAGGACGTCGTCGATCTGCCGGAGGACCATTTCGACGCCGGTGCGGAGCGATTCGACGGTGGCTCCGGTCTGGGCCGCGTCGACGGCGCGGCGCAGGTTGTCGAGGCTGGGGAGGAGATCCCTGACGAGCGGCATCGCCTGGTACTTGCGGTACTCGTCCATTTCCTGCCGCCAGCGGCGACGGGCCGTCTCGAGTTCCGCCTGGGCGCGCAGATACTTTTCGAAGTTCTGGTCGCGCTCTTTCGACAGTGATTCGATCTGCGACTGCTCCGGCTGGATGTCTGCCGCTTCAGTCTCAATCTCTTCGCGGGCTTCTGCCTTTTGGGGCTTAGCCATATTCACTCATCCTCCTCGTCGTCGTTTTCTCCGGAGATGAAATCGCGGAGCTTGTCCAACCATGATTTGTGATGCGGCGCCACGTTGGCGTTTTCGTATTCCGCCAGCTTGCGCAACAGCCCTTCGTGTTCGGCATCGAGTTTCTTCGGCACCTGCAGTTCGATCTGCACGTGGAGATCGCCGCGGCGGCCTCCACGGAGGTCGGGCATGCCCTGTCCTCGGACGCGGAAGAGTTCGCCGGGCTGAGTTCCGGGGGGGATCTCGATCGTGTCGCTGCCGGTGAGGAGCGGGACCTCGATGGTTCCGCCGAGGGCCGCCTGGGTATAGGAGATCGGCACCGTGCAGATGAGGTGCTGGCCTTCCCGCTTGAAGAGCGGGTGATCCTTGACGTGCACGTCGACGTAGAGGTCGCCGCGCGGTCCTCCGCCGGACCCGGCCTCTCCTTCACCGCGGAGGCAGAGCTGGACGCCGTTGTCGATGCCGGCCGGGATGCGGACCTGCAGGACGACTTCCTCGTCTTCGCGTCCCGTTCCGCGGCATTCGGTGCACTTGTTGCGAATGATCGAGCCGGATCCCGAGCAGGCCGGGCAGGGGGTCTGGACCCGGAAGAATCCCTGGGACTGGACGACCTGTCCGCGGCCGCCGCAGTAGTCGCAGCGATGGGGGGAGGAACCGGGCTCGGCCCCGGAGCCGCTGCAGCGGGCGCACGATTTCTTCCGCTGGATTCGCAGCTCTCGTTCGGCGCCTTTGGAGGCGGTGACGAGGTCGATGGTCATTGAGGCCCGCAGGTGGCTGCCGCGCTGGGCGCCGCTGCGTGAGCGCTGGTTGCCTCCGAAGAAGCCGAAGCCCTCGAAGATGTCGCTGAACTGGCTGAAGATGTCGTTGACGTCGCCGAAGGGAGATCCGCCGCCGCCCGCTCCCTGGACGCCCGCGTGGCCGTAACGGTCGTATCGGGCGCGTTTGTTTTCGTCCGAGAGGACTTCGTAAGCAGCCGCGCATTCCTTGAAGCGTTCGACCGCCGTGTCGTCACCCGGGTTCTTGTCGGGGTGATTGGCGAGAGCGGCCTTCTTGTAGGCCTTTTTGATTTCCTCGAAGGACGCGCTTTTCGCGACTCCCAGGACCTCGTAGTAGTCGCGTTCGGCCATGGAGGGCATTGATTCTCGTCATTCAGCGCACACTGCCGTTCTGGCAGATTCCAATTGCTGAAGACGACTGTCGCAAGCGGCGTGCCCGGGAGAGAACTCGGCCCGGACGGCACGCCCGCCGCAGAAGAAGAAGAGGTGGTTTCCGCTCGCCAAGCGCTTGGCGTGTCAGGCTTTACTAGGGCGCTGGGGCCGGTTCGGCGGTTTGGGGAGCTTCGGTTTTCGCGGGCTCGTCGGTCTTGGGGGCGACGACAACTGTGCCGTTCGCGTCAAGCTTTGCGAGGTATTTGTCCGGATCCTTCAGGACGGCTTCCCGGCATCCTTCGCAGCAGAGGAAGACATCGCGTCCCTTGACCGTGAGCTTGATCGGCGTCCCCATCGAGCCCAGCGGTTCGTCGGCGACGAGGCAGAGTTTCTGCTTCTCGATCAGCGCCTTGTCGGCTTCAGTGAGGACGGGCTTGTCGTCCTTGGCCGGGGCGGGGTCCGAGGCGCCGCAGCCTGCGAGGGCGATGGCGGCGAGGAGAAGTGTCAGCGGGAGGAATCGGGAAAGCATGAGGAAATCCTTGTCGTCCGTGCGGGAGTCGTCGTTGTTTCAGGAATCTGCGATGTAAACGCCGTCCGCCCGAACCTCGACGGGAAAGGTGCGGACCGGTTCGGTCGCGGGCATGCATTTGGCTTCGCCGGTGGCCACGTCGAAGCGGGCGCCATGCCGCGGGCAGGTGATGCAGCCGTTCTGAAACTCTCCATCCGTGAGCGGCTGGCCATCGTGGGTGCAGAGGTCCTCGATGCAATAATACCGCTCGGCATCGCGAAGGAGCAGGGCCGGAATGTCGTCGACTTCGACGACCAGGCGGCCTCCGACGGGAACTTCATCGATCGCGGCAGCCCGCGTCCACGTACTCATCGCGTCACACAATCCGGTCAACAAGAGGGGCAGAACAGGGGGAGTGTTGCAGTCTGCCTGCCCGATTTCCAGACCCGGACTGCCGTTGCGCCGTCTGCGAGCGGGCCTCTGGAGGGGGACTCAGGCCGATCTCCTCTTGCAGTGGATGGTGGAATCCCGATGATTCGGGCTCGGAGGCCGGTGGAAGCGGCGTCCGCGTCAAGGAGCGACGCCGTGAAGTTCAGGGAGGACATCCAGCACCGGGCCGTTTATCTGGCGTTTCGCGTCGTCCTGTGCGCGTTCCAGATGCTGTCGGTTCGTCGCGCGGCCCAGGGGGCGCGGCTGTTCGCCTGGCTGATGACCCGCGTCGTCCCGAAAAAGATCTCCCGGGCGGACGTGGCGGAGGAAAACCTTCGCCGGGCCTTCGGTGAGGAGATGCCCGCGAGCGAGGTGCAGCGGATCATCAGTGGGATGTGGCAACACCTGTTTCGCCTGCTGGTGGAGTGGTCGCAGCTTCCACGGAAGATGGACCTGACCAACTGTCGGGAAGTCGTCGTGTTTCGCCAGCGCCAGCAGGTGCTGAAGGCGCTGTGCAGCGGCCGGCCGGTGTTCATCCTGGGGGGGCACTTTGGCAACTGGGAAGTGTCGATGGCGACGTTTGGCTTCTTCGGATTTCCGATGGGGGTCATCGCCCGCGAGATGGACAATCCGTACCTGCACGACTGGTTTGTCCGCTCGCGTCAGCAGTTCGGCCACAAGCTGCTGCTGAAGGATGGGGGTTGGGGAGACATGGTGTCCGCGGCCGGGGCGGGGGGAAACCTTGGCATTCTGTGCGACCAGGATGCTGGCCGGCGGGGCGTGTTCGTCGATTTCTTCGGGAGCCCGGCGTCGACGTTCAAATCGATCGCCCTGATGGCGATGGAGTTCAAGGCGATCCTGGTGATGGGTTACGGCATCCGCCTGCCGGACGACTTCGAGAACGCGCGGTGGTCGCAGTTCGAGATCGGGTGCGAGGAGGTCATCGACCCCCTGGAGTACACCGGGGCGGACGCGGTGAAGCAGGTCACGCAGCGGTTTACGTCGGCGCTGGAGCGGGCGATCCGGCGGGCTCCGGAGCAGTATTTCTGGGTGCACCGGCGGTGGAAGACGGATTCGGTGACGAAGAAGAAGGCGGTCAAGATCGCGGAGCGGAAGGCTGCGTAGCGGTTGGCCAGGTCGGACGTGAGAGGGGAGTGCCGTTGGCTCGCCCGGCTCCCCGATGCTGGGGCCTGATGGTTCATCGCACTGGCAGAGCCAGTGCCACCCTCGTCAATGCTGCACTCTTTCTTGAGGGCAGGATTTTGATTGGTCAAAAAATATTGTCTCTCAACTTGAATTGTCGAATTTGACGAAGTAGCTTTTGACTTTCGGCGCGTCTGCTCTCGTGCGCCGAAAGCCCTTCTTTGTCGAGTCCGAGATCATGCCAACTGGTTGTCGATCCGCTGTGCGCGGATTCACGCTCATCGAGCTTCTCGTGGTGATTGCGATCATCGGGGTTCTGGTCAGCCTGCTGTTGCCGGCCGTCCAGCAGGCCCGCGAGGCCGCCCGCATGACTCAGAGCAAGAACAACCTCAAGCAGATCGGGCTCGGGCTGCACAATTACCTCGAAACGCATCGCGTTTTTCCGGCGTCGTACCTGGCCGACACGCGTCACCCGAGCCGGGATCCGGACACGTTCGATGGTCCGAACGGATTCGCATGGGGAACGATGCTGCTTCCGTTCCTCGACCAGTCGCCACTCTACAACCAGCTCCGCACCGACCTGCCTTGCTGGGATCCGATCAATGCCACTCCGGCCGCGACGAACCTGGCGGTCTTCATGTCGCCCTCGGCGACGAACTCCAGCGGGCCGATGATTGTTCGCGATGGATCGGGCACGGAACTGGCCCGGTTCGGGCGTGCCCACTATGTGGCGAACGCGGGGCGAGACGAGTTCTGGGGGTATGCGATCGTCGATGCCAGGGCGATCGCCGACGGGCCGTTGTATCGAAACTCGCGCACCCGTGAGGCGGATGTGCCGGATGGCCTTTCGAACACGGTATTCATCGGCGAACACAGCATCATCAGCGACAAGACATGGGTGGGCGTCGTACCGGGGGCATCAGTCTGCACGATCGATCCGGCGAAGTTCCCGATTACGGCCTGCGACCGGGCCGCGACTCTCGTCAACGTCCACTCCGGCCCCGCGCAGGCGGAAATCGATCCGGTGACCGGCTTCGCGCCGATCCATCCGCCGAACAGCCCGCTTTGCCACGTGTGCCAGATGTACTCGCCGCACATGGGCGGTTCCCACGTACTGCTGGGGGACGGGAGCGTGCGATTCGTGTCGCAATACATTCATCAGCCGACGTGGGCCGCGCTGTCGAGCTGCCGTGACGGCGAAGTCGTGGGTGAATACTGAGGTCCGCCATGAACGATCGCACGTTGATGGACCGCTTCGGCCTGCATTTCCTGGGTCTGCTGGGGGCCGCCCTGGTTCTGTGGCAGCTGATTGGCTGGTGGACGAAGCCGCCAGCCGTCGAGTTCGACAACCTGAAGTACATCCAGTTGCTGTCGACGGCGGTCTCGTCTCGAAAGGCGGACATGGTCTCCAAGGTGGAGAAGGCGATCCGCCAGCGACATTCGCAGTCTCAGATGTCCGACGATGAGCTGGCCCACTTTGAAGAGATCCTGGCCACGGTTCGGGCCGGCAAGTGGGAAGATGCCGATCGCCAGACATTCGATTTCGCCGCGGCCCAGCTCAGCCGCAAGCGATCACCGATCGACCCGCATTCGGGGCACGATCACAGTCATTGAGTCGCCGGCGCTTCCGGTGGCGGGGCTGGTGTCGGCTCCCCTTTGAGCACATAAGGGAGCAGCATGATGAATCCGGCCGTGATTCCGACGTCGGCGACGTTGAAGATTCCGGTTCGCTGCCAGACCTGTGTTCCGAAGCCGACGTTCAGGAAGTCGATCACCAGTCCGCCGAGGCGGAAGCGGTCGATGGAATTGCCGATGCCGCCGGCGGCGATCATCGCGAGGGCGACGAAGGTCCAGCGATCGATCGACCGGCTTGTGAACACGAAGGCCAGCACCCAGACGAGGATGAGGGCCGTCGGGATCGTCAGCACCCAGAACTTGACCCTGGGGTCGAGCTGGCCACCCAGTCCGAGGAACGCGCCCGGATTCTCGACGTAATGGATCCGCACAGTGTCATTGAGATACGACTGCGGCGGCTGCCCTTTCAGGTTCTTGACGGCGTAAACCTTCGTCGCCTGGTCGCAGCCGACCAACGCCAGAATGATCGCCGACAGAAGGGCGACGCGGGGAAGGCGGGAAGGACGAGCAGCGATCATCGGGGAAGTATAGTTTGGCCGCGACCGGACGACAGATGTTTGACTCTTGGGATTGCGAGTGGCGGGCTGCCGGCCAGGAAGGGGGCGAACAGAGGGAAGGGAGGAGGAGCGAAAGTGGGCGACGGCATCCCGGGACGAGGCCGTTTTCGCAACGATGGTCTCTTCCCGGATGCGGCTCAGGAAAATCTTCGCCGTTCCGTCGTGCCCCGGCGTCGACGACCGTGCGTTTACCGCGTGCCGCTGACGCGCTGGACGGGCTGCATCTCTTCGTCGTCGCCGTAGATCACGAGCTGCTGTTCCTGTTCGAGCGGATGGTCCGCGGGAAGCTGCGTGCTGTTCAGGCTGACGCGGATTCGCGGGTGGGCGTTCGGGGAGGTGGCGGTCTTCGCCTGGACGACGACGTCGTAGGTGAGTTCGCCGTTCACGAGGACGTTGGGAACCGGGTCGAACACGATCAACTGCCCGGTCCGCTCGAACTTCGCGTTGCCGGGACCCTGGGCGCTGATGAATTCCACTTCCTGCGGGAGGTCGAACATGGCGACGACCTGCTCGGCAGCGGCGGTTCCGCGGTTCTTGACGCTGAACCGGAAGGAGACCTGGTCACCGACGGCGACGGGCCGGCCGTCGTGTCCGCCATCGACCACCAGTGACGAGAAGCCGGCGACTTCGAGGGCCGTCGCGATTTCGGCATGATTTCCCGAGGCGTCTCGGGCGACGATCTGTCCCTGAAGCGCGCCGGCCGTTTTGGGCGTGACGGTGCAGGGGAGATCGACCGATTGTCCGGGGGCGAGCTGGGGAATCGTCCAGGTCAGCGTGCGACGGGCGGGATCCCAGCGGACGTCTTTCGAGAGCTGGCCCGAGGGATCGAGTCCCATGGGAAGCGATTCGACGACGTTGACGTTCATCAGTGTCTGTGCGGAGTTGTTCGAGACCGTGTTGCTGTAGGTCGCGGACCGGCCGACGAACCGTTTTGTCGGCCCGGTGCGGACGACGGTCAGCCGTGCGCCGACCACATGGAGCGCTGACTGGTGTTTGGAAAGTTCGCGGCCATTCAGAGTGACCATCGAATCGAAGGACCAGTCGCCCTGCTGGGAGGGCGTCATCGCCAGCGAGACTTCCCGGGACTTGCCGCGGGGGAGGTCGCCGAGTTCGTACTCAAGATCGTTGCCACCGGGATGGGTGAGGCCCTGTCCCGGCAGGACGGTCCGGACGAAGACGCCCTTGAGGTCGATGGGGCCGTTGTTCGTGATGGTGAACTTGTACTGGGCCGGCTCGCCGACGACGGCGTCCCGCGGTCCTGTGACCAGGAGCGTGGCCTTCGGTTCGACGATGACGGTTTTGGCCGCGACGGCCGCGGAGAAGCTGACGGTGGCGACGCTGCCGATTTCGCCGGCGTCCGTGGGAGTGATGCGGACGCGGATGAGTTGTTCGGCGCCGGCGGCGAGTGTGCCGAGCTTCCAGATCAGGTTCTTCTTTTCCAGTTGCGATTCGGCCTTGGGAATCGTTCCCGTGCACTTGGAGCCGCGGGGGATGAGGTCTTCGACGACCACGTTGTGGGCCGCCGACCGCCCGATGTTCTTGACGAGGATCGAGTATTCGAGGTCCTGTCCGACAACGGCCTCACTGGGAGCCTGCTTGACGATCGTGAGCTGCGGCTGGGCGGGGCCGATGGCGACGTTTCGATCGAGGACTGCGGCGCCGGAGAGATCGGGCTGCGCGGCCGGCGCCGGGGTGACCGGGGCGGGAGTGGTTGGAGCCGGAGTCGTCGGCAGGGACGCGGGGGGATTGGCCGGGAGCGAGTTCGCTGGCGACGTGGGGATCGAGGAGGCCGGCAGGGGATCAAATGGAGATCCCTGAGGCTGACCCTGTTCGACAGGGAAGGTGTTCGCCGGCTGCTGCTGCGGCCTTGCCGTCGGAGATTCGTCGGGATTGAACGTGTCTGGAGCAGGCCGTGCGGGGAACGAATTCTCGATGCCGAACCCGCCCTTGCTGTCCTGGGTGGGGGGGGCTTCGTTGGGGATCGTGCGGTCGGTGGGGATTGACGAGTCTGGTTCGTTGACCAGTGGCCTGGCCGATTGAGGGATCGACGAAATGTCGGACGGGGGGGAGTCGGAGCGAGTCGTCGCCTCGCCGCCAGTGAGGTTCAGAGGCGGAAAGGGAGGAAGAGAATCCGGCGCCACTTCGGGGCCGGGGGCGGGAAGCTCGGCTTCGGCCACGCGGACACGGCCCGGGGCATTTTCCCGGGCGACTTCGGGCAGACCAGGCGCTGGGGTCGGGGCGAGGCCTGCGTCCTGCGGGCTGGCGATTGCCGGCTCTACCTGCGGAGCGGGTTCGCGACGCTCCCGGGTGAAGCCGGAGGCTTCCGGGTTGAGAGTCGCGGGGGGCAATTCGATGGGAAGTGACGCGGCCGGCTCACGGGTTCGGAGCGGCGGCTGAGCGTCGACCGCGGGGGCGGCGTCGAACTGCGGGGCGCCGGGTTCGACTTCGGTGGTGGACGTTTCGGCGGTGACGCTTTCCGCGGTCTCGGTTTGCGTGCGCACAAACTGGGAGAAGGGATTGTCGTCCGCGGGGGGCGTCATCAAGACCGGGCCGTCGTTGCCCGGAGAGAGCTTCTTGAGGGGCTGCGTCGGTTCCGCTGCCGGGGCGGGGTCGAAGGGATTCGGTTCCGATTGTTCGGGAGCGGTGGGGGGGGCGGCGCCGTCGAGGAGCGCGAACTTTTCCCCGGCTTGCTCATCGAGCGTCACGGTCGAAGCGGGCTCTTCCTGGGCGTCCGCGAGAGTGGCCGTTCCGGAGGCGAAGGGGTTGTCGTCGGGGACTTTCTCGGCCGAGGCCTGGGCCACTTCGGCGGGCGATGGCTCGCCGCCAAAGGGATTGTCATCAGGGCTGACGGCGGCGAGCGCCGCGAGGGGTTCGGCCTGGGCCCGCTCAGCGAGTTTTTTGGGGGGCGCGGCGTCGAGGGCCCCTTCGAAGGAAGTCTCGAGCCCGGTTTCGGGATCGAGAAGCTCGAATTCCTCTTCGGCCGGCTTGGTGGTTCCGGCGGTGGCGGCGCCATCATCGAGGCCGCGCTTCGCCTGCACGACGACGACCGAGCCGACGCCAATAACGCCGCCCAGAGCGAGTGTTTTCCAAAGCATCATCGACATGGGAAGTCCTTTCCCCACGAGCGGCGGTGGCCGCCCTGAGTGCTCCGTCAATGGAGCGATTGGCGATCCGGGACGGACGGCGCAAGGGGCGCCGCAGCCCGACCGGCAACTTTTGCCGGCTTTTAGCAAAGGGGGGAAACTCAGGAAAGAGGAACCAGAAAGCCCTGCTGGTCGAATCTCATCGGTTCCGGTCCGCCGAGCGCCTCCAGGTGAGTCCTGGACTTGATCTCTTTGCCGTAAACCTCGCTGACGAGGACAGTTTCGAGGTGCAGGGTGTCGTGGATGTGGACCACGCGGGCGTGTTCGGGCGGCGTGAGTCCGATGGTGGAGAGAGCGTCTTCGACGGCGTCACGGTCGGTTTCGCAGACGACCGGGAGCATCGCGGCGGTCGGGTGGCCGGCGGTGACGCAATTGACCCGGGTGATCTCGGAGTCGATCTGCGCGACTGTTCGCCGGGTGGTGAACTCCGCGAGCCCGATCCCGCAGGCGTTGCCGTGCGTCATCTCCGTGAGTCCGCGGATGAAGATCCGGCGGACGCGGGCATCGTCGAGTTCGGTGGGGGCGTGGTCGTTGTACTTCCGTCCGACGACATTGGTGTCCATGCCGGTGCCGCTGACGTTCTTGCCGATCTGGTCGATGATCAGCAGGTCGACATCGGGAAACGGGAGCCGCGGCAGCCAGCTGCGGGCCTGGCTCAAGAGGGCCTTCTCGCGTTCGTAGAAGGCTTCGGGGGGAACTGCGGCGATGAGGGCTGTTTCGTCGTAGGCGTTTTCGACGATGCCGACGCCGCACAGAACGCGGCATTTGCGGATGACGGAGTCCGCCACCGCGAGGATGATCTCCTGGAATGTGAAGTCCTTGATGGCCTTGTGGTAGATGGCTGCGCCGACGGCCTTGCCGAGACCGATGAGCATCATCTTGTGGAGGCCGGACTCGATTTCGCCGACGAAGCCGGTATGGGGCTTGATGCGACCGGCGATGATCACGTGGTCGGCTTCGGCGGCGAGCCTGTCGAAGTGGACGGGGATCCCCTGGGGGGTGGTGTCGACGATGACGGTATCCATCGACGCCCTGATCGGCGCACCGACAAATTCCTCGACGATGCCGTAACCTGCGAGCACTTCGCGCTGTCCCTCGGCGGTCGCACCGCCGTGGCTTCCCATGGCCGGCACGATGAATGGCCTGAGCCCGAGTTCGACGCAGTGGGCGACGATCGCCCGGGTGATCTGGGCGATGTTGGCGATGCCGCGACTCCCGGCGGTGATCGCGACGGTCTGGCCGGGCCGGACGCGGTGCTGGAGATTCAGGCCTGCCAGTTGCTGGTGGACTTCGCGGTCGATGTCGGTGACGATCGGTCGGTCGAAGCGTTGACGCACTCGGATCATCCGGGGAAGTTGCATCGATCGAGCGCCTTGCCTGAGGGCAGGCGTCCGCCTGCCGCAATTCAATCGGACCATCGCTTTCGCAGCAGCCTCATCCTCGCAACGTCTCTTGTGTCATGTCCAGCGGACCTGAAGAACTGGTGATCACGAACAAGGTCCGCATTCCGTTCGCGGAATTCGAGTTCATGGCTTCGCGGAGCGGGGGGCCGGGCGGGCAGAACGTCAACAAGGTGAATTCGCGGATCCAGTTGCGGTGGAATCCGACGGCCTCGCCGTCGATCGATCCCGACGTGGCGGAACGATTCGTCAAACTGGCCGGCAAGCGGATGACGAAGGAAGGCGCGATCCTGATCACGGGGCAGGAGCATCGCGACGCGCCGAAGAACAAGGCGGACTGCCTGGAGCGTCTGGCCGAACTGCTGCGTGCGGCGCTGGTGAGACCACGGGTGCGGAAGGCGACGAAGCCGTCGCGCGGCGCGAAGGAGCGGCGGCTGAAGGAGAAGCGTTTCCGATCGGAGACGAAGCAGGGGAGGCAGCGGCCGGCGTCGGAGTGAGAACGGCGGGGCGGCTTCAAATGCGGGGCTGCATGCGATACTTTCAGAATTCACTGTTTTCGAAGTCTTTGCAGGGGCCGGTGCAACCTTTGACCGGCATCGCTCGACGATTGAGGCGCCGCACATGGATCAGGACGAAATTCTTCTCGACACCGAAGACCGCATGGAGAAGGCCGCCGCAGTCTTCAAGAACGCGCTGACCGGGTTGCGGACGGGCCGCGCCACTCCGGGCCTCGTCGATTCGATCCGCGTCAACTACTACGGGTCTCCCACGCCGCTGAAGCAGATGGCCGTGATCAGCTGCCCGGAACCGCAGCAGATCGTCATCAAGCCGTTCGACGCTTCGAGCCTGAGTGAAATCGTGAAGGCGATTCAATCGAGCGACGCCGGGCTGGCCCCGAATTCGGACGGCCGGTTGATTCGCCTGAACGTTCCGCCGCTGTCGACCGAACGTCGCCGGGAATTCGTGACCCGCGTGGGCAAGCTGGCGGAAGACGCCCGTGTCGCGATCCGCAATATCCGTCGTGACGGCAACAAGCACGCGGAGACGGCGGAAAAAGAGAAGACGATGACGGAAGACCTCTGCAAGGCGACGAAGGAGCAGGTGCAGGAGCTGACGAAGAAATACGAAGGCCTCGTCAACGACCTGGCGAGCTCGAAGGAAAAGGAAGTGATGAACGACTGAGCCGCGAAGGCTCAGCCGTTGAGTTCGCCGATGGCCTGGCCCTCGCTCAACTTCATGGGCCGGCCGATGGGAGTGTTGATTTCCCTGGAGGGGTCGACCGACATCGCCTGGAAGAGGGTGGTGTAGAGGTCGGCGATGGGGACGGGGCGTTCCGGTTCGCGGCGGAGTCCTTCGGGGTCCGTCGCGCCGACGACGACGCCTGTCTTCAGGCCGCCGCCGGCGATGACGCAGCTGAAGCCGCCGGGCCAATGGTCACGGCCATCGAGCGGGTTGATGCGGGGCGTGCGCCCGAACTCGCCGATGCACAGAACGATTGTCGAGGCGAGCAGATCGCGCTGGGCGAGATCGTTGAGCAGCGTTGCCAGGGCGGGATCGAGGATGGCCGCCTGGGTCTTGCAGCCTTCAAAGTTGTCGGTGTGAGTGTCGAATCCATCGAGAACGACCTGCACCGAGCGGACGCCGGTCTCGACGAGTCTGCGGGCGACGAGGCATCCGCGCCCGAATCGGGTGTCGCCGTAGGCGGCGGCGACTGCGGCCGGCTCCTTGTCGATGTCGAACGCGGTCAGCTGCTCTGACGACATCATGGCGACCGCCTTGTCGAGCATCTGCCGGTGCAGGGTTTCCGAGGCAGGCCTGGTTCGCCCGGCCTGAAACGCGCGTTCGACGACGGCGAGGCCATCGCGTCGCCGGTCGGTCCGACTGTCGCCGACCCGCGATCGCATGTTGATCAGGCCGCGGCCCGGTTCGTAGATGCGGAACGCGTCGTATTCATCACCGAGGTAACCGCCGCGCGGCAGCGTGAAGCCTGCTCCGCCGGCGAGCGAGATGTGCAGCGGAATCTCGACGCCTGTTGCGGGAAGCTCGTGGGAGAGCACGGCGCCGACGGACGGGTGAACGACGGTGGGATCGGGCCGATAGCCGGTGAGGACGTGGTAGGAGCCGCGTTCGTGGTCTCCTTCTTTCGAGACGAGCGAGCGGATCACGCTCGTGTGGTGCATCATCTCGGCCATTTTCGGGAACGTGCTGGCGATCCGCAGGCCGGGAACGGTGGTGTCGATGGCGGTCGTCGGGCCGCCGATGGGAGTCCCGGGATGCGGATCCCAGGTTTCGAGCTGGCTTGGCCCTCCCTGCATCCAGAGGGTGATCAGCGACATCGGGCGCTCGCTGCCACGCCGTTCCACCGCGCGGGCGGTGAGCGCGGGGAGCGAGAAACTGAGGCCGAGCGCGGCGGCTCGACCAAGGAAGCTACGACGCGAGACCATGAGAGCGGAGGGATCGTGCATGGATGTTGGACCGTGTTCAGTGGTTCGCACTGGCAGGGCCAGTGTCAGCCCGGTCGCGGGAGGGGCTTGCGGGGACCGTTCAATGGTTCCAGGAAAACTCGGTGCTGTTGAACAACGTCCAGATCAGGTCGGCGACGGCCTCGTCGCGTTTTTTGCTGGACGCCTCGGAGATGCGATTCGTGAAGAACTCACTTTCCTCGGTCGTTGGCCGTCGCGTGAGGCAGATGAGGTAAGCCACCTCGACGCATGAGGCCGGGTCGGGTGCGCTGTTGGCGATGCGGGTCGTGGCATTGAAGGGATTGGGTTCGGTCAGGTCCTTCTGAAGTTCGCCGTTCATGCGGAGGAGCGCCTGGGGGACGGTGCCGACTCGTTCTCCCAATTCGTTTTCGCCGGGGTCGCCGAAATCTTCGACGAAATCCCGCTCGCGGAAGAAGCGGAGCGCTCGCGTGAAGAGATGGGAGTTGCGGTCGATCGTCCGAATGCTCGCGGCCTGCAACATGCTGCCGACCACCTGTTCCGGCCGCAGACGAACCAGCGGGAAGACCTCCCAGTGACAGCCGCCGGCTGTAGACCCGGACGCATTCTCTGGGACTCGCGAATCGACTCGGAAGGCACTGCTGCCGGCGACCACAGCGACCAGGCGGCGCAGGTCGCGACCGTGCCGCCGGAAATCGTCGGCCAGCACATCGAGCACGGCGTTCTGTTCGTTGAAGGCCGGATCGTCCGGATCGGGAAGATCATCGACGGGGCGGTCGGCGATCAACGGCCGGCCGAACATCAGCCCCCAGACCCGATTGACGATCGCGCGGTCGAAGCGGCGGTTGTCGGGATGGGTCACCCAGGCGGCGAGGCGCTTTCGGGGGGAGCCATCGGCCGGCAGCCATTCGGCTCCGAAAGGAACGGCGGGCTCGATGACGCGCTTCTCGAGGGTTTTGCGATCCTCGATCTCGAATGGGGTCTTCCGTCCATCATCGACACCGACGATCGACATTCGCGTCTTTCCGAAGCAGGCGGCGAGGCCTTCAAACTCGGACTGCTTCCAGTGGGCGAACGGATGATCGTGGCATTGGGCACAGTCGATCCGCTGGCCGAGGAAGGCGCGAACCGCGCGGCCAGCCAGCTTGTTCTCATCGAACGCGTCGTTGGCGTAGGCGGCGGAGATGAAATTGACGGCGGGTTTGTCGGTCCACACGCCGTCGGTTGCGATCATGTCGCGAACCATTTCGTCATAGGGCCGCCGCTTCTTCAGTTGTTCGCTGAGCCAGGCGGTGAAGCGATCGCGGCGGAAGACGATGAACTGTCCGCCGTCGACTCCCACAAAAGCGCGGGCGAGTCGCTCGGAAAAGTAGTCGGCGAAGCGGACGTCGTTGAGCAGTTGAGCCGTCCAGTGGGACAGGCGATCCGGGCGCGTGTCGTTCTCGAATCGCCGGATCTCTTCCAGGGAGGGGACGGTTCCCGCCAGCGCGAGAGTGAGCCGGCGGAGGACGGTCAGGTCATCGGCCGGGGCCGCCGCTGTGAGCCCATGAGCAGACCAGGATTTCGCAAGCAGGCCCTCCAGGCGTTCGATGGTCGAAGCGGTTCCACCCGTGTCGGCTGAAACGAGTGGACGGTCGGGCAGGGGGGGCTGGACGGCGTACCCGGTCACTCCGAGGACGGCGGCGACGACAGCCAGCGGCGCTACGACGGTCGGCAGTCGCATCCGACGCTCCTGAGACGGGCATATTGCGGTTCGTTGATCGTAATACGCGGGCGAGGGGGACGGGAGATGAATTGAATTGCCGGTCGACTCGGGAATGACGGAAGTGAACCGGGACCGCGAAACAGGTGTCTGCCGCGGGCATGAAGGGCTCGGACTCCATTCTGAAGACCGTTACGACCGTCGCCGCGCGACTGGCGCCGGAAGATCTGCGGCCGGGGCAGGACATCGCCGTCCTGACGGAAATCCTGGAGTGTCCAACATGGCTGTGGCCGGGAGAGGTTTCCGGCGTCCGGCCCGATGAGCCGGTGCGACTGCAGATCACCGGCCGGGGCTCCGGCCGGCCGCTGCGGATCAAGGCGGTCTGCCTGCCGTTCGTGCTCGTCTCGCGGATCGACGGGAAGTTCCGGACGCTCGACGTCCGTCGGGTTCAGCTGGTGAAGCTCGATCGGGACTTTGCGAAGCTCGTCCGCAAGTCGCTTCGCCGACATGCCGGCGCGCAGACTCCGCCTGAGGCGTAGCGGCACGTTGCTCTACGCCTTGCGGATAAAGTGCTCGGCATAGCTGCGGACCTGACGGCCGTTCAGGACGTGGAACGTCCGCAGCCGCTGAATCGTTTCCTGGCTGAACTTCGACAGCGGCACGTGGATCAGTCGCTTGCCGTATTTTTTTGCGAGTCGCCGCCAGCCCGGCCCCGGCGGGGAGGGCGAAAGGAGCGCGATGTGTCGTTCATGCGAATGAAAGCAGGCCGCGGCCAGCAGGCGTTCTTCGAGCGTGTCGGCGAAGTCGAACCGCTTGTCACGCCAGACATCGGGGATCGCCCGCGGCGGAAACAGGAACATGGCGCCGCCGTAGGTGGCGGCGGCGATACCAGGGCCGACAATGTCCTTCGCGAAGTGGGTCGCGAAAAACGTGAGGGTCGACTCGTCCTGGTGCTCGGCATGCCAGGTGATGCGCCACGGATACTCGCGCGGGTCGGCCGGTGAGTCGAAGATCATCAGGACGCAGTCGAGGCTGCCGCGCGTCGGCGGGAGGACTTTGACGTAGAGATCGCCCGTGTGCCAGTTGCGGAGCGTCTCACGGATGTCGAGACCATCAAGCAGGCTGGTGCTGAACTTCTCGGTGCGAGCGAGATCCTGTCCCAGCAGGCTCAGGGCCTGATCTTTCACGGCCGTCCGGAACCGCTCGATCGTCGTATCCTCGGGGGGCCAGCTGCACTGACTGAAGGGGTTCCATTGCATGGCCCAGCGCATCTGGTCGATCTTCGGCGGCCGGCGGTTGAGCTCGAGGGTCCGCCAGACCACCGGCTGACCTGGCAGCCGGGATTTGGCCATCAAGGTGTCGCCGTCCGGCATGCGGACCTTGCCGATGCCAAACCGCACTTCGGGCCACGCGGCCTGTGCGGGGTAGGGATAGTCGCGTGCGGTTTCGGCGACATGGATCGCGTACTGGTCTCCCGCCATCTGCCTTCCCGCCACGATCAGCGTGTACAGATCGGGAGTGAGCCGGCGTTCGATGAGCGAGAGGTTGCGGATGTACTTGAGCATGGTCGCCAGCAGATGCGGCGTGATGCTGCGGGCCCGCTGCTTGAGATCGGCCCGGTAACGGTCTCGGGCGACCAGCAGGAGGTTCTTGACTCCATCGAGCGAGAGGTTTTCATCGTCGTCGAGGTCGGCGCGGGCCCGTTCATAGAGGCCCGTGATGTGCGGGAGTTCTCCGAGAAAGAAGAGCATCGAGGCGGGGTCGACGCCGCACAGTTCGGTCTCCTCGACCTCGGCGGCCGATTCGGGAGGGGGCGACTTTTCGGTGAACGCTTCGCGGATCCAGGGCCAGTCGCTGACGGCACACAGGCAGAGAATCGACTTGTGACGCAGTTCCAGTTCCCTCAGCCGGGCTGCCATGTGCAGGATGCGGTCGTTCCAGGCCCCCTCAGGGGGCCGCGGCAGGCTGGGAAGAACGGCGGCGGCGAACCGGTCGAGCGTCGTCTTCTTCAGGGCGTAGGCATCGGGAAGGTTGAGTGCTGCCGGGAGGTATTCTTCCGACTCACGATCGATGAAGGCCCGCGCAATGTTCTCCTGCAAGGCCACCCGCAGCGCCGCGATCACCGGCTGGCAGGGATCGATCGGGACATAGCTGCAGGCCTTCGACTCGTCGGGCTCATCCGAGTCGTCTTCTTCCGGGGACCAGTCGGTCGCTTCAAAGCGGGGGGACTCGCGTTGAATCACGGCGGAGACCGCGGGGAGGACGTCGATCGCGCGTTCGACGTCGTGCTGGAACGAGGGAGGGAGCGGCACCGCCAGGCAGTCGAACCGCTCCATCAACATCAGCCGCCGCACGGCGACGGCGAAATCGCCGCTGCCATGAAGCACGGGGACAAGGGTGATGCGGGGGCCGAGACGGAGGAAATCCATGGGGATATGTTAGCACAGCGAGAAGCCGGGCTTCTTCCTTACGTCATCGTCATCCACTTGCCCAGCAGGAGCGACGGAAACAGCAGTGCCACGACGGCGAGGGCGGTCCCCGTGTCTCCTGTCGCGGTGTAGATCACCGTGGCATCGATGGTGATGATCGACAGGAGCATGATGCGGACTGCGGCCTGCACCCTGGCCGGTCGCAGATCCGCGACTGCCTGGAGCGCGCGGCGATTGATGACGACGGCGATGACTCCCAGCGTTGCGAGCGCGCGGGTCGAGTCCATGTGTGGCGCAATCCAGACGGCGGTGGTCAGCAACCCGAGATTCAGGACGACCTGGCCGAAGATCAGTCCGCCGCGTCCGCTCGTTTCCGCTTCCTTCTTCGCGAAGATGGTGACGCCGGCGACATAGATCGCGAGGCCCGTAGCCACGAGCGACCCGTGCGAGGTGAAGAGCTGGGACACGTCTCCGGCCCCCGAACTGCCGCCCAGAATGACGTTCAGGAATCGGCAGCCCCCCATCAGCAGCGGCCCCAGCGGGGTGTGCTTTCCCCAGCCATCGTACAGCACGATGTTCACGAGCAGCAGCAGCGCGACCAGCAGGGACTTATAGCCGGCAAGCTGGCTGGCGATGAGGCCTGTCACGATCAACAACACGGCAAGGCGGATGGCGTTCCGCAGGCTGACGCGGCCGGAAGGGATCGGGCGCTGCGGGCGTTCACGGGCATCGATCTCGCGATCGAACACGTCATTCAGCACCATCCCCGCGAGATACAGAGCACTGGAGGCGACGACCAGGGCCGCCAGGGTCTGGGGGCCCTGGATGGAAGGATCGGACAGATGCCGGACCCCGCGCAGAACGAAATAGCCCATGAAGACGTCCGCCATCGCGGTGAAGACGGCGGGGAGGCGGCAGAGCTGTGCGTAGGTGCGGAGGGTCGACATGCGGCCCAGCGTGGAGAGCGACCGGCGACCGGTCAAGGATCCGCGTTTCTGACGGCCGGGCCTACGACTCGCAGTAAGGGCATTCCTTGCGATAGATGATCTTCCGGCAGCGCTGGCATTCGTGCGGGCCGAACAGGATCGGCGGGTCCATCCTGTACTGGCGATAGATCAGGTAGATGAACGCGAGGAGCAGCGTCGAGATGAAGAAGTATCGGGACGGCTCGGTCATGTCGCGTTTCGCGACCAGGTTGTAGAAGGTGACGCCGAAGCAGAAGGTGTAGAACGCAATGACCCACGGCCGGTTGCGGTTGAACATCGACTGCTGGATCTGGGTGTTCACTTCCTCGGCGACATAGGCCTCGAGCAGATCGCGCTTCTGGTACTCCAGTTCCGGCAGTTTCCGGGACTCGGCGGCCTGGAGCAGTCGGCGGACGCTGTCGAGAATGCGGTAGGTGTCGTCGAAGTCGAATTCTTTCTGGTGGGCCCAGCGGTTCCGGTACTCGCGCAGTTCGCTGACGAGGCTGCGTTCGGCGTGGCCGAGCGAAGTCCGGAAGACGGCGTTCCACTGATCCCACATGACGGTCAGCAGGGCGTGGGCATCCCAGCGGATGCTGAGGCCGTCGGCGGAGAGGCGGTTCCGGTCATCACGGAAACTTCCGGAGACGGAGTTGACCCAGTTCTCCTTATACACTTCGCGGAGCTTCGTCTCCGCGAAGTCGGCCATGCCGGCGGTCAGCAGATCGAGAGCAGTGGCGACGCGTTCGTGATTGCTGGGCACAGGCAGTTCTCGTCTCGAATCAAATCGAGACGGCCAGGGAAGCGATCTTCAGGGGAGACTCTCTAAGTGTGCATGCTGGTTGGCGCGGCGGCGAGGGTTTCGGGTCGCTTCAGAGCGAACTTAGCGGGAACCCGAATGTCCGCGGGCGTTCGACTCCCCAGCGTGCATCGCGTCCGACTTCACGGCCAGATCGGCACATTCGTTGTTTTCCGCAAATTCGCCCCTCGATCCCGCGCGATCTCGCAATCGGGCCTCAGCCCATCCAGCGGCGTCGCGGATCAGTGGTGACGCTGAAGCCTTCGCTGCCGCGAGGGTCGGGAGGTCTTCGAGGGTTCCGGCGTTACCGACGGCCAGGCAGGCGCTGCGCGTCAGGGCTTCCAGTCCCGGGCGAGCGAGAGGCGTCTGTCCGAACTGCTGCTGGAACCGTGATTCGTCCATCTCCAGCAGCGGGGCGAGCCTCAGTGAGCTGTTCTCGGGACCGGCGCGAAAGGCCTGGTCTTCAGCGAGAGGAGCCTTCCGGTTCCACGGACAGACTTCCTGGCAGATGTCGCAGCCGAATGCCCAGTCCTGCATTCCGGAAAGCAGGGATTCCTCGATCGGGCGAGCGCCGAGTTCGATCGTGAGGTAGCTGATACAGCGCCGGGCATCGAGCACATAGGGGGCGATGAAGGCGTCGGTCGGGCAGGCCTCGAGGCAGCGCGTGCACGTTCCGCAATGGGCCGCATCGTGCGGGGCATCGGCCGGCAGTTCGACGTCGGTGAGGAGCGCTGCGAGAAAGAACCAGCTTCCCAAACGTTTGTTGAGCAGCATGGTGTTCTTGCCGAACCAGCCGAGGCCGGCCCGACGGGCGAAGTCGCGTTCGAGCAGCGGAGCGGTGTCGACGACTCCGCGCGTGCGGCATCTGGGATGGGCGTTGTGGAGCAAGGCGGCCAGCTCTTTGAGGCGGGCACGCAGCACATCGTGATAATCGGCCGGGATGCGGGCATAGCGGGCCACGCGGCCGTCGCCGGGCTGCGGTTCGGGTTCGTCTCCGCTGTAGTAGTTGACGCCCAGCATGATGACGGTGCGAACTTCGGTCAGCATCGAGGCGGGGTGGTCGTACGCCTCGCGCCGCCGTTCGAGGTAGTGCATCTCTCCGGCGAAGCCCGCGCTGAGCCATTCCCGGAACTCGGGGGTCGTGGTCGGGGCGGCGGCCGGGGCAATGCCGACGAGGTCGAACCCCAGTCGCCGGGCTTCGGCCTTGAGTCGGTCCGCCAGATGGGCGGGATCGGGAGTGGTGGGGGAGATGGACACTTCGGGCATCGGGAATTGCGGGCCCCGATTATCGGGAGTGTGGGCCGAATGTCGAAGTCGATTGCTCCGGGGGAGGCGGCGCGGGTCGATCTTGACCGACGGATGAGGGACTTGAATGATGCCGGAACCCCGATCGCTCTCCGCAGCCCGACTGCGAGTTTCCGGGGGCCTGATCTCCATCATGCTGTGCTCATGTCCCCCGACAATCCCCGGATCGCCCGATACTCCCTGTTCACGCTGCTGATCGCTGCGGCGGCCGTGGGAGGAACGACCTTCAAACTCTGGTGGCCATCGGTTCAAAGGATGGTCCATGAGGTCATTGCGAACGGTTCGTCTCCCGGCGAGGAGGACCACCCGCACGACGACGGGCATGACCATTCCCACGGAAGTGAGAACTCGATCGAGATTTCGCCGCAGGCCATGAAGAGCCTGGGACTGGATGACTCGACGCTCAAGCCGGCTGTGCTCTCGACGTACCGTCAGTCGATCACCGTGCCGGCGATCATCGTGGGCCGGCCGGGACGCACGCGGCTGGAAGCCTCCACTCCGATCGCCGGCGTGATCACGCACGTCCACGCGGTGCAGGGGGAAGCGGTTCAGCCGGGGGCCGTGCTGTTTCAGCTCAGGATCACGGCGGAGGCGATGGTCAATTCGCAGATGAATCTTCTCCGGCTGCTGGGGGAGCTGGACGTCGAAACCCGGGAAATCGCCCGGTTGTCGAAGGCCGTCGACACCGGGGCGGTCGCGTCACGGAACCTGCTGGAGCGGCAGTACGCGCAGGAGAAGCTTCAATCGCAGGTGGATGCGCTGCGGGAAGGGCTCAGGCTGGTCGGCCTGTCGGACCGGCAGATCGAAGAGATCGTCGCCAACCGCAAACTGCTCAAGGAACTGCTGATCGTCGCGCCGTCACACGACGACCATTCGGACGAAGAACTGAAGCTGGCCGATTCTTCGGTCGATCCGGCGGCGTTTCACACGGCCTCGGGCAAGGAGGACTCGGCTGAGGGGGACGAGGAATCTCGACCGTTGATTCTTCAGGAAGTGCTGATTCATAAAGGTGAGACTGTTGCTGCAGGCCAGACGCTGGCCGTCCTCACCGACAACTCCGAGTTGTTCATTGAAGGGCAGGCGTTCGAGCAGGACGCCGCATGGATGACGGAAGCGGTCCGCAAAGGCTGGAAGGCCTCGGCGGCGATCACGGCGCCGGGGGGCAGAACCGTGGTGATTGAAGACCTTGCGTTTGCCTACACGGGAAGCGTCGTCGATGCGGATGCCCGGACGCTGCCGATTTATGTACGGCTGCCGAACGTCGTGGAGCGGTCGGAAAAGAGCCCTGACGGGCAGAGTTTCATCGACTGGCGCTACCGGCCGGGGCAGCGGCTGCAGCTCCGGATTCCCGTCGTGGAATGGAAGGACAGGTTTGTGTTGCCGGCCGACGCGATCGCGCGTGACGGTCTCGATTCGTTCGTGTTCCGGCAGAATGGCCGGAAATTCGATCGCGTTCGTGTCACGGTTGAGTACCGCGACCGGGACACGGTGGTTGTTGCGGACGACAACCAGCTCTATCCGGGGAACGTCATCGCGCTGCGGGGGGCCCACCAACTGCAGATGGCGCTCAAGAATCGTTCGGGCGGGGCCGTGGATCCGCATGCCGGGCACAACCATTGATTGGCGGCCGCGACGGTCGACCGCGTGGATTCCGCGGCAGAACCTGAGCTGTGTGTCGTGTCGACAGGTTTGACATCTGGCGGCCGGTCCCGGAACCTCGCCGCCTGATTGAGTGTCCCTCTCACTGTTTTCTGCGTTTGATCGTTGTTTCTCATGGCCGATTCGCTCATCAGCACCCAGACCGTCAAGGGTTTTCGCGACTCTCTCCCGGACGCGATGATGGCCCGCGAAGCGCTGATGGAAACGGCCCGGCGCGTTTACCGCAGCTACGGTTTCAGTCCGATCGACACGCCGGCGCTGGAATACTCGGAAGTGCTGCTGGGCAAAGGGGGGGATGAATCAGACAAGCAACTGTTCCGCTTCCAGCAGGGGAAGCGGGACGTGGCCATGCGGTTCGACCTCACCGTGCCTTTCGCCCGATTCGCCGCCGAACACCTGAACGAGATCACGCTGCCGTTCAAGCGCTATCACATTGCGCCCGTCTGGCGCGGGGAGAACACTCAGCGGGGACGTTATCGCGAATTCGTCCAGTGCGATTTCGACACCATCGGCACCGATGCAAACGCATCGGATATCGAAACCCTGATGGTCATCCACGACCTGATGGAAGCGATCGGGTTCAAGGCCTTCACGATCCGGGTCAACCACCGGCAGATGCTGAACGGACTTCTGGAGCGGCAGGGGCTTCTCGAAAAGTCGACGGGTGTTCTGCGGGCGCTCGACAAGCTGCCCAAGATCGGCCGGGAGGCTGTGGTCGAGGAAATGACCGGCCAGGTGGGAGCGACGCCTGAGCAGGCGGGCAAAGTCCTCGACTTCGCCGAGTTGAGAGGCACGCCGGACGAGATCCTGGCGCGTGTGTCCGAAACCGTGGCCGGTAGCGAGCGTGGCGAGACAGGCGTGGCCCGTCTGCGGGAGCTTTTCGACGTCTGCCGCCGGTCGGGCCTGCCGGCGGAGCGGATCCGGCTCGATGTCTCGATTGCGCGCGGGCTCGATTACTACACCGGCACGATCTACGAGACGTTCCTCAACGAGGACGAGAAGATTGGCAGCGTCTGCTCGGGAGGCAGGTACGACAACCTGGCTGCGCTGTTCACGAAGCAGCCTCTTCCTGGGGTGGGCGCGAGCCTGGGGCTCGACCGGCTGCTGGCGGCGATGGAGAACATGGGGCTCGTGAAGTCGGCGGCGACCCCGGCGCAGGTGCTGGTCGTCTGCTTTGATGAATCGCGGCTCGGCGACTACATGGCGACGGCCCGGGCGCTTCGCCAGGCAGGAGTCCCGACGGAGGTTTACCCGCAGGCGAAGGGGCTGAAGAAACAGCTGCAGTACGCGGACAAGAAGGGCTTCACGCTGGCGGTGATCGCCGGTGAGAACGAGTTCAACGCGGGCGTCTGGCAGGTGAAGAACCTGAAGGCCCAGCAGCAGGAGACGGTGGCGGCGGCAGAACTGGTGGACCGCGTTCGGGCGATCCTGGGTTAAGAGCGAGTTGATGGATTGGGTGGCACCGCTCTGTGAGCCGTGCCACTGTGGAAATCGCTGGCATTCGCACACGGCCGAGACGGCCGTGGCACCCGGCCATCAGCGTCCGGACGGCGCTGCATCCTCGAGGACATTTTTCACGTCGGCGATGGTCCGGGGCGTGGCCGCGTAGGGGCGTCCCGTCGTCTGCATGAGGTGGACGCTCGAGTGAAGCAACAACGGGAGGACCAGCTTTTCTCCCACCTTTGGCTGATAGTGGCTGGTGTCGACGACGCCGGCCGATTTCCCGATCGCGATTCCGAAGTCGTCCGCGAAGCCCGGTTTGGCGCCGAGCACTTCCACCACACGGACGGAGTAATCCGGAGCGCTGGTCTCGGGGGGCTTCTCTTCCGAATCGGGTTTCCGGACTTCGACCACCTCACCGATGATCACCGCACCGGACTCCCGGGCCAGCGAGATCGAAGCGAGGTTCAGCGTGACGGGATTGGCCGTCCAGAACGCGAGCCCGGCGAGCAGCAGAATCCACGCGGCGGCCGCTCCGAGGACAAGCATCCGTCGTGATCGTCGCACAGCCATCCGTGGCGGCGGTTCGTTCACGACTGCCGGAAAGAGCTGGGGATTTCGATCACGTAGTCTTCGACGAAGGCTTCGCGAAAGTCGTAGAGGTGCGCGAAGTCGGCGAGGCGATCGCGTTCCGTCTTCCGCATCTCACCACGCTCGATCAGCTCGAACACGATCCGACCGACATCATCGGTCGTCTTGATGCCCCAGCTGCGAAGGACGGTTCCGGCGAGCATGCCGAACGCCTTGCTGGCGTATTCCCGGAAGCCGACGCACAGTTCCTGCCCGGAGATGTGGGCCGATTCGTCGTCGACGCTTTTGGGGCGCGGACGGGAAAGCCGCTGCTGAGTGAAGTGCAAAGCCTCCACGACGAAGTGATAAGCCTCTTCGTCATACCGCTTGCGTGACGCCGTCCGAGCGACTGCCTTCGCCATGACTACCTGTCTCATCTGAACTCGACGCGATCCGCGGGGGAGCGCTGCCCACATCCGGACTCGGCCGGATGACCGCAGAACTCCGCGAATCCTACGCAACATGGCCAATTCACGTCGAGTAGAACCGTCATGATTTTCCCCGGAAACAGAACAGACGTCGAGACCTGTTCCAGAAAAGTGGTCGCGAATCAGGGACATCGCCGGGAATCGCCAAGACTTCTCAGAGACCGCCCACAACAGAACCGGGCCTCGCCCGATCCATCGATTCGGCCTGATCTGATTGCGGAGCGGGGGGGAGTTGCTGACAATCAGGGAACTCCCTCCCCTGGCCCTGGTCCCCTCCATGCCGGCTCCTGCTTCTTCCCGAGGTCACCTGGTTCTCCGCGCCGCGGCCCTGTTGCCGCTGACGGTGGCTCTGGCCGCCGTGGTTGTCGGAGCGACTCCCGCCTCGGCGGCCGTCGACTACGAACGAGACGTGCTGCCGATCCTGAAACAGCACTGCTACGAGTGCCACGACGGCCGGAAACAGACGGCCGGTTTGCGACTCGACCTGCGAGCCCGTGCGATCCGGGGAGGGGAGTCGGGGGATGCGGGGATCGTGACGGGGCGACCGTCGGAGAGTTCGCTGTTTCAGCGCGTGGCCACGACTGACCCGGATGTCCGGATGCCCCCGGAAGGGCCCGGCTTGACTCCGAAGGAGATTTCCACGGTCAAGGAGTGGATCGAATCGGGGACCGTATGGCCCGACGCCCTCGCAGGGGATGAGCATGCCGCCCTCCGGCATTGGGCGTTCCAACCGCCAGTGCGGCCTGCGGTTCCGGCCGATCCCAGCGGCTGGTCGAGGAACCCGATCGACAATTTTGTCCGACGGAAGCTGGACGAGGAAGGACTCGCGCCGTCCCCCGAGGCCGACCGCGCCACGCTGCTCCGCAGGCTCAGCCTCGACCTGATTGGCCTCCCGCCGACGCTTGATGAACTCGACGCCTTCGAGGCGGATGAGAGCCCCGATGCCTGGTCGAAGCAGGTGGAGCGACTGCTGTCGTCGCCCCACTACGGGGAACGCTGGGGACGGGTCTGGCTGGACGCCGCCCGTTACGCCGACTCGGACGGCTTCGAGAAAGACAAGCCCCGGTTCGTCTGGTTTTACCGCGACTGGGTCGTCAACGCGTTGAACCGCGACCTTCCATACGACCAGTTCATCATCGAGCAGCTGGCGGGCGACCTGCTGCCGGATGCGACCCAGGACCAGGTGGTGGCGACCGGGTTTCTCCGCAACTCGATGATCAATGAAGAGGGGGGCGTCGACCCCGAGCAGTTCCGGATGGAGGCGATGTTCGACCGCATGGACGCGATCGGGAAATCGATCCTGGGGCTGACCGTGCAGTGCGCCCAGTGCCACGACCACAAGTATGACCCGATCAGCCAGGCCGATTATTACCGCCTGTTTGCCTTCCTGAATAACAGCACCGAAGGAAGCACGGCCGTCTACTCGCCGGAGGACCTCCAGAAAAAAGGGGAGGTGCTGCGCAAGGTGTCCGAGATCGAGACCGATCTCAAGCACACGACGCCGGACTGGGAGCCGCGTGTCGCGGCGTGGGAGGCGTCGCTTCCGCCGGAACCGAAGTGGATCATGGCCCGGCCCGAACTCGATACCTCGGGCGGGCAGAAGCACTACCTGCTGGATGACAGCTCGATTCTCGCCCAAGGCTATGCCCCCACGAAATCGACGACGGATTTCAGCTGTGCCATTTCGGATGTTCCCGAGATCAAGGCCGTTCGCCTGGAACTCCTGAACGACCCGAACCTGCCGCTTGGAGGGCCGGGGCGGGCGATCAACGGGCTGTGTGCCCTGACTGAGTTCATGGTCGACGCGGTTTCTCCCGAGCCGGGTGTGAAGCCGGTGAAGGTGAAATTCGTCAAGGCGATCGCCGACGCGAATCCCGCGGAAACCGAGCTTGATCCGATGTTCGCCGACAAGACGAACAAGCGGCGGGTGACCGGCCCCGTGGCGTTCGCGATCGACGGAGACCTGCTGACGGCATGGGGCATCGACGTCGGACCCGGGCGCAGCAACGTTCCCCGGACGGCGGTTTTCGTTCCGGAGACGCCCATTGCGAATCCGGCTGGCACACGGCTGACGTTCCGCCTGGCCCAGAATCACGGTGGCTGGAACAGCGACGACAATCAGACCAATAACCTGGGGCGATTCCGCCTGTCGGTGACGGGCGATGCCGTGATTGAAGACGCCTGCGTGCCTACGGCGGTGCGGGGCGTTCTGAGCGTTGCGGCGGGGCAACGGTCCCCGGCGCAGAGGGACGTCCTGTTCGGCCACTGGCGAACGACGGTTCCGGAGTTCCAGTCGCGGAACGACGAGATCGAGGCGCTGTGGCGATCGCACCCTCGCCCCTCATCGCAACTCGTCCTCCGAGAGCGACGCGAGCCTCGCACGACGCGCATGCTGAGGCGGGGTGATTTCCTGAAGCCGGCCGAGCCTGTCGAGCCGGGTGTGCCGGCGTTTCTCGGGGCGGTGCCGGGCGATTCCGAAAAAGACCGACTGACGCTGGCGCGGTGGATGGCCGATCGCCAGAACCCGACGACGGCGCGGTCCATCGTGAACCGGATCTGGCAGAGCGACTTCGGGGTGGGCCTGGTGTCCACGAGCGAGGATTTCGGCGTTCAATCGGAGCCGCCATCTCATCCGGAATTGCTGGACTGGCTGGCGGTCGAACTGATGGAGCCCTCAAACGACGCCCAGGGGGCGGCGCCGTGGAGCCTGAAGCACATTCACCGGCTGATCGTCCATTCCGCAACGTATCGGCAGTCCTCGAAGGTCTCGCCGGACCTGGCGCTTCGCGATCCTTACAACCGGCTCTTGGCGCGAGGAGCCCGATTCCGGGTGGACGCCGAACTGGTGCGCGATATTTCGCTCGCTGCATCGGGGTTGCTGAACCGGGAGACCGGAGGCCGGCCGGTCCATCCGCCGCTTCCCGACTTCATGCTGCAGCCGCCGGTGAGCTATGGCCCCAAGACCTGGAAAGAAGACACCGGCGTGCAGCGCTACCGCCGTGCGCTGTACACCTTCCGTTTCCGGTCGATTCCGTATCCGGTGCTGCAGGCGTTCGATGCCCCGAACGGCGACTTCTCATGCGTGCGGCGGGCGAGGTCGAATACCCCGCTGCAGGCGTTAATGACGCTGAATGAGCCCGTCTTCATGGAATGCGCCCGGGCGATGGGGAAGACGCTTCTGCTGGACGCAGGAGACGAACGACTGCGGATCCGGAAGGCGTTCCGGCAGTGCACGAGCCGCTGGCCTTCCGACGAGGAGCTGCACGTTGTGGCTGAGCTCTGGCGGCGTGAGAACGAGCGGTTCGCCGGAGACGACAAGGCGGCGTGGGAGGCGGCGGCCAGCGATCCGGCCCATCCCCCGATCCTGCCGCCTGGAGCGACACCCGCTCAGGCCGCGGCGTGGACGGCTGTCAGTCGTGTGCTGCTGAACCTCGATGAGACTATCACCCGCGAGTAGCCCGGCCCGACGTGGGCTGCGGATCCTCTGCCAGACGGCAGGGTTGCGCCTTGGAAGGGTGCCGATACCAAGTTCGCCTCACGGGGGGCGGCTTCGCGAGTCGGGACTGGCTGTTCCAGTGCATCAGAGCATTGACGCTGGCATCTCCCGGGGACGGGGCGTGTCGGGGCGCAATTGCGAAGAGTGAGGGGCCCGGGGGGAAGTGAGGGGCCCGGGGGGA
The DNA here is from genome assembly GCF_007745175.1 of Caulifigura coniformis. GTDB lineage: Bacteria > Planctomycetota > Planctomycetia > Planctomycetales > Planctomycetaceae > Caulifigura > Caulifigura coniformis. The sequence continues at coordinate 1,593,618 of NZ_CP036271.1, read as the reverse complement.
AGATGGCCCGCGCAAATAGAAAGACCCTTGGCGAGTCGAAGGTCCGGGACGCGGGGCCGGAGTGGAGTACGGTTTCTGAAAAGCAACGTGGGTCAGGCTGCCTAGTCAGTTCCGCGTCTCTTTGACCTTCGCCATCAGCCAAGGGTCTTGCTGGGCGTTTGAAAGGATTGCAGACGACGTGCCGTTCCGCGCCGAGTTGTTGCGGAAAAGCGGATGGATTGAATTCGGCGCAACGAAGTGCATTCAGGGAATGGAGTTATACGTTTCGAACTTGTTTCGGCGCTTGGCGGCCTCTTGCCAGTGGCGCGCCGAAAAGGTACTGTGTGGCGGGGTTCGGCGCTGATTTCGGCGCTGGATCCTGTGAATATTTGTTCACAAGGTTAGATTGCCGATGTCCCCCAATCTACGAAAAGACCAGCTGGTCCTCACCTGCGTCTCGGCGCTGTGCGGACTCTTCAGCCTTTTCGCGTTGTGGTATGTCGCCTCCTCGCCCGACCTTCCCGTGCGGTGTGTGCTCTCCGAGGAATCGGTGGCCGAACTCGGGCTGCCGATCCGTTATGGCCCCCGCGAGGACGACTTCGATGGCAAGGTGCTGCCTGTCCCGGGCGACCGTCTGGTCTCGCTGGGGGGGAGGTCGATTCGTTCGTTTGTCGACTACACCTATGTCCTGGCCGATCTTCGGAGCCGGGTCAGCAGCCAGTACGGGCGGCTCAACAACTACGCCTCGCCAGCCGACCTGACTCCCGATTCGACGTACCGTTTTGTTGAGATCGAGAACGGCACCCGGTTCGTCCATGCCGTCTTTCGTTCGCATGTCGATGGCACGCTGCATGTCGGCTGGCTGAAAGTTCTACCCCAGCCGCTCACTCCGCTGGCGTGGTCGGTGCTGTGGCTGCTTCTCCAGTTCCCGATCGTGGTGCTGACCGGACTGACCTACTGGAAGCGGCCGGACGATCAGGCGGTTAAACTGTTTTTCATGGTCAGCAGCCTGGCGCTGGTGGCCTATACCGGCGGCAACCACTGGTGGGTCCTGGCGTCTTCACCACTGCTGACGCTGTCGTTCACGTCGGCGGCGGTGCTGTTTCCGGCGGTGCTGCTGCACTTCTTCCTCGTCTATCCGGCTCCCGATTCGCAGCGGGGCTCATCGGCGGTGATTCCGCTGGTGGTGTATCCGGTTCCGGTCGCGGCGATGTGCTCGGCCATCCTGTGCATGGTGATGGCGCGTCTGCTGTCGAGCGACTGGGGGCCCGGCGTGCTGCAGAGGGGGCTGCAGGGTTACCTGAGCAGCGGCTCCTCGGGGCTGATGGAGATCCTCCGGACAGGAGTCTTCGGCTATATCGGCGTGGCGGCGGTTTACTTCGTTGTCAGCATGGCCCGCCTGATCCGCAGCTATGTCGGGGCGCGGAATCCGCTCGAGCGGGCGCAGGTCCAGTGGATTCTGTGGGCGGGGATCGGCTCGTCCATCGCCATCTGTTACACGCTCTGGCTGGCCTACTTCCGGACTGATGATTTCGCGTTTGGGGCGGCGCGGGCGCCGATGATGGCGGCCAGCGGACTGTTCATGGTGGCTTACGCCGTCGGAATCGCCCGCTACAAGCTGATGCTGGTAGACCAGGTCCTCAGCCGGGGCATGTGGTATTATGTCCTCAGCGTGGGCCTGACGATCACGTTCGGTCTGAGCATCGCCGGCGTGGCCATCGCGGCGCTGTGGCGGGAAGGGAGCGGCTTCAATGATCCGCTGCCGATGGTCTTCGTTTTGACGGCGAGCGTTCTGGCGAGCAACTGGCTGCGGGACCGGCTGCAGCGGTCGATCGATCTTCGGTTCTTCCGCGAGAAGTACCCGCTCGACAAGGCGCTGCAGCGCATCAATCGTTCGATCACCAACGTGCTCGAACGCCGGGTCGTTGCCGACAACCTGCTCACATCGTGCTGCGAAGCCCTGCGGGTCGATCGCGGCGCGCTCTATCTCGTGGAGGACGACCGACAGAGGTTTCGGCTGTCGACCGTGATCGGGCGTTTCAACCTGCCCCTCCAGTTCAGCGAGGACGACTCGGTCCTGCAGCTGCTGATGGAAGAAGTGGCGGTGCAGCGCGTGCCCAGCGGGGCCTCGCCCATTCAGGACTGGCTGCGGGCCCACTCGGCCGAGTTCATCCAGGGACTGGAATCGGAAGGCCAGCTGGTTGGGGTGGTCGTCTTGGGGGCGAAGTCGAACGGAGCGGCCTATACGGGAGAAGACGTCACGTTCATCACCGCGATCGGGCGGGTGACGGGCGTGGCCCTGCACTGTGCCAAGGTGCATGCGGACATCAACAGGCTGAATGAAGATGTCCAGCAGCAGGCCCGGCATATTGCCGAACAGGAGAGGCGTATCGCGTTCCTCCAGGCGGAGCTTTCGCATCACGTGACCGACCCGCAGGCGGACGGGGATCTGACCGAGTTCCGCAGGGAGGCGATCAAGGGGACCAGCCCGGCGATCCAGGGGGTGCTGGAGACGGTTCGGAAGGTCGCCGCGAGCGAGGCTTCGGTCCTTCTGCGCGGCGAGAGCGGCACGGGCAAGGAGCTTCTCGCCCGCGCCATCCACGAGAACAGCCCGCGCGCCGATGGTCCGCTGGTGAGCGTCCACTGCGCGTCGCTGTCGCCGACACTGCTGGAAAGCGAACTCTTCGGACACGTCAAAGGGGCGTTCACCGATGCGCGGGACGCGCGGGTCGGCCGTTTTCAGCTGGCCGAGGGGGGGACGCTGTTCCTCGACGAAATTGGAGACATCTCGCTGGAAACCCAGATCAAGCTGCTGCGGGTGCTGCAGGAGCGGATCATCGAGCCGGTGGGAGGGTCACAGTCGATTCCGGTGGATGTGCGCGTCGTCGCTGCCACGCACCAGAACCTGGAGCGCCTGATCGCCGAAGGGAAGTTCCGGGAAGATCTTTACTACCGGCTGAACGTGGTGACGATCACGCTGCCGCCGCTGCGCGAGCGGCGTGAGGACCTGTTCGAACTGGCGCTGCACTTCCTGCGGCGGGCTGGCGAGCGTACGGGGCGGAGAGTCACCTCGATCGACGAAACCGCCATGCGGCGGCTGACGGAATACAACTGGCCCGGAAACATCCGTGAGCTGCAGAACATCATCGAGCGGGCCGTGGTGCTGGCGGAAGGGGCGTCGCTGACGGTGGCCGAACTTCCCGCAGAAATGCGGGAGCCTTCGACGCCGCTGCTGGGGCGTCGTTCGGAAGAGGCCGATCGTCCGCGCCGCCGCGCGTTGACCGTCGACGTCCTCGCCGCGCCCAGGCGGATCCTGGTCAGCGGCTCCAGTGATGAGAAGTCGATGCTGGAGGACGCGCTGCAGCGGGCGAACGGCAACAAGGCGGATGCGGCCCGTCTCCTCGGAATGCCGCGGAGCACCTACTACAGCAAGCTGAAGAAACACGGACTGGACTGAACGCTGTCCTCAGCACTGCCGCAGCCGACGCTGGCAGCGTCGGGAACAATCACGTTGTGACCGGTGCGTAGCGCCGCACAATTTCCCGGGCGCTTCGCAGACCATCCACCGCGGCGCTGACGATGCCACCCGCGTAGCCGGCTCCCTCGCCGACGGGGTAGAAGCCGGTGAAGCCGGGAGTGTCTCGCGACTCCGCATCCCGCTCGATGCGGACCGGCGCGCTGCCTCGCATTTCCGGTCCCACGAGCGTGGCGTTCTTCAGCATCATGCCGCGCGATTTCTGGTCGAGCTGCGGCAGGCCTCTGGCAATCGCCTGGGCAATCGCGGGAGGAAGCACTTCATGCAGGTCGGCCGGGATGACGCCCCGCTCGTAGGACGACGGAAGCTTGTCGGTGGACGCCGTGCGACGCCCCGCGACGAAATCGTTGGCCCACTGGATGGGGGCGAGGTAGTTGCGGCTGAGTTCGAACGCCAGTTTTTCGTAGCGAGCCTGCAGTTCGACGCCGGCCAGCGGATGCTCGCCGCCGAACTCGGCGGGCTGCAGAGTGACCATCAACCCGCTGTTGGCGAATGGGGAATCGTGGCGGGAGTTGCTCATGCCGTTCGAACAGAACAGGCCGGGATCGGAGACGCTGGGAATCACGTAGCCGCCGGCGCACATGCAGAACGTGTACAGGTCGCGGTCTCCTTTGGCGCCGAGCGAGTAGTCGGCGGCTCCGAGGAGATCCAGGTAACGCTCGTGCCCGTATTTCCAGCGGTTGACCTGCTCCTGCGGCTGCTCGATGCGGAGGCCGAGCTGGAAGGCCTTCTGGTGGATGGGCACGCCGGCGGCGAGCAGCCAGCGATAGGTTTCCCGCGCGCTGTGGCCGGGGGCGAAGATGACGACGTTCCCGGCGATGAAGCCGCTGCTCGTTTCCACGCCGACAATGCGGCCTTCCTGGCTGCGGAGTCCTTCGACGCGGCAGTCGAATCGGTATTCGCCTCCCAGCGCCTCGATCTTTCGGCGGTAGTTGCGGCAGATCATCGGGAGCTTGTTGCTGCCGAGGTGCGGTCGGTTCTCGTAGACCAGCGACGGGCGGCCGCCGCAATCGACAAACGACTGCAGCACCCAGTCGACATCGGCGCCGGTCATCCGGCAGGTCAACTTGCCGTCGGAAAACGCTCCGGCTCCTCCTTCGCCGAACAGGTAGTTGTTTTCGGGATCGTGAGGACCGCCGGAGTCGAACAGTCGGATGGCCGGGACTCGCTCTTTGACCGGCTTGCCGCGTTCCAGGATCAGGGGGGCGTATCCGCGCCGGGCCAGGTAGTAGCCGGCGAGGAGTCCGCCCGGGCCGGCGCCGACGACGATCGGGCGCTGGCCGAGGGGGGCCTTTCCGTCGGGGGGATCGTCGAACTGCTCCGGCTGATACTGGGCGACTTCACAGTCGCCGGGCTTCCTGGTGACGGTGACGCCGGGTCGGGGCTCGACCTCCAGCGTGTAGACGAACTTCATGTCACCGCGGGAGCGGGCGTCGAGGCTCTTTCGCAGGATCCGCAGGCGGGCGAGGTCACCCGGCTTCAGCCTGAGCTGCCGCGCAACAACGTCGTTCAGTTCCAGTTCGGACTGCTCGACGGACAGGCAAAGATTGGTGACGCGGAGGGACACGAAAACAGTTCAATGAACGCGGAGACACGAAGTTTGCAGAGACGCACTGAGGAGACGCTTCGGTTCGGCCATCGGAATCCACGTCGCCAGGATCGCCGCGTTCGACCAGAGACTGTGGAGCGGAGCAAGAGATGCCCTCCTCGCGTCTCCACGACCTCGGCGCCTCCGTGTTTTCCGGCCGACGATGCAGGTTACTCGCCGCCCTGCAGTTTGGTGAGGCGCTCGTTGGCGTCCTTGTATTCGTAGTCGACCACGAGGACTTCGCCGTAGTACTTCTCGGCCGCGGCCTTGTCGCCGACTTCTTCACAGATGCGGCCGAGGTTGTAGTAGGTCTTCTTGTACATATCGGGCTCCTGGTCGAAGCTGAGCTCCGGCAGGGCCCGTTCAAACTGTCCGCGGGCGAGCGAGCCCTTCTTGTCGTACAGGAAGCATTCGCCCAGCGCGACGAGTGCCTTGCCCCGCATCCGGGGATCCTGCGACGCCTTCTGAAGGTTCGGAATCGCCTGCTGCCATTTCTGGATGCGCATCAGGAGCAGGGCCAGGTCGTATTTCCGTCCCAGGTCGGCCGGATACTTCTCGACGCGGGCGCTGAGGACTTCGATCTGCCGCTTGAGAAGTTCCTGCGCCAGTGCGACGGTGTTCTGACGGTCGGTGTCCTTGCCGCTTGCGGCCGCCGTCTGCTTGGCGGCATCGAGGTTCAGCGCCAGCTGATCGAGCTCGACGTCTTCGAGAATCTCGGTGATCGCGGGGTCGTTGCCCGAGATTTCGAGCGCCTGGTTCAAGGTTTCGCGCGCTTCGTCGAGCTTGCGGTTCTTCCGCAGGTGATCGGCGAGTTTCAGGTACAGCCCCTTGTTCTGCGGTTCCTTGCGGATGGCATGCCGCATGTCGATCTCGACGGACTGACCCGGCGCGACGACTTCGCCTTTCCGGACGACTTCCTTGTTCACCCGCACGTCGCCGGTGTTCTTGGCGCCCTCGTAGCCGCCGGCTTCGATGGTCGTCTTCGTTTCCAGTGCCGCGATCTTCGAGCGGGCCTGGCCGTTCTTGGGATCGAGCTTGTAGAGGTGCCGCCAGACTCCGGCCGCTTCGGCGTACTGCCCCCGTTCTTCGAGAACGTTGGCGAGGGCGATATTGATGTCCAGGTTGTTCATGTCCCCCTGGCGGGCGAGCCCGTAGGCCCAGGCGGACATGTCGGTCCGCTCAGTCTCCTTGCAGATTTCGCCCAGGTCGACGTTGAGCCCGACGTCCCACGGATTGACGAGGAGGCCCTCTTCGCAGGCCTTGTCCGCGTCTTCCCAGTTTTTGGCGGCCTTAGATTTCTTGATGCGGCTCCGCAGGCCGACCAGTTTCGCCTTCGCGAGCGCTCCGGCACCCGATCCGTTGTCGTTGTATTTCTTTTTGGTGACGCCGCGCAGGTTCTGGCGAAAACCGATGTTGTCGGGCACGAGCTTGACGCACATGCCGAACATCTCGATGGCGAGGTCCCAGTTCTTCTTGTTGACCGCTTCCGTTCCCTTGCGGAAACAGTCGCTCGCCCAACGGTTCTTGTCGCCTCCGGCTGCCGGTGCCGCCATGTCGCTTGCCTCGATCGCTGCGTGATTGACTCGACGTGAGACCCTTGAGGATGGCGTACGGGGGAAGATCATTCAATTCCCCCGTCGGTGCACCCCTGGACATTCTACGCGGTTGCGGCGGACGAATGCATTTTCCCTGCCAAGGCGGTAGTCTGAATTTGAAATCCAACGCGCCGTCGCTTCCAGACGTACTGCTTCCCGGGCTCCCGTTCACCTTAGTCGCGTGCGCATGTCGACCCAGTCCTCTGCCAAATCTGACGCAGTCATCAACGTCGAGAACGTCACCCACCTGTTCAAGCAGCACAGGGCCCTCGACGGGATCAGCTTCCAGGTTGCGCCGAAGTCGCTGCATGGCTTCGTCGGCCCGAACGGAGCCGGAAAAACAACGACGCTGAAGATCATCTGCACGCTGCTGAAGCCTCAGTCCGGACGGATCGAGGTGTTTGGTTACAACGTCCGGGACGACGTGAAGGCCATCCGCCGCCGCATCGGCTACATGCCCGACCACTTCAGCATGTACAAGCAGATGACGGTGTTCGAGTACCTCGACTTCTTCGCGGCCGCCTACGGTTTCTCACTCAAAGACCGTGACCGGATTGTCGCCGACGTGCTGGCGCTGACCGACATGGACGGCCGGAAAGACGACCTGATTCAGGGTCTCTCCCGCGGCATGCAGCAGCGCGTGAGCCTCGCCCGCGTGCTCGTGAACGACCCGGACCTGCTCCTGCTCGACGAGCCGGCGTCGGGGCTCGATCCGCGGGCCCGCATCGAGCTGATGGAAATCCTCCGCGAGCTGCGGCGGATGGGCAAAACGATCTTCATCTCCAGCCACATCCTCAGCGAGCTGGCCGAGCTATGCGACAGCGTGACGATCGTCGACCGCGGGAAGACGAAGTACTCCGGCCCGATGGACGCGCTGCTCGAGACGACGTCGGAGAACCCGGTGTACCGGCTGCGCGTTGAGACGCAGAATGGAGAGGTCGACGGCTATCTCGACACACTCAAGACGCTTGGCGGCGTGCTGAGCGTCGACCCGGTCGAAGGCCGCCCCGAATACCGGATCGCGATCGATCCTGCCAGGACGGATGTGAACGGGCTCCTGCGAAACCTGCTCGACAAGAGCATCCCCATTGCCGGCTTCAGCAAGGATCAGCGCCACCTGAACGAAGCGTTCATGGACCTGACGGAACGCGGTGTGCGAACGTAAGGAACCTCGGCGGAATCTGCATCCTACTTCAGCTCGTCAAGCAGTTTTCCGATCCGGTATCCCGCTTCGACGACTCGCTTCTCCGACACCTTCCCGCCGTGCTTGAGGTAATCCTCCGTCACGGTGCAGGCCATGCTGTTGGCCGCGGCCCCACTCATGTCGAGGGCCTTCAGGAACGTCGTGATTTCCGAGTCGTAGACGTATTCCTTCGCCAGTTCGAAGCTCTCGGCCCGCCAGGTTGTCGGGTCGAGCGTCTGGATCGCCTTTTCACCGAGCGCGGCGAACTCGGGGTCGGCCATCATCGCCACGGCCCGGTTCTTCATTTCCACGACCTGGCCTCGCGAGCCGAGGAATCCATCCCACAGGGAATGCAGGTTGCCTCGCTGCGTGACTTTCACAAGGTTGCCGCCGCGGTCGCCTTCGTTCAGGTTGGGGAACAGCCGCTGCGAGAACATGGCTGATGCGTGGCATGGCTGGTGAATGTCTCCCGCCAGATGAAACAGCCAGCAGAACGCCACGGCCCGTTCCGGAGCGGGGGCGCCAGGATCGAAGGCCGTTTTCCGGGAGAGCGCGATCGCCTGGAGGGCGTTCAGTTCGTTGGGATTGCTGAGGTCGGCCGGAAGTGTTGTGACCATGTTGAGCGTCAGCCGGCTTTCCATGGCGGCCCGGTCGGCTTCTGTGAGGAACAGGGGCAGATCCTGGTAATGCCAGGGGCCGTGGTTGTACTTGTCCTTGTCCGCCCCTTTGAAGTCGCGCGTCAGGTCGGGCCAGATCGAGCATTGCTGAACGATCCACTCGCCTTCGAGTTCGGGCGGAACGTCCTTCGGCATCTTCGAGCGGAAATCCTGCTCGAAGCGGGGATGCTGCCGGAGGATGTCGACGAGCGTCTTCTGTTGCTCGGGAGTCAGTCGGCGATAGGCGATGGAGGCGATGATCTTGTGGCCGCAGTCCCACCAGGCGTTGCCGATGGTTGCCCAGCACACTGCCAGCGCGAGGACGAGCACGCGAGACATCCAGCGTTTTGAACCCACGAGCGCGTCTCCTCGATGCGTGACAATCGATGCTTCAGGTTGCCTGTGATCCTACTGCTTTCCCACAGAAGTGCAGCGCCGCCAGCGATGATCGGGCGCGATGAAGATTTCATGAACGCCGTCGGAAAACTGCGCGACGGCATCGAGCCGGAGGCCGCCAAACGGACCGGTTCACGTGTGATTATGCGACAGGGCCGCCCGCAATTCGTCGACTTCGTTTGCAGCACCGGAGCATCTCGCTGACGATCATGCCGCGTTCGACCTGAGTTCGACCTCGAAGGCTCCCTATGCGCGCTGCTCTCTCCGCCCTGTTCGTTTTCGGGATGGTGTCCGTTCTTCCCGCCGCCGACCCGCTGCCGCGGATTCCCGCGACGGAGCCGAAAGACGTCGCTGCAAAGTTTCACGCGCAGCATCGGTTCACGATGGACCTTCTGGCCGCGGAGCCACTGACGACCGACCCCGTGGCGATGGTGTACGACGAGAACGGGCGGGCCTGGGTCGTCGAAATGAGCGACTACCCGTACACCGACAAGAAGAACGACGTCGCCTGGCAGGACAGCACGAAAGATCTCCCGCTTGGCAAGGTGCGCATTCTCGAAGACACCGATGGCGACGGCGACTTCGACAAGAGCACGATCTTTGCCCGCGACCTCTCCTGGCCGACCGGCATCGCCCTGTTCAAAGGGGGCGTCTACATCGCCGCCACGCCGGACATCTGGTACCTCAAGGACACGGACGGCGATCTCCAGGCGGATGTCCGTGAGAAAGTGTTTACCGGCTTCCGGAAGTACAACGTCCAGGCGGTGATGAACAATCTCGCCTGGGGGCTCGATCACAAGATCTATGGCGCGGGTTCCAGCAACGGCGGCACGATTCAGACCGTCGGCAACGAGGGCGTGAAGCCGGTGGCCCTCTCCCGGAACGACTATTCGATCGATCCGAACACGCGCGAGTTCGAAGCGATTTCCGGTGGCGCCCGGTTCGGGAACTCGTTCGACGACTGGGGGAACCGGTTCCTCTGCAACATCCGCAACCCGATCCAGCATGTCCTCCTTCCCAGCCGGTATCTGAAGCGGAATCCGTTCCTCGTCGCCCCGGCCGCCGTGCACGACGTAGCCGAGGCGGGGGATACGCTGCCGGTGTATCGCACGAGCCCGCCGGAACCGTGGCGCACGCTGCGGGCCGAACGCTACGTGGCGGAAGGGACCGTCATCCCGCGGAGCGAGACGAACCAGGCCTACTTCACGTCTTCCAGCGGCGTCACGGTCTATCGCGGGTCGGCCTATCCGTCCGAGTTCAGAAACAACGTGTTCGTTGGCGAGGTGGCCGGCAACCTGATTCATCGCCAGGCCCTTGAGAAGGATGGAGTCACGTTCCGTTCCCACCGGACGGAACAGAATGCCGAGTTCGTCACCTCGGACGACAACTGGTTCCGGGCGGTCAACTTCGTCAACGCCCCCGACGGCACGCTGCACGTGCTCGACATGTATCGCGAAACGATCGAGCACCCGTGGTCGATCCCCGACGATATCAAGGCCATGATCGACCTGGAGAGCGGTCGCGATCGCGGCCGGATCTATCGCCTGAGTCCGCCCGGATTCCAGGCCCCCAAGCCGCCGAGGCTTGGCCAGGCGACCACGGAGGAACTGGTTTCGTTGCTGGATCATCCGAATGCGTGGCATCGGGAGACGGCTCATCGCCTGCTGTTTGAGAAGCAGGACCGTTCGGCCATCGAGCCGTTGAAGAAACTCGTCCGCAGCGGCACGCCCCTGGGGCGATCGCATGCGCTGTGGTCGCTGGAAGGGCTGAAGTCGCTGGCCGACGACGATCTGCTTGCCGTGCTGAGCGACGCATCGGCGGGAGTACGCGAGCAGGCAATTCGCCTCGCGGAATCGCGTTTCGCCAGCTCACCGGCCGTCCTGGCGAAGGCCGCGAGGCTGGTCGACGACGAAGAGATTCGGGTGCGATTCCAGCTTGCGTTCTCGCTGGGGGAGGTCCGCGATCCGGTCGCAACGGGCGCGTTGATGCGGCTGGTCGAGCGTGACTCCGGGGATTCCTGGATGCGTGTGGCGATTCTCAGTTCGCTCGTCGACGGTGCGGATGAGGTTCTGGTCCAGCTCCTCAAGCAGACGCCGCTCGATCCGCAGGCCGGGCCAAGGATTCTCCGACGGCAGCTGGCCGTTTGCGTCGGTGCGCGCAAGCGGCCGGACGAACTGGCGTCCGTGTTCGCCGCGCTGACGTCCGTGTCCGTTCCCGATTCGGAACGTCCCGCGCTGTTGAGCGTTCTGGCGGGGCTGGGAGAGGGACTTAAGCGGGCAAGGGTTCCGCTGCGAACGGCAGCAGGCCAGGCCGGGCCGGACGTCGAGACTCGGATCGACGCGCTGCTCAAGGATTCCGCCCGGATCGCGGCGGATGATTCCGCGGCCGAAGAGATGCGTCTCGAAGCGATCGAACTGGTGGGGCTGGATGGCTTCGCGGTCGCGCGCGAGGTGCTCTCGATGCTGCTCGCCCCAAGGCATTCCACGAATGTCCAGCGGGCCGCGGTCCGGACTCTGACGGCGTTTCCGGATGCGGACGTGACGCCGCTGATGCTCGAACATTGGCGCGGGCTTTCCCCCGCATTGCGGACGGAAGTCGTCGATCAGCTTCTGGCAAGAGCCGACCGCACGGTGGCCGTTCTGGAAGCGATCGAGGCTGGAACGATTCCCGCCTCGCAGATCAGCCCTGCGCGTCGAACACTGCTCCTTAAACACAAAGACGCCGCGATCGCCGCTCGAGCCGGCCGGCTGCTGGCGGCCGAGCCTGCAGGACGCCGCAAGGAAGTGGTCGCCGAATATCAATCGGTCCTCAATCTCGCTGGCGACGCCCGGCGCGGCCAGGCGCTGTTCGAGAAGGAATGCATCACCTGCCATAAGAATGGCGACAAGGGGTATGATGTCGGACCGAATCTCTCGACGATCCGCCATCGCACCCCCGCGGAAGTCCTGATGCATATTCTCGACCCCAATCGCGAAGTCGGGCCGAACTTCGTCAACTACGTGGTTTCGATCGACGACGGGCGGATCGCGACCGGCATTATCGAGAGCGAAACCGCGACGAGCGTCGTCCTCAAGCGGGCCGAAGGCGTGACAGAGACGCTGCTACGGGCCAACATTGAGGCGATGTCCAACAGCGGCCAGTCGCTGATGCCGGAAGGGCTCGAGAAAAAGCTCTCCCAGCAGGACATGGCCGATCTCCTTGTCTTCCTGCTCGGAAAGAAATGAGCCATGCGGAGCCATCAGGCGGCACAGGCGGTCGGTTTGTGCTTTCTCCTGGTGGGCTCCGCGTCCGCCGCCGAACAGGTCCGCCCGAATATCGTGCTGATCATCGCCGACGACCTCGGTCGCGGAGAGCCGGGCTGTTACGGCGGCGACCTGCCGACTCCGAACATCGACTCCCTCGCGGCAGCCGGCATCCGGTTCAATGCGGGATACGTGACCGCGCCGTTCTGCGCGGCCTCGCGTGCGGCCCTGCTCACGGGCCGTTACCAGAACCGCTACGGCTTCGAGTTCAATCCCATCGGCGCGGCTAATGCCGATCCCGAAGTCGGGCTGCCGCTTTATGAAACCACGCTGCCGGACCTCCTGCGCCTGGCGGGCTACTCGACGGCGCTGATCGGGAAATGGCACCTTGGAGGCACCGCTGCATTTCATCCGCAGCGCCGAGGATTCGATGAGTTCTTCGGCTTTCTCCACGAAGGGCACACCTACGTTCCGTCACCGTTTGAGGGGCACGTCACCTGGCTGCGTCGGCGCAGGCTGCCGGATGGAGGAGTCGGTCGCTGGACGTCGCCGGATGGACGCATGATCTGGTCAACGCATCTCAACAGCTTCGAGCCTGATTACGACGCCGACAATCCGATCCTGCGATCGAGCCAGCCTGTTGATGAGCGTGAGAATCTCACCGATGCGTTCACCCGCGAGGCCGAACGCTTCCTCGAACGGAACCGGTCGCAGCCGTTCTTCCTGTGCCTGTCGTACAACGCGGTCCACAGCCCCATTCAGGCGCGGAGCGACGACCTCGGGAAATTCGCCCACATCGAGGACATTCATCGCCGTCTCTTCGCCAGCATGCTTTCGCATCTGGACGATGGAATCGGCCGGGTCGTTCACAAGCTGCGGGAACTGGGGATCGAAGAGAACACGCTGGTCGTGTTTCTGAGCGACAATGGCGGGCCGACGCGTGAGCTGACCTCAAGCAACCACCCCTTTCGTGGTCAGAAGGGACAGCTCTTCGAAGGGGGCATTCGAGTTCCGATGATCATGAAGTGGCCCGCGCGCTATCCGAAAGGACGGGTTGAAGAGCGGATGGTCAGCGCGCTCGATCTTCTCCCGACGGCGACCGCCGCGGCCGGACTGACGGGACTGCAGGGGCTGGACGGCGTCGATCTGACCCCGGCCCTGTCGACCGACTCGACCGATGAGATTCACGCCGGTCACTACTGGCGGGTTGGTGAATCGGCGGCCTATCGAGCGGGCGATTGGAAGATTCTCTGTCGCTTCCACGAAGCGGGGCTGCCGGTCTGGGAACTGTTCAACCTGAAGGATGACCCGGCCGAGTCGACGAATCTGGCTGCGAAGAATCCTGAACAGGTCGACCGCCTGGAGAGGGCGTGGCGCGTCCTCAACAACCGGATGATTCCTCCGAACTGGTTGCAGGGGGGGCGTCGAACGACGCAGGACGAACGCGACGCTGCCCGACACCTGTTCAACGCGCCTCAGCGGATGATCCCCTGAATGTGTCCCGGCCGCCGCTGCGAGGCCGGTGAGCGTACGAGGAGGGCAGGGCCCGATGAGCGACGTGGCCTCGGCCGTCGGACGTCGACCGTCAGAAATCGACCTGGGCCCGGATGCCGAACAGGTCGGTCTGGCTTTTCGGGAAGGCCGCGTTGTCCGCGATGGCGTGGACCCAGTTAAACACGGTCTTCAGATAAGGGTTCATGTACCAGTTCACGCCGACGGTGTAGTCGGTCAGGGTTCCGCCCCGGATGTTCTCGTCGTTCAGGTCGAGATACGAAAACCGCGCCGCCACTTCCCACGCGCCGAAGCCTGGTCCGTTCCCGTTGTCTCTCCAGAACCTCATGTTCTGGTATGGAATCACCCGGTCGATCGCGCCGGCCTTTCGGTCGTAAGGACGATGCTCTCCGGTCAGGAAGTAACCCACCTGGGCATACATGCCCGGCAGCACTCCCATGGGGTTTCCCCCGGACTGGTCCACGAAATTCACCATCGCTTCCGACTGCAGCGAGAACGCTCCCTTCACCCAGAGGAATTCGGTTCCCAGGACGTTGTAGACGTTCACGTTGAGGTTTCCCGTCTCAACGAAGAACGGAACTCCGTTCAGCGGGCCGGGGATTGGTTGCCCGCTCGATCCCACGGGAATGTCGTTGCCGTGCGCTCCGACGAACATCTCCGGAATCGTGCGGAAATTGACGACCCCGTTGACGGGCGCATTGAAGAAATGGCCCAGCCCCAGGTGCAGGTATTGCTGGCCTTCGTCGGACCAGCAGGGGAGGAACGTCACGCGTTCGGCCGTTCCGTAGCCGCTGTTGTTGGAATACGTGCCGCCAAACTGGTCCTGGCCGCTTCGGAAGCCAGAGACGGCCCAGGTTATCGTCTGGTCGGCGTTCTGGTCGTAGAAGCCGACGCCGAGTCGGCGAAACGGGGTGAATGCCTGGAACAGTGAGGAACGCTCCATGAGGGTCGTGTACCGGAAGCTGCTGACGACCTCGAGACTGAAGGGCTGCTTCCACTGTCCGGCCCTGACGGTCCCCAGGTAGGGAACTTCCTCCTGCTCGACCCAGATGTCGGTGATGGTCGGACGTCCGATTCCCGCGGTTCCCAGGTCGAACTGGAACAGGTAATTCGTGTGTTCGGCCACACTCCCTTTTGCCGAGAGCCGGGCCCGCCGAAACCCCGCTCCGTCTTCAATTCTTCCGAACTCGTTCAGGCTGTCCTCATCCTGGTGGACCCAGCCCGCGTCCGCCTGGAACACCCCGTTCATCTGGAGGTTCGGATATTTCTTCTGAGCGGCCCTCTGCTGGAACGCCTTGAAGGCCTTCTGCAGCGCGGAGAGTTGCTCCCCCTGGGCGTCGAGGCGGGCTGCCGATGCAGCGGCTGCGGATTCGGCCTCGGTCCCTTGTTCGAGCGGCTCCGTGGACGCCGCTCGGGTCGGGGCATCGAACGCGGCCACTCCGGTCGCGGCGGGGAGGTCAGGAAACTTCTGATCCGGCGCGGTCAGGCCCGCGCGCTCGATGGTCTCGAGCCGCTGCGACAGGTCCTGCTTTTCCACTTCCAGCTTTTCGATCCGTTCGATCAGGCGGGAGAGTTCGTCGTTCTGGGGAGACTGGGCCAGCGCGGACTGACCGGCAAGTAGCATGGCAAGCATCAGGACGAGGGCGCCCAGCGCCGCCTTCCGATGGTCGCTCATGAGACACTGCCGCCGCATTCTTCCCATCCTTGTGAGAGGTCCGCCGGTGTGCCCGATTTCCTGGCCATCGAGCAGCGCGGGATGTGGCCTTCGGATACGCATCGTCGTCGGGCGACAGCCGGCACGAGCGATACAACCGTTAAACTCTCACAAGCGGCGGATTTCCACCGGGTGAAACCGTGAACCTGAAGGAGTGGTTATCTGGCACAGCGCGACCGGCGGAAGTTGCTGATCGCCGTCAGGTCTTCCCGACGGCCCTCGTCGGCGGCAGGGCGATTCTCAAGCGCCGGCCCCCCGCCCTGAATGCCACGTCATTCCCATTCCTGCCGGGCCGGGGCCGCTAGGCTTTGGCTTCCTGCCCGCGGTTTTTAGACTCCGCATTCCAGGAACTGCCCGATCGCGAGAAGGACGACCAGTGTTTCAACGGATTCTCATTGCCAACCGCGGCGAAATTGCGCTCCGGATCATCAGGGCCTGTCGCGAAATGGGCATCGAGACGGTCGCCGTTTTCTCCGAGGCGGACCGCGGCGCCCACTATCTCACGCTCGCCAACGAGGCCTATTGCATCGGGGCTCCTGCATCGACGGAGAGCTACCTGCGGATTGATCGCATCATCAGCGCCGCGGAACTGGGGAACGTCCAGGCGATCCACCCAGGGTACGGGTTCCTGGCCGAGAACTCGCATTTTGCCGAGGTCTGCCGGGAGTCGAAGATCGAGTTCATCGGGCCGCCGCACGAGGCGATGAACAAGCTGGGGGACAAGATCTCTGCGAAGACCATCGCCAAAGAGAGCAAGGTGCCACTCGTTCCTGGCTCGGAAGGGCTGATCCAGTCGGAAGAAGAAGCCGTCCGGGTAGCGGCGGAAATCGGGTATCCCGTTCTCATCAAGGCGACGGCCGGCGGCGGAGGCAAGGGGATCCGCCCCGCCATGAACGAAGCCACGCTTCGCACGGAACTGAAGAACGCCTCCGCCGAGGCGGAAAAGGCCTTCAAGAACGCTGGCGTTTACATCGAACGCTACGTGGATCGTCCGCGACACGTCGAAGTCCAGATCCTCGCCGACAATCACGGCAACGCCGTTCATCTGTGGGAACGCGACTGCACGATGCAGCGCAAGCACCAGAAGCTGATCGAAGAAAGCCCGGCCCCGAACCTCCCCAAGGAGGTCCGGGAGGAAATCTGCAAGGCGGCCGTGCGGCTGGTGAAGGCCGCGGGCTACACCAACGCCGGCACCTGCGAGTTCCTCGTTGATTCCGCCTTCAACTTCTATTTCATTGAAGTCAACGCCCGCATCCAGGTGGAGCACCCGGTGACGGAGCAGGTGACCGGCATCGATCTGATCAAGCAGCAGATCAAGATGGCGTCGGGCGAGAAGCTCGAACTCAAGCAGAAGGACATCACGACGACGGGCCACGCGATTGAAGTCCGGATCAACGCGGAAGATCCCGACGACAATTTCCGCGGGTCCCCCGGAACGATCACGAAGCTGCGGGTTCCCGGTGGAAACGGGGTTCGCTGGGACAGTCACGTCCACGAGGGCTACCGCGTTCCGCCATATTACGATTCCATGATCGGCAAGCTGATCGTGCACAAGGCGACACGTGAAGAAGCGATCATCACGCTGCGGCGGGCCCTGTCCGAGTTTGTCGTCGAGGGGATCAAGACGACGATTCCGCTGCTGAAAAAGATCATCGAGCACCCGACGTTCCAGAACGCGTCGGGCGACACGAAGTTCGTCGAACGGACCTGGTGACCCCGGTTGCCGAGAATTCGCAGCCGTCCCGGATTGCCTGGTCTCTCCAGCAGTGTCTGCCGGGCTTGCAAACCAGCGCCTGAACCGGTCTCCTATCTTCCGGTCAGGTTGCTGTTTTCGTGCAAATCATCGGTGGGTCCGGTCGATTTCCCGTAGTGCCGCAGACGCGGTTGATGGGGGCGTTGTCTCCTGTCATTCGTCTGTGGTGGCGTCGGTGATCGAGCGCGACACTGGGTGTGGTTTGCCAATCCTAGTTGTCCCGTCGAGAGCCACCGCTGCTGCATCCAGGCGGGCGGAGCCGTCCGGGAATTCGAGTGGTGAAGGCTGAGAGTCAACAATGAGTGCAGAGAACGACCGCGGTCGCCGCGTCGCTGTCACAGGTCTGGGCATCGTCAGCCCGTGCGGAATCGGCCGCGAGGCGTTCTGGACGTCGCTGAAAGACGGGCGCTCGGGCGTTTCGAAGGTTGAGCTCTTCGAATGCGAGAGCGTCAGCTCGGGCGTCGGGGGCGAAGTCAAAGACTTCAACGACGAGACCATCAAGAAGGTTCACCTCAAGGATCTGCGCAAGAGCCTGAAGGTGATGAGCCGCGACATCCAGATGGCGATGGCCGCCGCCTCGCAGGCGCTGGCGGACAGCAATCTGAAGGGGTCGGGCATCAACCCCGAGCGGATCGGCGTCGAGTACGGGGCCAACCTCATCTTCTCGCCCCCCGATGATCTGAAGGACGGCGCCAAGGCGTGCACCGATGAAACCGGCGTGTTCCGGTTCGAGCAGTGGGGTGAGAAGGGCATCACCAAGATGGAACCACTGTGGATGCTGAAGTATCTGCCGAACATGCCCGGCTGCCACATCGCGATCTATGCCGACGCCCGCGGCCCGAGCAACTCGCTGACGCTCGATGAAGCATCGTCCGGCGTCGTCATTACCGAGGCGCTGCGCATCCTCCGCCGCAACGCGGCCGACGTCATGATCACCGGATCGACCGGGACGCGTCTCCATCCGATCCGGGCCATGCACGCCAACCTGTGGGACGACGTCGCTGCCGATACCGCGCATCCGGAAAAGAGCAGCCGGCCGTTCGACAGCAAGCGGGTCGGGCAGGTCATCGGCGAAGGGGCCGGATGTCTGATCCTCGAGAACGAAGGACACGCCGTCCAGCGCGGGGCGAAGATCTACGGCTACCTGCTCGGGGGCGGATCGTCGTGCGTCCTTTCGATGGACGGGAAGCCGCAGCTCCAGACTGCGATCACCAACGCCATCCACGCGGCGCTTCGCGACTCCGGCCTTACTCCGGCCGACATCGGCCACATCAACGCACATGGCGCGGGGGATCCGGAAGACGACGCGATTGAAGCGGCCGCGATTCATGACGTGTTCGGACCGGCTGCGTCGACGATCCCCGTCGCCTCGATCAAGGGATACACGGGCAACTCGGGCGGCGGTTGCGGAATGATCGAGATCGCCGCGTCGCTGCTGTCGTCGGCGGAAGGCCTGGCGCCGAAGACGCTGAACTGCGATGAGCCTGATCCGGCTCTGAAGCTCAACGTCACCCGAGACTTCACCCCGGTGGCCAGCAGGAAGTTCCTGAAGATCAACTACACGCGCGCCGGACAGGCGACCGCGGTGATCTTCGAAGGGGCCTGAGTCAGGCGTCCTGCAGCGCCTGCTTGAGAAACTCGCGCGCCGTCCCCTTCAGCTTCTGCGTGGCGGTTTCGTCGTCGATGCCGTCGACCAGAAACGTGCAGACCGGCTGCCCGGCGGTGATGAGAGTTCCTGCGGGCGAAACGTCGGCGACCCTGTTGATCGATTCGCAGGGGGTGGCGATCTGCAGAGGGTCGAGCTCCGGCATCGTGAAATCGTGCGGAGCAAACAGGACGCCCTTGGCGATCACGCTCTCCGGGTAGGTTTCGAAGTCGGCATCCGGATCGCGCCAGGAGACGCCGAAGGCCGCTGCGTGCGAGCGCATCAGCGTGAAGCCACAGGCCAGTTCCAGCACTTCGGCCGACGCGGGATAGCGGGGGTTCACTTCCACGAGCCAGGGCGTTCCGGATGAGTCGACGACCAGGTCGCACCCGAACAGGCCACGCAGCTTGAACTTCCACATCAGAATGTTGCCGATACGGCGGATCATGTGTTCTGTGGGAACGTCGAGTGTCGCGGGACCGACAGATCCGCACCACGCGAACTCGGGTGCATTCAGGGCTTCCCAGCCGACCAGCTGGCGGGTGATGCCGACGAAGTTCACGTCGCCCGGAGGCTCGAGACCGACGAAAACGGCCGAGTAAGCCTGCCCCGGAACGAACCTCTGGAAGACATGCGGCTCGTTGAGAGTCGGGTGCCCGAAGGCCTCCGGGGTCCAGCGGACGATGCCACGGCCGCCTCCGCTCGCGATGGGCTTCAGCAGCCATTCGCCGTCCGGGGGCGGAGGATTCTCCGATGAGCGGACATCTGGAAGCGGCAGGCGAAGGGCCGTGAGGGTCTGGTGGAGCAGGTGCGGATCGCGCACCCGGCGGACGACCTCGGGGGAGTTGCACCACGTCGGACCGGTTTCCGAGGCGCGGGCCAGCCAGTCGGCCTGGTTCTCCATTCCGCCCAGCTGCATCAGCGGAAGGCCGCGTCGCTCAGCGCTGTTCAGCATCGCCAGGTCGTTCAGTCCTTTGAGGGTCTGGGTTTCGGCGACGGCCGAGAGGTCGGTGTCGGCAAAGAGGTCCCAGCAGAAGGGAGTCAATCCCGCCCGCAGCGCGGAAAAGGCCGCGGCTCGAGCGCTCGCACCGACCAGCCCGACGCAGTGCGGCGGCTCGAACTCCAGATCCAGCGACATGGGCGCAACAATTCCGTCAATGCCAGGGATCGCGACGACTCATGTGAGACGATTCGCAGCGACCTGGCGCCTCAAAAAATTCCATTTCGACCCCGACACTCACTCCAGTCGCCCGCACTGGAGCCGAGACGCTTGAGGATCGGGAACCCCAAGGTATGGGGAGCGCGGACGGCCCGTCCAGCGAATTCGCCGCTGAATCCGGCCTCAAATCCTGTCGCCGTATTCCTTGAGAAAGCCGGCCCATTCGCGGGAGCGAGCCTGGTCGAGGTCGGTGAACCGCAACCGGATCGCCTGCCGACCATCCCGGTGGGTCGTCACTTCGCGTTCCGCGGCAATCCCCGAGATGCGCCCCAGTGCGAAAGAGTTCGCCGGCGCGAACAGGTTGACGTCCACGCCTTCCCGGCGCTTGGTGTACAGCTCGAACTGCGGAGTCTCGCTCGTCGGTATCCAGCCGGTCACAACCGTCTGACCGGTCCAGTCGAGCTCCATGTCGCCATGCAGGCCGGCCAGATGTCCAGCGAGGGTCGACACCAGTTCAGGCTCCCAGAGAACCCGCTTGTTGGATGGAAACCCCTTGCGTGAGACATGCCATTTCTCGCCGAGCACCTTCCAGGGCATCAGTTCCGCCGGATTGAGCGCGGCCGCCTTCGCCTGGGACAGATAGGACTCGGCCGCCCTCTTCAGGAACTCGCGAAATGCAGGAGTCTCGATCTCCCGTTTCCAGTGAACGGTGATCACCACTTCCTGGAACGGGCCTTTCAGGTTCTTCGCTCGAACGCGGTCTCCCCGGCCATAGACGGCCAGTTCATCGAGGTCGTCCACACGCTTCAGCTGAAGCGCGCGACTCAGTTCGTCCTCATCGAACGCCGATTTCTTCACTCTAAACTTCAGGGTGAGCAGCCATTCGTCGCCCGTCTCCGCATGCAGGAACCAGCCACCCTGTTTCGAAGTACTGGCGACTTCGACGATGCTGCGGTGATTCCAGTTTGGTTCGGCCAGGCGGTCGTCCGCGCCCAGTTCGTCGATGACGAATGCCAGCGCCTCCCCTTCCCAGCGGCAGGGAGTTCCGATGTGGCTGACGCGATCGACGGTGTGCCATTTCCGGCCGTCGACCTGCCAGGGGAGCGCCGCGTCCTTCCCGACCTTCGCGAGATCGAGATCGCCGGCCCGCTTCTTCGCTTCCTGGGCCGGATCGAAGACATCCCGTTCGGCCCGGGGCTCGGCCTTCAGGAGCGGCGCCAGAAGTTCGGCCGTATATGAGTGGGGAGCGCCGGTTCCGCGAGTCGATTGAAACGCCTCGACGATGTTCTCCGGCGTACCTTCCGCGACGATCCGGCCGCCGGCGTGGCCCGCTTCGGGGCCGACATCGATGATCCAGTCGGCCGTCTTGATCACATCCAGATTGTGTTCGATGACGACGACCGTGTTGCCTCGGTCGACGAGGCTATTGAGCACCTTCAACAGCTTGGCGATGTCGTCGAAGTGCAGCCCCGTCGTCGGCTCGTCGAGGATATACAGCGTCTTTCCGCTGTCGGGTTTGCACAATTCGGCCGCCAGCTTCACGCGCTGGGCTTCGCCGCCGGAGAGCGTGGGGGCCGACTGTCCGAGCGTGAGGTAGTCGAGGCCGATCGCGACGAGTGTGGCCAGCGGGGCCCGGATCTTCGGGATGTTGTCGAACAGTTCGAGCGCCTGCCCGATCGACATGTCGAGGACGTCGGCGATCGAGCGGTTGCGGTACTTGACGGCGAGCGTTTCCTGGTTGAATCGCTGTCCACGGCAGGTGATGCACTCGACCCACACGTCAGGGAGGAAGTGCATCTCGATTTTCTTCTGGCCAAGTCCCTCGCAGTCTTCGCAGCGGCCGCCGGGGCGGTTGAAGCTGAAGCGGGCCGGGCGATAGCCGCGGATCTTGGCGTCCGGCATGCGCGAGAACAGCTCGCGGATCTGGTCGAAGACGCCGGTGTAGGTGGCGGGGTTGGACGCGGGCGTCGACCCGAGGGGGGCCTGGTCGACCATCACGATCTTGTTGACGTGCTCGACGCCGATCAGTTTCTCGAACGGCCCGGGCTGTTCGCCGGTGCGGTGCAGGTGTTTGGCGACGGCGCGGGCGAGGGTTTCGAGAACGAGCGAGCTTTTTCCGGAGCCGGAGACTCCAGTGACTGCCGTCAGCGTGCCCAGGGGCAGCCGGAGGTGAACATTCTTGAGGTTGTTCTGGCGCGCGCCTGTCAGCTCGAGCCAGGCGCCTCCGGGGGGCGCGGCGTAGGTTTCCTGCAGATTCAGTTCAGCAAGCGGGGGCATGAACATAAGAATAGCAGGCGGGAGCGTTCGGCAAGGGTTCGCAGGGCAACGTGCAAGGACCGGCTGCGCAAGCACGGCGCCGTGAAACAGCCTCAATGCTTGGAACGTCCTGCGGACGCCACCCAGCCGCGGAACGCGAGGCCTGCGTAGAACAGGCTGATGTTCGTGAATCCGGCCTCGCGCAGGATCGCTTCCTCCTGTTCGGGCGAGAGGATGGTCAGTTTCGCATCGATCGTGGCGCGGGCGGCCTGCAGCTTTCCGGGCTCGGAGTCGGTGATGCCCGCAAACGCGAAATACCGGGACAGCCAGGCGTCGCGCTCCCCCTCTCCCTGAGGAAAGCTGAGATGAGCGACAACGAACGGCGATCCAGGTTTGAGACGACGGTGAACTTCGGCGACGGCGTGCCTTCGTTCATCGAGTGGGATGAAGTGCATCGTCAGCAGGCAGGTTGCCGCGTCAAACGGCCCTTCGGGAGCCACCTCGACCGTGCCCTCGTGAAGTCGGACTCTCGAGACCAGGGGGCCGAGGGTCTTCCCAGCGAGGCTGAGCATTTCGGCAGACGGGTCGACGCCATCGAACGTCCAGCCTGCATGGGCCTCGGCGAAGCATTTCAGTTCCAGGCCGCCGCCCGCGCCCAGAACGAGCACGCGGGCATTTTCTGGAGCGTGCTCGGCGAGGAGCAGGGCCGTCATCCGCTGGAGATCAGCGAAGCCGGGGACGATGCGGGGCGGGCCCTGCGCATACTTCGCGACAGCTTCGGGATCGGAGAACGGTTGCATGAAGGCGCTCAAACGGGCAGTGCATCGGCGAGGGGCGTATCGTCCCTCGTCCGGGGAGGCGCATCATGCCGGGCGGGTCGACGCCCTCACAAGGATCGCGGTGGATCGGGAACGCGAGAGGTCTGCTCGAGGTCCATGAGCCGCTGCGGACAGGCGTGCCGGACACGCTGCTTCTCCGCGGGCGCCAGGCCGGTCCAGGCTGCAATCTCGCGGATCGTTCGCCCGCAGCCGCGGCAGATCTGTCCGGGCGCAATGAGAGTGCAGACGCCGATGCAGGGAGAGGGGACGTCTTCGGGGTCCGTGGCCATCGGGAAGTCAGAACTCATGGTCCTGACTTCCCTGCTTTCCGGGGAGGGGAGACCCGAGTGGCGGGAACGCGTGCGCGATGAGGCAATCCGGGTTCAGTCGAAATTGACGGCAATCGTCTCGCCCGAGCTGGCGGTAATGGTTTTCGTGGCGAGAAGTGGTGACGCCCCGAACGTCTGGCCGTTTGCATGACGAGGGACAACTTCACCATACAGCATGACCTTCAACTCGCCGGCGGCGATGCGTGACACGGAGAACGTCGAACGATCCTTCCTGTCGATCTCCGACGTATGAATCTGGTGATCAGAAGCGGCCTGAACCAGGATCCGCTCTGGTCTGGGATATTTCTCGAGGTCGATCTTTCCGGTCACCGTGACAGCGGCCGGGGCGAACACGACGAGCCGGCCGAGCTGGGCGGCCGGCTTTTTCTCAAGGTCGCGGACGCGCGTCGCCGGCGTCTCATTCCCCCAGTAGACGAGCTGCAGGTTGAGCCGGTTCGACACCTGCAGGAAGTGGAAGCTTCCGTGGTGGTCGGTCACGACGCCGCGGGCGTATTTGCAGGCGGGCCGATCCGTCGCGGAGTCCATTCGGATCGTCTGGAAATCGATGTCCGCATTTCGCGGGTCCTGGGCGACCAACTGGGGATCGGTTCCGATCAGATGGATATCGACACCTTTGAGCGGCTGTTTGTTCTGGTCGAGGAGGACGCCGGCCACATCGACCAGCGAACTGCGATCAACTGGCTGCAGCTCGATGTGGACATCGGACTCGTCCCGGCTGGTGATGATCGACGACCTTCGCAGAGGTTCGTAGCCATCCGCCTCGATGAGCAGATCAAACGCGGAGTTGTTGGGGAGGTCCTCCAGAAACAGGCGGCCGCTGTCGTCGTTGATCACCTTTCCGCGGGCCAGCTCCGCGGGCATGCCGCTGCTGCGGTTCACCCCTTCCGGGGGCGGCGTGGTGGCGAAGGTTAAACGGGCCGAGAATCGCGGAACTGGCTTCTTCGTGTCGCCATCGAAAATGACGGCGCGATAGTGCCCGGTGCCGTCCATGACGATGGTCTGCTCTTCCTCCTGATCGAGCAGCATCTTTCGTTGCCGGATCTCCGTGTACCCCCGGGCCGAGATGCTCATCGTCGACGCCGGAACGAGCGTCGTCGCCGAGAAGCGACCGTCCTGATCGACACTGAAGGTTGTTGCGAGTCCAGAGGCGCCGCCGCGATTCCCCAGGCTGACATAGATCCGCGCGCCGGGGATCGGTTCGCCGGCGTCGTTGACGATGCGCCCTTTGAAGGTGTGTCCTTTCTCGAGCGTGACCGTGACCTTCGCCGGGCCTTCGTCGGAAGGATCCACCTTCACGACGCTCGGAGCGAACCGCTCCGCGCGGATGGTGAGCTCGGGCTTGCGCGGGTGGGGAGGAACGTTCATGTCGACGACGGTGGCGCGGCCTTCCCCGTTCGTCGTCGCCATGCGGGACATCGTGAATCTGGCGCCAGGATTCTCGATCTCGGCCCCCGCGATCGGCCGTCCCTCCGCGTCGACAACGGTCACTTCGACATCGCCGCCGCTGGCTCTTGGTTTGAGGACGAGTTCCAGCTGTCGGTGCTTCGCCCCGTTCAGAGCGAAGGATTGCGTCAGCTCCTGGTAGTTCTCCAGCAGGCTGACGACTTCCATCGTTCGCGAGCGAGGCACGTTGTTCAGGCGGAAATTACCTTCCTGGTCGGATGTGGCGACGTCGTACTGGACGGGGCTGAAGCCAGGGCGGGCAACGACCCTCACGCCGGCCAGCGGCTGGCCTTTTTCGTCAACGATCTTCCCCTCGATCGAGCCACCCGCCGGGAGCTTGAACTCGACGTCGGTCAGCGGATCGCTCAGCGATTGCACCGCCTCGACGACCTGAAAGCCCGGAGCCTTCGCCGAGATCAGCAGTTCCTGTTGTGAAAGCCCGGGAATGACGGCTACCCCATGGGCGTCGGTACCGCGGCTGTCGACGCTGCCGTTCCACTGCAGCTGTACCGTCGCGTGGGGGACTGGTTCTCCGGTGTCCTCGGAGAGGACGACAACTTTCAAGGTCCTTGCGTCCGCGAGCTTCAGGTCGACGGACGTGGAGGAGCCTTGCCGTGTAATGAGCGCCTTCGCGTAGTCGTGCAGCCTCGAGTGCGAGGCTTTGTTCTCGTGAATCGCCTGGATTCCGTAGTCGCCCGGAGCAACGCGATCGAAACGGTACCTCCCGTGTGCATCGGTACGGACCAGCGTGACCTGGCCCTGAGCGGGCCGGCGGGCGCCCTCGACGCGCTGGAACAGCCGCACCTCCGCATCGGAAACCGGGGCGCCGGACTCGGCGTCCGTGACGACACCAGAGATCGAACCGGTCGCCGGTTGCAGCAACAGCGTGATCCCCAGAAACACGAGGGCCAGCACGACTGCGAACAGGGCGATCCCGCGGGAACCCGCCCTCTTCTGACTCCCGGCCGACAGCGACACGAGCAACATCGCCAGCTCCTTTTGCCCAACGGAGTGTGGATGTCAGAGTTCAACGTTCGCTGCAGCATCCGAAACTGGAAGCCGCTGGTCAATCTCCCTGTCTGTCCGCGCTCAGATGCGGCCGGACCGCTCCGCGCAGGAGCGAGCCCGCGCGGAGCGAAAAGGACCGAATCCGCCGAAACGCTTACTTCCCGGCCAGCTTCGTCTTCCGGGCATCAATCTGCTTGCGCACTTCGGCGACGCCGTCGGCGATGGGGGCTTTGCCTGCCTCCTTCTCGTCGCGCCATTTCAGCTCGACGACTCCTTCCTGCAGTCCTTTGCCGCCCACGGTGATGCGGAGGGGGAAGCCGACGAGGTCGGCGTCCTTGAATTTTGCGCCGGCGCGGAGGTCGCGGTCATCGAGAAGAACGTCGACGCCAGCCGCGAGGAGCTCCGCGTAGTACTTCTCAGCGACTTCCATGACCTGCGCGTCCTGCACGTTCAGCGGAACAACGACGCATTCGTAGGGAGCGATGCTGATCGGCCAGATGATGCCGTCGGCATCGTGGGACGTTTCGATCAGGCCGGCCAGGATGCGGTTCACGCCGATGCCATAGCAGCCCATGATGATCGGATGCCGCTGCTCCTTGTCATCCAGGTAGCTGGCGTCGAGGGAGACGCTGTACTTCGTCCCCAGCTTGAACACGTGGCCGACTTCGATGCCGTTGACGAGTTCGAGGGTGCCGTCGCTCTTGGGGGAGGGATCTCCGGCCGCGGCGTTGCGGAGATCGAACGTGCGGATGTCGTCGCCCGCTCCGGAAATGTCGAAGCCGGAACTCTTGAGGAGGCTGACGGGCGTCAGGTTCCAGTCGCGTCCGATGTTGACGTTGACGACATGCGCATCGGCGGCGTTCGCGCCCGTGATTGCGTTTACCAGCGCAGGAACGTCGTGATCGGCGATGACCGGGCACTTGATGCCCGGAGGTCCCGCGTAACCGACAGGCGCTCCTGTCACTTCCTGGATCGTCTTGTCGTCGGCGAGATCGACCGTCGCTGCGCCGAGGGCGCGGCGGAGCTTGTTCTCGTTGACCTCGTGGTCGCCGCGGATGAGGACGGCAATGGTCTTGCCGTCGACACTGTAGATCAGCGTCTTGATCATCCTGTGGGGCTTGCACTTGAGGACCTTGCAGACCGCATCGATTCCGCCGGCTCCGGGGGTGGAGACCTGGGTCATCGGCTTGGCGTCGGCGGAAGCCTCCGTCGGGACGGCCGCCGCCTTGCGGCCGGTTTCGGCCCGCTCGATGTTCGCGGCATAGCCCGACTTGGTGTCCTTCAGGATGCGGTCTTCGCCGTTGGGCGAGGGGATCATGAATTCGTGTGAGCAGTCGCCGCCGATGGGGCCGCTTTCCGCCTCGACGGCGACGTACGGCAGGCCGCAGCGCGAGAAGATGCGGCAGTAGGCGTCGTACATCGCCTGATAGGTTTCATCGAGCTGTTCGATGGAGCTGCTGAAGCTGTAGGCGTCCTTCATCAGGAATTCGCTGGTCCTGAGGATGCCGAAGCGGGGGCGTTCCTCGTTCCGGAACTTCGTCTGGATCTGGTAGAGCGTGATCGGGAGCTGGCGGTAGCTGCTGATGTGCCGGGCGACGAGGTCGGTGACGACTTCTTCGTGGGTCGGCGCAAGGGCGAGAGGGGTTTTCTGGCCGCGGCGGGTGACGTCGAACTTCATCAGGACGTTGCCGAAGGCCGCGATGCGGTTGGTCCGCTCGTAGAGTTCGATCGGCGTGATCGCCGGCATGTGGACTTCGACGGCGCCGGCCTTGTCCATTTCCTCGCGGACGATGGCTTCGGCCTTCCGGAGTGCGCGGTAGCCGAGCGGCAGGTAGGTGTAGGCGCCGGCCATCACCTGCCGGATCAACCCGGCCCGCAGCATCAGCTTGTGGCTTGGAACCTCCGCATCGGAGGGCTCTTCCTTGAGGGTGGGGAGGAACGTCTTCGTCCAGCGCATGGCCTGTCCTGGGTCTTTCGAAAATCGCGGTGATCCCCGCTCTCCCGGCCGATCGTCTGCCGGTGACCGCGTGATCAGGACACGCGGGCCGGCCGGAACGCTCGCGGGGGATCGCGAGAATGTGGCGAGACGGTATCTCGCGTGTTGCGGCAAGCCAAGCGGAGACGGGGGGCGGACACGAGCGTTCTCGCCGGCGGCTGCTGTTCTGCGGACTTCGACCCGCTATAACCTTGGAATGGCGGCCGATGGCAATCCGGCGACGCCCGTCCGCTTTCCCGTCGCCCCGATCCATCGCACGCCTGCCCATGATCGAACTGGACTCGGTCACGAAGCTGTACGGCACGGTCATCGGCGTGAATGACGTCTCGTTGACGCTGGGCCCCGGGGCGCATGGGCTGCTGGGGCCCAACGGCTCCGGAAAAACGACATTCCTCAACCTGATCACCGGCCAGCTCCGTCCGACGCGCGGCCGGGTGCGGATGTTCGGCGAGAACCCGTGGGACAACCCCCGGCTGTACCGGCGGATCGGGATCTGTCCCAGTTTCGAAGGGCTGTACGCGGAAATCACCGCCCGCGACTGGGTCATCTACATGCTTCGGCTGCATGGCTTCTCCCCGGTCGAGGCCGAGCGGCGCGCCCTCGACGCTCTCGAAATCGTGGGCATGACGGCGTCCATGGACCGGACGATGGGCAGCTACTCCCGCGGGATGCGGCAGCGCACCAAGCTGGCCCAGGCGATCGCCCATGAGCCCGAACTCCTCATTCTCGATGAGCCGTTCAACGGGCTCGATCCGGTCGGCCGCCATGAAATCACGATGCTTCTCAAGGACTGGGTCAAAGCGGGCGGAAGCCTGATCATTGCGAGTCACATCCTGTACGAGGTCGAGACACTGGCGACGTCGTTCCTGCTGGTGAGCGGAGGACGGCTGCTGGCCTCGGGAACGCCGGAAGAAGTGCATTCCCTGCTGAAGAATCTCCCCAACGAATTCGTCATCCGCGGTGAAGGGCTGCGGGAACTCAGTCAGAAAATGATCGCCGAACAGCTGGTCGATTCGATCCGTCTCGACGGCGGAGACCGGCTGACGGTGACGACCCACCAGCCCACCGCATTGACCTCCCGGCTTCCGGAGTGGAACAGCGGCGGGAGCATCCGGATCACCGAACTGTCGAGCGGCGACGATACGCTGCAGGCGCTGTTCACGACGCTCATGCGGATCCATCGCGGAGAACTGCGTTGACGGCTCCTGCCCAGGCACCTTCGCTGAATCCGACCGACCAGGCGACCGCCGAGGGCCAGTCCCGACTCGGCCTGATCGCGCGCGGCCTGTGGACAGTTCTGCAGTTCGAATTCCGGAAGTCGCGGACCTGGAAGCGGATGCTCGTGTGGGCCGGAGTGGCGATGTTTCCGGCGTTCATCATCGCGCTGATGCTGTTTGCTGACGACCGGCTGCCCCGGGCCGGCTGGGTGAGCATCGTGTTCGTCATGGCCTGCGAGATGGTCGTGATTCTGAACGCCATGCTCTGGGTCGCGCCGATCGTTCAGGCTGAACTCGAGGGGAAGACGTGGCTGTACGTCGTCACCCGTCCCTACGGACGGTTCTGCCTGGTGCTGGGGAAGCTGGTCAACGGCGTGACGTGGACGCTGGGGGCCGGATTACTCGCGCTGGCGCTGGTGGGGGGAGTTTCCTGGATCGCGGCGCTGCCCGTGAAACAGATCGCCGGCGTCGGGAGCGAGCACGATCAGCGGGTCGCGGAGGCCCAGAAGCTGGTGCGTCAGTTAACCAGTGATCCGAAGGTGCGACAGTTGTTCGACGAGACGCGCGGCCGGGCCGGGGAGTTTCCGCCGTTTCAGGATGGGGGCGCTGCGTTCCCGAATCTTCAGCCGCACGAACCGGAAGTCGTTTTTGATTCGGTGGGCGACGCCCTGGAAGTGGGGGGCGTCCTGGCGGCTCTCGCGGTTCTCGGGGGGCTCGCCTACTCCTCGCTGTTCTGTGGAATCGGCTGCATCATTCCGAAGCGGGCCATGCTGATCGCGTTCAGCTACACGCTGATCTTCGAGACGGTGGTCGCCTTCGTACCGGCAATCATCAATCGACTGACGATCCAGTACCACCTGCGTTGCCTGCTGAATCGCTGGGTCGACCTCGATGTGCCGGCCGAGGGGGAGCAACTGTTCTTCAGCGACTGGCTGGCCGCGTGGCATGTCGCGGTGCTGCTCGGAATGATCGTGCTGTGGCAGATCGTCTCGCTGACGGTCATCCACTTCCGGCAGTACGTGATGACCGACGAAACGTAAACCGGCCGCGACGGGATGGTCGCGGCCGGTGAATCTGCAGGAGTTCCAGGAGGCTTGGTTACGCCTTGGCGGCGGGCGTTTCGCCCGAGATGGACGGGCCGCTCTCTGCTTCCGGGAACGTGTACAGCGGCTTGTTGCCGAACTTCTTCTTGCACTTGGGGCAGGTGGCCTTGGCGATCCCCTTGCCGTTGGCCCCGCCGAGCTTCTCTTTCTTGCGGGCCGCTTCGCTGACGGTGATGCCGCAACCTTCGCAGCGGTATCCAGCGATGACGGTCGGCCGCGCCGTGTCCGCGAGGTACCACTCGGGGTCTTTCAGCGACTTCACCTGGGCTTCGGAATAGTGGCACTTGGCGGTCGAGAACTCGTCCGTCATCGGGATGCCGAGGTTGGCCGCGAGGCCGTCGACGCCGAACATCTCTTCCAGGTGCTTGTTGAACTCGCGGAACTGACTGAGCGTGAAGGAGGCGTACTGCGGGTCTCCGTCACCGACGAGCGGCAACTGGACGGCGATCATCTGTTTGCCGAAGACGGGGATGCCGTGGAACGCGGATGACGCCCGTGAGGCCTCGGGCCACACCACGCGAATCTGGCGAGCATCGTCAGCCGAATAGACCTGCTTGGTCGCGACCGGGAGATCCTCCGGGGCCTTGCCTTCCTTCAGGTGGGTCAGGACCGCCTCGCGGGGATCAGAGCCCCCCTTCTTTGCGCCGCCGAACATGCCGCCGGCCTTCTTCGGCGCCAGCGAGACGACCAGCAGCTTGCCGGGGCCGAACCCGAAGTCGAAGAGGGCGAACTCTTTCGACAGGCTCGCTTCCTTGAGTTTCAGCTTGGTCGGGTTGACGGTGTGGACGTGGACGTCGTGCATCCAGGCCACAAAGCCGCCGGGGGCTGCGGACGCCGCCGCGGAATCCGCGACGGACTTCTCACGTTCCTTGGCGAATTCGTAATCGGGAGGCGCGGTGGGAACGATAAACGGAGCCCGGCACTTCGGGCACTTTCCCGTCATGCCTTTGTGCTGGTCCTTGACTTCGACCTTGCAGCCGTAAGGGCAGAAGATGATGAATCCGGTCGCGGTGCGGATGGGGCCGGTCGGCCGTCCGCGGCGTTTCTTCTTGCCTTCTGCTTCCTCGCTGCGGGCGATATCGAGCAGCGCGTCGCCGCCGGTGGCGACGGAGTGGGCGACCCCGCCGTCAGAGAGGCTGGCGGCCGGCGTCTTCACGGCCTGGGCCGCCTCCGGGGAGTCGAGGTCGGGGAGATCATCGATTGAAGCCGCCGGGGTCGGGGTCGCCACAGTCGGCTGGCTCCCCTTCTTGCTCGCGGGGGCTTCGGGCTTGATCGGAGAAGGAACCGAGGTGCGGGGAGTGAGAACGAAGTCATCCTCCTGCGCTTCAGCGCTCGCGGCCTCGTGGATGTCGGCGTCTTCCGGGAGCTGGCTGAAAAATACCTTCTTCGGAGCGGCCTGCATCTCCAGGTATTTCTGCTCGAGCTCGCGGTTCATGAAGCCTCCGCAGTTCCAGCAGCGGACGAGGCCCGGCCGGACCATCTCTCCGCATTCGGGACAGGGGCGTTCCGTAGTGGCCGGGGCCGACTTCATTTTCTCACTCATGATTCACCACAACTTGCACGCAGAGGGGCGACCTGACCGTGCCCTGCCCTCGAGGCGTGCCGCATCTCAAACCGTCTGACGAAATGAGACTACAGGCGATGGAATGATACGGGCGCAATCCGTGCGCCGGAGCATGTCGAAAATGTGACTCGTTCCTTAGCTTAACCACGGCAGGGAGCAACTTCGACCTCGAAAAACGCCGATCGGCCGACGTAGGAGGGAATTGCGTCACCGTGACGACTGTGCGGAACTCAGCGATTCCGCCAGCCGGTCATCCCCTTGAGCGGAACCACTTTCATGGACACGTCCTCGCCGCCGGCCCTGGCGGCCTATCGCGACCGACTTTCGCGGCAGAACCTTGCCAGCGAAGGATTTGCCGTCGAATTCGTCGACTCCCTGCTGGCCGCCGCACGGGAAGCGGGAGCCAGCGATCTCCATCTCCAGCCGCTGGATTCGGGCGATTCGATCAGCGTGGCGTGGCGTCTCAACGGTGTCCTGCACCCGGTGGCGACGCTCCCGAAAGGGAAGCAGAACGTCATCGCCCGGCTGAAAGTTGTGGCCGGGCTGTTGACCTACCAGACGGAGAAGCCCCAGGAAGGCCGGATCCGGACCGGCGCCGACGGCGTCGAGATGCGCCTGAGCACGTTTCCCACGATCCATGGCGAGAAGGGGGTTGTCCGCCTGTTCATCGCCGATCAGACGCATCACACGCTCGATCAACTCGGACTCACCCCTGATGCCCTGGCGGCCCTGAAGGAACAACTCTCGGCGACCAGCGGAGTCGTCCTGATCGCCGGGCCGGCGGGCAGCGGAAAGACCACGACCCTCTATGCGTGCCTGAGGCATCTGGCCGGCGGAAAGCCTCGCCGGGGAATGTCGTCGCTGGAAGATCCGGTTGAAGCCGTGATTCCGGGGGTCGCCCAGTCGCAGGTGAAGGCCTCGTCCGGGTTCACCTACGCCAACGCGCTCAAGTCGCTGCTGCGGCAGGACCCGGAAGTCATCATGGTGGGGGAGATCCGCGATCGGGAAACCGCGGACATGGTGTTCCAGGCGTCTCTCTCAGGACACCTCGTGCTGACGTCGTTCCATGCGGGAAGTTCGGCAGAGGCCGTCAGCCGTCTGGCGGACATGGGGATCGAACCGTTCGTGCTGCGGAGCGGCCTCCGCGCCATCGTGACGCAGCGGCTGCTGCGGAAACGCTGCGACTGCGGGGCGCGGCCCGACTGCGACCGATGCCTGGGAACGGAATACTCGGGGCGGATGGTCATCGCCGAGTTGGCCCGGCCGGATGGTCCGGAACTCCGCCGCGCGATCCTCGACCGCAACGAGTCTCGCGAAATTGAAGCGGCATTCGTCGCGGCGGGCATGGTCCCGCTGCGCCGGCGGGCCGAGGAGGCCGTGAAGGCCGGCCTGACGACTCCGGAAGAGGTCGTTCGCGTCCTCGGCGCTACTTCTTCAGTTTCAGCGTGACCGTGACCCCTTCGATCTCGTAGTCGATGCCGAGCGGCTCACACAGAGTCCACAGGAAGACGTCCGCGCTGGCCTTGTTCAGCTTCAGGTCGACCCGCCGGTTGAAATCGATCTTCGCCGACTCGAACGCGGCCGCGTCGTAGTTGATGGTGATCCCCTGTTCGCGGAGCGCCTCGAAGGCGTCGCCAATTTTTACCTTCTCCGCAGTCAGCGTGAACAACCTCTGCTTGAGCGGTGCGTTCGAGACCTTGGTGGGAGTCGACTTGCCCGGTCGCTGCCCGAGCAGGGTGGCGATCCGTTCCTGCTCCTCGATGCTTCCGCGGACAAGCAGCCGGTCGCGCTCAAGCGTGTGGTCGATGGAATTGAGCACGCCGCCGATCTCTTCACGCAGAGATTCCCGCCGCGACGCCGGAACCGTGTGCTTCCGCTCGATCCACACTTTCTCCGGCATCGGAAGGATCGTGACGCTCGTGGCGTCGCTGTTCCATTCGAACGTGCGGTCGTACTGGATCAGCACCAGCGAAAGCGCCTCGACAAAGTTCACGTCGAACAGCAGGCCGGCCGGCCACAGGTCATAGGGCATTTCCTCGTCCCCCTGGACCCGGATGCCCCAGCGGCGGGAGATCTCGGCCAGCATCTCACGCGGTTCGGTGGCTTCGTCCCATGCCAGCGAGTGGTCGCGAAGAACCGCGAACTGTTGTTTGATCGCCGGATTTCCCTTGGCCCGGAGTTCCTCCATCCGCAGGGCGACGACCGTCCGCAGCTTCTTCACCGACGATTCCGGCCCGATGAAGATCGTTGAGCCGATGGCCCGAGCGCTGTTGTTGTTGGCGGACAGGCGGTCGGAGACGGCCTCGAGGAACGGTTCGCCGCCTGTCCTCCACGAGACGAGCCTGGAAGGATCGACGCGTCGGTCGAGCAGGAATGCGAGTCGGCGTTCGTCGCCGAGCGTCTTGAGGAGCTGGCCCAGTTCGAGCTCATCGAACCTCGCAGTCAGTGGCTCCGTCAGCGCCCGGTTGAACGCCGATTCCGTGAGCAGGCCCCTGGGCACGTCCGCCGCCGCTACGACAGCAGGACCGAGCAACGACAGCAGGCCGACGGCGAACGCAACGTGCTTCATGTGGACTCTCCGATGGATGAAGCTGTGGCGAAACACCATTGTCCGACCTTCCCGCAATCCTTCGCCGCCAGCAGCCTGCCTTCGGAACATTGCGAGTTCCCCGTGCACTTCGCAGGATGTCCAATCCTGCGGCCCTTTGGCAACGCCAATTCGCGCGACTGCCGGTGGGCGGCTGCGAATTCCGTCCTCCCCCCTGAGCATCTCCATGAATCGATTGGCCCGCGTCGTTCTGTGCTCTGCGTGCATCGCCCTGCTGCCCGGTGTTCCGGCCGTCCACGGGCAGGAAGCCTCCCGCGGAATTCCCGCCACCGATGTAGGGGTTCCCGGGTCCGGCCCGATCCGGCGGGCCGAATGGTTCCAGAAAACCTGGAACGGCCGCCGCGACCAGTTCCTGAAGTCCGCGAAGGACGAGCAGGGGGCGCTCGTCGTCTTCGGCGATTCGATCACCCAGGGCTGGGGCGACCGGCTCAAGAAGTTCTTTCCCGGGGCGAAGATCGCCAACCGCGGGATCAGCGGCGACACCACCCGCGGCATGCTCTACCGATTCAAGGAGGACGTCCTCGACCTGAATCCCACGGGCGTCGTGATGCTGATGGGGACAAACGATCTCGCCGAAAGCGCCACCGCCGCACAGATCGTCGGCAACATCAAGCTGATGATCCTGCAGCTGAAGGCGAAGAACCCCTCGATCGCCATCGTGCTCTGCACCATGTTCCCCAGCAGCCCGACCAAGGAGCGGCCCGCGGAGAAGATCAAGGAAGTCAACAATGCATTGCTGGCGGCCGTGAAGGGAGACTCGAGCGTCATTGTCGTCGACACCTGGGCGATGTTCGCCAACGCCGAAGGGAATGCGCCGGCAGAGCTGTTCCCGGATCTCCTGCACCTCAACGACGCGGGCTACGAGAAATGGGCCAGCGCCCTCCGGCCAGTGCTGGAAACGTACATGCTGATTCCCGTTCCAGCGGACGACTTCAAGCCCGAAGCCGGCTTCGTGAGCCTGTTCAACGGCAGGGACCTGACCGGTTGGGGAGTGCAGGCGACGCCTGAGGAGACGATCAAGCAGCGTGAAAACGTCCTCAAGAAGAACCCCAACGGCCCCGTCTGGCCAATCTTCAAGGAGTCGAAATCCTTCGACAGCCAGATCGCCAGCGATGACGGACGGTACGTGGCCCGCAACGGCCGGATCGTCGTGATGACGCCCGCGGAAGGCCGCCGCATCCAGACGCTGTCGACGACGAAGGAGTTCCCGAAGGACTTCACGCTCCGCCTCGAGTTTCGCGCGACGCCGAACGCTGACAGCGGTGTGTTCCTCCGCAAACCACAGCTGCAGTGCCGCGACTACACCGTGGCCGGGCCGTACAAGAACCTGAAGAACTACAAGCCGCAGGACTGGAACGTCCTCGAAGTCGTCGCGAAAGGCGGCGTCGCCCGATGTACCTGTAACGGCGAGGTGCTGGAGGAGGCGTTCAAGATTCCGGAGACGGGGCCGATCGGACTCGAAGGGGACCGGGGGCAAATGGAGTACCGGAGGATTCGGATCAAGACGGAGGGGTGATCCCTCCGACTCAGCCCGGCGGCTGGATCTCGACTCCGTATCGGTTCGAGGCTTCGAGCAGCCTGGCGATGTCGTCGTGCGACGGCGGCGGTGCGCTCTTCGATCCCGGGGGCAGCGGGACGCCGACTTCCATGAACATCTGTTCGAACCCGGCCGGGGCGACGGTGATCAGCATCCGGACGGGGACGCTGCCTTCATTCCTGAAGAAGTGCAACGAGCCGACGGGAAGGTTGCCGAACATCCCGGGCGACAGAGTTTCGCGGCGGCCGTCGACGGTGATCGTGAGTTCGCCCTCGAGGACATAGAAGCCTTCGTCTTCGCGCGAGTGCCGATGAGGGGGCGGGCCGCTGCCGGGAGGGACGATCGCTTCAACGACGGAGTACGCGCCGGCCGTCTGCTCGCCGCTGACGAGGATGCGGTAGACGTCACCGACAACGCCGACGCACGGACCCGACTGAGGTGACGATACGGCTGGAAAGCGGGGTGACATCGGCATGTCTGTCCACTGCGGATTCGATGGAAACCGTAGACCGTAGGGTGCGTCGAGACGCACCTTACTCGAACTGCGAAAACTCATCTCCATACCAGACGGAGGCATCGCCCCAGCCGATGTCGTATTCACCAAGCCGCTGATGTCTGTGAAACGACGACCAGGGCCAGTCACGCACCCGTGTCACGAGCCCGTGCTTCAGCGGATTGACGTGCAGGTAGTCGAGACAGCGTTTGACGTCTGAGTCATCCCGACAGGTGTGTTCGTAGAACCTTCTCTGCCAGACTCCGCGCTCACCGCGTTCAGAACGGCTCTTGGTGACGCCCGAACTCGTACCGCCCGCCGCCAGCCACGCGGTCGTGAACAGCCCCTTGATTCGACGCCAGAGGGTTGAGTA
Organism: Caulifigura coniformis; assembly: GCF_007745175.1. Classification (GTDB taxonomy): domain Bacteria; phylum Planctomycetota; class Planctomycetia; order Planctomycetales; family Planctomycetaceae; genus Caulifigura; species Caulifigura coniformis. Next base: position 1,556,895 of record NZ_CP036271.1, on the reverse strand, counting down.
ATCCGAATCGCCTGGTGGCAGTTCCCAAACCGTATGGACGTGATCGGGAAGGAGAACGATTCCAATGATTTCGAACGGGCGATCCCGACGGACGCTCTGGATCGCGCTGCGTAAACAACGTCGGCCGATCTCTGTTGTCAGGATCGGCCGGCGGTGATGCGTCACGACGGTGAAAAAGTAGACGGAGCCTTCGCGATTGCGACGATAGTTGCTCATCGCGAAGGGCCACTTGCATAAGGGAGAGTTGTTCTCAATCGCAGGAAGGTGCGTCGCGACGCACCCTACGTTTGATCACGCCTCGTCGAGGAGCTCGACGGCCGCGAACTTTTTGCCTTCGAGCATTTCGAGGCTGGCCCCGCCGCCGGTGCTGACGTGCGTGACCTTGTCGGCCATGCCGAACTGCTCAATCGCGGCCGCGCTGTCGCCGCCGCCGATGATGCTGGTCGCATCGGAATCGGCAATCGCCTGGGCGACGGCCTTCGTGCCGGCGTCGAACGGCGGCATTTCGAAGACGCCCATCGGGCCGTTCCAGACAACCGTCTTCGCCGACTTCACCTTTTCGGCGTAGAGCTTCGCGGTCTCGGGGCCGATGTCGAGGCCTTCGAAGCCGTCCGGAACCTGGCCGAACTTCACGACGACCTTGTTGCAGGTCGACTTGAAGTCGTCGCCGCAGTGGGTGTCAACCGGGAGCATAAGCTTCGCGCCCCCCTTGGCGATCAGTTCCTTCGCGAGGTCGAGCTTGTCCATTTCGACGCGGCTCTTGCCGAGGTTTCCGCCCTGGGCCTTGGCGAAGGTGTAGGCCATTGCTCCGCCGATGAGGACGAGGTCGCAGACCTTGAGCAGGTTTTCGATGACGAGGATCTTGTCGGAGACCTTGGCACCGCCGACGATCGCGACGAACGGCCGGGCCGGCTTCGACATCACGTCGCTGAGGTAGGTGATTTCCTTTTCGACGAGTCCGCCGACGACCTTGGGCTTCGCGCCCATGGCGCGGGGGACGGCGACCATCGACGCGTCTTCGCGGTGGCAGGTGCCGAAGGCATCGTTGCAGTAGACGTCGGCGAAGGCGGCGAGCTTGGCGGCGAAGCCGGCGTCGCCCTTCTGCTCTTCCTTCTGGAAGCGGACGTTCTCGAGGACGAGGACATCGCCATCCTTCAGGCCGGCGACTTTCGTCTCAGCGTCCTGGCCGACGGTGTCGGTGGCGAACTGGACGGACTTGCCGAGGAGCTCACCGAGGCGGATGGCGGCGGGCTTCAGGGTGAACTTGGCGTCGTTGCCTTCGCCCTTGGGGCGGCCGAGGTGGCTCATCAGGATCAGCTTGCCGCCGCGGTCGACGACCGACTTGATGGACGGCAGAGCCATCCGGATGCGGCGGTCATCGGTGATCGCTCCCGCATCGTCCTGGGGGACGTTGAAGTCCACGCGCATCAGGACCCGCTTGCCTTTGACATCCACGCTGCTGATCGTCTTCTTCGCCATCTGTTCCTCACATCCGTCCGACCGGAAAGACCGGCCGCAACGACTCCGAAAAAGGGTCAAAACTGTTTTGCGACCGCATCGTAGAAAGGGCGGACAACCATCGAAAGCAACGGCCGCCATTTCGGCGGCACGCACGGCACGCCCCTCTACGTATCAGGAATCTGCCGCCCATGGGGGTCGCGGTGGGCATCCGGCAACTCGCTGGCGATGGCGTCACGAATGTCGGACCCGATGTAGTGCTCGACGCGATCGGCCGCACGGTGCAATTGCTCGTCCGAGAGGGGGTAGTTCTGGTCGAGATACGACTCCCACAGCCGGTGCGAGCGGATCAGGGAGCGAGCGGTTTCGCGGCCGCGATCCGTGAGCGCCAGCGTTCCGCCGCTTTGGGCGATGACAAAGCCGCGGCGCTTAAGCCACCAGCCGGCGAGCCGGTCCTGCCAGGCGGAGGAAATGCCGACCGGCGTCCAGGGAACGGCTGTTCTGGCCGACTCTTCCTTGCGGTAGAGGTTGCCGAGCACGTCATCGGCCGCGATCTGGGTCAGGACACGAATGCGGTCGAGGACCTGTGTCACGATGCCCGTGCGCGGCGCGATGAAGACGGTGGCGACGAAGATCAGTCCTCCGACAACCGCGATCATGCCGGACGTTCCCACGTCACGGACCTGGGGATAGCCGAGCCGGGAAAAGAGCGGACCGGGGATCGCCCAGGCGGCGGCGTGACCGATAACCGCCATCGCGGCTGCCAGAACGACGCTGAGTGCAATCAGCTTCCAGAGCCGAGTCGTCAGGAGCTGCGCAGTGGCGGCGGGAATGACGAGCAGGCCGATGACGAGAATGCTGCCGACGGTCGAAAATGCCGTCGCGGCGGCGACAGCCGTGGCCGCCAGCAGGGCGTACTGAATGAAGGCGGCGGGGATGCCGAGCGTGTTGGAGAGTTCCGCGTCGAACGCCGCGATCCTCAGTTCCTTGAAGAACACCATGGTGAGCAGCAGGTTGATGATCAGCACGGCGCCGTTGGCGACGGCCGAGCGGGGCAGCCACGGGATCGCCTGCAGCGTATCGCCGGCACTCGCTTCGAGGACGCCGAACAGCGCGCAGTCGGGGTCGAGGTGCACGTCGTCGGCCGTCATGCGGACCATCACCATTCCGGCCGCGAACAGGCAGGTGAATACCACGCCCAGGGCGGCCCCGTTGTCGACCTTTCCGAGGCGCTGGATGGCGGCAGTCAGCCAGGCAGTCAGCAGGCCGGCGAGGGCCGCGCCGATGACGATGCAGGCCTGGAGGAGCGGGTCGAAGGCGTCGTCGCTGACCCAGCCGCTGTTGCGAAGACCGTAGGCCACCATGAAGGCGGCCACGACGCCAGGCAAGGCGGAGTGGGCGAGGGCATCGCCGAGCATGCTCTGCCGCCGGAGAACGAGCCACGCGCCGGGGAGGGCGCACGACATGGCCGCGAGCGCGGCTGTGACCGCGATGGCGGTGTTCAGCTCACTCCAGGCGGACAGTCGCTCGAGGATCTCGGAGAACATGAGGCTGACAGGGAGTGTATGTCAGGTCTTGATGGGCCGGCTATGGGGGAGACTCGTGCGCCGGATCGCGAGAGGGGCCGGCTCGATCGGCGGTGCTGAGCGCGCCGTGTGATGCTCCACCACGTCCGGAATGGGCGCTCAGTGTCGGACGCCGTCCTGGCATTTCGCAGGTCGGCGCGGAGGTCGACAGGCCAGTGAAATGAAAAAGTGCCACGGCCGAGAGGGCCGCGGCACTTTTGAGCGAATGCGTCGACGGGCTGTTACAGCAGCGAGTCGAGCAGCATGCGGAGCTTCCGCAGTTCGAGCGGGCGCTGGTCGAGCTCACCCAGTTCCGGGAGCCATTCCACGGACAGGGCGCGGTTGTACTGGAACCGCTTGAGTTGGGTGATCAGGTCGCTGTAGTCGATCTCGCCGAGACCGACCTGCACCTGCGGGCGGTCGGGTGTCGAGTCGCGGAGGTGAACGTGAAAGACCCGCGGCAGGACAAGATCCAGCGTCTTTTCCGGAGTCTTCAGCGAGTAGGTCGGGTCGTAGGTCAGGCCGAGACCCGGAACGGCGGTACAGAGTTCCACCGCCGTGCGGAGGTCTTCGGTCAGGCGTCCCTTTTCGGTCTTCAGCGAGACGCGCACGCCTTCCAGCAGCGCGGCTTTCACGAAGCCCTTCAGACGATCGATCTCGGAATTGAACGGCGTTCCATGTGGAGCAGCCGGCATGGTGATCTGCGAGATCCGCATGGCTTTGGCGGTCTTGCAGAGTCCCTCGAACTGCGACTGCGGCGCTTCGTATCCGAGGCAGAACGAAGAGATCGGAAGCCTCGTCACCTGGCGGCAACGGGCGGCAAATCCCTCGGGGCTGGTGATGACATCCTTCAGTGGAAGGTGTCGGCCGGATTCGTCGATCCAGACTTCCAGCCGCTCGAACTCGAGGTCTTCCAGCTGGCGGCAGGCCTCGTCAAAAGGTCGGTCGCTGAAGCAACGGGTCGAAGCAGCCACAAACACGCTGAGCACTCCCTTGAACGCGGCCTCACGGTGCGCTGAATCACGCCGCAAGTCGTTCAGCATCAAATCATTTGGATCAGTTTAGACCGGGCCGCCATACCGTGGCTCGCTCCCGGAAGAGAGTGCTCAATTTATCGGGCCGGTCCCGTGACCTGCAAGACCGGTGAGTTGTATCGACTGTAATCCCTTTGCCCGTTGCAAAGATTATTCGTGCCAGGGCAGCCGTTCGGCCGATAGACGAAGTGACGAACGTCACGATTTCAGGCGATGCGTGATCCGTCGGCGACTTCCGCCGTTCTGTGATCTCGCGATTCGCCATTCTCACGACGCAGAGGGGCAGGGGACATGCATCGGTTCACAGTCTGGAAATTGGCCGCGTGCGGACTTCTGGCCGCCTGCGGCTGCGCGCAAAACGGCGCCGTGATGCGGGGTCAAAGCCCCCCCGGCGTGCAGCAGGCGCAGTACGGCTATCACGGATCCGTCCATGAAGCCGCTCACGAGCAACTGTACGGCTACAACACCACGCACTTCAACGTCGGGCCCGATGGCCAGCCCTACCAGGCCGGCGGCTACGTCGGCGGTCCCGGCTGCCCGCCCGGAGGGGGATGTCCTCCCGGTGGCTACGGCTGCCCTGATGGACGCTGCGGCAACGGCCAGGTCGCCTGCGGCCCGCACCACAGCCGCAGCTTCAGCTACAAGGTCCCCAGCGATCTGAGCTACCCGTCGGCCAACGTCCCCGGCGGCGCGGTGGTCTACCCGTACTACACGCACAAAGGCCCGAGCGACTTCTTCCGCAAGGAATGATCTCCGCTCGCAAACTCTCGCATCACGAGCACCCCGGCTGTTCCAAAACAGCCGGGGTGCTTTGCGTTGGGCCCCTATCCATCCATTCAACGCCCCGAATGGGCTCAACAACAAAGCCCAGGGCAACGCCCTGGGAAATCGATTGCCATTTCTCGTTCGCCGTGAAAGGGCATAACAAGCGGCCAGATCAAACGCTCTCCAGCACCGCCTCGCGCCACCACGCATCGTCAATCCCCGCCGCCCGAAGCGCCGGAACAACCAGCGGATCGACGAACACCCGCACCCGTTTCACGTAGTCGTCAAAGCTCGTCCGTGCCAGAGCATCGATCATCGGTGACACGCTTCGCAGCGGCCGGTAAACGCGCTCCTTCGGGAAATAGACGTCGACGGCAAACTCCACTTCCCGATGCGGCGGCGGGCCATCCACGAGCAGCGACATCGGCGAAAGGTCCTGACCGACAGCCGCCCCGACGCGCAGGGCCAGCCGCTTCGAAATCTCCACCAGTTCGGAATACGGTCGACGCGACAGCTTCTCGTAGACCGCCGGATCGTTCAGGTGGCTGAACTCGGCCGCGCGTTTGTAGAGCGACCGTCGTCTCCCGAAGACCGATTCCAGCAGCCGCGCTGTCGGGTGACCTTCGGCCGCTGTCCGCAGCTGCGCGATCATGCCAGCATCGCTGTCGGTGAACATCAGCGACAGATCGACCCGCTCCCGCAGTTCATAGAATGCCCGCGCGAACATGCTCGTCGCCGATCGCACCGCATGATGCCAGTAGACCTCGCTGAACATCACGTACCGCGAGTGGACCATCAGTTCGGCCGCCGTCTTCCCCTTCGACGTGATCGCCAGCCCGTCGCCTGCCTCGTTCAGCACCAGCGACTGGATCAGCCGCTGCTTGTCGAAATGCCGGCCGTAGGGGACCCCGCTGTGCAGCGAGTCCCGCTCAAGGTAGTCGAGCTTGTCGATATCGATCGGGCCCGAAAGGATCGACCGCAGCAGGCACCGGACCGGGTCCTGGCTCGAGCTCGCCAGCACATCGATCACGTCGTCCGGCTCGATGGACCATTCCCGGCGCAGCACCCCGGCCAGTTCCGTGTCATTCGCCAGGAAACGCCTCGCGTGCGATTCATGCGGTGGCAGTCCCGAGAGCCCGAGGTCTTCGATCGGATGGCAGTACGGCCAGTGTCCGAGGTCATGCAGGAGGGACGAGGCAATGAGCAGTTCGGCCGCTTTCGTGTCGACCTTTTCGGCAAATCGCGGATCGCGGCAGAGCTGCCGGATGTAGAGCAGGGCATTGTGATAGACCCCGAGCGCGTGCTCGAACCGCGTATGCCGCGCCCCGGGGTAGACCTTCGCCACCAGTCCGAGCTGGCTGATCTCGGCCAGCCGCTGAAACTCCGGAGTATCGACAATCGCCCGCACGCGTCGGCTGAACGGAACGTTCTGCTCCGACGGCAATCGGATGATCGACCCACCGGAATCGAGTTCCGCCAGTTCAGGAATTGATGCAGACAGGTCAGTCATGAAACTCAATCGATCCGAATTCGCGCCCGCAGGCCGGCGCTACGCCCCTGCACTCTCACCAAAAGATTCGACTCCCGAGTACCAACTCCCGAGTACCCAGTACCTCGCCACCCAGTACCTCTCCCACCCCCCGGCCCAATTGCAGGCGGAGTCGAGGGACGCGATTGTAAGTCGCAACTCCAACAGATTTCCTGCACTCCATGCCCCCTTCGTCCGAACCCACTCAGACCCGAGAATCGGGGGCCGCCTCTCCGGCCTTCACCGCGGCCGTGTGCGCGCTCTCGCTCCTCGGCCTCGCGCTCTTCGTGCAGACGATCCTGGAATCGGCCGAACTGTCGCTGGCCTTTTTGAGCGAGCCACGCTGGCGATCTGTTGTGTCGGCATTCGGCGGACGAATCACGACCACCGAAGCCGGGCCACTCGCCACAGTCTCGCTTGGTGCGTCAGCCGGATGGGCGTTGCTCCACGGACTGGCGCTGACTGCCCTCGGCGCATTGCTGCAAGGGGCGGAATCGCCGCTCCTTGATCGACTCCTGACGACCGCCCGCCGCCTCTCCCGGGCCTGGGCCCCCGCCGGCATCTGGTGGCTGCTCTGGATCACGGCCCTTCTCTCGGGCTGGACGTCGCTCGCCTCGGTTCTCCACGAAACGGCCGATCTCACGGTCGCCCTCTGCCTGGCCCTGTCGGCCCTGGCGGTCCTGCCCCGTGCACCCCGGCTGCTCCCAAGCGGCCCGGGGGCTTCGCGCTGGAGCCTCCAGCCCAAAACCGTTCTCGCCGCCGGAATACTGCTCTACGTCGTCGTGTTCACCGCCATGAACTGGGGCCTCTGGTTCAATCTCCGCATTCCGCATGGCGACTCCGCCATGTACGAGGAGCACCTCTGGAACCTCGAGCACGGAAAAGGCTTCCGCAGCTACCTCGATCAGGGTCTCTTTCTCGGCGAACACCTGCAGGTCGTTCACGTCCTGCTCGTGCCGATTCATGCCCTGTTTCCCTCGCATCTCACGCTCGAGCTGGCCCAGTCGATCATCCTCGCCCTCGGCGCCTGGCCGGTCTTCAACATCGCCCGCAGGCATTCCGGCAGCGAATGGGCCGCCGCACTCCTCGGCCTGGCGTACCTCGCGTACTTCCCGCTCCAGTACCTCGATATCGCCATCGACCTCAAGACGTTCCGCCCGAACTCCTTCGGCATCCCCACCCTGCTCGTGGCCATCGATCTCCTTGAGCGCCGCCGCTACGGCTGGGCCACGTTCTGGCTCGCAATCACCCTTTCCGCCCAGGAGGACTGGGCCATCCCGATCGCCCTCCTCGGCGCCTACTTCGCCGTCCACGCGTTCTGCACTTCCCGCCCCAATCCTTCTCCCCGTGCACAGCTTGATGACTCAGTACCCTCGACCGGGGAGAAGGTGGCCGAAGGCCGGATGAGGGGCCAGAGAACGCCCGCCACTCCGGAGTCGCTCGCGAACCGCCGCCAATTGATCTTCGGCATCGGTCTCTTCCTCTTCAGCATCGCCTATCTCTGGTTCGCCCTGAACGTCGTCATCCCCTGGTTTCGCGGCGGGGCAACGGTCCACACGGCCAGCTATTTCTCGAAATTCGGCAACAGCCCCCGCGAAATCATTGTGACATTGCTGACCGATTGGCCGCTTGTGTTCTCGACGATCGTCACGCCCGCCGCACTGGTGTACGCCCTGCGGCTCCTGCTGCCGATCGGATTCCTGCCGCTGCGCTCGCCGGGGCGGCTGCTGGTGGCAGCTCCGCTGTTCCTGCTGTTGTTGATGAACGACCTGGCGATGCAGGTCCCGGCCCCTGTTCACCATTTTCATGCGCCGCTGATCCCGATTCTCTTCTGGGCCGCCGCATCGGGGCTCGGAACAAAGGTCGCTCTCAAACAGTCCACCTGACCTCGCGCCCGAAAGGGGACGGGATCCCCATGGCCGAGTTCCTGATGATCGCTTTGTTCGCCTTCATGGGAGCAGTCATGTTTGCTCCGGTCACTGGGGCGCTGTTGGGGGCTGCGTTTCTGTTGGCGTGGAGTGGGCGGAAAAACGAATCACCCGGTGCCGGGGAGTCCGGCCGGTTCCGGTGCTGGTGTTGCATCCAGGCGATGCCTTCGTTGCTAATCGTGATCGGCGGCGCCATTGCAGCCCGTCATCGCGGGGTACTGCAGGACGAACTCGCGATCTGGTTGCTGGTTTGCCTGCTGAGCCAGCTCTTTCTGGCGGCCATCGGCTGCTGGTGGTGCCAGTCGCGGTGGCGGTCGACGCTCTCGGCGGCCTTGGCGCTCGGGGCCTACTCCATCGGAGCCTCAGTCGTGTCCATATTTTCCAGCATCAGCCACCTGTGATGGCGGGCCGGCGCCGGGCTGCTGCGGAAGGGGGGCGTTCACTATGCCCGGTGTCCTCCGGCGCGCAACCCCGCACGTCTCGATGGAGGAATCATGCAACAGGCCAGAACTAGCTGCGACAGTCGCCTCGCCCGCGGTCCGCAATCAACTTGCCGCCCGAAAGCGGTGCAACTCGTGCCTGGATTGAATCTTCAGGGCAAACAGGCCGACTTGTACACTCCCCCACATTAAGACGCACTCCATGCTCGGAGACCCGCCGGGAACGGCCTGACGCGCAAGGCCGGTCACTTTTTCAGGATGGGCCAGTTCGTCATTGGCGTGCGTCATTGCCGCAAAATGACCTGCGCTGACGAGAGACGACCGACTGTGAAAAAGTGAGTCGCCCTGCCCAAATCCCCACCCGCCAAAGCACTCCCGAGTACCGAGTACCGGGCCCCCCCCGCGCAACCGCCCCCGTCATGATGGAGGCTCTATGAACACAACCACCGTCAACCTGTCGTCACACACCTCGGCCCGGCCGGCTCCCTGTCTGCACCACGCACGCTCTCCCGATCCCTCCGCGAAACTTCCGCAGGGAAAGAGGGCGAGGAGTACAGTACCACCCACACAACGCGCCCTCCTCGCCCCCTCGGCGTCAAATACCTCCGCAGTGTTCCCAATCCCTGCACAAGCCTGAGGGTTGCGCACAAGGCTGGTCACTTTTTCAAGATGGGCCAGTTCGTCGTTGCCGCAACATGATCTGCGGTAACGACCGTCAACCTGTTGTGAAAAAGTGACTCGCCCTGCCTGAAAGATTGATCTCTTGATCCATCAGCGGCGTGCCGATAGAGTACTGTACACTTGTATCAATCACGCGATCAACGTTCCAAAGCCTCCCCACAAGGGCTCTCTCATGGCCAAAGCCGCTCCCCGCAAGACTTCGCCCGCTGACGAACACCAGGCCCTCCTCCAGAACACACTCGGCCAGATCGAAAAGAGCTTCGGCGAAGGCTCGATCATGCGGCTCTCCGACCAGGGAGTCGCCATTGAGGGTATCTCCACGGGAGCCCTCTCGGCCGACATCGCCCTCGGTGGCTACGGCTTCCCCAAGGGCCGCATCATCGAACTCTTCGGGCCGGAATCCAGTGGTAAAACCACCATCGCCCTGCACGCCGTCGCCAGTGCCCAGAAGGCCGGAGGCATTGCGGCCTTCATTGACGCCGAACACGCGCTCGACCCCGCCTGGGCCAAAAAGCTTGGCGTGAACCTGGAAGAACTGCTGGTCAGCCAGCCGTCCTATGGCGAAGAAGCGCTGCAGATCGCCGAAATGCTCATCAAGTCCAACGCGGTCGACATCATCGTCGTCGACTCGGTGGCCGCCCTCGTCCCCAAGGCGGAACTCGATGGCGAGATCGGCGACAAGCACGTCGGACTCCAGGCCCGCATGATGAGCCAGGCCATGCGAAAGCTGACCGGCGCCATCGCCAAGTCCAAGACCTGCGTGATCTTCATCAACCAGATCCGCGAAAAGATCGGCGTCATGTTCGGCAGCCCGGAAACGACCCCCGGCGGCCGTGCCTTGAAGTTCTATAGCTCCTGTCGCGTCGACGTTCGTCGCATCGCCACGCTGAAGGATGGCGAGGAAACGACCGGCATCCGCATGCGGATCAAGGTTGTGAAGAACAAGGTCGCCCCGCCGTTCCGCGTGGCCGAATTCGATATGCTGGGCTCCCGTGGCATCAGCACCGAGGGGGACATCATCGACCTCGCCACCGCCCAGGGCCTGCTCACCAAGAGTGGAGCCTGGTTCAACTACGGTGAGAACCGCATCGGTCAGGGGCGCGACAAGGCGCGTGCGTATCTCGAAGAGAATCCGAAAGTCACGGCCGAACTGCGGGCGAAAGTTCTCGAGTCGTTCCACGCGGGAAATCGCGTCGAAACCTCCAGTGGCCGCGGTTCGAGCGCGGATGCTGGCGATTGATCGCGGCCGCCGGTGTATGAGACCACGACTGTTCGAGTTCACGGCGGGTCGGCGTGCGTTGAAGGCGCGTCGGCCCGTTGCCAATTGAGGCGTGGCGGGGGAATGCTCGATGCGGCCAATCATCGAGGGGCTGGTCTGGGTTGGTAATGCCCGTGATGCTCGCAGTCTTCCGCAGTTGCACCATGCGGGAATTCGCGTCGTCGTCGATCTCGCCATTGATGAGCCGGCGGCTCAGCTTTCGCGGGACCTGGCGTATTGCCGGTTCCCGCTGATGGATGGCGCGGAGCAGTCCGACTCGATGCTGTTTCTGGCGGTTGCCACTGTTCAGGAATGCTTGAAGGGCGGCGTCCCCACGCTGGTGGCCTGCAGCGGAGGGATGAGCCGGTCGCCGGCCGTCGTAGCAGTTGCGATTGCCCGTTGGATAAGGGATTGATCCTGTGGAGTCACTCCGGCAGGTTGCGGCGCGGGGGCCCCATGATGTCGCCCCCGCGTTCTGGGCCCGCCTGGTCGCGGTTGCGGATTCGTCAGGGTGATGTGTCGACCGTCGCTCAGACAGCGCGGAACGTTGCGGTCCCGACTCCGGTTGCCGGCCTGAGCGTCATCGACAGTTCGCCGTCGTCGAATCTGAGTCGCGCGGTCAGGTGATCGGGGGTGTCATCCTCGATGGCAAAATCGCCGCGCATCACCCGGCTCACCGTCCCTCGTCCTCCGCTCACCGGCCCTTCATAGTCGAGGTAGGCCCGGCGGTGGTCTGGCAGCGATTCGCACGTTGTCGTCCTGCCGGCAAGGGGGGGCTCGGACAGCCTCCACGTTCGGAGCGACTCTCCCGCATCGAGCATCAGATCCCAGTGCAGCACCGGGTGGTCATGCTCGAGGACGACAAACGCGGGCATCGGCGGTCTCACGAAGGTTCGTGGCGGGAAGCATCTGGCTGCGGGGAAGGGCGTCGGCAACGACCCGGGCGGGGCGAAAACTCTGCCGGAATCCTCCGCAGGAGTGCTCGAATCGGGAAACCCGTCTTGACGAAAGTGTCGAAACAAGCCGATATTGTCGTTGAAGTTGGATTGACACGCCGCTGCGTGCTATTAGGATTTCTAAAGAGTTTGCTGCAGACGTGTCACTCAGCTCTGCAGTTTTGCCGGCTCCCTGCTCTAGCGACGGAGCGGCAAGACAGCTTCTTCCCTGACTGTTCCAGAATCTGGTTCTCAGGAACCGGCTTCGACGGGAATGGTCACCAGTGGATTGAAGCAGTTGCATCACGGTCGGGCGTCGGGTCGTTCGCCGTTGATGACTGACTGAGAGATTTCGTCGTCCGGATGCCTGTCATTCGGGCCTCCTCACTCCGAGTGGGTTCGAAAACCGGTGCCGGAATGAAGCCCTTGCCTCGTCGGAGGCGGTGAAATCGCCGTCTGGTGCACCATCGGGAGCCCCAGGCGATGAAGCGTCCGCCTCGTGATCGTTGTTCGTGGGCCAGGCTGTTTCGGCTTGGGATCCCCGTGAATTGCGAGATGGAACGGCGAACGCGAAGGGGAGCCGATCAGCGGTCATTTTGGTCCCTCAGGAAGCGGCTGTTCAGACGCGCACTGGCGCGGAATACGCAACTCCCGAGACCTGGATGCGGTCTGGTTCACAGCCATGTTCAATGTTCGTTCCCCGACGGCTGAGTCGGGCATCGATCGGGCACTCATGCCAACCTGGTTGGCATACCCAAGGAGTTCACCCCGATTTTCGGGGGCTGGCAGGCAAGTTGCTCTGCTGCCTTCAATCGGTTGGTCGGCCGGGCTGCCAAATGGCAGGTTGCCTCAACGCCGCCTGAAGGTGAGTTCAGTTCCTTCCACCTGGCCGGTTCATTCGCACGACCAACCTCGCGCTCGTCAGGCGCAGCAGAACTCTGGGCATTCGGCTTTTCATTGGGGAGGACTGGAGTCCTCAAAAGTCGTTTCCACTTTGTCACCCAGTGAGGTCCCACCCAGGCGGCTGTCTTTCGACGGCGCCTCGTTGAGGAAAAATCGCCTCGGACCACTGAGGCAGCCAATCATCGCCGGTCGCGTTCCGGGCTCTCGCGTGTTGTGTGTGCGGGATGCCAGGCCTGACAGCACTCGCTGCTGAAAGAACGCGCGACCGCTCACCACCGTGGCAGGTGCGATCGTTCGGCTCACTTGTTTCTTTCCGCCACTGAATTGATTCGGATTCCGGAATGGCAACCAATCGTTCCCGCTCGTCTCGAAGCTCCTCCTCGTCGAGCTCCAGCAGTTCGTCCAGCGGCCGCAAACCGGCGGCTCGTACTCGGAAACCCGCGGCCAAATCGGTGAAGCGCGACGCGGACCTCGACGAGTCGCTCACCGACTTCGACTTCGAAGAGACCCGCCAGCAGCATGACGCCGGCGACGATTTCGGCGCCGATATCATCGACGAAGCGCCTCCCGCGCCGGCCAAGCCCGCCCGCACCCGCAAAACGGCCTCCCGGTCCCGCTCCGAAGCGCCGGCCGAGGAATCGCCCCGGTCTTCCGCCTCCTCCGCTCCCGCCCGCCGCGAGCGTGCCCAGCCCGAGCCGCAGGACGATTTCGGATTCGAACCCGACTCGGGCCCGGTCAAGTTCACCGATGGATTCGGCGGTCGTGACCAGCGCGATCAACGCGTTTCGCGTGACGATGATCATGCCGACGACATCGACGACAGCGACGACGATCGTCCCGGGCTGGAAGAATCTGGCTCCGCCGAAGGGGGGCAGCAGGGAACAGGAGAACCGGGCGAAGGAGGCCCGCGTCGCCGTCGCCGTCGTCGCCGGAAAAAGGGACGCGGTGGAGACAACAACGGAGAGAACGCAGGTTCGGGACAGAATTCCGGCCAGCAGGGACATCACCAGGGAATGGGTCGGCAGCAGGGGCAGTATCGCCAGCGGTCGCCGTACGGCGGCGGCAATCAGCGAAACGACCGGTTCCGCCACCAGGGCGGCGGCAATGATCGCCCCGATTTCAAGAAGAGTCGTGGTCCGACCTCCAAGTTCCAGCGGAACGCTCCGCCTCCGGAACCGGCCGTCACCAGCGGCGTGATCGAAGGCGTCCTGGAACTGCATCCCAAGGGATACGGCTTCCTCCGCGACGTCACCAATGACTACGCCGCCCGCGAAACGGACCCGTTCGTTTCCAGCTCGTTCGTCGAACGGCATCACCTGCGTGAGGGCATCCTCATCAAGGGCGAAGTCGGTCCCGGATCGCGCGGTCAGGGTCCGCGGCTGCTCAACATCGAATCGATCGACGGCAAGCCGCCCGAGCAGTTCGAGGAACTGAAGCACTTCGACACGCTCACGCCGGTCAATCCGCACGAGCAGCTCCGGCTGGAGATCCCGGGCGGACCGGTGGCAATGCGGGTCATGGACCTGCTCACGCCGATCGGCAAGGGACAGCGGGCGCTCATCGTTGCTCCGCCGCGAACCGGCAAGACGATCCTGCTCCAGCAGATCGCCGAGTCGATTTCGACCAATCATCCGGAAGTGCACCTCATCGTGCTGCTCATCGACGAGCGGCCCGAGGAAGTCACCGACATGCGTCGGAACATCAAGGGCGAAGTCATCGCCTCCTCGATGGACCGCGAAATCGAAAGCCATGTCCGCATCAGCCAGCTCATCTTCGAACGCGGCAAGCGTCTCGCGGAAGAAGGCAAGGATGTGGTCATCCTGATGGACTCGGTCACCCGGACCGCCCGTGCTTTCAACAAGTGGATCAGCCAGTCCGGCCGCGCTCGCGGCGTGATGACCGGCGGTCTCGATGTGAAGGCCCTGGATATTCCCAAGAAGATGTTCGGAACGGCCCGCCGTTTCGAAGACGGCGGCTCGCTGACCGTCATCGCCACCGCGCTGATCGACACGAACAGCAAGATGGACGAAGTCATCTTCCAGGAGTTCAAAGGCACCGGCAACATGGAGCTCGTCCTCAGCCGCGATCTCGCCGATCGCCGCATCTGGCCGGCTCTCGATATCACGAAGTCGGGCACCCGCCGCGAAGAGAAGATTCTCTCGCCCGAAGTGCTGGATGGCGTGATCATGCTCCGCCGCAGCCTGGTGTCGATGAATCCCACCGAGGCCATGGATCAGCTGATCCGCACCCTCGCGAAGTTCCCGACCAACACCGAGTTCCTCGCGCGAATCCGCAACGTGCTGTAACTCAGGTCGAGCAGTCTCCCTCTTCAGGCTGCGTCCCTCCCGGGACGCAGCCTTTTTTGTGCGCACTTTCGAGTGCACCCGAGAGGACGCAGCCCAGTCGTGGCGGCCTGCACTCAGGAGGCGCGTGGCGAGTCACGCATGTCGCCCCGCTGCGCGACGAAGAAGAGTCGCTGCATCGGGAACAGGGTCACGCCGCCGCGGGATGGGAAGGCGGCGTTCAGGCGGGTGCTGAGCGCTTCGAGGAACGCGGGCCCCTCGTCCGGCTCCAGCGCGTCCAGAAGGGGGCGGATGGCGGTCCCTTTCAGCCATTCGAGTGGCCCGTTCTCGCCCAGGAGGTGGTTGTAGGTTGTCTCCCACGAGTTGACCGTGAAGCCGCGCTCCAGGAGGAGACGCACATAGGTTTCCGATGGCAGGACCGAATCGCGCTGCAGGCCGATGTCCCGGAGCCGGTCGCGCCACGGGCCGGAGGCAATCGCGTCTTCGATGATGCGCTGGCTCGTATTACGGAATCGGTTGGGCATCTGGACGGCGAGCGTCCCGCCAGGCGCGACGTGGGATGCCAGCCGCGGGATCAACCGTTCGTGATCAGGCAGCCATTGAAGCGCGGCGTTGCTGATAAGGATGTCGACAGGCCCTGTCGGCTCCCAACTGGAGATGTCGGCGGATTGGAAATCGATCTGGCCGGCGCGTACGAAAGACGCAGACTTCGCGAGCATTTCGGGAGAACTGTCGAGCCCGAGGACGTGGGCCTCAGGCCAGCGGTTGAGTAGCGTGGCCGTCTGTTCGCCCGTGCCGCAGCCCAGGTCGACAATGAGCTCGGCGGCGGCCTGCGGGATCTGGGCGACCAGATCAAAGAACGGCCGGGCGCGTTCGGACTGAAACCGGGTGTACTGGGTGACGTCCCACATCGCCATGCCTCAGGAGGAACCACGGAAGGCGCCGCCAGCCGGACACGAGCCCTGCATTCGAGTTCCGCTTCCCGCGGTGCAAATCAGCCCGTGGCCGGGCGATTGCTACTTCTTTTTCTTCTTGAACTTGGGCGTCTTCGGTTCCTTGGGCTTCGCGGCTTCGTCGGTCGCCTTGGGGGCCTTGGCCTTCGGCTTGGCCGTCTTTCGGGCGGCGGTCGTAGGCGCCGCGGCTTTGCCGCGCGCGGCTCTCCCCTTCTTGGGAGCGCCGGCCCGTGCTTCGAGCAGCGAGATGGCTTCCTCGATGGTCACCAGCTGCGGGTCTTTGTCCTTGGGAAGCGTGGCGTTGGTCTTCCCGTGTTTCACGTAGGGGCCGTAGCGGCCCTCGAAGATCTGAATCGCCCCCCCACCCTGGGGATGCTCGCCCAGTTCCCGGAGAGGCGTCGCCCCGGCGCGGCCCTTGATCTCCTTGATGAGTTCGACGGCCCGATCCATCGTGATCGTCAGCACGTCGTCGTCCTTCCCGAGCGACTTGTAGCGTCCCGCGTGCTGGACATACGGCCCGAACCGGCCGACACCGGCGTTGACGACCTTGCCGTCCTCCGGGTGCTTCCCGAGCTGCCGCGGGAGGGCGAGGAGCGCGACGGCCGTGTCGAACTCGACTGTATCCGGATTCAGGTTCTTGGGGACCGAAACCCGCTTGGGCTTCGGGCCATCCTGAACGACTTCTCCCATCTGGAGGTAAGGTCCGAACGGGCCGTTCATCACGAAGATGGGCATGCCCGTCTCGGGGTGCATGCCCAGCGACTTAGGGCCCTGCTGTTTCCTATGGAAGAGTTCCTCGGCGAGCTGGTCGCTCAAATCGGCCGGAGAGATGTCGTCCGGCAGTGAGGCGGTCACGGTTTCGCCGTCGTTGGTTCGCTCGAGGTACGGCCCGAACTTGCCGACACGGACGGCCGGCGACAGCTTGTCGAGCTGGATCGTGCAGGCGACGCGCGGGTCGATCCCCTCTTCGCGGGCCTTCACCTGCTGTTCAAGCCCTTCCGTGCCGTTGTAGAACCCTTTGAGATACGGAACCCGTGCGCCCTGCCCGTTGGAAATGTCGTCGAGCGACTGTTCCATCTGGGCGGTGAACGCGAGGTCAACCAGTTGAGGGAAATGCTGTTCGAGCAGCCGGGTGACCGCCAGGGCCGTGAACGTCGGGATCAGCTGGTTGTTGGTCTTGCGGACGTAACCGCGGTCCTGCACCGTGCTGATGATGCTCGCGTACGTCGACGGCCGGCCGATCCCTTCGGCTTCGAGCTTCCGCACGAGCGTGGCTTCGGTGTAGCGCGCCGGCGGCTTGGTTTCGTGCCCCAGGGCTTCGACCTCGGTGCAGTTGAGCGTCTGACCCTTTTCGAGATGCGGCAGAGCGGCCTCTTCACTTTCGAGGGCCGCTTCCGGATCGTCGCTCCCTTCGACATACGCACGGAAGTAACCGGGGAACTGGACCTGGCGGCCGGTCGCCCGGAACTCGGCGTCGCCCGCCGTGATGGTCGCTGTTGTGAAGAGCAGGCGGGCCTCGGCCATCTGTGAGGCGACGGTCCGCTTCCAGATCATGTCGTACAGACGCGCTTCACGGCCGCCGAGGCCGATTTCATCGGCCGTCAGCATCTCGGTGCCGGCGGGGCGGATCGCTTCGTGAGCTTCCTGTGCGTTCTTGGTGCGGTTGGAGTACTGCCGGGGCGTGTCGCTGAGGTAATCCTGGCCGTAGCTGGAGGAAATGCGGCCGCGGGCCGCGGTGAGGGCTTCCTGCGACAGGCTGACGCTGTCGGTACGCATGTAGGTGATGTGCCCGTCTTCGTAGAGACGTTGCGCGGTCTGCATCGTCTCCTTGGCGCTCATGCTCAGCTTGCGGTTGGCTTCCTGCTGCAGGGTGCTGGTGGTAAATGGCGGCGAGGGGCGGCGGGTCTGGGGCCGGCTCTCGAGATCGGTCACCGTCCACGGAACCGATTTCAGACGGGCCTGCAGCGCCTTGGCCGGTTCTTCCGCCAGCAGGAGGACGTTCACGCCGTCGGTAATCCGCCCGGTCGATTCGTCGAAGTCTTTTCCCTGGGCGATCCGCTGTCCGCCGACGGCCACCAGCTGGGCCGCGAAGCTTTCGGGCTTCGGGGTTTGCAGGTTTGCCTTGAGATCCCAGTACGACCCTTTGACGAACGCCAGCCGTTCGAGTTCACGCTGCACGAGGACTCGGACGGCCACGCTCTGGACGCGGCCCGCGGAGAGTCCGCGGCGGATCTTCTTCCACAGCAGCGGGCTGAGGGTGTAGCCGTAAAGCCGGTCGAGAATGCGGCGGGTTTCCTGGGCCTCGACGAGGTTGGTGTCGAGTTCCCGGGTGTTCTGGATCGCCTTGAGAATCGCCGACTTGGTGATTTCGTCGAAGGTCATCCGTTTGACGGGGACCTTGGGCTGGAGGATATCCGCGAGGTGCCAGCCGATGCTTTCTCCTTCGCGGTCTTCGTCGGTCGCGAGGATCAGTTCATCCACATCCTTGAGAAGCGACTTGAGTTCGTTGACGACCTTCTTCTTCTCAGGGGGAACGACGTAGAGCGGACTGAAGTCCTGGGTGGTGTTTACCCCCAGCCGGGCCCAGCTTTGCTTCTTGAACTCCTCGGGAATCTGGGACGCGTCCTGCGGCAGGTCCCGGACATGTCCCATGCTGGCGCGGACCTCGTAATCGCTGCCCAGGAACCCCCCGATCTTCTTGGCTTTCGCCGGGGATTCGACGATCACCAGTCCTTTTTTCCGTTTTCCAGCCACGGACAATTGTTCCCCGGAGACGACCAATGAAACCCGTGCGCCCCAAACGCGATCCCCACGACACCGTCGTGGGGTTTGGGGGCGTCCTGGGGAGGAGGCGAGCGACCTTGAGCGATGTCAGGGCACCGCTACAATGCCGACGCTGATCCCACGCCTGCTTGAAGTTGCGGCTTGCTTAAGGCATCGCTCCACGGATTGTCAAGCGACAGGGAAGCGCGGCGGACTCGCATAGACGGCCGATTGACAGGCCATTTTCGCGACATCCGTCGACGCAGCGAGGCCGCCTGATGAGACGTCCGGCGGCGTCCTTTGGAGACCGGACGCAACGCGCCCGGAGGAATTGACTGACCCGGCTCTGGCACGATGCCACAGCAACCCCCGAGGTGATTTCGGATGCCTTCGACGCTCCACGTGTTTCGCAAGCACCAGAAGGTGCTGATGGTCATGACCACGGGACTGGCCATGATCTCGTTCGTGATTCTGGGGGCCGTGAACGCACGTCCCGAGAACATGCCCGCGGTGCTGGTCGTCCTCGCTCTCGCCGCCATGTTCGGCGGGGCAGCCTGGGTCATCGGACAGGTCAACGGCAAGTCGTCCGAATACGTCACCATCGGGACTGTCGCCGGCGCGGTGCTCGGCCTGTGGCTGAGCTGGGGACGCCAGGATCCATCAGCCATCCAGATGAGTTCCGGAAACCTGACCGGGCAGCAGGTGTTCGCGATGAAGCGCGAACGCAACCTGGTGAACCAGTTTGTCGGGGAGGCCTACCAGCGGGTCAATGGCTTCAACGCCCAGTTCGCCGAGCAGTTCGGCCAGCGGGTGTTCTTCCACTACACCCCGGGCGCCTGGGACAGCGACCTCGAAATGGCGATCACCACGCTCCTGCAGCGTGAAGCGGAAAAACTCGGCATTGGCGTCTCGGCGCAGGGCGTGTTCGAGTTCATTCGCGGCCTTGCGATGACCTCTGGAAAGTCGCTGACGCAGGAGCAGTTTGCCGAGATCCGCACGCGGATGGGCGTCAGCGAAGAAGCCCTGATCGCGGCCCTCTCGGATGAACTCAAGGCCCGCCGGGCCTACGACCTGCTCTACAACCAGCGTCCCCTGCCCACGCCCGAGGCGCTGTACGAGTACTACAAGAAGCTCAACGTCACGGACGAGGCGGAGATCGCCGTCCTGCCGGTGTCCGACTTTGTGGACGACAAGGCCGAGCCGACGACGAAGGAACTCGAAGAACTGTTCCAGAAGCACAAGTCGAATCCTCCGGGCTACGGGCCTGAGGGGAAGTTCGTGGAAGGTCTGCCGGGCTTCCGCCAGCCTCCTCGGATGAAGCTGGCCTATCTCGAAGCCCCCTACGACGCGTTTGAGAAGCAGGTCGGCGAAGTGACCGACAAGGAGATCGAGGCGCGCTACGAGGAACTGAAGAAGCGTCCGTTCGGCGACGACCTGGGCGCACCGGACTTCGGTGAGATGCCCGCGATTCCTCCCGGTGGCCTGCCGAACGCCCTCGAAGGAGTCCTTCCGAACAGCCTCAAGCCGCCGACGGTCCCGCCGACCGACGGCGTGACGCCTCCTGCAGCTCCGTCCGAAACCTCGGCCCCGGCCGCTCCGCCGGCCCCGATGCCGGAAACGCCCAAGACCGAGGCGCCGAAGACCGAGGCTCCCGCGACGCCGCCGGCGGCTCCCCCCGCCACGACGCCAGAAGCACCGAAAACGGAAGCCCCCAAGGTGGAAGAGCCGAAGGCCGACACTCCGAAGGCGGAAGCGCCTCCGGCGGCTCCCGAGCCGGAAAAGGCTCCAGAGACGGCGCCGCCGGCTGACAAGCCGTCGACGATGCTGCCGAATGTCTCCCGGCTGTCGTTCGTGGCATTCCAGGAGGAACAGCCGCCTGCTCCGCCGGTCGCCAGCACGGAAGGGGCCGCTCCTCCCGCAGCTCCGAAGCCCGATGCCGTGACGCCGGAGGCCCCGAAGGCCGAGACGCCGAAGACGGAACCGACGACGCCGGAAGCGCCAAAGGCTGAGCCGGCAACGCCCGCTGCTCCCCAGGCCGATCCCGCGAAACCTGAGGCTCCGAAGGCCGATCCGGCTCCTCCGGCCGCCACTCCCCCTGCTGATGGGGTGCCCGCGACGACGCCTCCAACCCTCCCTCCGCCGGCGACGCCGCCCCTGGAAGGTGTGACCCCGCCAGCCGATCCGCCGCTCCCGACCGTGCGTCCGCTGGATGACGCCTACCGCGCCGAGTTGAAAGAGGAAATCATCCGCGAGCGGGCACAGGCGCTCATGGAAAAGAAGATCGACGCCGCGACGCAGTGGTTCGCTGAGGAAATCGGCGCCCTGGTCAACACGCCTGCGGGCGACCCGGGCCATCTGACCCCGGAAGCGGCTTCGAAGAAGCTGAAGGAGTATGCAGAGAAGAACGGCCTCGTTTTTGTCGACGCGCCGCTGCTCTCCTTCCAGGAACTGCGCGATTCCGAAGACTACCCGGTTGGCGCGGCCGCCGCGGTGAATCATCCGCAGAAGGCGGAAGTCGCCACAGACGCGTTCGAGAATTTCGGACGTTCGATGAACTACATGCCCCGCCCGGCCGCGAGCCTCGATGCGAACGGCCAGGGAAGTCGGTTCCTGTACTGGATCACGGGTGAACGCCGAGACTACGAGCCGGAGTCACTCGAAGACGCGGTCGTCAAGGAGCAGGTCGTGAAGACGTGGCGACAGCTCAAGGCCCGGGTCAAGGCGGAAGAACGCGCCGCGGAACTGGTCAAAATGGCCAAGGCGGCCGACAAGCCGCTCGCCGAGGTCTTCGCCGAGCAGTCGATCACCGGCAAGGAAGGGACGGGTTACATCACGGTCCGTCCGACCGGGAAGTTCTCGTGGTACCGCATGCCGGTCGTTCCGACGCGCAGCATGCAGCGTGAAGCCGCTCCCACTCTGACTGAACTGCCGGGACTCAAGCCGCTCGGAAACGACTTCTTCACGACCGTGTTCGAGAAGATGAAGGCCGGAGACCTCGGCACGACGGCCTCGGCCGACAAGTCGGAGTTCTACGTCGTCAAGATTCTGAACCGCACTCCTTCGACGCCTGAAGAGCTCGAGGCGTTCCGGCAGACGTTCCTGACGCGTGGCCTCGCGAACGAGTATTTCGACCTGTCATCGCGCGACTGGGCGATGTACGGCAGGAATCCGATCGACGAACTCCTCAAGGCGAACGATGTCCAGTTCAGCCGTCCCAATCCGGACGAGCCGGACCGCGGCTGATTGGGGGCTGAGGAAATCCCGGGCCCGCCGGTTTCATCCGGCGGGAATCTCCACGTGCCGACTGTTGTTTCCATCCAGACTGGCGTGACCGAGACGTACGGAGAGTACGACGCGGTCGATCCGTTGGACCGGCGCTGGACGACCGCGTTCTTCAAGACGCCGGTCGACGGCCCTGTGGTGGTTGGCTGGCTCGGCCTCGCGGGGGATTCTCAGGCCGATGTGCAGAATCACGGCGGGCGCGACAAGGCTGTGCTCGCCTATTCCGCCGATCACTACTCCGATTGGCGAAACGACCCCGCGCTGGAGAAGGCTTCCGGCGGCGGATTCGGGGAGAACCTGACGATCCAGGGGTTGGCGGAAGATTCCGTCTGCATCGGCGATGTCTGGCGGGTTGGGGAGGCGCTGCTCGAAGTCACCCAGCCCCGGCAGCCCTGCTGGAAGCTCGGCCGGCGGTGGCGAAAGCCGGAACTGGTCAAGCAGGTGGTCATGAACGGGCGGACCGGCTGGTACCTGCGAGTGCTCGAGGAAGCGACGATCGAGGCCGGCCTGTCGATGACGCTCGAGCGGCGGCCGCACCCCGACTGGACGATCGCTGCGGCGAACGCGGTCATGTACGGCAAGCGCGTTCCGGAAGAGCGGATTCGCGAACTGGTGTCGCTGCCCGAACTCTCGGAGGCGTGGAAGAACCAGCTCGGCGAACGGATCATGGGCTGAGGAAGTTCACCGCACAGGCTCACAGACGCTGGATTCAGAGCGGCGACCAACGTCCAATGTCGCGATCTCCCTCTTCTCTGTCTCTCCGTGTCTCTGTGGTGAAAATCAAACGATGTCCGCCACGTTTCGTCCCTATCGTCCTGACGATCTCCCGACGCTGAAGGCCATCATGGTCGAGGCGTTCGACGGCGTGTCGATCGATCAGGGAATCGAGAACGAGTTCGGCCCGATCAATGGCCACGACTGGACGTGGCGGAAAGCCCGGCATCTTGACCAGGACGTGGCTCGCGACCCGGAAGGGATCATCATTGCCGAGCAGGATGGTCGCGCCCTGGGATTCGTCTCCTGCTGGATCGACCGTGAAGCAGGGATCGGTCACATCCCGAATATCAGCCTGGTTCCCGAGGCCCGCGGGCAGGGGCTCGGGCGGCAGTTGCTCGAGCGGGCGCTGGCCCGATTTCGTGAGGCGGGGATGACGCACGCCAAGATCGAAACGCTGGCCCAGAACGCGGTCGGCAACCACCTCTATTCGTCGATCGGATTCCGCGAAGTCGCCCGCCAGATCCACATGATCGCCGAACTCTGAACCTCCCGGAGGGCCGGCTCCACCGTCCGCCCTCCTCGGCACATCGCTCGATGATGAGACGGCGCCAGCAATTTCAAAGAGACCCGGCGAGCGGCCGGCGTAAGCCGGCTGTGCATGGTGCCTCGAACTCCCCCCGACGTCGCTGAGCCCCGCCATTCCCCTCCCGTTCAACCTCCCCCTCCCCCCGACTTCCTTCACTTCCTTTCCTTCCGTTCCCCCTTCGAAGCCAACCACAAGGGGTGCGAAGCTCTGTCCCCGCACACACCTGTTCACGGAACTCCCGGCAGTCCGTACACTTCGGGAAGGTTTTTTCCGCCAGTGACAGGGCCGCGACCGGAAAAGAACGCATCGCCCCCGATTGATGCGGTCTTTCCTGCCCGTTGCGGTGTTGGATGCTCGGGCGGGAGACACATCACTGCCAACGGCGGTGAGCAACAACGTCAGCCGCGGCCGGGATCTCTGCGATCCCGCGTCGAGCCGGATTCCAACAGAGGCCGGATTTCATTCGAGGATCGTGGAGGAAATGGGAATGCAGCGCACGAGTCGACGCCGCCTCAATCGCGGCGGCTTTACGCTTCTGGAAGTGCTGATCGTGCTGGCGATCATCGGCGTGATCGCGGCGATGGTCGTTCCGCGGCTGGTCGCCCAACAGAAGAACGCCAACATCCAGGTCACGAAGCAGAGCATCAAGGGCCTGCAGAGCGCTCTGGAGATTTACGCCGTCGATCACTCGGCCACCTTCCCCACCGGCGGCCCCGAAATCCTTGATCAACTGCTCGTGGCGTCGACGGCCCCCGATGGCCGCCAGCTCGAACCGTACCTTAAGTCGAAGCCGCTCGATGCCTGGCAGCGCCCGCTGTTCTACGAGTATCCCAACACCAAGACGAACCTGGACGAGCCGGCCATCTGGTCGGCCGGCCCGGACGGCAAGAACGACAATGGCAGTGGCGACGACATCAACAACTGGACGGCCCTCCCTTCGGCGACGAAGTGAAGTGGGCCGCAGTTCCGGCAGCCGGTGGATGAGTCGATTGCGAGTGGATGGTCTCCGTGAATCGCCCTGCATCCCAACGTGACACGAGCCGCCGCGGACTCCGCGGCGGTTTTACGTTGCTGGAGCTCGTCGTGGTGCTGATGGTCATCGTGGCCATTGTCACCCTCACCTGGCCGCAATTGCTGCGGTTCGCCCGGGAACAGCAGCTGCGCGATTGGACGAGCGAAGTGCGGACCGACCTCGCGGGGTCGCGGATCAAGGCAATCGAGAACGGGCTGGTCTATCAGTTTCGATACGAACCGGGCGGGCGCTGGTTCGCGGTGCTCCCCTACGACCGGCCGGAAGCCGGCAATTCGGCAGCCGATTCCGACCTCGGAAAGACGCGCATCGAAGCGGCCCGCAGTTCGGGCCCGCCCGCCACGCTGAAGCAGCTGCCGGAAGAACTCCATTTCCGGTTCAAGGACGGCCAGCCGACCGAAGAGCTGCATCCCGACTGGATCAAGCTCCTGCCAACGAGCGAGCCGCTGGGCCGTGTGTCGTGGTCGCTGCCGATCCTGTTTCACCTCGACGGCACGGCCGACACCGCGACGATCTATGTCGAGAACGATCGCGGGCATTCGCAGCTGCTCACTCTTCGCGGACTGACCGGCGGGGTGACGATGGGGCCCGTCATCAAGGAGGCGTCGCCATGAAGCGTCTCCGCCGGGAAGGGAAGAGTCTGGGGCGGCGCGGAATGTCGCTGCTCGAAGTGTTCGTGGCGCTGGCGATCTTTATCGCCGCCCTGGCCGTGATCACGCAGATCATCAGCACGGGAACGCGGGCATCATCACGCGCCCAGTTCCAGAGCGAGGCGACGCTGCGGGCCGAATCGTGCATGGCGGAAGCGATCGCCGGGATCATTCCCATGCAGAACGACAGGAAGGCGTTCGACGACGATGCGGCGTGGCAGTGGTCGCTCTCGGTCGAAACGGGACCGCATGTCGACACCCTGCTTCTCACCGTCGTGACCGAGCACACCACCGAGAACGGCAAACTGAACGGGTCGGCGACGCTGAAACGCGTCATCCGTGATCCTCAGCTGTTCTTGAATGCGGGATCGTCCCCCACCAACTCCAGCGCACTGGAACTCCTGAAATGAGTCAGCGCCTCACCGATGCTCGACGCGCCTCCCGGTGGAAGCGGCCCCGCTGCGTCTCACAGACGCGCCCTGCGACGCCGCCTGCCGCCGCCGGCTTCACGCTCGTCGAAGTTCTCGTCGCACTGTCCCTTTCGACCGTGCTGCTGACTTCCGTCTATGCGTCGCTCAGTCTCTACTGGCGGCTGTCGACGGCCGGCCAGGTGCAGGTCGAACAGGCCCAGCTCACGAGGGCCATCTTCCGGCAGATGGAGATCGATCTCGGTTCGCTCGTCTACACCCCTCCGCAGCCGGCCGAGGACAGCGGCGAGGAAGCGGCCGCGGAGTCTGGAACGCAGAATCAGAACAGCTCGGGAGGAAACCAGGGGGGCGGAAATCAAGGAGGAAACCAGGGCGGAGGGAATCAGGGCGGGAACCAGGGAGGCAATCAGGGAGGACAGCCGGGTGACAACAACGGCGGCGGTCGCCCCGGTGGTGGACGACCCGGCGGCGGCGGCGGCCCAGGCGGAGGAGGCGGCCCCGGAGGCGGGGGTGGACCGGGAGGCGGCGGATTTCCCGGCGGCGGCGGAGCCGGTGGTGGCGGCGGATTTCCCGGTGGAGGTGGACCCGGTGGTCCCGGCGGAGCGATGGGTGGAAACCGCGGCGGCGACGACAGCGCCGGCCTGAATGGCGACGGCGGCGCTCTGCTGAACGCCGGCGTTTTCAATGTGACCGCAGTCTTGACCCAGACGCCCCCCGGCGCCGGTGGGCCGGGAGGTGGTGGCCCCGGCGGCGGTGGTCCCGGCGGCGGCGCGGGAGGCGGCCCTGGCGGTGGCGGTGGAAGGCCTGGTGGTGGCGGTGGACAGCAAGGCGGAGGCGGTCGACCAGGCGGAGGGCAGGGTGGAAATCAGGGAGGTGGCCGTCCCGGTGGTGGCCAGGGAGGGAACAACCAGGGTGGCGGACGCCCGGGGAACGGACAGGGACAGGGAGGCGGCGGTCGGCCCGGCAGTGGACAGGGCCAGGGGAACGGTCAGGGAACCGGGCAGGGCAATGGCCAGGGAACGGGACAAGGCACCGGCCAGGGAACCTCGACGACCGGCTACGGCGACGGGCAGACTGAGCCGGCCGCGGGAGCAACGACGGCCTTTGCCAACACAAGCGCCGGACTCGTCGGCGATGCGTCGAGCCTGATGCTGCATGTCAGCCGGCCTTCGAGGCATCTCAGCTATGAGGGAGTGGCCGGTCTGTCGAGCGTCAGCACGCGCACGAGCGACCTCGTGTCCGTCTCCTATTTCCTCGCGATTCCCGGCGCCGCGGGGCTGCAGGGCGCCGTGGGGGATCTCCATTCCAGCGTCATCCGCGACAGCAGTG
This sequence comes from Caulifigura coniformis, assembly GCF_007745175.1. Taxonomy (GTDB): domain Bacteria; phylum Planctomycetota; class Planctomycetia; order Planctomycetales; family Planctomycetaceae; genus Caulifigura; species Caulifigura coniformis. The sequence goes on along the minus strand of NZ_CP036271.1, from coordinate 1,530,359 downwards.
TCCAGGGGCTCGCGCGGCTGGAAGGGGACAAGATGGCGCTGGATTTTGCCGATTCGGCCTCCGGTCTGGAATCGATGGCCGAAGCCTCGGAGATCATCGCCCCGGAAGTGATTGAATTGACGTTCCGCTACTTCGACGGCACGGCGTGGTACGACTCGTGGGACAGCGCCGCAATGGGGGCCCTGCCGCGCGCGGTCGAGGTTGTTCTCGGCATCAAGACGCCCCAGAAGCCGCGTGACCCGAACGACCGTCGCCCGGTCGAAGCGCCCGTTGTGGGCCGTTCGATCCGTCATGTGATCGCGATCCCCCTGTCGTCGGCTGCGACAGGACAGAGTTCGGCCGAGGCGGCGACGGATCCCAGCAGCGGTTCAACCGGAACCGGAACTGGATCCACTGGCGGTTCGGCGACTCAGGGGGGAACTGGGACTCAGGGCGCAGGAGGGGGTGGGGCCCAGGGCTCAACGTTTGGCGGTATGGGAGGCGGATTCGCTTCCGGCGCCCAGTCATCGAATCGGGGAGGTTCGCGATGAAACGGCTCCCCTGGAGCGTGGTTCGGACGCTGGAGACGCACCGCCGCGGCAGCGCGCTGGTCGTCGTCCTGATCGTCATCATGATGCTCTCGCTCGGCGCGTATTCGTTCTCGCAGCTGATGACGGCGGAAGCCCGTGCAACGATTCTCTTCGATCGCGACTCGCAGGCGCGGGCCCTCGCCGATTCGGCCATCGAGGTCGCGGCCGCCGTGGTCGGAAAGCCCGAGGACGTCTCGGTGGCCGATCTCTATCACTCCCCGGAACTGTTTGGCGGAATTGAAGTGGTCTCCGGGGCGACTCCCCAGGCGACCGGCCGTTATTCGCTCGTGGCGCCCGTCGAAAATGACGCCTCCGGCATGCTGCGCAACGGAATGATCGATGAATCCAGCAAGTGGAACATCAATGCGCTGCTGAACATGGGCCTGACCGATGAGGAACTGGCCGGTGTGTTCCTGGCGATTCCGGGGATGGATGACACGATCGTGCAGTCGATCATCGACTGGCTCGACGCCGACGACGAACCCCGCGAGTTCGGAGCGGAGATCGACTACTACGGTTCGCTCGATCCGCCGTATGCCCCCCGCAACGGCAAGCTGGAAACACTCGACGAACTGCTGAAGGTCCAGGGAGTCACGCCGGCCCTCCTCTACGGGGAAGATGCCAACCGCAACGGTATTCTCGACCCCAACGAAGACGACGGCGACATCTCCATGCCGGCTGACAACCAGGACGGCGTTCTCGACCTTGGCTGGTCGGCGTTTCTGACGGTCTATGGCAGCGAGACGAACCTGCGGAAAGATGGCAGTCCAAAGATCAATCTCAACCAGCCGCTCCTGTCGACGCTGTATGACACACTCGAAGAAGAGTTCGGTGCCGACGTGGCGACTTTCATCGTCGCGTTCCGGGCCTACGGGCCTGTGAAACCGCTGTCCGATGGAAACGTCGCCACCACCGGAGACGCCACGACAGACGAGGATTTCCAGAAACTGGCGGAACAGGTGGTCCGCGGACTCTTGAACAGCGATGGCAATACGCCGTCGACCACGCGGAACGGAATGGATCTCTCGGGCGGCAGTGCCGTCGAGATCACTTCGCTGATCGAACTCATCGACGCGCAGGTGCAGGTTCCGGCCAGTGGCGGCGGGAATAACGGCGGCGGTGGAAGCAGCGGGGGAAACAACGGCGGCGGAAGCGGTGGCTCGGGGGGCGGTGGTTCTGGCGGCGGCTCGGCCACGGGAGGCAAAACCCTCAATAGCCCGTGGACAAGCGGTGGACTCGGAGCCACCTGGCTGGAACTGCTCGATGCCTTCTCACTCTCGGACGCGGAATACAGCGAAGGCCGCATCAACATCAACCAGGCACGACGCGAAACGCTGATGGGAATTCCCGGAATGACGGCTGAAGTCGCCGATGTGATCGTCGCGCGGAAGATGATCAATTCCGATGGAACGCCGCAGACGGGGGCGGCCGAGGCGATGTCGAGCACCGCCTGGCTGTTCACCGAAGGCCTCGTCGACCAGCAGACGCTGGTCGGCATGGATCGATTCATGACCGCCCGGGGGAGCGTCTATCGCGTCCAGGCGATCGGCCATTTTGATGGCGGCGGCATGGTGGCCCGCGTCGAGGCCGTGATTGACGCCACCAAAGTCCCACCGGCCATCATCTCCCGCCGCGACCTCAGCAACCTCGGCCCCGGGTACCGATCGGACCAGTTAAGCGGCTCGATCTCAAAATAGCGGTCCGGCCTGCCATGCGCTCCTGAAACGTCCCCACCCTCCAGATCCACCTTGCCGCAGCCAATCCCGCATTCGACACTTGAGAGCCACTGCAGGGCTGTCGCACGCCGCTGAATGTTATCCCGGCCCGCGACTCAACCCCGTGAAACGCTGTTCCTCCGGTCCTCGAGCCGCCTGAAGGCTGTCCTGCCAAGCACTTCAAAGTTCCGCCCATGGCCTCTTCCTCTGCCGACCAGTTCAAAGCACTCTGGGCTCGCCTCAACGCCGACCCGAATGCCCAGCGCGCCCGCAAGACCGAGCCCGACTGGGTCGTGGTCCAGTGGGAACCGACCGGCGTCGTGATCATCGAGGCCCACGTCGGCGACCGTGTCTCCCTCAAACGCGTGGCGGAGGTTTCCTGGGGGGGCGCCTCGAATCCTGAGGACTCGACCGCGTCGGCCGGTTCGCTCCTGAAGGACCGCCTGGCGGCGCTCAAGATTTCGACCCGGCAGGCGGCCGTCATCGTCGGACGCGATGCCGTCGTCCTGAGGAGACTCGAGCTTCCGGCCGTTCCCGATCACGAGCTTCCGGACATGGTCCGGTTCCAGGCGGCCGCCAAGGCGTCGACGCCAATCGACCGCATGGCGCTCGATTTCGTTCCGCTCGAAGCCGCGCCGGACGCTCCGCGAGTCGCCGTCACCGTGACCATGGACGCCGCCAGATTGCGGGTGATCCAGGAAACCGTTGCGGGGGCGGGGCTGGAACTGGCCGCAATCGGCCTGAACGCCACGGCCGTGGCCGAACTGGTGAGCCAGGCTGCTTCTCCCGGTTCGCTCAAAGGCGTTTCGCTGGTGCTGCTGCAGAAGGGGGCCAGCCTCGAACTGACTCTGCTTGACGAAGGGCGGCTCGCGTTCGCGCACTCGATCCGGCTGGAGGCCACGGAAGGGGCGCCGGCTCTGCAGCCGCTGCAGGCCGAACTCAGTCGGGCCCTGATGGCCATGTCGCAGGCGCATGCGGGATCGGAGGTCTCGCGCGTCTTCGTCGTGCCGGGAGTCCAGCTGGCGCCCGCGGTTCACGACCTTCTCGAGAAACGGTTTCCGGGCCTGGTCCAGAGGATCGACCCGCGCGACTCCGTGCAGACGACGTCGCTTTCCGGCGAAGAACAGACGCTGGCGCTCAAGGCCGGCGCGGCGATCGGCCAACTCCTCGCGGCGAAACGATCGACCGTCCCCGCGATCGATTTCGTCAATCCGCGGAAGCGCGTCGAAGCGCCCGATACCCGAAAGGCGAAGATGCGCGCCTATGGCGGCGGGCTGGCCCTGCTGGCGCTCCTCGGCATCTGGATGAACATGAACGCCGTCTCCGACCGCGAGCAGCGGCTGGCCGATCTGACAGCCGAGGCCGCCACCATCAACCAGGACGTGAATTCTGCGGCCGGCAAGGCGACGCGGGAGTCTGCCCAGGTGCTCAAACGCTGGAAGGAATCCAATCCCAGGCCGCTGGAGACGATTGAGAAGCTGGCGGCCCTGCTGCCGCCGACCAGCGACCTCATCCTGACCGATGTCTACATCAAGCCGGGCAAGCCGGCCTCGGCAGGCGCGGAGGCAACCGTTTCCAGCAACATCAAGACATTGGCCTGGGCCAAGACGCAGGAGACAGTCATTGAACTCGAAAACCGCCTCGCCAGCGGAGGCTACAACATCGCCACTCCGTCCCTTCCCGATCAGAACCTGCGTGATCCGGACTACCCGCTGCTGTATACGCTTGTCGCCGATCAACTGATTCCACGGCCGGCGCCACCGAAGCCCGTTCCCGCGGCTCCGAAGTAATCCTCGTTCCTGATTCTTCGCCCTCGTTATCGAACGTCAGAGAAAAACGGCCGGTCGTCCCGATGCAACAGCGTGACAAGAAAATCGTTTGGGGAATCGCCGGGCTGGTCGGGCTCTACGTCGGCTGGGGCTTCTTCCACAGCTGGTTCATCAAGCCGCTGAACGATCTCGATGAGCAGATCGCAACGGCGACCACCGCCATCGACGTGGCCACCGCCGGGAAACGGCAGCTGCGGGCCGCGGAAGCGGCGCTCGCCGACGCGCGGCGGATGTCGCTGCCGAAGAATCCGTCCGAGGCGCGGCGACTCTACTTGCGCTGGATCGAGGAGCTGACCGCCGCGTGCGGTATCCAGACGACGAAGAACCCGGAAGCACAAAACGAACGCACCGAGCAGGGCACCCTCACGGCTTATCCGGTCAAAGTCGAAGGCATCGCCACGTATGAGCAGGCGCTGCTGTTCCTCAAGCGTTTCAGTCAGGTGAACCTGCTGCAGCGACTGTCGCAGTTCGACCTGCTGATCACCTCTCCCGGCGATCCGCGGCTCATCATCCGGTTCACGGCGGAAGGCGTGGCGGTGACCGGGGCGGCCGACAGGGCCACACTCTTCCAGGAGACGATGCTCGTCGACGGCCTCTCGCCCACTCAGACGCTGCTCACCGTTGCGGAGTCGAAGGGCTTTCCGGAGAAGGCCCCCTTCCGGATCAAGGTTGGCCAGGAATGGATGGATGTCACGGCCGTCAACAAGAACCAGTGGACCGTCGTGAGGGGCGTCGATCAGTCGACGGCCGGAACTTTCGGGCAGGGACAGACTGTCAGCCTCTTCCCGCTTCGTGCGGAAACTCCGGTGGAGCCCTCGGTCGAGAAGGCGTATGAAAAGCTCGCCGGCGTCAACCCATTCCGGAAGCCGCGGCCGCCGATTGAATACAAGCCGCGACTTTCTCCGTCGGGAAGCCTGGTGGTGACGAAGGGGGCTCCCTGGACGCTCACGCTGAAGGCGGAAAGCTGGGACCCTGAAGCAGGCGCTGCGAAGTTTGCTGTCGAAGGAGAGGCGCCGGCAGGGCTCAAGATCGATGAGACCACCGGCGTCATCAAATGGGAGCCAGCGAAGGATTTCGCGCCCGGCGAATACAAGGTGAAGGTCGCAGCCGTCGGTTCCTACAACGCCGAAATCAGGACGTCGACCGAACTGGCGATCAAGGTCCGCGACGCCAATCAGTCGCCGAAGTTTCCCGAACTTCGGCCCGCGCCAGCCTACCTGGGCCGGCAGTGGACTCTGAACGCCGCCGCGACGGATGCCGACGCCAAAGACCAGTTGAAGTACTCGCTTTCGGGCACACCTCCGATGGGAGCGACGATCGACGCGGCCGGGCTCGTCTCATGGACCCCTTCGGAAGACATGGAGACCGGCGAGGTCACGGTGAGCCTGACCGTGACGGACAACGGCGACCCGCCGCTGTCCGCGACGAAGTCGGTCAACGTGCGCGTTGAGGAGGATGCCGCCCGGTTCACGAAATTCGTCGGGGTTGTCACCGAAGAAGGTGTCCAGGAAGCGTGGTTCTTCGATCCCTCGGTGAATCGCAATACCAAGCTGAAGCTGGGCAGCCTGTTCCGGTTCGCGGATATCAACGGGACGCTCGACGCGATCCATCCGAACGGCGATTACGTCGTGCTTGCGACGGGCGGGAAGAAGATGCGGCTGCTCTCGGGCCAGACGATCCGCCAGATGACGCCCGAACCGGAGACCTCCGCAGCGGAGCCCGTCGCGACGCCGCCGGCCGAAGAAAAGGGACCGCCCGCGCCCAAAGGAACGCCGGGAGCCTGACGGGTCCCGGAAGATGCGGCGGCCGCTCCCGCCCGGCCGATTGGCGCGCAACCCTCCACGTCATTGTGGAGGGATCATGAACGCCAACACTGCCAGCCCGCTAACAACGCCATTCCGGCAGTCCGTCTTTGGGGACGGATCGCTCCGGGGCCGCCGCTGTCCGCCTGTCGCCGGGCAGGGGAGGGAGGGCATCAGGAACGGGGCACCCCTCCCCCCTGTTTGTCTTGCTCGCGATGCCATCGGGCCGAACGAACGGGCGACGAGGTTCTCCTGGGGTGCTAAGCTGGATTCCCCGCGGGAGATTTCCGTCCAGCGACGAACGGGCCTCAGGCGTAGTCACTACGGCTTCGAACGGGAGCCCTTCCGCCCCGTCATCACTCGGCTGATTGCGACCCTTATGAGCGGTGAAACGGACGTTCCGACCGAGACCTCTCCGCACTCGGCCTCCGCCCTGGCCCAGAACCTGGCTCCGAAAGTCCAGCCGGTCGTGAGTGTGGAAGGGCTGCGGATTCGTTACGGAAAGCTCGAGGCCGTCCGGGGGATCAGCTTCAACATTCCCCGCGGCGAGGTGTTCGGATTCATCGGCCCGAACGGCGCCGGGAAGTCTTCGACCATCCGCGTGCTCGCCACCCTGCAGAAGGAGTTCGACGGTCGGGTCCGGATCAATGGCGTGGATGTCCGCAGGAACCCTGGGAAAGTGCGGATGATGATGGGCTACATGCCCGATTTCTTCGGCGTCTACGAAGACCTGACGGCCCGGGAATACCTCCATTTTTTCGCCGCGGCCTACAAGATTCCCGCGAAAAAACGGGCCACGATCGTCGACGACGTCCTGCAGCTGACCGACCTGACGAACAAGATCGACGCGGCGGTCGATTCCCTGTCGCGCGGCATGAAGCAGCGTCTGGCCCTGGCGCGTGTGCTCCTGCACGACCCCGACCTCCTGCTGCTGGATGAGCCCGCGTCAGGGCTCGATCCACGGGCGCGAATCGAATTCCGCGAGCTGCTCAAGGCGCTGCAGGAGATGGGGAAGACGATTCTTGTCTCGAGCCACATCCTGCATGAGCTGGCTCAGTTCTGCACGAGGATCGGGATCATCGAAGCCGGCCAGCTCGTGGCCGAGGGGTCGCTGAACGAAATCTACCGGCTGCTGTCGATCCAGCGGGTAGTGCACGTGCAGATTGCGGGCGACCTGGCGCCGATCGCAGAGGGGCTCCGGAAGGTGAAGGGCGTGGCGAAGGTCGAGGAACAGACCGATCGGCTGGCCGTGCACGTCCACGAGGACGCGCTGCCCGTGGAGGAACTGCATGAGGCGTGCGTCCGCCTGGGGGCGAAGATCCGCATGTTCCAGTCCGAAGCCATGGACATGGAAACCGCGTTCATGAAGCTCACCGAAGGCGTGACAGCTTAGGCGCAGGGAAACGCCAACGGGTTCGTGCCACGGCGGTGGAGCCGTGGCACGTCCAAGGTCGCCGCTACTTCGATTCAAGCTGGCGCTTCACTTCGCCAACGATCTTGTCCTCGAGGCCCGGAGCCCACGGCGAAGGCAGGGCGTAGTACATCATCGAGGTGGCTCCTTCGTAGCCCCCTTCCGTCAGGACGCGTTCGGAGGGGACATACGCCATGACGTCGTTGGCATAGCCGCCAACCCAGGTGTTCGCTTCACCGAGTTCTTTTTTCAGCCGGAGGGAATAGTCGACGACGACCTCGCCGCCGAGGAACGCCCAGCGCGGGCCGTCCCCGAGAACCCACGTCTGCACGGGGTACGGGTACTGGAAACCCGCGGGCCATTCGGACCGGCTCGTCCACTGTTCAAGCAGCACCTTGGCGCGCCGCGCCTCTGCGTTATCCGGGCCGGCCGCCGTTTTCTCGAGTTCTTCCCGCGACGGGATCTTCGAGAAGCCGAGATCGATCTCCGCATACTGCGCCTTCGCAGCCCCCTTGATCGGCGTCATCTTCTCCTTGAGGACGTTGCTGACCGCGGTGGCCAGCTGCTTGCCGTAGTCCTGGGCGAGCGAAACTTCCCGCCGGGGAAGCGGATTCTGGTCGGCGCCGCAGCCGGTGCAGAAGAGCGCGACAGCCTCGGGGTACTCGTTCTCGAGGGCCATCATCGCAAAACCGGGATAATCGCCTGACCACTGGTAGAACGACAGAACGGTCGCGTGGCAGGCATAGCCGAACGCCACCGCCCGCAGCTTCTTGTCGCGGCGGACCGAAAGGACGGGGACGCTGTGATCGACCGGACCGACCAGCTTCCCTTCGGCCCGCAGTTTCGGAACTTCCGGTTCCTTGTTGTTGCGGCGGTTGACCGCGAATTCGGCCGTCCCGTTCGCCCAGGCGACTTCGGATGGAGCGAGGTCCTTCACGGCGTCGCCGACAACGGCCGGAATGCGGGTGGTCAGCAGCTTCCAGTAGTCATCGATCAGTACCCGCTGCGAGTGATCGGTTCCGAAGGCGTACATCGGAATGAGGTTTCCGCGGACGGCAGGGCCCGTGTGCGTATGGGAGCAGGAAAAGACGATTTCGTGTTCCTTGAGGCCGGTCTGTTTCCCGATGCGGTCCTTGAGCTCCTGCATCAGGCCGCGGTCGATGCCGACGAGGTCCAGCGTGACCAGGCACAGTTTCTGGCCGTTTTCCGCCTCGAGGACGAGGGCCTTGGCCCAGAGGTCGGTCAGTTTTCCTTCGGCCGGCTTGTTGCGGGATCCATATCCCGACATCCACATCAGGTTTTCCGGGGTGATGGTGACCTTGGCGGCCCCGGCCTTCCATTCGGCCGCAGCCCCGGCGGGGGCGAGCAAGGCGGCGACGGCCAGGAAGGTCAGGAGGAGGCGAATCATGCGGGCAAAACTCCAATGTCAGGCAATTTCTGCAGGGAGCGCTTCGGGAATTCTCATGCAGCGGCAACCATATTGACAGGTCGAAAACAACAGGCCTACCTTCCCGGCTCTCGACGGGTCGTTTGCTGCAATGAGGCGGCGACCGATCCGTCCCTCCGAAACAGCAGAAGTCGTTTCAGGCGAAGGGATTCGCAGCATGAGCCCGGATATTTTGCCGCTTTCCGCGGCCGCGTTGACCACCGCTCCGGTCCCGCTGATCGACCTCGTGGAACAATACGACGAGATCGCCGACGAAGTGCGGGCGGTCGTCGACCGAGTCCTGACGTCGCAGAAGTTCATCCTGGGTGAGGATGTCGCGCAGTTCGAGGCGCAGGTCGCGACCTACTGCGATGCCCGCCACGCGGTGGGCTGTGCTTCGGGCACCGATGCCCTGGTGCTGGCGCTGATGGCGCTCGATATCGGCCCGGGCGACGAAGTCATCACGACTCCCTACACGTTCTTCGCAACGGCCAGCTGCATCCACCGCGTCGGCGCCACCCCGGTGTTCGTCGACATCGATCCCGTCACGTTCAACCTCGACCCGGCCGCCGTCGACGCGGCCGTGACTTCCAAAACCCGGGCGATCATGCCGGTCCACCTGTTCGGACAGTGCGCCGACATGGACCCGCTGTGGCGCACGGCCGTCCGCAACGGACTGCCGATCATCGAAGACGCGGCCCAGGCGATCGGAAGCAGCTACGGCGGACGCCAGGCCGGCGTTCTCGGAACGATGTGCTGCTTCAGCTTCTTTCCGACCAAGAACCTCGGCGGCGCCGGCGACGGCGGCATGGTGACGACCGACGATCCGGAACTGGCGGCCCGCCTCAAGCGGCTGCGCGTTCACGGCGACGTCGGACGGTATGAGCATGTCGAAGTGGGCCTCAACAGCCGCCTTGATGCGATCCAGGCAGCGATTCTGTCCGTGAAGCTCCGTCGGCTGTCCGACTGGACGGCCGCCCGGCAGAACAACGCGGCCCGGTACAAGAAGTTGTTCGACGCCAGCGGAGTGAGCGAACATCTCGTGTTCCCGGCGACGCACCCGGCGTGCGGACATTCGTACAACCAGTTCGTCGTGCGGATCGAAGACGGGCGTCGCGATGACGTGCTGAAGAGCCTGCAGGCCCAGCAGGTGGGCTGTGCCGTTTACTATCCGAAGCCGCTGCACCTGCAGAAGTGCTTCGAATACCTGGGATGCAAGCAGGGCCAGTTCCCGGAAGCGGAACGGGCGTCTGCTGAATCGCTGGCCCTGCCGATTTACGCCGAACTGGGCGCGATCCGTCAGGAGCGGGTCGTTCGCTCGCTGGCCCACGCCCTGGACGTCGAACAGGCCTCCCCGGTCTACTCGATCCCGGTTCGCAAGGCGGCCTGATTCGCCGTCAGTGGAGCGGGATGAACAATCCCGCCACGGCGGCCGTCATGCATGTCGTGAGCGCGCCGCCGATCATGGCCCGCATGGCCAATGCTGCGAGATCCTTCTTGCGGCCCGGGGCCATGGCGCCCGTCCCACCGAGCTGGACGCCGATCGAGGCGAAATTCGCGAAGCCGCACAGGGCGTAGCTTGCGATAATTCGCGAGCGTTCCGAGAACTTCTCACCAGGTGCATAGCTGCCGAGTTCCTGGTAGGCCACGAGTTCCGTGAGCACCAGTTTCTTGCCGAGCAGGGCGCCGAGTGTCTCCGCTTCCGCCCAGGTGACGCCGAGCGTCCAGGCGAGCGGCTGAAAGAGCTTGCCGAGGACTGCTTCGAGCGAGAAGAGAGACGTCATCGAAGTCGGCGTTCCCCATGACGCGAGCAGGTCGCCTGTCCAGCGCAGCCCGGCATTCACCATCGAAACGAGCGCGACGAACGCCAGCAGCATGGCGGCGATGTTCAGCAGAAGCTTCATGCCGTCGGTCGCGCCGTCGCCGATCGCTTCCACCAGGTTTCCCGTGGTGCGCTCGGTCGAGATCGGAAGTGTTCCCGAAGTCAGCGGCGTGAGCGTTTCCGGCACGATGATCTTCGAAACGAGGATCGCGGCCGGAGCGCTCATCACGGAGGCCGCCATGAGGTGACCGGCAATGTTCGGTACGGTCTCCCTCAGCCAGCCGACGTACAGCCCGATCACCGACCCGGCGATGGTGGCGAAGCCGCCGACCATGACGGTGTTCAGCTCGGAACGGGTCATGCTTTCCAGAAACGGCTTGATGAGCAGAGGCGCTTCCGTCTGGCCGACGAAGATGTCCCCGGTGACGCTCAGCGTTTCCGCGCCGCTGGTCCGCATGGTCCGCTGCATAATCCAGGCAATGGCGCGAACGACCTGCTGCATAACTCCGAGGTGGTAGAGGGCGGAGAGAAGCGCCGAGAAGAAGATGACGGTCGAGAGCCCCTGGAAAGCGAGGTTCTGCAGCGACGGCTCGACCTCGCCCGTCACGAATGAGCGGAGCAGCAGGTCGCTGCCGCTCTTGCTGAAAACCAGCAGCCCGTTGATTGCCGCGTCGGCGGTCGCGAACAGGTTGCGTCCTGGTTCAGTGAGAATGATGAGCGCGGCGAACGTCGTCTGAAGGACCATGCCCCAAACAACGAGTCGCCAGTCGATGCGACGTCGATTGTCGGACATCGCGACACAGAGGGCGATGACCGCAGCGACACCGAGAAGGCCCTGGTACTGCATGGAGGATGGACGTTCAGACCGGGAGGGGCAGGAGGTAGGAGAGTCCGAAGCGGCGCAGGCTTCAGACTACACGGCTTCGACCCGGGAGTGCACTGTGTGGCGGCGGGCCCCCTTCCTGCGATCTGGCGCGCGGCGGTGACGGTCCTTCCGGAAGCCCCTCAGCCGCCGAGGGTTCTCCCTGTCGCCGTCACCCGCGGCTGTTAATCCGGAACAGTCGTGACGATTCCGGGGGACGAGGTTGCCAAAATGCAACGTCGCCGTGGGGGTCCGGTTTGACTGGAGGATTTGGCGGCCTAGCGTTTCGCGGCGAAGACGACCGGCTCGCGGACGGGCAGGCCTTGCGCCGACTTCAGACCACCGTTTCCTCGACCGGCCACGTCATGTCTCTGTCCAAGCTGTCGCCCGCAGAGTTCCTGGCGCAGATCCGGTCGAAGTCGAAAGAGAAGACCGAACCGACTCCGCCGGCGCCGGCGGTCCAGATGCCGTCGCCGGAGTCACTCGTCGTCGAGGAGCCGCAGGAGGGGGATGACGAAGGGGAGTTCGTCAACTCGGGTCGCGGCGGGGTGGTCCGCAAGCGACGCGGTGAAACTCCCGACGCCATCCGGGGGCACCGTCACCTCGAGGCGCTGTTCGAACGCGTCAACTCACTGCTGGGCGACCCCAACGCGCAGGACGAAGGCTTTCGTCCGAAGATCCCGCAGGACCTCCGGGAAGCGGGCCTGACTGAAGAAGACGTTCAGCGGCTGTGCCTCAAGTATCTGCTTCAGAAGGGCTCCGCTTCCGGGCGCGAGGTGTCGACTCAGATCCGCCTTCCGTTCGGCATCGTCGACCCGCTGCTCCGGCAGTGGAAGCACGAGCAGCTGGTGGCGTTCAAGAGTGCTGCGGAGATGGGCGACTACATCTATGCGATTACTGATACGGGGCGCGACCGGGGCAAGCGCTACAACGAAGAGTGCACCTACTTCGGTGCCGCTCCGATTTGTCTGGCCGACTACCTGAGAGCGATGTCGGCCCAGACAAGCTGTGGCCTGCAGGTGACGGAAGAGGCGCTGAAACGCGCCTTTTCGGATCTCCTCGTGCGGGATGAGCTCCTCGATCAGCTGGGCCCGGCGATCAATTCGGGGCGCGGCATGTTCCTGTTCGGCGAGGCGGGCAACGGCAAGACGAGCCTGGCTGAGCGCGTGACACGCTGCTTCGGCGACACGATCTGGATTCCGCGGGCGCTGGGGATTGACGGTGAAATCATCCGCGTGTTCGATCCGGGCGTGCATGAGGAAGTGGAATCGCCGACGACCGAAGGGCTGTTCGACCTGTCCGGCGTCGATCCCCGATGGGTCCGTATCACACGGCCGACCGTGGTGGCTGGTGGCGAATTGACGATGCAGGAACTGGAAGTGACGCAGAACCCGCAGACGAAGATCTGCGAGGCGTCGCTGCAACTGAAGAGTAACGGCGGCACCCTGGTGATCGACGATTTCGGCCGCCAGACGATGCCCGTGACGACGCTGCTCAACCGCTGGATTGTGCCCCTGGAAAAGCGGTACGACTACCTGAACCTTCCGAGCGGCAAGAAGATCCAGGTCCCCTTCGACCAGTTGATCATCTTCTCCACCAACCTCGAGCCGAAGAACCTGGTCGACGGAGCGTTCCTGCGGCGAATTCCGTACAAGATCAAGGTGCCCGATCCGACTCTCGACCACTTCCGGACTCTGTGCTCGATCCTCGCTCCCAAGCTGGGCCTGATCCACGACCCAGAGGCCGTCGATTACCTTCTCGAGAAGCACTACACCGCGACAGGGCGGCCGCTCCGCAGCTGCCAGCCGCGGGATTTACTGCTGCAGGTAAAGAACTACTGCACCTATAAGCAGCTGCCGAAGCGGGTGACGAAGGAAGGATTCGACTATGCTGTGGCGAATTACTTCTCCGTGATGTAAACCACAGTGCACTCAGCGATTTCGTTCCGCGCTTCCCAGTCGGGTCGCAGCTCACGCCGCCGGATTCGTCCCCGGATCCTTCCCTCTGAATTCTGAATCTGTTCAATGACCCATCCCTGGCACGACGTCACTCCTGGCGAGCTGCTTCCACGTGAATTCACGGTCATCATCGAGATCCCCATGGGATCGAGCGTGAAGTACGAGCTGGACAAGCCGACGGGGCTCCTGAAGATGGACCGGATGCTGTACTCGGCCGTGTACTATCCGGCCAACTACGGCTTCATTCCGCAGACCTATGCGGAGGACGACGATCCGCTCGACGTACTGGTGCTCTGCCAGGAAGCAGTCGCGCCGCTGACGCTGGTGCAGGCGCGGGCGATCGGCCTGATGACCATGATCGACAGCGGCAAGAAGGATCACAAGATTCTCGCCGTCGCCGTCAACGACCCGGAATACAACGGGTTCATGGAAGCCCAGGAGCTGCCTTCGCACCGGCTGATGATGCTGCGGCGCTTCTTCCAGGACTACAAGACCCTGGAAGGAAAGCAGGTGGAAGTTGATGACTTCCAGCCCGTGGCTGCGAGCCTGCCGATCATCGAGCAGGCCCTTGAGCAGTACAGCGCCAAACGTCGCCGCGGCTTTCTCGGCGTCCACCGCTGAGAGCGGCGCGAGGCCGTGTTGATTTGCCTCGCAGACGTTCCGGCCGCCGGTGTATCAATCAGAACGTCAACTCGAGGCCGAACTTGGCTCCGTGGAGGAACGTGCTGTCATTGGCCCGGGCCGAGTAGACGGTGTTGCCCAGGATGTCGGTGTGGATCCCGTCGAACTGCTGTCCGCCGAGAGCGATCCCGGTCAGGACCATCCCTTCGTAGCCCGTCGTGAACGTGATGTAGTCCGTCACAGGGATCCGGGCCTGCAGGCCGAGGCTGCCCGCGAAAGAGGCGGTGCTCTTCTGATCTGAGTAGTAGCGGGTGTAGACCGAGTCGTCGTTGACGCTGCCGACCAGCATTTCGGTGGTGTTGGCGTGCACGCTGTTGTGGTACAGACCCGCCTTGCCGACGACTTCGATCACGAAGTGCTCAGATTCAGTCAGCTGGGCGGCGGCGATCGCCTGCAGACCATTGAGTTCGTTATCCGCGCTTCCGCCGTAGAAGACAGCCAGCGTATCCGGGCCGGCGCCCACGACGTCCGCGGCGTCATACCCGTCAGCAGCGCCCGAGGTGATGCTGAAACCGGCAGCGACGAGTGCGGCATCCGAGAGGGCGTCGTTGTCATCGTTGCCCGCTTCGCCATTGACGTTGCCGTCATCGATGTCGATGGCGTCGAACGTGCCGATCGTCGCGAACTGCGTGCGGTCGTTGAGGCGGATGTTGCGCCAACCGAGGCCGAAGCGGTACCAGTTCGTGGTGCGGTTGGTTCCGAAGTTCAATTCGAAGTCGCGGTAACGGCTGCTGGACCGGACCCGCGCGATGGCTCCAGGTTGCAGGAGTTCGCCTTCGAGAGTTTCGTCCTGGCCGACCGCGCCGCCATTCGTGGCCGCGTCGAAGAGGGCGTTGCGGAACGCGAGAATGTTCGCTGGTCCACCGGGAAAGACGAGGGGATTCGCGGCCGCGTCGTCGAATGACAGCCCGGCGTCGAGGACGCGATCCTGGCTGTCGGTCCAGTCGTCAACCTGCGCGAACAATGCTTCGACTTCGAACCAGTCGTAGCCGCCGACGATTCCGAAGCGATAGCCGGACGCGAAACCGTATTCATCTGCACCGGAGACGCCCTGCGGTCCGCTGATGAACCGCGAGGAATCGGAATCCTGGCGCTTCATGATCAGATAGTTGGCTTCCACCTGCAGCTGGGCCTGTGCGGAGCCGCCCATGACCAGCCAGCCCGCCAGGAGTACGACCAGCATCCTGCTGCATCGAAGCATCTGAGTTCCCCCACCCTGTCAATCCCCGGCCGCCGGAGTCTTTCCGGCGTCCCCCCAGTGAAGCTCGTCGCCCGGCGTCCCTGGCGGAAGCCAGTCCCCAGACACCGTCGGGCCGGAGCCGGCGTGGACAGCCCCCTCGAAGGTGAGCCTCCGCGCGGATCAGCGCGATTGTGCGACGTCGTCTTGAATCGACAGTATGAGCGGTTCAATCGAGGGAATCGGCAATCCGTGTCGTGCCGGTCGTGAATCTCCTACCGTGTGTTCCGGTCGGGCAAACTGGGTAAACCTCTGCTCGAACTCGCGGATACGGCCCGGTTTCTGTCCAGTGTTGCAAGAGCCGACGGACTGCGCCTGGAGGCGCTGACGTGCCGCTGCGACGGCCTTCGGCAGAAACTGCGTTTTGACAGGACACCGTGTGACGACGACCGACTGGATCTGGACGGCCCTCGCAGGCATCGATTTCGCCGCCGCGGGGGTGTGCGCGGCCCTGTGGGCCCTCTCGGAACACGTCATCCGCTCCCTGTCGTCGGTTGATGCTGAGGGCCGGGCGGTCTGGCCGAGAGTCTCGATCGTGGTCGCCGCGCGGAACGAAGAGCGGAACATCGAAGAGGGAGTGCGTTCGCTGCTGGCGCTCGACTATCCGGCCCTGCAGATGACGGTCGTCAACGATCGTTCAACGGACGGAACGGCGGCGATCCTGGCCCGCCTCGCCGCTGAGGACCCGCGACTGAATGTCGTGGAGATCGACCAGTTGCCCAATGGATGGCTGGGCAAGAACAACGCCCTGCATGTCGGCGCATTCCGCTCGGATGGAGAATGGCTCCTGTTTACCGATGCCGACGTCATTTTCGCCCCGGACACGCTTCGAAAGGCCGTGACGTTCGCCGAGGGGGAACGTCTGGACCATCTCGCCGCGACTCCGCGCGTGGTCACGCCGTCATTCTGGCTGCGGGCGTTCGTGCCCGTGTTTTCGATGTGCTTCGTGCTCTACGTGAAGGCGTGGGCCGTGCGGTCGAAGGACAAGTCGGCGTTTGTCGGCATCGGCGCCTTCAACCTGGTGCGGGCGTCGGCCTATCGGTCGATCGGAGGGCACGAGAAGCTGAGGCTGAGGCCGGATGACGACGTGAAGCTGGGCAAGGTGCTGAAAGATGCCGGATTCCAGCCCGACTTCGTCATCGCGAGCGAGCATCTCGCGGTCGAGTGGTACACCAGCGTCTGGGAACTGATTCGCGGCCTCGAGAAGAACACCTTTGCCGGAGCCGATTACCGCAAAGGTCTCGTCCTGTTCGCGAACGCGTTCCTGATGATTGTCTACGTGCTCCCCTTCGCCGCGATGTTCATGACGCCCTGGCCCGCGAACCTGATGTTCGCAATCGCAGCGGCGGTGTACGTCGTCTTCGCGGGGCGGGCCTGCCTGTCGAACGGTCAGCCCTCCTGGCTGGGGATCCTGTTTCCGTTGGGAGTGGTGCTGTTCGCCGGCATTCAGCTGCGGACGATGATCCTGAACCTGTGGCAGGGAGGCATCCGCTGGCGCGACACTTTCTACCCGCTGGACGAACTCAGGAAGAACGTCGTTTAGGGACCACGTCTTCGAAGTATCTCAGCGACAGTATTCCCGGCCGGGAGCACGTGGCGCCGCCGTCACTGCATCATGTTGTACTTCTTCATCTTGTTGTAGAGCGTGACGCGGCTGATGCCGAGTTCGCGGGCGGTGATCGTGCGGCTGTTGTTGTTCTTGAACAGGGTCTGCTCGATGATTTCGCGTTCGGTCACGGCGACCTGTCGCCCGAGTGACGGCTCGCGCCCCAGGCCACGACCGCCGAGCTGGACGGAGGGATCATTTCCCGGACCGAACTGACCGGCGAGGATGTGCGGTGGGAGGTGCTCGGCCGTCAGAACCCCTTCTCGGCAGTAAATGACAGCCCGCTGGATCACATGTTCGAGTTCACGAACATTGCCCGGCCAGGGATAGTCGACCAGCGCGTCGAGCATGCTGTCGTCGACGTGCCGGATGCTGATGCCATGCTTCTGCTGGAAGCGGGTGATGAACTTTCGGGCGAGTGGAATGACGTCGACCTTGCGCTTGCGCAACGCCGGGACGTCGAATTTGAGCATGTTGAGCCGGTAGTACAGGTCGGGCCGGAACTTTCCCTGTTCGACGAGCGGCTGGAGTTCGAGGTTGCTGGCGACGACGAGCCGGGCTTGTGACCGATAGGTGCGGTTCGAACCGACCGGTTCGAACTCGCCCGTCTCGATGACCCGCAGGAGCTTGACCTGCTGCTCCGGGCCGAGGACGTCGATTTCGTCGAGCAGCACCGTCCCGCGGCCGGCCGCCAGGAATTTGCCCTCTTTGTCAGCGTGAGCGCTGGTGAAGGCGCCTTTGACGTGGCCGAAGAGTTCGCTTTCGATCAACTCACGGGGCAGCGCGCCGCAGGCGACATGCAGAAAGGGCTCGCTGGCACGCGGGGAACTGCTGTGGATCAGGTTGGAGAGGTACGTCTTGCCCGAGCCGGTTTCACCGATGAGCAGGATCGTGACGTCGTGGCCTGCGGCGATGAAGAGATCGTCCAGCATGCGCCGGACCTGCGGTGAACTGGTTTCGAAGCCGTCGGCGATGCTGTTCAGCGGAGGGGCAGCGGGGACTTCCGGTTTGGGAAGTCGGGCGACGATGTGACTGATGAGGGCGCCGAGTGCCTGGGGACCCGTACGGACGAGGGGCATGCCGTTCGTCGCGGCACGTCGCTCGATCACTTCCGGACAGAAGAGGTCGGCGAGCAGGATGACCTTACCCTCGGGAATCTCGGCAGTGAGTTCCCCGAGCAGGCGATCGATCGCATGGCCGCCGTGTGGGGACTGGCGGACATCGAGGACGACCGCGGCCACGCGGTCGTCGCCCCGGTCTTCCGGAAGGCCTCCCACGTCCGTCACGATGACCGGTTCACAGGCTTCCCCGAGTTCCAGCGTCAGCGTGGCCGCGAGGTCGGAGTCTGGAGTGACGAGGAGGACGGTCGGAGGGATCATGGGCGGTCAGTTCTTGGGCGAAGCGTCCGTGGCAGCGGCAGGTCCCGGAGTCCGGAAGGCAAGTTTTCCGGTCGTTGACTGGCCGCAACGGTTCTCGCTCTCCTGATTCAAAGCCCGTGCCCATGTTCATTCCCTGAAACGGAAAGTGTGTTCAATCGCCTGAATTCTTGATGAACACGGTGTTTACGAACTGTGGCGAGTGGCCGGGACCGGGTGTTTTGCGCGTTGCGTTCCGTCAACGTGTTGCCGAGAGTCAACATTCTGCAAAAGAATTGCAAATACATAGTACCCGGAGAGTTTTCCCGGCCCGCAGCGTTCGACATACTCCAGATTCCCTTCGACACACGGACGTTTGAGCCTCCCATGACTCCTCTCCTGCGCACCGAGATCCCCGGCCGCCCTGTTCGCCGCGGAAAAGTGCGCGACGTTTACGATTTCGGCGACTTCCTCCTCCTGGTGGCAACCGACCGGATCAGCGCGTTCGACTGGGTGCTTCCCAGCGGTATCCCCGACAAGGGACGCGTGCTGACACAGATCAGCGACTTCTGGTTCCGCCGCCTGCAGGTCCAGCATCACCTGATCAGCACGAACGTCAGCGACCTGCCGCTGCCCGCGGACGTCGACCGCGAGTCGCTCGCGGGACGCAGCATGATCGTCCGCAAGACGCAGGTCGCTCCGATCGAGTGCGTCGTTCGCGGCTACCTCTCCGGATCAGGCTGGAAGGAGTACCAGCAGAGCGGAGAGGTTTGTGGCGTGAAACTGCCGCCCGGGCTCAAGGAAAGCGACCGATTGCCCGAGCCGATCTTCACTCCGGCGATCAAGGCCGAGACCGGGCACGACGAAAATGTCTCCTTCGCGACGACCTGCAACATCGTCGGGCTGGAGGTGGCCACCCGACTGCGCGACCTGAGCCTTGATCTCTATGCCCAGGGAGCGGCCTACGCCCTCGAAAAGGGAATCATCATTGCGGATACCAAGTTCGAGTTCGGACGGGTGGAAGGCGAGATGATCCTGATTGATGAAGTTCTCACCCCGGACAGTTCACGATTCTGGCCGCAAAACGCGTATGAACCGGGCCGGCCGCAGGCGTCGTACGACAAGCAGTTCGTTCGTGACTGGCTCGAAACCCAGCCATGGGACAAGAACAGTCCCCCCCCGGAGCTTCCGGACGACGTGATCCGGCGGACCCGCGAGAAGTACGTCGAGGCGTACGAGGTCCTGACGGGGCAGGAATTTGCGTGGAAATGACTTCGCCAGCCACACTGCCCCTGCTGAACGCCGGAGCGGAGGCCGTTGTCGAGACGCGACTCCTGAAGACTGAACTCCAACAGATTCACTGAGCATGTCTTTGAAACTGACCAACGTGCGGAAGAGCTACCGCGAGCCAGGAGGCGGCATGCTACCGGTCCTGAACGTCGAAAGCTTCCAGCTCATCCAGGGAGAGCAGGTGGCGCTCGTCGGACAGAGCGGCGGCGGCAAGACGACGCTGCTCAACGTGATCGCCGGAATCACCGCGGCCGACTCCGGTTCGATTGTCGTCGACGGGACGGAGATCAGTCGCCTTTCGGAGCCGGCCCGCGACCGATTCCGCGCCGAGCGAATCGGGATTGTGTTCCAGACATTCAACCTGCTTCCCGCGTTTACCGCCCTGGAAAACGTACTTCTGGGGATGAGCTTCTCCGGCAAGGCGGACCGCACCTTCGCGAAAGCGCTGCTTGAAAAGGTCGGCCTGTCCCATCGCCTGAATCATCGTCCGCCGCAGATGTCAGTCGGCGAACAGCAGCGGGTGGCGGTTGCGCGGGCGCTGGGAAACAAGCCGCGGTTGATGCTCGCCGACGAGCCGACGGCGAACGTCGACACGGCCAATCAGGAGAAGGTGTTGTCGTTGTTGCGCAAGGGATGTGAGGAGCTGAACGTGTCGCTGCTCCTGGTCACCCATTCGCCCGAGGCGGCCGCGCAGTTCCCGCGCGTCGAACGCCTGGCCGAATTCAACAAGCCGGGGGCCGTGGAATGAACCTGTTCTCGATTGCATTCAAGAGCCTGCGTCAGCGGTCGCTTTCATCGCTGCTCACCGCACTCAGCGTGGCGCTGGGTGTCGCGTTGATGGTCGCCGTGCTGATCATCAACGGCGTCATCAGCAACATGTTCAACCAGACGGGGACGGGCTATGACCTCGTCATCGGGCCGCGCGGCAGTCATTTCCAGCTGATCCTGAGCACGATCTACCGAATCGACCGACCGATCGAGAACCTCCCGTGGCGCTTCTATCAGGAGATCCTGAAGCGTCCGGAAGTGGAGAAAGCGATTCCAATCGCGCTGGGGGACGAAACTGAGGTCGGTCAGTTTCCGATCGTCGGAACGACCACCGAATACCTGACGACTCCCTATGGTGGTGACGGCAAGCGGTTCCGCATGATGGGCGACGGCCGCGTGATGTCCGGAGCGTGGGAGGCGGTGATCGGCAGTGAAGTCGCCCGAAAAAACAATTGGGGCGTTGGGGACGAGTTCCGCATGATCCACGGCGGTCAGGACGACCACGTGCATGACGAACGCTTCAAGATCACCGGCGTGCTGGACGTCACGAACACTCCGAACGACCGCAGCGTGTTTGTGAACCTGGAAGGCTTTCTTTCGCTGGGCGGACACGAGAAGCCGCTTGTCGAAGCGATCCAGTCGGAGTCCGCGTTCTTCGGGGACGACCTCGCAATCCTTCAGCAGAAGTATGCGAAGGAACTGGCTGCAGAGGCAGATGCCCGCGCTCGGGGCGTCCATTACCACCCCGGCGGCGTCGTGCCCGATGTGCAGCGGCAGATCACGTCCATTGTCGTCATCTGCAAGGGAGGGGACGACCTGCCGCAACGCGGAGCGAACGCAATGAGCCTGCAGACGTTCCTCCGGAAAGGTTACCGGGCCGACGCGGCCAATCCGGTGATGGTGATGAGGCGGCTCATGGACGGCCTGCTGGCGAATGTGCGGCTGGCGGTCATCGTGCTGACGGCCCTGATTATCGCCGTCTCCGGCATCGGGATCTTCGTGAGCATCTACAACTCGATGGCCGACCGGCGTCGCGAGATCGGCATCATGCGGGCGCTCGGCGCGCGGCGTCAGACGGTGTTTTCAATCGTGCTCGTCGAGTCGCTGCTCCTGTGCGTCGGGGGAGGGCTCCTGGGAATCCTCCTGGGGCATGGCCTGGTGGTACTCGGGGGGCCACTTGTCGCCGCACGCAGCGGGCTGGTGATCAACCCCGCCTATTTCGACCCGATGGAGTTCGTGATCGTGCCGATCATGGTCGCCATGGCAACGCTGGTCGGCTTCCTGCCGGCGCTGACGGCTTACCGGACGGACGTCGCCGAGGCGCTCTCGAACTAGGCAAGGGGTTCACGCGTGGCATGGCGTCACGGAGCTTATCCGGAGCGTCATGCCGCACAGTGTTCGTGCGTCTCGAGGCGAGTCCTGGAGCAGTGAACGCGCGGCGCCCATCGGCCTCGGCCAGCGATCCCTCAGGAATTCAGACTGAAGGCTTTGAGCAGCGCTTCGTGCGCCTTCTTGCCTTCTGATCGCGCGACGACCGCGCTCATCCGCATTTCACTGGTGTTGATCAGCTGGATGTTGATGCTGGCGTCTGCCAGCGCCCGGAACATGCGTTCTCCCACGCCGGTATGAGTCCGCAGGCCAATGCCGACGACGGAGAGCGTCGCAATCTCCGGATCGTATGTCAGCGTTGCCTCCGGCCACTGCGAGACGACTTCCCGAACCAGCAGCAGGCAGCGTTCGAGATCGGCGCGATCCACGGTGAGCGAGACCCGGGCCCGACCGCTGTGGCTCTGGTTCTGGACGATCATGTCGACCATCACGTCGCCATCGGCGACGGCGGAAAAGAGCTGGGCCGAAATGCCGGGGCTGTCAGGAATCTCGCTGATCGTCACCCGGGCCTGGGATTCATCGAGCAGCACTTCGCTCACCACGATGTCTTCCATCGCGGCAAGCTTGCTGACGACTTCGTGGAGAAGCCGCTTCTGGCTGGATGCGTCGCCGTTCCCGGCCGGCTTCTGCCGGACTCCCACGGCCGGAGGCTCGTTCGTCGGTTTATCGAGCTTGAAGGCCGCGTGAACTTTGCGGAGGGCCTCCTCGCACTGGTCGCGGGAGACGAGTGTCGAGATCTTGATTTCGCTGGTCGTGATCATCTGGATGTTCACGCCCGCGTCCGCCAGCGACTGGAACATGTGGGCCGCGACTCCGCTGTGCGTCCGCATTCCCACGCCGACGATCGACAGCTTGGCCACTGCCGTGCCGCTTTCGACGCGGCCCGCGCCGAGCCCCTTCACGGCGTCCTCGGCAGCTGTCAACGTTTCGGCGAGGTCCGATTGGGGGACCGTGAATGAGACCTCGGCCGTCCCCCCCTGGGCGACGTTCTGCACCACCATGTCGATCGGGATCTTCCGGGCGGCCATGTTGGCGAAGACGATCGCCATCGTACCCGGCCGATCAGGAATGCCGACGAGACTGACGCGGGCTTCGTTCCTGGCGAGCGCCAGCCCGCTGACGACACGCTGGTCCTCATCCCCTTCCGGGGCAATCAGGGTGCCGGCGCCGTCCGAATAGGCCGGCCTCACGCGGAGCGGAACGGCGAATTTCTTGGCGAACTCGATCGACCGCGAATGCATGACTCCCGCCCCGAGGCTCGCCATCTCGAGCATCTCGTCGTAGGAGATTCTTCCCACCTTGCGGGCGTCCTTCACGAGCCGGGGGTCAGTCGTAAAGACCCCTTCGACGTCGGTGTAG
This sequence comes from Caulifigura coniformis, assembly GCF_007745175.1. Taxonomy (GTDB): domain Bacteria; phylum Planctomycetota; class Planctomycetia; order Planctomycetales; family Planctomycetaceae; genus Caulifigura; species Caulifigura coniformis. The sequence goes on along the minus strand of NZ_CP036271.1, from coordinate 1,507,280 downwards.
ATCTCGCATTCCGCGGCACGGAGGACGGCGGCGAGGGCGGTGGCTGTGGTGTCGCTGCCTCCGCGGCCGAGGGTGGTGATGTTCAGGTCGTCGTCGACCCCTTGAAATCCGGCGGCGACGACGATGGCCCCCTCATCGAGGCAGCGCCGCATGCGGTCGGTGGAGATATTGCGGATACGGGCCTTGGTGTACGAGGTGTCCGTCTGGATTCCGATCTGTCCGCCGGTGAGGCTGACCGCTTTTTCGCCGAGCGTCTGGATAGCCATGGCGACGAGGGCCACGGATTCCTGCTCGCCGGTGGAGAGGAGCATGTCCATCTCGCGCGGCGGGGGCGAATCGGTAATTTCCGCCGCCAGGTCGACCAGTTCGTCCGTCTTGTGGCCGCGCGCGGAAACGACCATCACCACCTGGTGGCCGGCACGTTTGGTCGCGACGGCCCGGCGGGCGGCCGCGAGAATCTTCTGCGCAGTGGCGACGCTGGTGCCGCCGAATTTCTGAACAATGATCGACACCGAAAACCACTCCGGGACGCGCCGCGAACAAGAACGCGAAAAACTCTTCTGAAAGGCCGTCCAACGCGGCCAGATGAGACCACTTATAGAGTTGCGAACGGGAAATGCCACCTTATGAACGGTCGGCAGGGGTTTCCCGGACGCCCTTCACTGAAAACAGGCACGCTGATTGCAATCTCCTCACGAAGGATTCCTACCTTTTGGGGCACGACGCCCCGGATGGCTCGCAGGCCGCTCAGCCTGTTGAGCTCGCGCACGACGGGAATGCCTCTCGACGAAGCCGTGCGCACCACTCTGGATTGAGGAACGATGTCAAGGATTGCTTTTGCTTCGCGGGTCATGGCCTGCGCAGCGGGAATTGTGTTGCTGGCTGTGTGTGGCGGGCCTGCGGTTGCTGAGGACGATTCGCGTGAGATTGGCCTCGAATTCGATGTCTCTCGCAGCGCCCCGGAGCTGAACGCGGCCTTTCGTCCGCAACAAGGCTGGATTGGCGGCGACGGCGCCCAGTCGGTCGACCTTGGCAACGGCAGCACGCTCTGGCTTTTCGGCGATACCTGGGTCGGCGCCCTGAAAGATGGTCGCCGGACGAAGGCCCGGATCGTGCATAATTCGGCGGCGGTCCAGTGCAGGGCGGATGGTCCCTGCGATTTCGTGATCCGCGAGAATGACAAAGGCAAACCCGTCGATCTCATCAGCCCGCTGGACGGGCGCGGCTGGTTCTGGTTCCAGGCGGGCACGATGCTCAACGGCCGCCTGTACCTGTTCATGTCGCAGGTCGGCGATGCGGTGGACCCGAAACGGCCCGACCATTCGCCGCTCGGGCAGTGGCTCGCGATCGTGGAGAATCCGCTGGATGATCCGCGCGACTGGTGTATCGAGCAGGTCAAGGTTCCGTTCAGCCTGTACACCCGTCGGCGCGATCTGACGTTCGGCAGCGGCGTCGTCATTGAAGGGAAGTATCTCTACGTCTACGGCATCGATGACGCTTCCCGCCTGCAATCGCAGGATCGTCACCTGGTGCTGGCCCGAGTTCCGCTGGACCGCGTTGCCGAGATGTCGGAGTGGCGCTTCCTCAGCCGAGGCCGATGGACTCGGGACTTCTTCCGTCCGGACAAGATCGCCGACTACATGGCGGGCGACATTTCAATCGCCCACATGCCGGGGCTGAACCGCTACCTGATGGTGTACACCGACTGTGATGTTTCGAACCGGATCGTTGCCCGCACTGCGCCTTCGCCGCGCGGGCCATGGTCGAACATCGAGATCCTGCACACCTGCCGGGACGCTGCGGCTGATTCGAAGCTGTTTTGCTACGCCGGCAAGGCCCACCCGACGCTCTCGTCAGACGGAGAACTGGTCCTGAGCTACCTGACGTCTTCGATCGACACCTGGCAGGTCGCGACCGACGCCCGTCTGTACTGGCCGACGTTTGTGACGGTGGGGGTGCGGGATGCCCATCCGCCCGAATCGGTCGGCGAGGTGGCCAAAGTCGTTCCGGCGACGAACGGCGCCGCGGCCGAATAGTCCCCGGTTGCACTCAGAGGGGCGGCACGGGGGCGAGAAGCGGCACGTACTCGACCTGCATCATCCCCATCGGCGCCTGTTCGAAGGTGTCCGACTCGATCCGCATCAGGCGGACGGCGGACCGTCCGGCGTGGCTGGCAGTGTAGGTCGAATGGCCGCGCATCGCGCTGGCAATCTTGCCTTCTCCCAGCATCTCACCGGAGTCGCGACGGATCGGCCTCTCGGCCGACGATTGCTCGAGCAGCGGGCGGGAGTCGACAGGATCGAGGGCATTCGGCATCCGCGACGGGGGGACCGGGAGCATGAACTGGACCGACTCCTCCGACTCGGATGGAGGGGCGGGCAATTCGGCCTCGAGCCGGATTGCGGGCGTGGGCGCGGGTTCCAGGTCTCCCGGGCGGACCGGAGGCGCGATCTGATCCTGCGGCTGCTCAAAGACGGGGGCCGGTTCACGCGGCGGTTCGACCGGCGGCGTATAGATCGAGCTGTTCGCTCCCGGATAACCGGCGCGAAGGCGAGGACCGCGCCAGGCGCGGGCCTGGGCGCCGCCGCACCCGCAGCTGGCAACACACAGAGCGATGGCAAGACACCCTTGAAGAGACGACTTCATCGCGGCAACTCCGTTGATACGAGTCAACCGCAGCTCTCATGGCTGCGGGGCGCGCTCATCCTTGAGTGCCGGACAGCCGCCTGGCGGCCGTTCCCGGGACAACTTCCGATCTCTCGTCGCGGCCGCGCCCTCCCAAGGGCGGCCACGCATCGGCAAGCATTCCGTGTCCCTGCCCAAAGGATCGACAGGATGTCAAATCACCGATTGCCGAATCCGGCAGAAATCGCGGCTTGCGAAACGGAGTCTGCCGGCCGTAGCGGATGAGCCGACAGGGAAGAGGCGGGAAAGGCGTATCGCGGCTGCTCCGAGAGCGAGGCGGCAAGGCGCGCGCTGATGAGTGGTGCATCCTTCTGGCCCCTCTTCCCCCTTTCCCCCATGGGAAGGACGGTGTCAGTGCGTCCGGACTGGTGTTACCGGTGCATCAGGAGTCGAAGTGTGATGGCTGCAGGTGATCGTGTTCATTGTTCCCTCCACCTTCCGTGACCGGTTGCGCGCGGATCGGCACCGTCCCACGACCGCCGTGCCCAATGCCGCCGCGAGGGGGACTGACCGTACCGCTCCCCACGGCTGGTCACCTTTTCAGAATGGGCCAATTCGTCGTTGGCGGGCGTCGTTGCCGCAAAATGCCTTGCGGTGACGAGAGACGACCGACTTGGAAAAAGTGACTCGTCCCGCCCCAATCCCCACCCGCCAACGCACTTCCGAGGTACCGAGTACCGGGCCCCCCCGCGCAACCGCCCCCGTCATGATGGAGGAACCCATGAACACAACCACCGTCAACCTGTCGTCACACACCCCGGCCCGGCCGGCTCCATGTCCGCACCACCCACGCTCTCCCGATCCCTCCGCAAGACTTCAGGGGGAAGAAATAGGGCGAGGAGTACAGTACCACCCACACAACGCGCCCTCCTCGCCCCCTCGGCGTCGAATACCTCCGCAGATTTCCCAATCACCGCCCGAGACTGCGAACTCCCCGCAGGGCTGGTCACTTCTTCAAGATGGGCCAATTCATCGTTGGGTTGTGCCATTGCCGCCAAATGACTTGCGGTGACGAGAGATGACCGAATTGTGAAAAAGTGACGCGCCCTGGACCGCTCCCGGCCATCTACTCCCGCTTCGTCGAGCCGTTACATTAGTGGCCGGAGATTCACCATCACCGCCGCGATCCGAGGTTGCCGCGTGAGCCCGAACAGACGGACGAGCTGGTTCCTGGTCGCGTTTCCGGTCGTGTGGCTGTGCTTCGCCTGGCGGGCGCAGGCCGGAGAGGTCGCGAAGCCGGCCCCGCGAATTCCGTGGACGACTCCGTTTGTGACCGGGTCTCCCGAGCCTCCCCCGAAGTACAAGAGCGTCCGGATGTTTCCGAACGTGCAGTTCCGGAACCCGGTGACCATCGAAATGCCGCCGGGCGATCCACGGTGGTGGGTTTCCGAGCCGGAGGCGAAGCTGTACGTCGTCACTCCGACGGAGGATGGCGGCCGGGCGGACCTGATCGCCGATTTCAACCGCGATCTGCCGATGACGGGCAAAGAGGGCGAGAAGCTGCGGGTCACCTACATCTACGGCGTCGCGTTCCATCCGAAGTTTGCCGAGAACGGGCGGGTGTACCTGGCGTACACGGTCGTCCCGCCGAAACCGGGCGTGCACCTGGAAGACGGCACGCGCGTCTCGTGCTTCCAGGTGACTCCGGGGGAGATCCCGAAGATCGATCTCCAGTCGGAAGAACTGGTGATCACGTTCCACGAGGGGGGGCACAACGGGGCGTGTCTCGAATTCGGTCCGGACGGCTGCCTCTACATCTCCACCGGCGACGGCGGCGAAGCGAGTCCACCGGACCAACGAAACACGGGGCAGGACAACAGCGACCTGTTGTCCTGCATCCTGCGGATCAACGTGGATGAGAAGGAGCCAGGCAGGAACTACCTGGTTCCGAAGGACAACCCGTTCGTCGATGTGCCGGGCGTGCGGCCGGAGATCTGGGCCTATGGACTGCGCAACCCATGGAAAATGAGCTTCGATCGAGCCACGGGGGCGCTGTGGGTCGGCGACATCGGGTGGGAGCTGTGGGAGATGGTGTACCGCGTGGAGCGCGGGGCAAACTATGGCTGGAGCGTTACCGAAGGGCCTCAGCCGGTTCGCGTCGATCTGCCGGCGGGTCCGCAGCCGGTCACGCCGCCGCTGCTGGCGTTGCCTCACACGGCTGCCGCCAGCATCACCGGGGGCTTCGTCTATCGCGGAAAGAAGTTTCCCGAACTGGTCGGGAAGTACGTGTTCGGTGACTGGGAGACGCATCGCATCTGGTCGCTGGTTCCGCCAGAACGGAATGATGCGTCCGATGCGAAGTCGCTGGAACTGATGGACCTGTCGGCCCCTTCGATCCGGATCATCGACTTCGGACAGGATCATGACGGCGAACTCGTGATCCTCGACTACGACGCGGGAACGATTCACACACTCGAGCGGAACGACGCGGCAGAGCGCGGGACGAGGCCTTTCCCGCGGACCCTCTCGGAGACGGGCCTGTTTGCATCGGTGGAGAAGCACGAAGTCGCAGCCGGGATCGTCCCGCTGAAGATCGCGGCGGAGCAGTGGATGGACGGGGCCACGGCGGAGCGGTTCGTGGCTGTGCCGAATGACGGCGTGATTCGCGGGCATCGGGTTGCGAAGCAGACGCCGGGTTCCATGTTCCGACGTCATTTCGAGTTTCCCAAGGACTCGGTGCTGGTGAAGACGATCTCGCTTCCGGACGAGGGGACGGGGGAACGGCCGAGGCGGATCGAAACGCAGCTTCTGCATTTCGACGGCGCCCAGTGGCTGGGATACACCTATCGCTGGAATGATGCGCAGTCGGAGGCCTCGCTCGTTCCGGAAGAGGGGGATGAGGCGATCTTTGCCGTGAAGGACGCGCGGGCCCCCGGGGGAGGTCGCGTATTGCACTGGACGTTCTCCAGCCGCAGCCAGTGCATGACGTGCCACACGCCGTGGGCCGAATCGATGCTGGCATTCAACAGCAGCCAGTTGCTCACGCCGCTGGCGGGGGAAGCCGGCAATCGACTCGACCAGTTCGAGCAATCGGGGCTTCTCGTCCGGCAGGAACCGGCGAAGGCTCCGCCGAAGAACCAGTCCCGCTGGGACGAGGAGTCGGTGCTGGTTCCGCCCTTCGATGAAAGTCACTCGATTGAGCATCGGGCGAGATCGTATCTCGATGCAAACTGCGCTCATTGTCACCGCTTCGGCGGCGGAGGAACGGCCCAGATTGACCTGCGGGCCGGGATTCCCGTGGAACGCACGAAGTTGCTCGATGAGGTTCCGACGAAAGGAGAGCTGGGGCTCAAGAATGCGAAGATCGTCTGGCCCGGGAATCCGTATCGCAGCGTGTTGTTCCTGCGGATGGCGACCTGTGGCCGAGGCCGGATGCCACACCTGGCCTCAGAGCTTGTTGATCAGCAGGGGCTGTTGCTGATCGAAGCGTGGATCCGGTTGATGTCGAAAGAGCCGGGCGGGGACGAGTTCATGTACAACGCGGTCCTGTCGGCGACGGCGAAGATGCAGGGGCGCGAGGCGCGTCGCGGCCTGCTGGCTCCGATTCTGAACGACCTGGGGGGAACGCTCTACCTGGCTCGCGTGCTCGACCGGGGGCGACTTCGCGGTGAGCTGGCGGAGGACGTGGTCGCGCTGATCGGCGAGCAGAGCGATCCAGACATCCGGAACCTGTTCGCCGCGCACCTGCCGGCGCCGCCGGCCGATCGGGTTGGAACGGTCCCCCGGCCGCGCCTGGTCCTGAACCTGACGGGTGATCCAGCTCGCGGGCGCGAGCTGTACCAGACCTCGAAGACCCTGAACTGCCGCGTGTGTCACAGAATCGGAAACGAAGGCGGAGTGGTCGGTCCGGAGCTGACGCAGATCGGGCAGCGCCGCCGGCGGGACGAGCTTCTCGACAGCCTGCTCAATCCGTCCTCCGTCGTGGACCCGAAGTTCGCGATGTACGCCGTACAGACGGTGGATGGGCGCGTGCTGAGCGGCGTGCTGGCGGAACGGAATGCAAACGCTCTGACGCTGCGCGACGCGAAAGGAGACGTCCACGAGTTCGCCGTGAAAGAGGTCGAGGAACTCAAGCCGCAGCGGGCCTCGATCATGCCGGAAGGGCTGTTGAAAGACCTGACGCTGCAGGAGGCGGCGGACCTGGTGGCTTACCTCGAATCGCTGCGGTGATTGATCCATCAAACTGAGAGACCTTCGACGTAGTCTGTACGGCCTGGCCGGTCACGATCGACCGGCTGCGGCGGAACGGACGTTCGAATGTCACCAACGATCAGGAATGGCGTTGCGGCGAGGCTGGTGCAGTCGTGGGCGTTGCTCGGCCAGGTTTTTGCCGCGGATACGCGGCTTTTGAGTGCCCACCTGATTCGGCTGGCCGCGGCGTGTTTCCCGGTCCTCTTGCTGGTCGTGGCGTCCGTCATCGCCGCTCCGCGTTCTCCCGATCGGCTCGGCCGCGCCATCTTCGAGGGGCTGGCGCAATGGCTGGTGCTCCTCGCCACACTGTTCGGCGCCTGGATTCCATTGACCATCGCGAGGGAGCGGTCCCAGGGGACAATCAGCCTGCTGCTCCTGACGGGAATCGACAGCGGGACGTTTCTTCTGGCCAGTTGCGTCGCCCGCACTTTGGTGGTGCTGATCGCCTGCACCACGACCGTTCCCTTCTGGTTTCTCTGCATCGCCTTCGGCGGTCTGGCGCCGGAACAGGTGATCGCGTCGGTCACCGTGCTCGGAACGCACCTGGTGGTGGTGACTCAACTGGCGACGTTCTGTGCCGCCTGTTTTGTGCGCCCCATTCGTCTGACGCTCGTCGTGATGCTGACCGTCGGGCTTTACACCATTGTTCCCCACTTTTTCGAGACCATCGACCCGATTCTCGGTTCAAGGGGCCTGGAACTGATTCTCAGGCCGAGGTTCAATGCTCTGAAAGCGACTCTTCTGTGGAGCCTGGCGGCGGGCTGCTTTGCGGTCGTTCTGTTCTGCGCATCGTGCATCGCGTTCGGTCGCCGCGGGACGATGGAGGTTGAGTCGTCCTCCGCGGGGCCACACTGGGTTTGGGCGTCGAAAGGCATTGGCCCACGGCATCGAGCGCGCGTCTGGCGGGCGCCGGTGGTCTGGAAGGAATTCCACGCTGCAACCTGGGGCTGGCCGTGGTTTCTGGGAACGACCTTCCTTATCGGCCCGGTCGTCGGATTACTGCTGTCGGCTGTGTCGGGATGTCCAGCGGGGATCGCCTGCCTGGTCACTGCGTTGATTCTCGCGATCGCTGCGGTGTGTGAAGCGGCCATCCAGATGCTCGGACGCGAATGGCACGAGCAGACCTGGGACTCGCTCCGACTGACTCCTTTCTCCACGACGCAACTGGCCTGCAGAAAGCTTGTGGGCCGACTGCCGGACCTCACTCCTGCGACCGCAATGCTCACTGCAGGAATGATCCTGGCCAGCGATCAGGTCGACCGGTTCATTATGGATCTCATCACGCGACCGGCCTGCTACGCGCTCGTTGCACTACTCGTTCTCCCGGCGGCAGGGCTGTCGTTTGCCGTTGTGTGTCTTCGTTCGATCCAGAGCAATCCACTGGATGGCGTTGCCTGCGGTTCCGTTCCCCTCGTCGTCGCTGGTCTTGCCGGAACTGGCCTCCTGGGCGGGGAGATGCAGGGCTTGCCCGTCTTGCTGGTCCTCGTCGGCGCGACGGTCCTGTCGGTTCTCACTGTTCTGGTGGGGCTGAGGATCCGGACGATCCTTGAGGGTGGAGGTTGAGACCCGCTTGCCCTTCGATGCGCCGGCGTGCGGCTCTACTATCTGGGCTGATGACCTTCGTGTTCGGACCGTGCCGCGCTCATGCTTCAGATTGCTCCCCGACGCCGCTATCTCGTGCGGTTTGATCCCAAGCGGATTCCGCACATGTTCGCCGACGTCCTGATTCTGGGATCGGGGATTGCCGGCGTGCGTGCGGCGCTGGCTGTCGATCCGAAGTTGCGGGTGGTTGTCGTCAGCAAAGACCGGGCGGATCTGTCGAACAGTGCCTGGGCGCAGGGGGGGATCGCGGGGGTGCTTGATCCGGGGGACGACATCCGGAATCACGCGGCTGACACGATCACGGCCGGGGCGGGCCTGTGCGATCCTGATGTGGTCGAGGCGGTCGTCGCGGCCGCGCCGGAACTGATCCGGGAGTTGGAGTCGTTCGGGGCGCTGTTCGACCAGGAGAACGGCCGGCTGGCGCTGACGATGGAAGGGGGGCACAGCCACGCCCGTGTTGCGCATGCTCTGGGGGACGCGACGGGCAAGGAAGTGATGCGGGCCCTCATCGACCGGATCCGCGGGACGCGGGGCGTCGAAGTGTGGGAGAAGACGTTCACCATCGACCTGCTGACCCATGAGGGAGCGTGTCGCGGGGCGCTCGTGTGGAATGAAGAACACGGCAAGACGTTCGTCTGGGCGAAGCAGACGATCCTGTGCACGGGCGGCGCGGGGCGGCTGTATCGCGAGACGACGAATCCGAGCATCGCGACGGGCGACGGGCACGCGGTCGCCTATCGGGCCGGGGCTCAACTGCGGGACATGGAGCTGATGCAGTTCCACCCGACGGTGCTGTACATCGCAGGCAGCTCACGGCATTTGATTACGGAGGCAGCCCGCGGCGAAGGGGGCTATCTCGTCGACGCCAATGCCTACCGGTTCATGGGGGACTACGACGCCCGCTGGGAACTGGCTCCGCGAGATATCGTGTCCCGGGCGATCACCAGCCAGATGGACAAGACGCGGCATCCTTGCGTTTATCTCGATCTCAGACACCTGCCGCAGGAACTGATCAGAGAGCGATTCCCGCATATCGGGCAGCTCTGCCGCGAGTTCGGGCTCGATCTCAAGCGGGATCTGATTCCCGTCCGGCCAGGTGCTCACTACATGATCGGCGGCGTGACGGTGGATCTCGAAGGACGCACGACGGTCCCCGGGCTGTGGGCCGCGGGGGAAGCAACTTCGAGCGGCCTGCATGGCGCCAACCGGCTGGCGTCGAACAGCCTGCTGGAAGGGCTGTTCTATGGATTACACTGCGGACGCGGAGCTTCGGCGGCAGCAGCGAAGATTCCCGATAGCTTCACGGCCCTGCCGTTGCAGTCGGACTGGGCAAGCGAACTCCCCAACGACGATGAGTTGAACCTCGAGGACCTGCGCAACGCCCTGACGAGCCTGATGGGACGGAACGTCGGCATCCGCCGGAACGCGGAGGACCTGAAACAGGCGGCCAGCCAGGTGGAATTCTGGGACCGCTACGTTTCGGCCCGCGAACTGCGCACGGTCGAAGGGTGGGAACTGCAGAACATGCTGCTGACGGCGCGGCTGATGATCGGATCGGCGATCGCGCGGGAAGAAAGTCGCGGCGTCCATTTCAGGGATGACTTCCCGCACACGACGCCGGGACAGGGGAAGCATGTGGCGATCCAGGCGCCCTGAGAGGGCGACGCCTTCACACGAACTGCCTGCGGGAGTGGCCCCGCGAAGCAGTCGATCGCGCTTCATTTCCTACCCTCTCCCGCGGCAGTCGACACGCTTGTGGCGTGCCGGCCGTGCGGATGAGGGCCTTTGATCAATTACCAGTCGACGCGTTTGGCGTCGCCCCAGAGACCTTCGAGATCGTACTGGCTGCGTCCCTCGGGGGTGAAGACGTGCAGGACGACGTCGCCATAGTCCTGGACGATCCAGTTGCCCGAGTCGCGGCCATCGACACTCTGGCGGGGGGAGCCATGCTCTTTCATCGTGGCCTCGACGCCATCGGCGATGGCCCGGATCTGGCGGGGGTTGGTGCCGGTGGTGATGACGAAGTAATCGAAGAGCGGCGTGATGTGGGAGACATCCAGCACAAGTGTGTCCTTGCCCCGGAAGTCGTCACACGATCGCGCACTGAGAATTGCCAGTTCGCGACTCCGCGCGATTGCCGCCCGACGATCGGGCGCTTTGCTGCGTGATCGAGAAACTGACCCGGTAGGCGACACGACTGGCATCATTCAATCGTCTCCGTTGGACACGCCATCCGCTGCCGGACCACCCGGCCGCTCGTGGGCGTTGTCATAACCAATCCGCAAACTGTGTTCCCGGAGAGTGCTTCGTTTTTTTCAGAACCTGAAAACGACAAACCCGCTGACTGTCGAACCCGCAGCCTTGTGCGGGACGAACGTCAACGGGTCACCGGCGACAGTGCCTGAATGTGACAAGCGTCTCAAAGGTGAGGTTCGCTCCGTTCGTTGTGAGCGGCGAGATCATATCGCCGCCCGTGTTTCACAGTTCACTTCCGGCCCTCCGGGATCGAGGCGCGTTCCCGGCGGCCTTCGTATTCTTCCATCGGCCCACGGGCGAGACAAGACCGTTCTCGCCCTGATTTTACGTGAGATTCATTTGATCGATCCGCCCGTCGGCAACGTAAGCAACGGGCAGGCATGCGAGCTGGCGGCATTCGGATGGGGCGGGAGATGCCTTCCCATCGGCCGACAGGTACGATGAACGTCCGTTCGGCCTGCTCTGAGGTCGCCGAAGCCGCCTGCGTTTCCGTAGCAGCGACGGTCGTCGACCTGGTCACAAGGATTCGAGACATGTTGCGCCGCATTGTGTTGTCGACGTGCGTCTGTGTCGGGTTGGCGATCTTCGCCCTGGACGCGAGGGCCCAGGACGCAGCTGCGCCGCCGGTCGAGACGGCTCCTCCAGTGCCGTTCGCAGTTCTGAATATCGCGAGCGTCGAGCGATTGCTGAAAGACACGGAGTTCATGTTCCGGTCGATCGACCGTCCGGACGTTTACGACTTCTACATGTCGATCCTGGCCGGAAATGCGAACGACCTGAAAGGGGTCGACCGGACGAAGCCGGTGGGGGTGATGATGTTTCTCGAGCCTGGCCTGCCTCCCAGGCCAATGCCGGTGCTGTACATGCCGGCCTCGAGCGCGGACGAGTTCATCAAGACGGCGGCGCTCGGGCGGATGGATTTCGAGAAGGTGGGCGAGAACCGCTACGAGGTGAAGATGCCGACAGGACAGGGAAAGCAGATTGCCCTGTTCACGGATGGGCTGATGTACATGACTCCGAGCGAAATCCTGATCGACGAGAGACTGCCCGACCCGATCAAGATCAGCGAGACGCTGACTTCGCGGTACGACGTGGCGCTCTCGCTGCGCGTGAACAGCGTCCCGCCGCTTTTGCGGGACGTGTTCGTGACGTTTCTGCGGACGACCACCGAAGCCGAGATGCAGAGGCGTGACGGGGAGGGGGAAGGCGAGTACCGGTTCCGGAAGGCCAACGCCCAGGGAACGATGCAGGCGCTCGAGGAACTGCTCACGCAGGTCGATGAGATCACCATCGGCTGGGACGGCAATGAGCAGTTGCGAAAGGGGGTGCTCGAACTGACGATCATTGCGAAACCCGACAGCGACTACGCGAAGTCGCTGAAGGATCTGGCGGGCCGGCCGAGCTTCTTCCATATCGCGCAGCAGGACACGGGCAAGCCGCTGACGGTGTCGCTGTCGTGGCGGATGAATAAGCGGGAGCGTCAGAACTCGGCGGAGCTTGTCGAGGCGGCGCGAATCAAGATGACGGAAGAGTTGACCGCGAAGAACCGGGATTCGAGCGGTGCGAACACGCTGTGTGACGTTGCGGCCGCGACGGTCGCCGCGGGGCACATCGACGGGTTCGTGCAGGTCGCGGTTCCGGAGCCGGGGAAGTTCGTTGTCGTCGGTGGGGTGAAGTTGCAGGGGGCGAGTGCGGCAGCGCCGGCGCTCGTCAATGTGCTGCAGCAGATTGCAGAGGAAGAGAAGAACGATGTCCTGATCGAGACCAACCTCGATTCGCACCAGGGGGTGGCGTTCAACCGCTTCGGCCCCAAGGACAAGGAGGACGTAAAGTTCTTTGGCGGCGTACCGGCGTTCTGGTGCGGCGCGGGGCAGGAAGCGTTCTGGTTCTCGTTCGGAGCCGACAAAGCCTTTGACACGTTGCGGGACACGATGGACCGGGTGCTGACGAGCGGGCCGGCGCCTGGCGGACAATCGGACCCGCTTGTCGTGATCCTGCGGCGTGCGGCGTGGCAATCGCTGACGCCGAATCAGGATAACCGGTTCGACGTGACGCGCCACGAACTGGCCGACCAGGCATTCGGCGCGACGAATGACGCATTCAAGGTGTATACGCGGCCGACGGAAAGCGGCGTGCGGACCCGGCTCGAGTTTGACGAGGGATTCATCAAGTATTTTGCGCTGTTCCTGGCGCGGCAGTACGACCGGAACCAGCTGTGATGGCCGCGGGGCGGGTTGACTACCGGCTGCCGCTGGTGACGGTTCCCGCCTCGACGATCTTGGGAGTGCCGGTTTTCAGGTTGAACTGGATGACGCGGCCGGGGATGCGGCCTCGCTCCGGTCCGCTGTCAAAGTAGATGCTGGCCATTTCCTCGCCACGTCCTCGGAGTTCGAAGATATCTTTCTCCTCTTCGAAACTGATCTGGTAGGCGTTCGCCTGGACCTTCTGCGACTCGAGCTCGACCCGGCCCTGGGCGTTGAGGGTGATGAAGCCGTTGGGGGCTTCCGGCTTCTGCTCGGTCAGCGAGACATTGAGCTGATCGCAGCCGACCCAGACCGCTCGTTTGGCTGACTCTGTGTTGCCGGAGAGTTCGTGGCGTTTGAAAGGGGTTCCGGCCTGGCTGACTGGGGCGTAGATCGCCTTTACGCGATCCTCGAACGTGGCGAACCTCTGCCGGACGTTCCCGGTGACCTGCCCCTGGAAGTCGAGCTGGACGAAGTTCCAGGGAAGTTCGGTGGAGGCTGCCGGGCGATTCGCGCTGGCCGAGGCTTCGGGAGTCACTCGGAAATGAAACGATCCGCGCTGCCACTGTCTCATTGTGCCGGGACCGCTTCCGCGGAACTGGCCGTTCCCCTCCCGGGGATGGACCTCGAAGGAGCCGAGTTCGGCTTCGACGATCCGCGCCAGGGACGATTTTTGCCATTCGACCATGTTGACGCTGACGCGGCCCGGGCTGCGGATGACGCTGACTTCAGGGCGCGTCGCCTTGCTGCCCATGCTGTTGAACGACCAGGGGCGATCGAGCCCGACCACCAGGACGTCGCACGACATCCGGCTTTCGTCTTCCATGCGGACGACGACGTTCCGCGAGAACGTTGCGTCCTGTCCATTGAAGGCCAGGCCCTCTGCACAACCGACCGTCATCAGCATCGAGGTCGCCAGCTGCTTCCCGGTGAGGTCTCCCTGCACGGGCCAGGTGACCTCCGTCCGCCCTGTGACATTCATGGTTGATCGCGCGCGATCGAACTGAATCTGGTCGCCTTCGAGAGAGGCGGCTCCGGAATGGATCCGAGCCCGTTCGACACACTTGCCGCCGTGCATCCTGCCGACCAGTGCGACGATCTGACGATCATCGCCCTCGTTGGAGATCATCATCTTCTGGCCGCCGATCCTGACGCGGCCATTGGTTTCGTCGGTCGCTCCTTTGACGAGTTCTGGACGATGGATCTCGAAGGGGCCGTGCACGGTCGCCGTCCGGAGACCCGCTTCCTGCAATTCGGGGTCGAAAACGACTTCGGCTTCGATCCGGTCGCAGCGCTGGAGTTCCCAGGGGGGAGTTGTCGTCGGAGTTTTTCGGTGTCCCTTCTGGCCAGGCTGGCGTGAGGAGGGCTGCCGGGCGACCACGGGCGGTTTGCCTTCGACAATCAGGACATCGAGGGAGTTGGTCACTCCGGTCGCTTCGAGGCCGCCGAACTCGACGTTTCCTTTGGCGACGGCCCGACGAACCGGGAGCGACGTCAGACGGTGGTCGTCGTTCGCGTTCGCATCGAGGTTTTGAAAGATCTCCGGCGGGAGGGTCAGTGTGAGCGTGTCGGCGCGGAGCCATTGATCGAGGCCGTGAACGACTTTGGCCTTACCCTCCAACTTCAGCAGTCGGGGGGCGGTTCTGCTGTCGGCCGAATTCACATCGGGAGTCAGATTGAGCTTTTCAGTCCAGTGGGCATCGAAGAGGGACTGGCCGGTGGCCTCGTCGATATGCAGCATGCGCCCGAGCCCCTCGCACTTGACCCAGTCGAGCGCGCCGAACTTTCGACGGACTGGCGGGATGCCGCTCTTCGAATCGGGGGCCGGCTGGTCGTCCACGAGCTCGAGCCCGATCAGCATTCGCCGCGTCAGCAGTCGCGTCACGGTCCCTTTGTCGGGATCGTGTCGTTCGATGACACTCTTCTCCGGATCCGAGATGAACAGTACTCCCTGCTGTGCGTCGAACGTCGCCTGTTCCATGCTGGCGGTGAGCGAATTCTCTTCGGAGACGAACTGCACGCGTCCCGCCTCCTCATCCGACCGAGGTCGGGACAGGGCCACGACGAAGTGCAGCGTCATGCCGGCAATCGATCGGACCTTTTCGTCCCAGAGTTCCTGCTTGCGATTGCGTTTGGCTTTCGAGGCGTTGTCCGCGGGAGGCGCGATGGCGGGGGGAGGTGCGTCAAAGAGCAACTCGAGACGCTCGCAGGTCAGCCTGTTGTGGAGCGGGGCTTCGTCCTCGTTGGAGGTGCGCTGCACGACCTTGACGTCGTTGTCGAAGCTGGCCTTGGACGTTTCGCGGTTGAATTCGAACGAGCCGGCACTCGTCACCCGGACGGGCGTCAGCTTGCCACGGCTTTCATAGTCGATCTGGAAATTGACGTTCCTTCGGAGCGTGAGGTGCTCGAAGTCGGCGATGCGGGGGAGATCCTTGCCGAGGATGTCGCTGTTTCCCGCTTCCAGTGTGATCGCGATGCCTTCGGCGTCGCAGAGGAAGCGGCTTTTCGAGCGCGACGTGGGACCGAACCCGAACTGCAGCGGTTCGTCGCTGTACAGGCTGCGGGTGGTTTCCGAGAACACGAAGTTGCGTCCGCGGAGGATCAGTCCATTCGGGCCGGTGAGCATGACGCCAGTGTCGAGTTCCGCCCCGATGATGCGGTTGTTTCCGGAGTCGCCCGTGCCGAACTGCTCGATCTTGTCTCGGAACGTGACCCGGGCTTCATCGGCGGCGAGGACGGTCGGCGGATCGTCGGGGCGCGAAGGATTCTGCACGATCATGGCGAACGGGCGGAACCGGTACTGGTTGCGGTTCTCGACCTGCCCTTTGCCTTCGACGGGACCAATCTCGTTGAAGTAGATGAATTTCTGGTCGAGTTGCTCCCAGGTGAATTTGGCGTTCTCGGCCCAGGGCTGCTGCGCGAGGAACTGACGAGCCGCGTTGCGGGCCGAGTGGGATGCGTGACCGCTTCCGGTGATCCTCGCGACGGGCGGGGCCACGGGCATGACCTGCGTGCGGGTCATCGGGCCGAGGACCACGGCATACACGCGATAGACGCAGAAGAGCGCCAGCGTGGTCAGCAGGGTCAGGGTGAGGCGGTTCATTTTGACGAGCTGTGGCCGCGGCCTTTCGGCTTACCCCGCCACCGGCGTCCAGCCGATGACGTCGGTGATGTCAATCAGCCCCGCGGGCCGTCCTTCCGCATCGACGACCGGCAGTTCGCTGATCTTGCGGATGGAGAGCAGGTCGACGACGTCTGCCAGGGAGCCAGTGCAGGCGATCGTCATCGGAGTGCGGGTCATCACGTCGCGGATCGGCTGGTCGAGTGCATCGTCGCGACGGTGTTCGAGCAGACGCGCGAGATCGCTGTCGGTGAACAGTCCATCCAGGCGGCCGTCTTCGTCGACGAGCAGCAGCGCGCCGCTGCGACGTCCGGGCTGTGACTGCGAAGTGAACGCCTCCCGCACCGTGGCTGAAGATGATGCCACGCGGACCTGTTCGATCGGACGCATGGTGTCGACGACGCACTTGAGCTTGCGGCCCAGGCTGCCGGCGGGGTGGAGCGTTGCGAAGCGCTGAGGGGTCAATCCCTTGAGGCGGCTGACGACGAGGGCGAGGGCGTCTCCGACGGCGAGCATGGCGGTCGTGGTCGTCGACGGGGCCAGGCCATGGGGGCCAGCCTCGCGAAGCCGACCGAGCGTAATGAGTGCGGTCGCCTGAGCGGCCAGCGTGCTGTGTTCGGTGGCGGTGATCGCGATCAGGGGGAGGCGCTGCGAGGCGATGAACGGGAGGATGCGGGTGATTTCCTCCGTCTCGCCGCTGTTCGAGAGCGCGAGGACGACGTCGTCGGTGTGGATGCAGCCGAGGTCGCCGTGCACGGCCTCTGCCGGATGCAGGAAGTGGGCGCGGGTGCCGGTGGAGGAGAGGGTGGCGACGAGTTTCTGCCCGATGAGACCGGCCTTGCCCATGCCGGTGACGATGACGGCTCCGCGACAGGCGAGGACCGACTCGACGGCGTCACAGAATCCGGTATCCAGACGCTGCGAGACGTCCAGGAGAGCGTTGGCTTCGAGCCGAATGATCTCCCGCGCTTCGCGCAGTTGATCGAACTGCGAATACGGAACGATTGACTCGGCCAGAGCGGCCATGGGCGGCGATCCTTCGCTCAAACTCAAACGCGTTGCCCGTCATCGTGACGAGGGGGCGAAGTCTATGGCCGGCAGGCAAAAACGGTCAATCGGAACTCCGCCAGGGGAGGGGAATCCCTTCTCCCGGATTCCGCCGCAACACATGTCTGCGTCAGAACTTGTGGAGTGCTGTCCGGGAAGTCGCAGAGATGCGGAAACCGGGTCAGGAATCTGTCAGGCTGCGCATGACTTCCCGGCAGAAGAAAAGCGCGGCGTTGCGTGCCTGGGCATCGGGGCCCTTGCGCAGGGAGGGCGTGCCGTCCTCCGGCAGCACGAGGTGGGGGAGGCTCCGTTCGCGGGCGATGCCGGAAATGGCCTCGAAGTAGATTTCGGCATCGATATCGTTGTCGTCCTGTCGCAGCGGAGGCTGGACCACGACGGCCAGGGCGCCGATCTCCGAGAGGACGCTGAGGACGGCCACCATCCGGCGTTCGAACTGGGGCAACTGCTCGACGCCGCCGGATGAGTCCGATCGATCGAGGAAGAGGACGGCGACATCCGGTCGATGCCGGACGATGCGCGTCTTGAGGTGCGTCTTCAGGACCGAGAGCGTGCTGGCGGGCCAGGTTGCATCAATCACCAGGTCGGTCGCCCGGCCTGATTCGGCCCGCCATTCCTCGGCAAACCACTCGCCGACGAGTCGCCCGGCGCTCATGGAGACGTCGCCTGCGATGCGGGCGCCGGCGAAAACCCAGGTGAGCGGTTCCGAACGCTGAAGCAGCGGGAGCAGGGCCTGCAGCGGCGCGTCGTGATCGTCGACCGCGTCGTCGTCACATCCGATCACCAGGTCATCCGGCGAATCGACAGTCGCTTCGCCTATCAGGGAGACGCGGAGTTCCGCGTGCTCGTCCTCTTCCGCTGGCCGGGATGGGGGCGGCTCCGTCGCGGGGGAGGGGCAGGGGGCCTCGGGATTCCCGGTGAAGCAGGGGAGTTCCACCGTGGAATCCGAAGTCTGCGTGGAGGAGTTCGGGGCAGGCTCCCGCGAACCGTCACCTTCCTGGAATGCGAGCATATCGGACGCTCCTTCGTCGCCGGGTCTACAGATTCTCAAACTGCTGAAGGACGCTTACTCGGGCCATTCGCCGCTGAAGACTTCCGCGGCCGGGCCAGTCATGAACACTTCACCGCTGTCGGCCCATTCGATTTCCAGATCGCCGCCCCGCAGGTGGGCGAGGACCTTCCGATCGAACAGGCCGTTGATCATTCCCGCGACCGCCGAGGCGCACGCGCCGGTGCCGCAGGCCCAGGTCTCCCCGCTGCCGCGCTCCCAGACGCGCATCTGGAACTCGGTGCGGGAGAGCACCTTCACAAACTCGATGTTCGCCCGGCGAGGGAAGACGGGATGCGTTTCCAGCTTCGGGCCGATCGAGAGAACCCACTCGTCGGTGGGCTCGTCGACGAACACGACGCCATGCGGGTTGCCCATGGAGATCGCGGTGACTTCGACCGTCCGCCCGGCAACCTGGACCGGCTGCCTCTTCGGCGGCTCGCCGGTGAGCGTGGTGGGGATCTCGATGGGGTTGAAGATCGGCTTGCCCATGTTGACCCGGACGCGGGCGACTTTGCCATTCTCCGGGAAGAGCTGCAGCGTAAGCACGCCGCGGCCGGTCTCGATCGTAACCGTTTCCTTCGTGGCGATGCCGTGGTCGTAGACATATTTGCCGACGCAGCGGACGCCGTTGCCGCACATCTCGCCTTCGGAGCCGTCGAGATTGAACATCCGCATACGGGCATCGGCGCGCTCGGACGGGCAGATGAGGATCATTCCGTCGCCGCCGATGCCGAAGTGCCGGTCGGCCATTTTTCGGGCGAGTTCACCGAGGTCGGAAGGGAGTTTTTCCGTGAACGCGTTGACGTACACGTAGTCGTTCCCCGCGCCATGCATCTTCGTGAACTTCATCGCCGCACCGTTTCTCCAGAAGCCGACGGGCGTTGAGCGCTGCCGGCGTTTCGCAATTTGAAGATTGAATGAAGGAAAAAGCAATTGTGTCGAGGAATCCAGGCAGGCTGGGGCGAGTGGGCGCCTGGGTGGGATGGCGACTCTCCGACCCGCTCGCGCGTGTTCAACGGGCTGATGTTCCCGCTCCGGATACAGGGGCCGGGACGACGTCATCGTGGGGCTGGTCGATGCCGGGAGCGTGGTCCGGGTTGTCGTGGGCGATCTGCAGCTCTTCGATGAGGTCCTTGCGCTGCTCGGCGATGCGGCGGTCGAACTGGTTGAGGACATCGAGGGCTTTGTCGCGGGAGGTGACGAGGCCGATGATGAGATACTGAGTGACGGCCAGGGTGAAGAAGATCCAGCCGAGGCGATCGGGGAGGATTGTGGAGAGGATCGCGAAGACGGGCGATGAGCGGTTGAGGTGCTGGCAGGTCAAGCCGAGGAGAATGTTCTTCCACTGCTTCCACAGGCCCCGCAAGAGTCCTTTGGAGCGATCAGGCTTTACTCGCCTCAGGCCGGGGTGAATCAGCGAGAAGAGCATCTGATCGGGCATCGCCTCGATCACGCCGATGGCCAACATGATGCGGAGGCCGAGCGTGATCCAGGAGATCTCGATGGCCTCGCCCTTGAAGTGGACCTCATTCTCGATCCACCCCTGGAACAGCGTCATCTCCATGTTCTTCGTGGCAAAGAGCAGGAGGATGGAGGCGCGGAACCACTGGTCGATGTCCTTCTCGAGCTCGGCGTTGAGGTCCTGAACCCGGACGACCTTGCGACGGAAGAGCCGGAAGATGGGAACCGCGATGAAGCCCACGAGCAGCCGCGTGATGGGCCGCATGATCGGCCGGACAACCGGCTCGATGATGGGGCCAATCAGTTCGCGGACGAGTCCTGGCACGGTGGCTCGCTCTCAGTTGAAGAAGTTCACCGCGGAGACACGGAGAACGCAGAGAAGAGGGAGATCGCCGCTGTCATGACTGGCTCGGATTTGAACTCGCGATTCTCTGAATGTCGTGAATTCAGTTCGGCGGCAGCAACGCTTTGGCCGCGATCTCCCGCTTCTCCCTGGCTCTGTGTCTCTGTGGTGAACTTTCAAACGCGACGATCGGCCGAGCGGTTCACCGAATCGAATCAGCTTGCCGGCGGAGGATCGGCGAGTTTGATGTGCAGGTCGCGGAGCTGGCGCTGGTCGACAGGGCTGGGGGCCCCGGTCATCAGGTCGCTGGCCTTCTGGGTTTTCGGGAAGGCGATCACGTCGCGGATGTTGTCGCAGCCGGCCAGCAGCATGACCCAGCGGTCGAAGCCGAGTGCGATACCGCCGTGGGGCGGGGCACCGTACTTGAGACCGTCCATCAGGAAGCCGAACTTGGCCTGGGCCATTTCCGGAGTGATGTTGAGCAGGTCGAAGACCTGCTGCTGGATGGCTGGATCGTGAATTCGGATCGAGCCCGAAGCGGCTTCGTAGCCGTTGCAGATCAGGTCGTAGGACTGTGCGCGGATCTTGCCAGGGTCGCTGCTGAGGTGCTGCACGTCTTCCTGCACCAGCGAGCAGAACGGATGGTGTTCTGCGTCCCAGCGGTTCTCTTCCGGGTTCCAGGTCAGGAGCGGGAAGTCGAGCACCCACGCGACCTGGAAGGTATTCGGGTCGTAGAGGTTGAGTTCCTTGCCGAGCTTTGTGCGCAATGCGGCGAGGGCCGAACAACAGACCTTGTAGGTGTCTGCCACGTAGAGGAGGAGGTCGCCGTCTTCCCCTTTCATGCGTTCGACGACGGCCTTCTGCTGGTCCTCGGTGAGGAACTTGGCGATCGAGGATTCGAGCTTGCCGCCGGCCACCTTGAAGTAGGCGAGGCCCTTTGCGCCGTAATCACCGACGAGGTTCTTGAAATCGTTGTCGAGGATGCGGCGGCTGAACTTGTCGGCGGCGCCCTTCACGCACAGGCCGCGGACGTGATTGCCAGCCTCGGCCGTCTGCTTGAAGACGCCGAAGCTGGTGTCCTTCGCAATATCGGTGATGTCGGTGATCTCGAGGCCGAAACGGAGGTCCGGCTTGTCGGAGCCGTATTTCTCCATCACCTCGCGGTAGCTGTAGCGGGGGAGCGGCAGCGGAAGGTCGATCCCGCGGATCTTCTTCAGCATGGCGGCGACGAGTCCGTCGATCGTCGACAGGAGGTCTTCCCGTTCGACGAAGGCCATTTCGACGTCGATCTGGGTGAACTCGGGCTGGCGGTCGGCGCGGAGGTCTTCGTCGCGGAAGCAGCGGGCGATCTGGTAGTACCGGTCGTAGCCGGCAATCATCAGCGTCTGCTTGTAGAGCTGGGGCGACTGGGGCAGGGCGAAGAATGATCCTTCGTGGACCCGGCTGGGGACGAGGTAATCGCGAGCGCCTTCGGGCGTGCTGCGGCCGAGCATGGGGGTTTCGACTTCGAGGAACTGTCGTTCGTCGAAGTAGTCGCGCACGACCTTGGCGAGGTTGTGGCGCATGATCATGTTCTTCTGCAGCGCCGGCCGACGGAGGTCGAGGTAGCGGTGCGTGAGCCGGAGTTCTTCGTTGGGCATCGTCTGCCCGTCCGGCTCGAACGGCGGAGTGGCGCTCTTGTTGAGGACGGTCATGGTCTGCGCGAGCAGTTCGACCTGACCGGTTTCGAGCTTGGGGTTGTCCTGGCCTTCGGGACGCGAATGGACGACCCCCGTGACCTGGACGACGTCTTCGTGCCGCAGATGCCGGGCCGTCTTCTGGATGTCGCTGCTTTCGGAGAGGTCGAATTTGATCTGAGTCTTGCCGTACCGGTCGCGCAGGTCGATGAACACGATGCCGGCGTGGTCTCGATACTTGTCGACCCAGCCGCAGACCGTGGCCGTCTGGCCCAGATGGCTCTTCCGCAGTTCACCGCAAGTATGCGTCCGCAACACCGTTCCGACTCCCCTCGACCGCAAAGTGTCAATCTGAATCTGAGCTGAAATCCCATCACGCAGACACGGATGGGCGGCCGGGGTTGGGGCCGATTGTCGGCGAAACCCCGGTTGCGAGCCGGAACGGGTGGGTGACGAGGATCAACTCGAAGGCGCCAGTTCCTGGTGGAAGAGTCCCTCAGGAAACGAGATCTCGGTCACGCTTGAACCGGGGCCTGCTTCGCTGCGCTTCGTCCAGCCCCGGCCACCCCACTACGAGAGTCCGGCTCGGTGGGAATTTGAGAGGGACAGGCCGGAATTTGCAATTGGCGTTTGGTGTTCCGGGCCTGATTTCGGGTTGCGGGGGGCTCAGTCGCCGACGCGGGAGTCGGCGAGGATCTCGTGATCCCGGCTGCTGTCGCGGGTCTTGTCGTGTCCAAAGGGGCCTTCAACCGACTGTTTCGGGAAGACGTCGAACATTTCCGTCCGTTCTTCCGGGCGGGCTTCGATCTCTCCGGGGCCCAGGTGGACGCGAAATTTGAGGGCGGCGAACGCCAGTTCGTCATTGGGCAGGAGGGCTCCGCGAACTACGCGCTGGCCGTTCACGCGGGTGCCGTTGGTGCTGCCGAGGTCGCGGAAGAACAGGAGGCCATCGGTGCGGGCGATCACGCAGTGCATTTTTGAGATGCTCTCGTGGTCGAAGATCAGGTCGCACAGTCCCTGTTTCCGTCCGACGACGGTGACGTCCCGCACGATGTGAATCGGCGGCGATCCATCGAGTGGAATCAGGGTGGCAATCATCCGCTCTCCGCAGTCACGAGGTCATGGGATTTTCCGGGGCTTTTGCGGGGAAGTCAACGCGAAGTTCGCCTGGGGCCATGGGATGCGGAAGATGGGGGGAGGCGGGATGTGCAGATCATTACAACAGTCGGCGTCGAAGCCCTTTCATCCGTGCAACTCGACAAGGTCGCCCTCGTGGAGCACGTGACCCCGGCCCACCACGATGCCCTCGCCGGCAGCTCCCCAGACGCGGGCATGGGTGAGTCGGGCGGCCAGGTCGTGGTGAACCCGCTCGGCCAGGTCTTCGACGGTCGATCCCGGAGGGAGCGTGAACGGGTGATCCATCTCGGGGGGAGTTCCGGGGCGCTTGGTGTAGAGGCGCATGACACACAGCATGCGGTAGATGGCCTCCCGGAGAGGGTCGAGCGTCGCCGGGGCGTCACATTCCACGAGCAGGGCTTCGAGGTTGGAACCACTCGATTCGCGGAACATGTCGAGCCGCACGGCCGCGTCGGGATCGCCTGCACGAGTGACGGCGACGAGGGAGCGGACGTTGACGATGGTCATGTCGTCCTCATCGAAGCCGGTCGCCGTCGCGAGGCGGGTCTTGCGGTTCGCGAGCTGGGAAATGACATCGCAGGCTTCCTGCGGGGAGTCATCGTTCGATCCATCGACGCAGAGCACGACGGCGTCCGCAGCCCTGACGAAACTGGTCAGGTATGGCTCGATATGTCCGGCGGTCACCGGTGGCGTGTCGACAAGCTGAACGTCGACGTCGTCCCATTGCATCATGCCGGGCAGGGGCTCGCGCGTGGTAAAGGGATAGGCGGCGACCTCCGGTCGGGCGCTGGTGAGCTCCTGAAGGAGCAGGCTTTTTCCCGAGTTGGGGGCGCCGATCAGGATGACGGTTCCAGCGCCCTGGCGGGGAATGCGGTACGTGCGAGTCGACCTCGGGGCCGACTTTTCCGCGTGCGCCTCTTGGCGGGCTTCCTTCAATCGCGTTTTCAGGTCGGCCTGAAGCCGTTCGGTTCCCTTGTGCCTGGGGATGAGCTGGAGCATGCGTTCCAGGCAGGTCACTCGTTCGTCTGCAGACTGGGTGCGGCGGTAGGCCGCCTCGGCTTTCTGATACTGGGGAGTCAGGTTGGCGGGCATGACGAAGGGGGGAGCCGGCAGGACGGGCCGAGTGAGACGCCAGGCGGTCGGGCCACGGTCCCGCGTGGCGAGCGGGGTTGTATCCCCTGAACTGTCCGTGGATTGTGTGAAATCTTCGCGGGGCGATGCCGGCGCGGGCGTCGTCGCCGCGGAGGATCGGGTTGTGAGGGTCGTTGAGGCGTGTCTCGCGGTGGAACGCCGAAATCTCTATCATAATCTGGAGTTGCGTAGAACCTCCCTCTGCATGAGGAGGTATATTCGGGCGAGGGGGTATTCGTTGAATGTCCCCACTTGGATGGACTGTTGAACGGGAAGGGGTTGTGGGCCGGTCGGAGTGAATCCGGCTTCGGTGGTACAGCCGGGCCAGTTTTCTGGCCCTGAAGTGGCTTGAGTGCGGGAACGTTCTGGCGGTTTGAGGCGTCCTGCTTCGGGTCGATGGCTGCGTGAACTGGCTTGTCTTCCGTAAGTTTGTCCGACGTGAGTTCGAGTCGTCCCCGTCACGAGGGGGGCTCGAACCGAGGTGATTCCTCGCATGAATCTGCGTGATTCGAAAGTGATCCGGCTCGGCGGATGGGTTGCGTCGGCCGCAACACTGCTGGCGACGGCCGCTGGCGGATTCCTCGCCTTCAATGGTTTCCAGGAGGGGGACCTGCTGATGGGGAGCATCGCGAGCGGCGTTGCCGTGGCGATCTGTTTCATTGGCGGCCTGCTTTCCTACTGCCTGTTCAAGTTCGCTTCGATGCAGGCACTGGCCGCTACTGCTGCGCCGGTCGTGATTGAGACGCCCGTCCAGACGGTCGAACCTTCCGAAGACGCACCCGCCCTGGACACCGACGCGCTCGCGGTGGCCGCGATTGTGAATGGCACTCCCGTTCCCGCACCGCCGGAGAATTCGGACGACGCACTGCCGGTGTTCATCGATCCGGGCAATGCCAGCGACCTGGCGAGCGACGAATTCGACGAGGCGATGCTGGTTGTTCCTCCTCCGGCCTTCAGCGGCGACGACGGTGACGTCTCGGACCCCGAACTTGGGGTCGAGAACGTGTGGGGGGATGAGTTCGATTCGCGGATGGACCTGCCTGTTACGGGCGATCCGACCATTGCTGAAGAGGAAGCTGCAGGCGTCCTGAACAGTGATGCACCTGCTTCCACCGTCTCGCTGTCACAGACGACCGCGGTTGCATCGGCGTTGACGCAGACCGATGAGATCGACGCCCTGATCGGCCAGTCTCCGGTGGACGAACTGCCGGCAGCCCCGTCTGAGGCGGCCCTGCCGGTCCAGGCGTTCCCCGAGATCTTCAAATCGTCGCCTGCTCCGCACGCTGAGCCTGAGACGCCCGTTGCTGCTCCAACTCCGCCGGCTGCTCCTGTCGCCCCCGCACCTGCTCCGACTGCGGCGACCGCGAAGCCGGCAGCTGCCGTGCCGAAATCGAAGGCCGAAATCGAAGCGCCGCTCGCGACGGCTGCCGAGCTGCAGGACATGGCGACGACCCTGACGCCGACGTTGCCAACCGGGGGGGCGTTACCTTCAGAGATTCCAGACTTCTTCCTGCGGATGCCGACTGGCCGGAATGCCGTGCCCAGGCAGCCCATGCCGATCGCTCCGGTGGCGCCGCGTCAGGTTGCCCCCCAGAAGCCAGCACCGCCCGTGGCCCCTGCGGCGGTGCGAATCATCGATTCCAGCACGGTCGCCGATGCAGATGACGATCTTGTGACGCTGACGTCGATCCCGGACGACTGGCCGTCGTAAGACGCCTTCAGCTGCGTGTGAAAGTCCGGGTGCGCGGATGGACGTCGCCGATGGCCGTCGGGTCGAAGTAGAAGTCGTCGGGAGATTCGACTCGGACCGCAACGAGTTCGCCGTCGATTTCGAGCAGCGTGAGTCTGTGGTCGCCGAGGATCAGAGTCTCTCCAACTTCCAGTTCGATCTCAAGCGGTTCCACAATCTCGCTCCGTCTGTGTGAACGCCTGCGTTCTTCGCTGGCTTGAACGGTGGCCATCCACGACCACCTCTTCTCTGGGCAGGTTTATATCGTGCCTGCCCGAGGTCGACAATCACGTCCGATGATCGTTGCAGTAAACATCGAGATCACTGATCGGGCTGCGCGCGTTTCGCGATTACGAGCCATCGCGCGGCCAGCGCCATCAACGCCGCCGCGCCTGCCAAGCGGACGAGACCGACCTCGAAAACGATGGTTGCGTTGAACGCGATGAACAGCATGAATGCATGCAGGGTTCGGCCGATCCAACGTGATCGGACGGCATAGTTGTCAGGAGAGATCCACCACCAGAGGACGTCTCCGATCCAAAGCATCATGAAGAGGTAGTTGACGTAGAGGCCTTCGCCGAAGCCTCCCTCCTGCCGCGTTGCTTCGAACGCATGGGCGTGCGACCAGCGGTGCACGAGATGGAACGCGCAGGCGACGTGGACGAGGAACGTGACGCAGGCCCAGGTCCACAGCCAGCGGACCGCGATGCCTGGCGAAGTCGTTGCGCGCCAGTCGTCGGCGGAGAGACTCGTCATCATCCAGAGCGCGGCGGCGTACTCAACGAGCGCGAGATGGATCGTGGTCCGTGTGAGGGCGGCAGGAGACTCCGCCGCGACGAGCGTCGCCACTACGACGCCCGCCAGCGCGATCAAACCCCAGACGCCGGAGACTGGTCGAGTGGCTGGTTTCGAAGTGACCGCGGTCATGGAGAGATCGGCTTCGGGGCGTCCCATTCCGATTCCGTGGTTCCTTCAGATTCCCGGCCTCAATCGTTCGCGGCGGCCTTCTTCGCGCGCCGCTGCCCCTGGCGTTTCCCGCCGCCACCGCCATTGGGCGATCCGCTGGCCGCGACGCCTTCAGCGTTCGTCTGCGGAAGGTTGGCCGCCAAGGCGATTTTCGCCCTGGTGTTGTGCGTGTCACCCACGACGTTCGTCCACTCGAAGTCGTCGCCTTTCAGGTGGTCGTACAGCTCTTCGCTGCCATCAACGTACTGGATGTAGCGCCAGGCTTCCGTGCGAATGGAGTGATTCTTGAAACCATGCGTCGTCAGCGCGACATGTTCCCAGCGGGCCTTCGGGTCGCTGAGGAGCGGCTTCACGCTGACGCCTTCGACGTGTTCCGGCTTTGTGATCGAGGCGAGTTCGCAGAGAGTCGGGTAGACGCTCATGAGGTCGACCGGGCTGGAGCAGACCCCGCCGGCCTTCGTGACGCCGGGGGCCACCCAGATGAACGGCATGCGGCAGGCTTCTTCCCACAAGGCGAACTTGCGCCAGTGGTCTTTCTCGCCCAGATGCCAGCCGTGGTCTCCCCAGAGGACGATAATCGTGTTGTCCCTGTACGGGCTTTTGTCGAGCGCGGCGATCACCCGGCCGACGTTCATGTCCAGGTAGTTGATCGTCGCCAGATAGGCCTGCACTGCTTCCTTCCAGCGCCCCGATTCGACCATCTGCCTGTGGTCGCCGTCGGGCTTGGCCATTTTCACGCCCTCGGCAGGGACGTCCTTCAGGTCATCCTTCTGGTAAGGAGGCAGTTCGATCGAGGCGAGCGGGAACTTGTCGTAGTACTTCTGCGGAACGTTCCAGGGCATGTGCGGTTTGTGGAAACCGCAGGCGATGAAGAACGGCTTGTCATGAGTCTGGCCGATCCGCTCGATCGCGTAGTCGGCGATCTTCCAGTCTTCGAGGTCTTCATCGTTGCAGTCGAGCGGGGCGAACTTGATGCCGCCGACTCCGTCGTTCTGCCCCGGTTTTGGCCTGGGATCGCTGGACGGCTTGAGGTAGTCGTCCCACTCGGTCTTCCGGTCGTAGCCGCCGTGGTAGATCTTTCCACTGGCGTAGAGGTTGTATCCGGCCGCTTTGAAGGTGGCGTTGAGCGTTTTTTCCGGAGCAATGTGGGGCCGCCAGTCCTGCGAGTTGTAATAGACACCGCTGGTGGAGGGGCGAATGCCGGTCATCAGAGCCGCGCGGGAGGGATTACACGCGGGCGCTGCACAATAGGCGTGAGTGAAGGTCACTCCCCGGGCCGCGAGGGCATCGAGGTTGGGGGTCTGCGTCTGCTTGTTGCGGCCGAGATGTCCGACCCAGTGGTTGAGATCGTCGACAGCGATCATCAACACGTTGGGCCTGTCGGCCGCGAAGGAGTTGGCCGCCGGGGCGACGAGCAGAAGAGAAAGTGTCAGCGCAGTCAGCACACGGAACATGGCGGGAGCCTCTTGGGTCAGGGGAAACCGGGCGCGCGCCGTTGCGTCGCCCCGCCTGCGCATGTGACGCTCAGCGTCAGCTGTTTATTCTGCGGCATCGAAGGTTTCACTTCCAGCCGCCGGCGACCCGCTGACCGAGTTCCGCGTGGACGTGGTCCTCGAGCGGAATTCCGTCGGCCTCGATCCGCTCCGCACGGGCGGCGTCTTCATCGCCCGGAAACCGCATGGCACCGGATTCGCCGGCGCAACACCGCTGGCGGATTTCATCCATCGAGCAGCAAAGCTCTTTGGCGAGGCGCTCGGGATCGACGAAAGACCCCGGGGCGATGGCCTGGAAGAAGTGCTGCGAGTCCTCGGCGGTTCCCGGCCGTTTTTTTCGAACCGGAAGCTTCCCGCCTGCCAGGCCGCCGGTGAGCACGGAGCAGACGAACGACAGCCCGAAGCCTCGCGGCCCGCCCATCGGCAGGAGCGTGTGCGCGCTAGCCGGATCGCAGGTGGGATTCTGGTTCTCATCGAGTGCTGCCCCTGGCGGGAGGGCTTCGCCGCGGCGTTTGGCCTGTTCGACGTCGCTCCAGCTGATCGAGCCGCAGGAGAAATCGACGACGAACGGATTGCGGCCGGGAACAGGGATGGCCCACGACAGTGGATGATTGCCGACGGCCGGTTGCGCAGAGCCTGCGGCGGCCACGGTCGCTCCGCCGGTGCTGGACGTGACGAAGCCGATCAATCCTTCGCGGGCAGCGAGGAGGGCGAAGATCGATGCGGCGCCGAGGGTCTGGCTGTTTCCGACGACGGCGGTGCCGACGCCGACTTCCTTCGCCTTGGCGATGGCGGTCTGCATCGCTTTGGTGGCAGCGATGGGGCCGGCGGCGCGGCTGCCATCGAAGACAGCGATGGCGGGGGTTTCGTGGACCAGCATGGGGCGGCCGCGCGGGTCGATGTCGCCGGCTGCGATCGCATCGAGAATTCTCGTGGCGGAAGCGACTCCGTAGTAGTGCTGTCCGCGGAGGTCGGCGTCAATCAATCGCTGCGCGAGCGTTTCGGCGTCGAACTTGTAGAGGCTCTTGGAAGCGAATAGCCGCAGGAGAAGATCGCGGGCGGACTCGATGGAGACTGGGATCACAGCGATCTTCGGACGGGATCGAGTTCTGGAGGCAGGATGCACGCATTCTAGGAGCGGGCCCTGGACGCAAAAGGGCAAAAGGCCCGCCGTCGCCGCCTTTGGGGAGCGGACCTGCGGGAAAACCCGTCCCTCAGGCGAACAGTTCGTGTATCGGGTGGAACTGGCTGTCGACCAGCGGGAAGGGGCGTCCGTTGGGGCCGGGCAGTGTTCCTTCGGGGTCGAGCCCGAGGCTGTGGAAGATCGTGGCCATGATGTCGCCGGGTTGAACCGGGCGATCGGCAGGCACGGCCGCAATCGGATCGCTCGCGCCGATGACGCGGCCCCCTTTCACGCCGCCGCCCGCAAAGTAGACCGAGTAGCACTGCGGCCAGTGGTCGCGACCGCCGGCGGGGTTCACGCGCGGGGTGCGTCCAAACTCTGCGAGATTGCAGACGAGCGTTGAATCGAGCATGCCACGCTGGTCGAGGTCGCTGATCAGGGCGGAATAGGCCTGGTCGTACATCGGGGCGACGATGTCGCGCATGCCGGCGATCGAGGTGAAGGGCTTCGAGCCGTGAATGTCCCAGGTGATCTCATCGAAGACGGTGAGGAAGGTGTTGATCGTGACGAACCGCACTCCTGATTCGATGAGTCGTCGCGAGAGCAGGCAGCATTGCCCGAAGCGGTTCATGCCATAGCGTTCGCGGACGTCGGTCGGTTCCTGGGACAGGTCGAACGCCTCGCGGGCCTGGGTGCTCGTCATCAGGCGGAATGCCGCCTGGAAGTTGCTGTCGAGGAGCGCGGCGCTTTCCGAGGCCTCGAACTGCTTGACGGCGTCATCGACGATCGACCGCATCTTGCGGCGGCGATCGAGCCGGACCGTTGCCATGTCGGGCGGGGGGAGGAGGTCGGGAACCTTGAAGTTCTTCAGCGAGGGATCGGCCATCAGGGCGAAGGGGTCCTGAGCCTTGCCGAGAAATCCGCCAGCCTGACCGTTCGGGAGGTTGCCGCCGCCGCGTCCCATCGGCTCGGGAAGCAGGACGAACGGAGGGAGGTCGGTCTTTCGTCCTTTGAGGAAGCTGACGACCGAGCCGGCGTGCGGAGTGTTGACTCCTCCCGAGAAGATGCGTCCCGTCTGCATCACCTGCCAGCCGGCGTCGTGCACGGCGGCGCTCGTGTGATGACACGAGCGGACGATGGAAAACCGGTCCGCGACCTCGGCGTGCCTCGGGAGGATCTCGGAGAGCTGGAACTCGCCTGACCTGGTTGAAATCGGCTGGAACGGTCCGCGGACTTCGGCAGGGGCGTCGGGCTTCATGTCGAAGGTGTCGAGCTGGCTGGGCGCGCCGAGGTTGAAGATCATGATGCACGAGCGGTCGTCGCCCGGCCTCTTCAACTGGCCCTGTTCCTTCGCCTGCAGGTACTGAGGGAGCGACAGCCCGGCGGCCCCGAGTGAGCCAACCTGGAGGAAATCGCGGCGGGTGACGCCGTTGCAGGTATGGGCGCGGCCATCGCCAGTGAAGGTCAGCATGTCGACACTCCTCCGCAGACGCACTTCCGTCGATTCCGATTCAGCAGGGCGGCAGAAGCCCTGCTCCTGGAAACGGCACTATACCACCCGGGCGGGCCAAACTGGTGGTCGGAGTCCGTTTTTTGAAGGCGTTCCCGGGAGGCGGCGGACAACGCCCCCCTGTTCCCCTCGCCAATCGTCGTCACAATCGGGGGGCAACTTCGAACCCTCGCTTTTCCTGATGGATTCATGCGCTATCACGCTCTCGCCACCGACTATGACGGCACGCTGGCCCACCATGGAGCAGTCGACGCGGAGACGGTGGATCACCTGAAGAAGCTGCTGGCCTCGGGCCGGCGGCTGATCATGGTCACCGGCCGTGAACTTCCCGAACTGAAGACCGTTTGCCCTGATCTCGATCTCTTCGAGTGGGTGGTTGCCGAGAACGGGGGACTGCTGTATTGCCCGGCGACCAAGGAAGAGCGGCCGCTGGCCGATCCCCCCAAGCCGGAGTTTGTGGAACGACTCAAGAGCCGGGGTGTGGGCCCGATCTCCGTAGGACGGGTGATCGTCGCCACCTGGGAGCCGCATGAGAAGACCTGCCTGGAAGTGATCCATGAGATGGGTCTCGAAATGCAGGTGATCTTCAACAAGGGGGCGGTGATGATCCTCCCCGCCAACGTCAACAAGGCGTCGGGACTCAAAGCGGCGCTGAAGGTGATGAACCTGTCGCCTCATAACGTGGTGGCGGTCGGCGACGCGGAGAATGACCACGCGCTGCTGCGGATGTGCGAAGTTTCGGCCGCGGTCTCCAACGCCCTGCCGGCGGTGAAAGACACGGCTGACATCGTGACGACGCTCGATCATGGGAAAGGAGTCAGCCAGCTCATCACGGGGATGATCCGCAATGACCTGTCGGATCTCGACAAGCGGCTCACGCGGCATTACCTGCCTGTCGGCAAGAGCGGGGAGGAGGAAGTCTGTCTGCCGCCGTACACGAACGGGGTGTTGATCTGCGGTCCCTCCGCCAGCGGAAAGTCGACAGTGGCGACGCGGATCGTGGAGTCGCTGATCGAGCAGCGGTACCAGTTCTGCCTGATCGATCCTGAAGGGGACTACGAGAAATTTGAGGGGGCGGTGGTGTTCGGCGGGCCGCAGTCGCCTCCTCCAAAGGACGAGATCCTGCGGCTTCTCGATAATCCGATGTCAAACGCCGTGGTGTGCATGACGGGGATGAAGATTGCGGACCGGCCGCCGTTCTTCCTGACGCTGATGTCGGACCTGATGCAGAAGCGGAGCAAGACCGGGCATCCTCACTGGGTGATTCTCGACGAAGCTCATCACCTGATGCCGGCCGACTGGAAGCCGGCCGAGGCCGTGATGCCGGAGACGCTGCGGAACACCCTTCTGATCACGGTGCACCCGGATCTGTTGCCGCCTTCGATCCTGGACGGAATCCAGTACATCGTGGCGGTGGGCAAGAACGCGCGGGAGAACATCCAGAAGTTTGCCACCGCGGTCGGCGCCTCGGTTCCGGAGATTGGGGAGTTGCCGCAACAGTCGGGAGAAGTCCTGATCTGGCGACGCGATTCCGACGGCCCGGCCCGACTGGTCAAAGCCTACCCCAGCAAGACGGAGCGGCACCGTCATCGCCGCAAGTACGTGGAAGGAGAACTTTCGAAGGAGCGGAGCTTCTACTTCACGGGGCCGGCCTCGACGATGCACCTGCGTGCCCAGAACATCATGATGTTCCTGCAGTTGGCCGAGGGAATCGACGACGACACGTGGATGTACCACCTGAGCCGCGGCGATTACTCGCGGTGGTTCACCGAGTGCATCAAGGACGTCGCACTCGGGGCGGAGGTACGAAGGATCGAGCAGACGGACGGGGTGACGCCGAAAGAATCGCGCGAGGCGGTCCGGGCGACCGTGGAGCGCGATTATACGCTGCCAGCGAGCGTGCCGATGCCGGTGAAGGAGGCGCAGTAAACGCGCAAGGGCCCAGCCTGTTCCCGTGATCGACAAGCCCGGGGAGACGCGTTTTCTTCATCGAGCCCTTCTATTCATGAAGCCGGGCTTTGCCCGGCGTGTTTCTTCAGGAATTCCAGGAGGTCGTTGTTGACCTGGTCCTGATGGGTCGCCGTCAGGCCATGTGATGCACCGGGGTAGACCTTGAGAATGGCGTCCTTGACCAGCTTTGCTGCGGCGTGCGCTGATGGGCCGATCGGAACGATCTGGTCGTCGTCGCCGTGGACGATCAGCGTTGGCACGTCCAACCGGGCTAGGTCAGCGGTCTGGTCGGTTTCCGAAAAGGCCTTGATGCAATCGTAGGCCGGTTTGATCCCTGCCTGCATTCCCTGCCGCCAGAAGGAATCGCGCAGCCCCTGGGAGACTTTCGAGCCCGGGCGATTGGCGCCGTAGAACGGCTCGCTGAGGTCGCGGAAGAATTGCGAACGATCGGCCAATAGGTTGGCACGGATGTCATCGAAGACTTCGATAGGCAGTCCCCCAGGGTTGGCCGGCGTCTTGAGCATTGACGGCGGGATCGCCCCGACGAGCACGGCGGCATTCACCCGGCTCGTCCCGTGTCGGGCGATGTACCGCGCGACTTCCCCGCCGCCCGTCGAATGCCCGACATGCGTCACTTCCCGCAGATCAAGAGCGTGGACGAGATCATTCAGGTCGTCGGCATAGGTGTCGAGGTCGTTTCCGTCCCAGGTTTGCTGTGATCGACCGTGTCCGCGGCGGTCGTGCGCGATGACGCGGTAGCCGTTCTGGCCCAGGAAGAACATCTGGGCGTCCCAGGCATCCGCGGAGAGAGGCCAGCCGTGGCTGAAGACGACGGCGGGGCCGGTCCCCCAGTCCTTGTAGTAGATCCGAGTTCCGTCTTTCGTCTGGAAGGTGCTCAAGAAACTGCTCCCCGGCTGGTCAAGGTTGGCATCGGCGCCTGCAGCGACAGACCACGCCGCCGATTCGCTCGTCCTCGAGATGGCGTCCACCGAATGTCGCAAGAATCGCCGGATCGACCAGTCGTTTTTCCGGGGACGATTTCAGAAAATCCGCGCCGGTTTCCGCTTTTCCAGGTCATGTGGCGGGCGATAATTGACTCCGATGCGCGAGCGTTCGCGTGGTCCTCCGTCCCTGATCTGAATGAATGCCGAAATGCCCATGTTCCGCAGCTTTGTGATCTCCATTCTGCGACGGTTCATGAACCGTCAGCAGGGGGCGACCGCTTCGCCGCACCTGGCAGGCGGAAAGTCGCTCCGCAATCCCCAGTTGAACGCGCTCCTCGGCCTGTTGGCGATGGTTTATGTGATTTCGCCGGTCGATGTAGTTCCCGATTTCGTCCCGATCCTGGGCTGGCTGGATGACGGCCTGATTCTATGGTTCGGACTGAGCCAGGCGTGGCAGGCGATGCGCGGCGGCAAAGCCCCCGTGGCGGCCGCGACGACGGTGAACGGAACGGTGATCGAGACGACGGCGACGCGAGTCGGCTGAGGTCGCGAATCAGAATTCGAGCCCCGGCAGCGGCGACACGAGATGCGTGTCGCTCCTTCCGGGGCTCATTCGGTATTGGGGCCCCGTGATCCGGGACGGGTGAAGAGCCGCGGATTACAGTACCGGGGGAGCTTCCCGTCTTCCGACTCTACGCCCGTGTCCGCCATCGTTCCCGATCACAGCCCCGCCCGCGTCCATACCGGCCCGCCCGTCTTCCAGGCGAGCGGTGTCACCAAGGTGTATGACATGGGGGAAGTCCAGGTTCACGCTCTTCGGGGCGTCGATCTGGAGCTCTATCCGGCGGAACTCGTGGTTCTGCTTGGTCCTTCCGGAAGCGGCAAGTCGACGCTGCTCAACATCCTCGGCGGGCTCGACATCCCCAGCAGCGGCTCGATCCGCTACGGCGACCGCGAGCTGACCGCCTTCGACGATGCCGAACTCACCCGCTACCGCCGCGAGCACGTCGGCTTCGTGTTTCAGTTCTACAACCTGATTCCGAGCCTCACGGCACTCGAGAACGTCGCCCTGATCACGGAGATCGCGAAGAACCCGATGCGCCCGGAAGAGGCGCTGGAACTGGTCGAACTCGGCGACCGCATGGATCATTTTCCGGCGCAGCTTTCCGGGGGCCAGCAGCAGCGGGTCGCCATTGCTCGTGCGATTGCGAAACGGCCGCAGGTGCTCCTGTGTGACGAGCCGACCGGTGCGCTGGATGTGCATACCGGGATCGTAGTGCTCGAAGTGATCGAGCGCGTGAACCGTGAGCTTGGGACGACGACGGCCGTGATCACTCACAATGCGGTGATTTCGAAGATGGCCGACCGCGTGGTGCACGTCTCCGACGGCAAGGTCATGGAGTCGCACCAGAACACCGAGAAGGTGGCGGCGCGTCTGCTGGAGTGGTGAAAAGAGGTGTTGAACTGAAGGTCGGGAAGAGGCCGGGGGGCGGTGGGGGAAGAGGAGGACGCTACTTCCATCCGGCCAGGGGATGATCGCGGTTCTCGAGCGGCAGGGCGACGCGTGCCGAGTTGTTCCGGTGCGATGCGAACGCCGCACAGACCATTTCGACGGTCATTGCACCATCTTTGTCGCTGCACAGAGGCGGCCGATTCTCCTCAATGGCGGCGATCAGGTCGAGTGCTGGTAGGATGTGGCCGGCCAGACGCTGGTGGAGCGTGCCGTCGGGCTCCGGCTTTCCAACGCCCCCGCTGGTGATGGGCGTCCACTCGCGGGGCGTGTCGCTGGCGAGCGTCGGGCTGCCGAAGACGACGTGGGCGAATTTCGGCAGGTCGATCCGGAAGTCGATGAACCCTTTCGTGCCGACGATCTGGAGCCCGAAGTTGACTTCGGGCGTTCCGGCCTTCGCAATCGAATCGAAGAAAATCGGAATCCCGCTTTCGGTTTCGTAGCGGGCGTGAAGTTCGTTCCCGGCCAGGGGCCCCGACGCTTCTGCTCCCTGAACGACATCCAGCGGCGTCGCCGGCTTGCCGGCGTTCAGCATTGTCGCCGTGCAGGCGACGGCCGGGCCGGTGAAGAACGTTGCCAGGTTGAGGTCGTGCGTTCCCAGTACCCATAGGTCGAGGCCGCCGCCGCGTGCGTCTTCCTTCCCCCGGCAGCGGACCTCCAGGACGCGGCCGATGCCCCCTTCGTCGACGAGCTTTTTCGCGTGGATAAGCGCGGGATGCCAGCGATTGCGATGGGCCACAGCGCAGCGGGTTCCCGATTTTGCACAGGCGGCGACGATCTCGTCCGCCTCGCTCGGGGTCCTGCAGAACGGCTTCTCCATGTAGATGCCCCGTGCACCGGCCTGGGCTGCGGCGACCGCCATGTCGCGGTGCTCTTCAAGGAATCGCGGGGCGACGGCGACGATGTCGACAGCGGACTTCGCCAGCATCGCGCGGTAGTCGCGAAAGACGTTGTCGACTCCGAGTTTCTTTTTCGCAGCGGACAGCCCTGCTTCATCGGCATCGGCGACTGCGACAATCTCGCAGCCTGGAACTTCCTTCCACATCGTGTCGAGGCCGTGCCCGTAGTTGCCCCGGCCGGTATGCCCGATGACGCCGACACGGTAACGCTTTCCGGGCGCCATCCCGGCGAGCGCGGGAAAGGCGGCCGTCAGGGCGAGGAAGTCACGTCGATTCATGTCGCTCTCCCTGGTTGCACGATGGGCCGCGCGAGTGGCACTGACTGCGCCTCGTTTATTCAACGAGGAGGCTTTCAATCTGGCGAAGCCGGCGCCGCCTGATCATCCACTGCATGGCGGCCTCATTCGCCGAAGAGTTGCTCCGTGGCCGACTTCCTGGCAGTCCGCTTGCGTTTGGTGCGTTCCGGATCATCCAGGCGTCGTCCATTTTCCGTGCTGGGAGCGCTCACGAGTGGCTCGGGCGCGCCATCGAGTTCATCGCCCGCGTTGATTCCCGCGAGTCGGTCGCGACCGCGAGCGATGTACTCCGGCGAGAGATCGAATCCGATGAATCGACGGCCGAGCTTCTTGGCGACGGCCAGCGTCGTCGCGCTTCCGGAGAACGGATCGAGAACCGATTCTCCGGCATTGGAGCAGGCCCGGACAATGCGTCCCAGCAGTTGCTCGGGCATCTGGCAGCCGTGAAATCCGGCCCGTTCCTTGAAGGTTCCGGCCACACGCGGGAAGTACCAGGTGTCTTCGGAGGCGCCGAAGCCTTCGGGGAGATCCTGCGGGCGGAGGATCCACGTATCGTCGGGAAGTCGTCCCCTGGGATTGGCCCGCCCGTCGCCGTAGACCAGCATTCGTGCGGAGGGGACCCGGATGTCGTCGGCGTTGAATGTGAACGACTTCGCGTCTTTGACGAAGTGGAACAGGTGGGCGTGGGAGCGGCTGAACTTGTTCTTGCAGTTCACTCCGAACGTGTAATACCAGATGACCCAGCTGCGGCAGGTGAACCCGAGCTTCTGGGACGCGACCTTGAGTTCGGCCGCGTATTCATCGCCGATGGCGAGCCAGAACGTGCCCGTCGGTTTGAGGGCCTGGTAGACGCCGGAGATCCATTTTTCGCACCACTCGAGATACGCGGCCGCTTCCTGCCTGTCGTCGTAGACGTCGTAGTCGTAGCCGATGTTGAACGGGGGATCGGCGAAGGCGAGGTCGATCGACCCAGGTTCCAGCGATTGCAGGAGCTGGACGCAGTCGCCGTGGTGAATGTCGTTCAACGAAAGAGCCACGCGATCCCTCAAGCGAGATTTCTGCAGAATTCAGACGGCCGAACGTACCGACCCCACCCCGGCATCGCAAGCAGGGTGGAATTCCGACTTTCTTTGGAATGAACCCTGACCGGCCGGCGAGCGTTCTCCATAATCAGAAATCCTCGACTTGCCCCACGAATGTCCTCGACCGCCCTCTACATCTTCGCCGGCATCGCCCTTTGCTTCGCCAACACGACGGCGTGGGTCGGCACGTGGTTCGGGCTGCCCGGGACGTGGGTAATCGTGGCACTGACGGCGCTGGCCTGTCAGTTCTTCCCGAGCACCGGCTCTCTCGGGCTGGGTTGGACGACTGTCGGGGTGCTCGCGGGAATGGCGGTGCTCGGAGAAATCTGGGAGACGAGCGCTGCGGCCATGCTCGCGAAGAATGCGGGAGGCTCACGGCGCGGAGCGGCGTTCTCAATGCTGGGGGCGATCGCCGGAAGCATCACCGGGGCGTTTCTTGGTGTGCCGATTCCCGTGTTCGGATCGATGATCGGCGCCATCGCTGGCGCCGCGGGCGGCGCCTTCGCCGGCGCGTGGATTGGCGAAGGCCAGCTCGGACGGACGATGGTCGAGCGGGTGGCCATTGGAAAGGCAGCCGCGACGGGACGCGTTTTCGGCACGATCGGCAAGTTGCTTCTCGGCCTCGCGATGGTGATTGTCGCAACGGCGGCTTACTTCTTCTGAGCGTCCGCCGATCAGGGGCTTGAGAGCTCGATGTCGATCACGTTATGGCCGTCTTTGACTTCTTTGGTGATCGTCCCCTCCGGCTGATACTTCTTGTTGATTTTCGCCATGGATTTTCCGCCGGGTATGTCGACGCGGACGTGGTGCGTGGCCGGGATGGCTCCCGTCTTGGCGGCAGTGAAGGCAAGCTCGTAGCGGCCCGCGGCGTCGGTACGGCCATACGATAGCATCGTCGCCGGCACGTTCTGCGGAACGAACGTCAGCTCCACACCTTCGATCGGAGCGCCGTCAAGTGTGACGGTCCCGACGACCTCACAAAGCTGGGGACCGTCGCTGCCGCAGCCAGCCAGGAATAACGCGAAGCAACCCGCCAGAAACGCCTGCCGCCTCATGGAAAAGTCCGTATCGACTGAAGTGAATCGAAAAGATCACGCGGCGCATTTGAAACGCGCCGCGTGATGCGAAAGCATGCCGCGACCGCATCGGCCGCGAACTCCGAAATCAGAACTCGCCGATGACCAGACCGTCTTTGATGCCGGCCAGTCGCTGATAAGTTCCGAAATTGTTGCTGGCGCTGTAGCCCGCATAGTCGGTGCCGGTGTGGTCGATGTTCTCGCTGAGGAATCGGACGCTCCCGTCGCCCATCGTGAAGTGCGCGCCGCCGGTATGACCGCTGGAAAACGCCTTAAACAGGCCGCCGAGCGACAGCGGGGCGTTCAGCTTGGCGATGCAACCCCGGGCATGCTGGTACATGCCGGCCGAGCCGATCGAATTCGTGGTGCAGTTCGCGCCGCCGTTCTCGACGACGCTGCCGTAGAGCATCGAATTGGGGTGTGACGGGTTCTGCATCTGGGCGGACACCTCGCCGACGACGGTGGTGTTCGAGGTCCCATCCGTAAAATCACGGAAGCTGCGGCACGTGTTCGTGCTGAATGTGCCGAGGATCGCCTGGGGAGGCGTGAAGTTGAACGGTCCGGTCGTGCAGGGATCGCCTGCAAAGGGACCGTGCACGCCCGAGTAGCTCGACGTCGCCATGGCCGAGATGTAGCCGGTCGTTCCAGGAGAGTGCTTGGCGAACGTGGTCGCCTTGATGTCGGTCGGGCAGGAGAACGCCGTTTGCGGAGTTGCGCACAACCGGCTGTTCGCGACGACCTGCGGGAAGCTGTTTCCCTCGCCATGCGGCAGGAAGTTGAAGTTGAACTGGTTGTACAACGGGGCCTGATCGATCTGCGGCAGGATCATCGACGCCCAACTCCAGCCGCCGTCCATCCGGCTGCCGTTGTTCGTCATGCCGGTGTCGACGTAGGCCATCGGGAAGGAGCCGTAGATGTCGGCGTAGTTGTGCAGCGCGAGGCCGATCTGCTTCAGGTTGTTCTTGCACTGAGTGCGCCGGGCGGCTTCACGGGCCTGCTGAACGGCCGGGAGGAGCAGGGCGATCAGAATGGCGATGATCGCGATGACCACCAGCAGCTCGATTAACGTAAACCCGCGAACGCGACTCTTCATGACTTCCCCCGAAACGACAACGAAGAACCAGACGTGATCAGCTTTTTCGGCAGAACACACAGCATCGCCTGTGAAAACAGGCGGGCAATGGGCGTTCTTTCAAGTTCGGTGAGCTCACCGTCGTGGCGTAGAGCCATCGCGGAAGTGCTAGTTTGCCTCAAACCGGCCGGCAGCGATGGCGACCAACGAGACAAGCACCTAGAGTTCGAGGCGAAATTAGACGCCCCGCGCCGAGTCGAAACAAGACGTCGATCGTCGCCCTCATCGTTTTTTTACGGCTTTCGCCCCTGCCATTCGGCAGTGGGCTGCTTCGGCGACGACTGCCGGAGCTTTGTCTGCTGATTGCGGTCACTGATGTTTCCCGATCTTCGTTCGCTCAACCCTCCACAACGCGAAGCCGTCCAGCATCTGCATGGCCCGATGCTCGTCCTGGCCGGCGCGGGGACGGGCAAGACCCGCGTGATCACCATCCGCATGGCGCAGCTCATCGCCAGCGGAGTCGCTCCGGACCGCATCCTCTCAGTGACCTTCACCAACAAGGCTGCGAAGGAAATGGGGGAACGGACTCGACAGATCCTGGGCGGAGGAAAGCTCAAGGCCCGTCCGTGGATCTCGACTTTTCATGCACTTTGCGTGCAGATTCTGCGGTCGGATATCGAGCGTCTGGGCTATCCCAGGAAATTCACGATCCTCGACCGGGGCGATCAGGAGTCGATCGCCCGGGGAACGCTGCGCGATATCCGCGTCACGGAAAAGTCGCTCAAGCCGGGGGACATGCTGTCGATCATCAGCGGATGGAAGTCGGCCGGACTTCCTCCCGGCGAAGCCGCCGCGGCCGCGGCCGACGACAAGCAGTACCTCGCCGCGATGGCGTACCGGAAATACCAGCAGAAGCTCAAGGCGACCGGCTCGGTCGATTTCGACGACCTGCTGCTGCTCACGGCGGAGCTGTTCGAAGAACATCCCGACATTCTCGACAAGCATCAGCAGCGGTTTTCGCATGTCCAGATCGACGAGTACCAGGACACCAACGGCATCCAGTTCCGGCTGATCGAAGCGCTCGTCGCTAAGCACAAGAACCTGTGCGTGGTGGGCGACGACGACCAGTCGATTTACGGCTGGCGCGGGGCGGATGTGGCGCACATCCTGAATTTTGGCCGCTATTTCCCCGGCGCGAAGATTGTCCGCCTGGAGGACAACTACCGATGCACCGACCACATCCTCGAGTGCGCGAACCGGCTCGTGCGTCACAACCGCGGCCGGCATGGGAAGGTGCTCCGGGCGAGCAAAAAATCGGCCCATGAAGTCCGCTTCGTGAAGTATGACGACGAGAACCTGGAAGCGGAGAAGACCGTCTTCGAGATCCGGTTCTACATCCAGAAGAAGGGGATTCCGGCCCGCGACTTCGCGATCCTGTTTCGCACCAACGAGCAGCCCCGCATATTCGAATCGGAACTCCGCCGCCAGGGAATTCCGTACACGCTGATCGGCAGCCAGTCGTTCTTCGATCGCAAAGAGATCAAGGATCTGATGTGCTACCTCAAGGCGATCGACCGGCCGACCGACGAGGCCTCGCTGCTCCGGATCATCAACGTCCCTCCCCGTGGCATCGGCGACTCCACGAGCAGCAAGATTCTCGAGAAGGCGACCCGCGACGGGCGCGATTTCTGGGTCGTCGCCAGGGAGACGGCTGCCCAGGGAGAGG
Organism: Caulifigura coniformis; assembly: GCF_007745175.1. Classification (GTDB taxonomy): domain Bacteria; phylum Planctomycetota; class Planctomycetia; order Planctomycetales; family Planctomycetaceae; genus Caulifigura; species Caulifigura coniformis. The sequence goes on along the minus strand of NZ_CP036271.1, from coordinate 1,465,942 downwards.
TCTCGAAGAAGGCCGCGGCGGCGCTGGACGAGTTTCATCGGCTGCTGCAGACGTACACCCGGCGTTTCGAGGAGAACGCGCGGCAGATGGACGTCATTGTCCGCGAGCTGATCGAAGCGATTCACTACGACCGCGAGATCGAAAAGCAGTATCCCGATCCGCAGGCCCAGCTGATGCGGCAGGGCTTCGTCGACGAATTCGTCGATGCGGTGGCCGGCTATCTTGAGAAATCGTCCGATCCCACGCTGACCGACTTCCTCGACGGCTGCGCCCTCAACGGTCGCGACGACGAACCCGACAAGGAAAAGCAGGCCGCCGAAGACGCCGTGAAATTGATGACTCTGCACTCCGCCAAAGGGCTGGAGTTTCCGCGGGTGTATATGGTCGGCATGGAGGAGAACATCCTCCCGCACAAGCGGTCGGTCGACGCGGACACGGCCCAGGCGATCGAAGAAGAGCGTCGCCTGTGCTATGTCGGAATCACCCGCGCGCAGGAATTCCTGACGATGAGTCGAGCCGAGTCCCGCATCAAGTGGGGCAGCCGTCGGCCGACCGTGCCTTCCCGCTTTCTCCGCGAGATGCGCAGCGACGAAGCGCTCGAAGCGGAAGAGGCCGAGGAAGCCGGAGAGAACGAGTGAACGCTACGTTGGCCCGGGCAGACGATGCTCGTTGCCAACGATGATTCTCGAATAACCGCGGCTGGAGATGCGTTGTTTGAGGTCGCGGGGGCGATCCAGGAGAGGACTGAGCAGAGGGTTCAAGGCGTCGTGGCAGGCTTCGTGAGGCGTGCCTCGTCGCCTGGCGCGTCCTTCAATGCAGTCGCGGAGATCGTTCCGAGTTCCAGCAGCAGCGGCTCGATGAGATCGAGGTACTCGTCTTCGGCGAGGCTCGACTTTTTCCCGCGGACGTCGGCCAGTTGACGTTCGAGTTCATCGCGCCGCGCCCTTTGCTCGGGCGACAGCCTGGCTTCGGCCTCGCTTCGCACGAGAACGAATGTCTGCGCCAGCCGGCCGTCGGGCGGCGTCCCATCTTTGGCCGTCTTCACTGCCCGCGTTCCCTTGAACCAGTCAGGGGGCGTTCCCAGCTTGTCCCCGTTGTCATCGACGAGGGAGTGCTCCGTCGCCAGTCGCGATTCCGCCGCATAGAACTCCTGCACGCGGTTCGACGCCAGGAGAAACGCCTCCAGCAGCGATGTCTGGCCGTCCTTGTCGAGGTCGCCGTCGGGGTCGTTGATCGACGCGGACAGGAAGTCCCCCAGCCGCGCCAGGTTGTACTCATGACCGCTGCGCGTGGCCGTGATGATGACGCGGTTGCGTCCCGAAAGCTCGGCCAGGAACGGCGCGCTGGAGGACGAGCAGTCGGCGATGGCAAGAGGCCGGGCGACCGGCTTGACGATCTCGGCCAGTTCGCCGCTCGAGAGATCCGGGCCGCGCAGGTTGAAGCGGGCCAACTTGCCGTCGAACGTCCCGTGTCCGATCAGGATCAGCCACAGCGGCTCGGGCGAGGCGGCGCCGTGACGCGCGAGCAACCCTTTCAGGCGGTCCCGATCACTCACGCCCGATTCCGGATCGAGCCCGACGACGTGGAACTCCGCCTGGCCTTTCTCGGCCGCGGCGCGCCAGCGTCCGGCCCACGTTCGGAACGGCTCACGAAACTCCTCGGAGCCTTCTGCCCCGACGGCGACAATCACCGTCTGCTTCGGCGCCGCCTCGGCGGCGTTTGAGGCCGCCATGCCGGGCGACAGCAGGAACGCGCACGTCGCCATTCTGGCCGCGAGGTTGCCGATCAGCGTCATGGCAATCCCTTCCAGCGCCTGAGCAGCCATTCTCCCGCCAGGCAGAACATCACGAAGGTAAACACGCCCGACTGATGCCAGAATGGGTAGGTCCATGACTCGGTGACCGGGATCTTCCGGTTGGGCAATGTCGACACGAACCGGTCGAGCCGGTCGAGTTCGACCATTTCCCCGCCCGATTCGGTCGCGAGGGTCTCCAGGAACGCCTTGTTCGCGGCGAGCGATTTGAACTCTTCGGTCTCCGGTTGGACGGTCCAGCCCATTTCCCGCCGTCCGATCTCGCTGCCGTCTTCCGCTTTCGCGACCACCGTGGCCCGATAGGCACCGGCGGATCGCGGGATGAACGTCGTCAGGTATTCGCCGGCCGTCTTTCCACTGCTCTCGGTCGTCAGTTCGACGTCTTTCCCGTCGGGCGTCCTGACCGTTGCAGTGACAGTTGCGTTGTCCTGGGGCTCGAACGCCTTGTCTCGCACTTTCGTGGCAAGCTCGATGCCCGGCGCGGATCCGGTCGCGGTTCGCCGGACAGTGACGTCGACCGACCGTGGCACATCAGAAACCAGCCATCGCACCGTCTGCCGCCACGACTTCTCCAGGTCGCTGACTGCTCCTTCCGGACGCTTGAGATGCCAGCGCCACAGGTCGCCCACGAGCAGGGCCGCGCTCCGTCCCAGGCCGAACTGCTGGACGACGAGAGCGGGATGGACGTGTCCCTCCACCGATTCCACCTGGGCCAGCACCGACGCGCCGGGCTTGATGGAGTTGATGGAGTTGAGCGATTTGAAGGCCGGCATTCCGGCGAGACGCGTCTCCTCCTCGGGCTCAGTCGAGCGGACGCGGACCCATGGCTGCAGCCAGCCTTCGCGAGTCAGCTTGAGGCGGACGTCTTCCGTGGCCGCGGGTCCGCCGCGATCGAGATAAACGGGCAGCATTTCCCCCACCGTCGTCCACTGCCAGTTTCCTTCCGCGAACGACGCACTGCCTCCGAGCATCAGCAGTCCGCCACCCCGCTGACTGACGAATTTCTGCAGCAGCGACAGCTGGTCCTGCGAGAAGAATGCCGATTCGATGTCATCGAGGACAACCGCGTGGTAGCGATAGAGCTCTTCGGCCGATTTCGGGAAGCCCCCCGTCAGTTCGCCCTGTTCGTCGGTGACGCGCATCAGCACCGGCTGGTCGTATTCCTCGAGACTCTCATCTCCCTTGTTGCCAAAGCCGCGGAACAGCGGATTGGTCCGCTCGCCCGCCCGTCCCAGGAACGTGAACTTCGGCTCCTTTTTGGCGATTCGCACGAGGCCGACGAGATTCACTTCGTCATCGTCCTCGATCGACCGCCGAAGGAATTTGAACTCCCAGTTCGGCCGGCCGCAGACATACAGCACGCGGTAGGGGCCTCCTCCGCGATCGACCATCGCCAGTCGCGAGTTGTTCGCCAGCGTAGCCTCGGCCGATTGGGGAGCGTCCGGAGTTCCAGCCTGCTCTTCACCTTCCAGCCCGACTTTAACGGTGTAGAACACGACGCCGACTTTGTCCGGCTTGATGAGGAATCGTTCGGCGAGCGTCTTTCCAGGTTCGGTTTTGACGGTGCGGCGTTCGACTTCCTTGCCATCTTCGCCCAGAACCCGCACCAGGAGTTTGCGATCGCCGACGGCCCGGGCTTCGATCTCGGCGTGGATCGTCACCGGTGCCGCGTCGAAATTCGTCTGGCTGACCTGGACGCGCGTGAGCGACACGTCGGGAAGCTCATCCTCGGAGCCCAGCATCACCGGATAAACGGGCGGGAGCGTTTTGGCATCGAGTGGATTCGATTCCAGGTCGGTCGCATTGCCGTCCGTCAGCAACAGGATGCCCGCGACGGGCAGATCGCGGAAACGCTCCCGCAGTGCGGTCAGCGAGCCGGAGATCGCGGATGCCTCGCCGTCGAACGGAATCTCCTTGAAGCTGCTGACGGGATGGAGCGTGGAATCGACGGTGTAACGGCGGAGTTCGAAATCCTGCTCGAGCCGAGTTGACCATTCCTGGCCATCCTTCAGTTTCGCGGACAGTTGCTCGCCGCGGGTCTGCCCGGGAGTGCCCGCCAGTTGCAGGCTGCGACTGTTGTCGGCGACGACCAGGAACAGGTTGCTCCCCGGACGGGGGCGTGTTCCAGTGACGAGCGGCTCGACGAGGCAGGTGGCCAGCGCCAGGATGGCCGCGGCTTTGAGTGCCAGGGCGATCCAGCGGGCGATGCTCACCGAAAGCGTGCCGCGATAGCTCCACCAAATCGCGACGAGCGCCACGACTGACAGACCGACTGCCCAGGGCCACCACGCCCTGCCTGCGAAGATGATGTCCGCCAGCATCATCGGCCGGTCCCCAGCCTTTCGTAGTACGCCCGCGTCTTCTCGGCGTACTCGGGCGGAACAGGATCGCGGTCGAGCGGAACCACGGCCTGCCTGGACGCTCGTCGGACGACTTCGTCGGCCACGCGGTCGCGGAGGCTGAGAAGCGGTTCAGCCACCTGCCGTCGAATCACATCCCACTTTGGTTGTTCGGAATGTCGCCTCACATCGCTGCGGATGCCGCGGGCCCGCTCCCGGATCCGGGCTGCTTCAGCGCGCAGCTCGGGATCGCTGACCATTTCTTCGACGTCGCGAAGCCGATCCGACCATTCACGGAAGTCGTCGCCGGTGATGGGAGAACGCCTGGGGCGGGCTGGTTCCGGATTGAACTCGCCGCCGCCGGAGGTGAAGCCGCCCCCATTGGGATCGCCGTCGAGTCGACGGGGGCCGCGGGGCTGACGATCGCCCCCGTCAGGGCCGCGCTGGCCGTCCCGGGGCTCACCTCGTTCAGGCTGGCCCTCCTGATCTTGCCCTGGCCCCTGGCCTGGCTGCGGCAGTCCCCCCTGCCACTGTCCGGGCTGCGGTGATGCACCCTGACCGCCGCCGGGACGCTGGCTCTGACCACTCGGCGAGCCTTGCTGGCCCGGTTGCTCACCTGGCTGCTGGCCGGGTTGCTCGCCCATCGGTTGCATCGGAGTCGAAGGCGACATCGGAGAATCGGCCTGTTGTTCGCCTTCGCCCGGCAGCTGGCCCTGTTGTGGACGTCCTCGCCCCTGTCGCCCCTCCTGCGTCGATTGTTCGGCGGACTGCGACGGCGCGCGGCCGCCTGGCTGTTGGGGTCGTTGGCCGTCCTGGTTCGGCTGCTCGCCGGGGCGACCTTGCGATGCCTGGTTCGGCTGGCCTTCGCCCGGCATGGGCTGGCCGTCGCGCGGCGGTTGGGCGGCAGGGTTGTTAAAACCCGGAATCGAAGGAACTGTTGGCGATTCTCCCGCTCGTTGCGTTCCCTGCTCGCCCGGCCGTGCGGCCCGTCCCTCGGCCCCCTGGGGATTCTGCCCCGGTCGTTCCCCCTGGTTTTGCGGCTCACCGTTCGGATCGTTGCGGGCGATTTCGTCATTCAGCTCCTGGGCCAGCCGTTGGAGTTCCTCGCGGGCCCGACGCAAGGCTTCCGTGTCGTCGCCCAGCACGGCCTCCGCAGCCGACTTCATGTTCTCGTTGAGCTTTTCGATCCCCTGAGAGGCAACCCGTTCCAGCTGCTTCGCGTCATCGCTGAAGCCACGCCGCAATGACTGCTCAGTCCCTGCCAGGGCCTGTTCGACGTTCTGGTCCTGCAGGTCGCGGACGGCGTCATACAGACGCTTCGTCAGCAGCGGCTCATCTTGTTCGGCTTCTTCGATCGTCTTGCGCATCCGCTCCTGCAGCGTCGACAATCGCTGTCGCTGCCGCGCCAGTTCCTCGGCTGTCTGGTCCTTGTTCTCGTTGTCGGCCAGTGACTTCGGTCCGGCCTCTTGCTCCGGATCGGGTTCGCTCCCCATCTGCCGGGCGATTTCTTTCTGCTTCTGATCCAGCTCATTGGCCGCGTCGGAGAGTTGACGCACGTCTTCCGCGAAGCGGTTCGACGATCGCCTTCGGAACTCTTCCCGCAGATCTTCGAACTCCTGTTCGGCGCGGGTTCCGCTGGCCGCGGCCTGACCGGCCATCTCCTGCTCGATGGCTTCCGAGGCTCGCTGTGCCTGGTCGCGCGCCTGCTCGAGTTGCTGACGCTGCTCGGCCATTCGCTCCTGGTTCTCGGGCTGCTCCATGCGGGAAGCCAGCTCGTCCGCATCCTGGACGACCTGTCGCTGTTCTTCCTGCAGACGCTTCAACTGCCGTCGCAGTTCTTCCTTTTCATTCTCCGACTTCGCCTCTTCGAGGGCGGCCTGCAGTTCCTTCAGTCGCTCGTTGAGGTCGTGCTGGCGGCGGGCCAGTTCGCGCAGGCGGTTCAGGGCCTGCCGGTCTTCCCGCTGTTCGGCCGTCTCCTGCTGGTTCTCGCTGGCCGTTCGCTGCGACTCATAAGGGTTGTCCTGCTTCTTGAGATCGAGCTGCCGCATCTGCTGGCGCTGCTGCTGCGACCGTGATTGGGACCGTGAGGAGGACTGACTTTGCTGCTGCTGGGTGACCTGGTGTTCCCGGGCCCGCAGCTTGAGGAGGTTCTGGTAGGCCGATTGAGCGGCCGCGAGCGCCGGCTTCAGCGGCGCCGGATCGGAGGTCTCCTTCGCGGTCGTCAGCTGATTGGCGACTTCTTCCATCTGCTGGACTGCGCCCTCGGCGAACGCCATCGACTTCGGATCGGTGACCTTCTCACCGAGCGCCGCGGCCTTCTCGAGTGCCGACAGCTGCCCGGCACGCACGCCTTCCACATCGTCCGGAAATTTCTCCGTCAGTTTTCCTGGATGTTCACGACGGACCAGCTTCCACGTCGCGTTGATGACTTCTTTCTGCAGCTGCGCGAGCTGTTCGGCCGACTGTTCGTTCTGCCCTTGTCCCTGTTGCTGCTGTTGTTGTTGCTGGCCGCGGGCCTGGGCTTCTCCTTCGCGGAAGATCTCCTCGAACTTGCGGACCTCCGCGAAGTACATGTCGCCTTCCACGCGGCGGACCTGCCCTGAGGAATCGAGGTCCTCGGCCCACCAGTGATAGCTCAGGAGGTCGTCTGGAGCGGCGCCCAGCGTTTCGAGTTCCACACGGTGCGCCAGTTCGTTCTTGTGCCGCGCCTTTCCATGCTCTCCGAGCACCAGTTCGACCGGCTCCTTCCCAGCCAGCGAATAGCTGATTCCAAACTTCTCGACCCCGAAGTCGTCCCAGGCCGTGGCCGCGAGGTCCATTTCCTCAAGCGGCGACACCTCCATGTCTCTTCCCGGGAAGACCGGCTTCAGCACGACCGGGTTGTTCGGAACGACGTTGACCGTGAAGTTCCACGAGACCTTGTTCTTCCGCCCCTTGTCGTCGACGAGGTTCAGCGCCAGCTTGCGCGAGCGGTCGGCCAGAATCGTCGTCCGCATCGCGGGTTTGTCTCCGGAGACCGGCTGCAGTTCGAACGCGGGGGTCTCGCCTTCCAGCAGCACGGCCGAAGCGACTGCCTTATTCAGATGGCACGTCAGATGGATGGTCGTCCCTTCGACGACTGTCACGGTGCGAACATCCTGCACCAACTTCGGTTCGAGTTTCGTGAAGGCCGGATAGACGAGCTCGGCATCAGCCTTTTCGACACGCGGATACTCAAACACGTCGACATGGAACGGCCCCTTCAGCATGCCGCCCGTTTCCACGCGATAGTCGAGCGGCTCACGGATATCGGGAATGCGCGTTCCGAACAGCGGATCTTCCAGACTGCGATTCATCGCGAGCGTGGCCGGTTCTTTTCCGGACTGCTGGACCGTCAACGCCGCTTCCGGCGGAACGGGGCCGGTGATGCGGGCGAGCACGAGCAGGCTCGAGCCTCGCTCGACCTCCGTATTCCCCGGTTCGATCCTCACGCCGAACTGGCCGGTGACCTGGAGATCGGGACGACCTGCCTTGCCGACCGATGCTTGTGCCTGTTGCGGTCCGGCCGAAGTTCCCAGGGCGATGATGGCCGCGACCAGCATGGCGAGCGAACAGGCCGACGAGGCCATGGCCCAGGCGATCCGCCGCCGGGGAACGACGTCGGCCCAGGGCCTGGCTCGCGCGTGATCGAGCGCCTCGTGAATGACATGCGACTGCAGATACCCGAAGCGGCCGCTAGAAGGTTCCGACTCCTGTTCGATCGCGGCGAGCAGGCAGCTTTTCAGTTCGGGGTATTTCTGCTCGACCTGCCTCGCGATCCACAGGTGATTGCGGGCGACGACGAGCGACCGCCAGACCATGATGCCAGCCAGCAGGAACCCGACGGCCGCGAGCAGCGGCGCCCCGGCGCGAACGGAGACCTGCATCATTGGGCTCAGCACCCAGGCGATGCCGCCTGCAGCGGCCGCCGCCAGCCAGGCAATCGCCAGGCCCCGCCACAGCCGAAGGCGGCGGTAGCGGGAGGCGACCTGGGCCAGTTCATCGTGCAAGCGCCGGTGCATCATGTCCCCACCTCGACGGCCGCGAGTGGAGCCTGCGAACGCACGCCGCCCCACCAGGTTTCCACGATCAGCACTCCCAGCAACAGAATGATCCCCCACCGCCATAGCTTCTGTCGAGCTTCAAGTTCGACGTCGCGCTGCTGGCGAATCGCTTCCGCCCGCTCGAGACGCGTCTTCTCGACGCCCATCCTTACTCCCAGCTGTCCCAACTGGGCGACGTCCATTGGAGCCGTGTTGCTTTCACTCGCGGCCATGTTCACCGCGAACGGAAGCTCCTCGACGCCATACACCAGGCGGTAGATTCCCGGTTGCGAAGTCTCGCGGAACTCTGTCGCCCCGTCCGCAAGGTCAGTCCGCTTTCCTTCCGGCGCGATCACGGCCACGGCCTTTGAGCCGCGCCACTCGGTGAGCGGAACCGGCTCGTTGATCGCCACGCCCGCCAGGTTCCCGGAACGTCCGTAGGCCAGGTCCATCAGGGCTCCAACCAGCGGCACGAACTTACTCGAGAGCGCAAGCTGGCTGTCATCCGGCCTCCATGACGCCGCGAGAAAAATCTGCCGTCCTTTTCCGAGGCGGCGCTCCATGACCGCCGGGCTTCCGTCATCAAAGCGGGCGATGACCGTGGGGCCGTCGCCTGACTCGACCTCCACCGCCCACCGCGTCCAGAAGTGGATCTTGGTGAAATCGCTGTAGCGCGGATTCGCGAACGCCGTGAACAGCGGATGGGTGAAATCGATCTGGCCGAGCAGTGAGAACTGTCCCTCCCGGCGTGGGGCCTGAGTCTCCTGAAGCGAGACGCCCTTCCAGCCTGCGAGCGCCGCCTCGGCCTGTTCCCTCGTCGCCGGCGCGAATAGCACGACTCCGCCCGCCTCGACATGAGCATGAAACGGCGATTCGAGGTCTTTCGGCAGGGCGCCGTTCACCACCACCAGTCGCGCCTCGCTGTCCGCCAGGTCGGTCGCCGCGGAAACCCGGGTGATCGTCACTTCCCGCAGCGGGTCGCCGGCGATCGCCAGTTCGAGGTAGTAGCGCTGCCCGTTAGCGTCCGCCACGTCGTCGTCCCCGACGTACAGAAGTGCGAGCTTTTCTTTGCGGGGGGGCGCGACGTACCAGGTGTTATCGAATTGCTGGTCGTCTCCTTCAAGGACAACCCGATCGGCCGTGACGCTCGCTTCGGGGCGGGGAAGTTTCACGACGCGGCTTTGCCCCGGAGGCACGTAGGCGCTGGCGAAGACGCTGTTCGCGCTCACGCCCGGGGCATCCCACCGCACCTTGAACTCTTCCTTCGTCGAATCGGCCGACGACGCAATGCGCACCCGCGGATCGGCGGCCGGCCCGTTGTCGACGGATTCCAGAAGCGTCACCTGGGCGTTCGTTGTCTCCTTGAGCAACACGGGCAGCACGCTGACCCGGACCCGCGGCGGCCACTCGAATGCCTGCAGTGCCTCGATCCGGTTTCCCTGTTGGGCGTCGGTGATCACGATGATCTCGGGATCCGCGGCCGACTGGTCGACGTCGGTGGACGAGTCAAGTTCTCCGGCGACCATCACGAGGGCGCCCCCCAGGTCGCCGGCGGTCCAGTCAGGTACGACCTCCGGCAGACGGCTCTTCACCACGGCCGATTTGTCGGAGCCGGCGGAGGCTTCGATCTCGGAAGGCCCAATCAAACGGCGGCAGCGGTCTCCGAAGACGTACAGCGACAATTCATCGTCCGGCCCGAGGTCGTCGAGCACATTCTCCACAGCGCGCCTGGCGTGGAGCATCAGATCACCCCGTCGCATGCTGGCGCTGGTGTCGACCAGCAGCGCCAGCCGGCGCCCGGGAACGGCGTCGAATGGCAGCGTGGCCGATTCCCGCAGGAACGGACGCCCGAACGCGAAGGCGAGCAGGGCCAGCGCCGCCAGCCTGAGTAGCAGGAGGAGCAGCTGATCCAGCCGGCTTCGTCGCGTCAGGATCGGCGGCGTCGGCTGCAGGAACATCAGCGAGCTGAAGTCCTGTCGTCCTTTCGGCGTGCGCCGCACCAGGTGAAACAGGATCGGGAGCGCAAGCGCTGTGAGACCGAGCAGGTAGAGGGGCGAGAGCAGGCCCATCAACGCCCCCCCCGTGCGCCGGTGGAGGATGCCCGTCGCGTCGTCCGGCCTCCCCGCATTCGGGCGCTCAGCAGATCGAACAGAGATCGTTCGACCGGTTCGTCCGTCCGGAGGGTGTACAGCGTGATCCCCTGACGGTCGCAGGCCTGCTGGAGGTCAGCCTGGTGCGCCCGGAATTTCTCCTGGTAGGTCGCCCGGGCCGATTGTGGATCGACGTACAGCTCACGCCCGGACTCCAGGTCGTGGAACATGGCGGGCTGATCGAACGGGAAATCGAGTTCTGCCGGATCGAGTATTCTCAGGATTGCGACTTCGTGTCCGCGCGAGCGGACATAACCCAGGTTGCGCTCGAGATCGGCGACCGGCGCCAGCATGTCCGAGAGCAGGACGACCAGGCCCCGTTTCGACGCCATCTGGGCGACCTGGTCGAGCGGGGCGATCAGGTCCGTTCCCGTGCCGGCGGTCGATCTCTCCAGGCACATCATCAGCCGGTGCAGATGTCCGGGGCGGAACCGCGCGGGAAGATATTCCTTGAGCGTCTGGTCAAAGGTAATCAGTCCCGTGGCATCCCGCTGCAGCGAGAGGAAATAGGCCAGCGTGGCTGCGACGGTCTTGGCGTATTCCGCCTTGTTGTACGCCAGCGAGCCGAACCCCATCGACCGGCTGAGATCCACCAGCATCCACGCCCGCAGGTTCGTTTCATCTTCGAATCGCTTGATGTACTCCCGGTCGCTCCGCGCAAATCTCCTCCAGTCGAGGTACCGCAGGTCGTCTCCCGGAACGTACTGCCGATACTCGGTGAACTCGACGGAGAACCCGTGGTAGGGGCTCCGGTGCAGGCCGCTCATGAACCCTTCGACGACTGACTTCGCCCGCAACTCCAGGTTGCGGATGCGCATCAGCGCGGCGGGATCGATGAAGGCGGGGCGTGCGCTCATTCCACCCTCTCCCACGCCCTGATCGTGGAGCGGGAGTGATTCAGGCCCGAAGCGACATGTGCGCCGTAGTGTCCCCTCATCCGGCCTGTCGACCACCTTCTCCCCGCAGCAGCTCGCGAGACGAAGGGGTGGCCCGTTGCGGGGAGAAGGACTTGGGGAGACATCGTCTTACTGTCCCTTCCCGGGCACTGGCACGGTTTCCAGAACGCGGCTGATGACGTTGTCCACCGTCACTCCTTCGGCTTCGGCCCGGTAGCTGACGAGCACGCGATGCCTGAGCGCGGGATGAACGAGTCGCTGGATGTCTTCGGCGGCCACATGCGTCCGCCCCTGCAGGAGCGCCCGCGCTTTCGCTCCCAGCACGATGTACTGCGCGGCGCGCGTTCCGGCGCCCCAACTCACCCACTCATTCACGAATGCCGGTGATGACGACCGGCCCGGTCGGGTCGCCGAGGAAATACGGACGGCGTAGCGGATCAGGTCTTCGGCGATCGGAGTTCGTTGCACGATCTCGTGAAATCGCTGCACGTCCTCGCCCGTGAACAGCGGTTCGATCTTCTCCGGCCTGCGCGACGTCGTCTGCTTCACGACCGCGACTTCGTCGTCTTCCGGCAGGTAGTCGATCAACACGTTGAACATGAACCGGTCGAGCTGGGCCTCGGGGAGCGGATAGGTACCTTCCATCTCGATCGGGTTCTGTGTCGCCAGGACGAAGAACGGTTCTTCCAGAGGGTACGACTTGCCCGACACCGTCACCTGGTGTTCCTGCATCGCTTCCAGCAAAGCGGCTTGTGTCTTTGGCGGCGTGCGGTTGATTTCGTCGGCCAGGATCACGTTGCCGAAGATCGGCCCTTGGACGAACTGCATCTGCCGGCGGCCCCCTTCGCCGTGGTCGAGGATTTCCGTTCCGGTGATGTCCGCCGGCATCAGGTCTGGCGTGAACTGGATTCGCTGGAACTTCAGATGGAAGATCTGCGCGATCGATCGCACGAGCAGCGTCTTTGCGAGTCCGGGAGCGCCGGTGATGAGGCAGTGCCCACCGGCGAACAGGCTGATCAGAAGCTGCTCGACCACGTCGGACTGGCCGACAATTGCTTTGGAAAGCTCGGCGTCAATCTTCGCCCGGCCCGCCCGGAGCATTTCCACCGCCTGCTTCTCAGATTCATAATCCATAAGGCCTCAGGTTCAGCGTCCGGCGTTCAGGTTCTTCTTGTTACTCTCAACCACCCGCTGTTTCAGTGCGTCATCGCGTAGGTCACGATGTTGATCCCCAGCGGATACGACCACTTCTCCGCCATCTCCTTGAAGTATTCCGGGCTCTCTCCTTCACGCTCCCAGCCGTCGCCAAGATCGGTGTTGTGGCAGATGATCGCCATCATCCGTCCCTTGTCGTCGAAGATCCCCTTGTAGTGCACTTCCTCGCTGTCCCAGCCGCGCTCGGACGTGAAGCCCCGTTCCCACGCGTGGATGCTGGGGACCTGCGGCTTCTTCGAGAGGTCGTACACGCAGTGGAAGATTTCGTGCTCGAGCGGCAGCTCGACCGGTTCGCGGTCAGGGAACACCCGCTTGATCTGCGAGTAGAACTGCTCCCATTCGTCCGTTCCCCAGAAATCGTCGACCATCAGGAATCCGCCGTTCAGCAGATACCTGCGCAGGCCGTTTACCTCCTCCTCGCTGAGCACCATGCTCCCCGGCTCGATCATGTACAGCCACGGATAGTCGAACAGCTTTTCGTCGGTGAGGTCGAGGATCACGCCGTTCGGATCAGTTTCCAGCGCCGTCAGCTGGTGCAGCCTGTAGGAGAAGTTCAGGTCGCTGTCGGGATAGTCGGTCCGCCACTTGCCCCGGTCGTATCCGTCCCCCCATCCACCGCGGCCGCCATACGAACTGAATCGGACGCGTGCGAACGTGAACACGTCGTGCTTGAACCGTTCGGAGGTCTCCCAGGTCGGGACGCCATTCCGCGGATCGCTCTCGTATCCGCGCCGGCCCCGTCCCCATTGCGCCACGGCCGCAGCGCTCCCCATCAACACGATCGCTCCCAGTGCCAGCAAGACCCGGCGACTGCGTGCAGGGGAGTTCCGGGTGGACGAATTCATGACGCTCTCCTCATCGTCAGCGGAGTCGCCACCGGGGGAGGAGGGGGAGCATCCTCCGCCGGCGTGGACCTCAGTCTTTCGACGATCGAACGCAATCGCTCGTGGGCCGCAGCGAATCGCGGCGTCTCTTCCAGCGCCAGTAGGGCATGCCGGCGCGCTGCGGCCAGGTCGCCCTGCCGTTCCCGCACGGTCGCCAGCTGCAGGTGCAGTCCGGCCGGGTCGATCGGGTCGAGCGCCAGCAGCGATTCGTAGCTGCCGATCGCCAGTTTCGTATCGCCCAGCTTCTCGGCCACGTCGGCCGCCAGCCGATGCACTCCGGGCTGCAGAGGGTTCACGGCCAGCCAGCGGTTCGCCATGTCTCCCATCGTTTTCCAGTCCTCGGACTGTGCTGCAAGCCGGGCCAGCCGCGCGAAGGCGTCGAGATCGTCGTTGGTGAGCTCCACCAGACGCTTCAACACCGCGAACTCCTCGGAGTTCCGACCCTGCTCGTGATAAACGGTCGCCAGCTGCGAATAGACGCGCACGTCCTCCGGGTAGAGCGACCGCATTTTCTCGAGCGTCGCGATCGCGGCGTCCCAGGATTTCGTCGCCATCTGGACCTGGGCCAGACGCGACAGCCCCGTGTAGTTGGACGGGTGATCCTTCAACCACGTCTTGATCGTGGCCTCATCGGCCCGGCGGGGAAGCTCGGGCTCTGACCAGTCCGCCATCGGACCCAGTTCGCCAGCCCGCTTCCGTGCAAACTCCGCAAACTCGCGGTCCAGTTTCTCCAGCCCCGCGCACCGCCGTTCCAGCGCATCGTTGATTGCCAGTCCCTGGCCCAGGTCGTCCAGAATTGCGACCAGGGCCTCGTGACCATACGCGGCCACGAGATGCTCCACGGCCAGTGCCGATTCGTAATACGCGAACTGCAGGTGCAGCGGAGACTGCGCATGCAGGAACGCTCCGCTCAGCTGGCTGAGCGGAGTGAAGTCGTCTCCAAGAAGCATCTGCCGGTATTGCGGCGTCAGCGCCTGTCCCCATGTACGGTTTTCGACGCCTTCCTCATAGACGGAGATCCCTTCGCTGAGCCACCGCGGCATCTTGTTGCGTGTCTTCGAGAGCGTCACGACGTGACAGAACTCATGCCATAAGGTCGCTTCCCAGCAGGAGGGATTCTCCCCCTGCGAAGCCGGGCTGTTCGCCGTGATCACCGTTCCGAAGCAGACACCCAGGAAGCCCGCCCCTCCCGGCAGCCCGAACGTGCGGATCGCAAAGTCCGACTGCCGGGGAAACATTTCGATCACGATCGGCTGCCGCAGCTCGACGTGGTATTTCGCAGCCAGGGTTTCCTTTGCCCGCTTCACCAGGTCCAGCACTCGCGGACCGTAGATCTCCGCTTCGCGCGCCTCCATCCGGAGAAGAAAGCCGTCCTCTTCCAGCGTGCGGAATCTGGCCAGGTTCTGTTCGAGGGCGACGAGGTTGTGCGCAACGACGTTGTACTCGTCATCGTCGGACGCGGCCCTGGCCAGCTTCCAGCCTTCCTCCTCCTGGCCGAGGCGCAGAAGGTCTTGCGCGAGTTGCAGACGCGCCGCGTTGAACGTTGGATCCAGTTCCAGGGCCCGCCGCTGACAGGCCGCGGCCTCCGCGAACCGGTATTTGTGCGACAGCTTTCGCCCGATCAGGTGATCCACCTGCGGATTCTCTGTCCACGTGCTGAGCGCGAGCTGTCGAGCCCGGCGTTCGGTGTCGGCTTCGTTGCGCAGATGAGCGATCACCGCACGGTAGGCCGCCGCAAGCGGATGTTTTGCGTTGATTGACTCGACGCGCGCAAGCGCCTCACCCGCTTCGACGTAGCGCTCGGCGTCGATGTGCCCGTCCGCGATCATCAGGAGGGCGGGGACGTGGTTCGGGTTGAGTTCCAGCGTCGCTTTCAATTCGTTCGACGCCCGGTCTCCTTCACTCTCGGCATACGCCCGCGCCAGCCCGAAATGGACGTCGGGATTCGCCTCGTCCATCTTGAGCGCCTGCTCGAAATGTTTCGCCGCGAGGGCGAAATCCTGCTTCTCGAGCGCCAGATCACCGCAGGCGATGACCGGCTCGACCGCGCTGGGCACCCGCTTCTTGAGAATGTTGTAAATGCCGTCGAGCACCTTCTTCGGGTCGACTCTCTGCGACAGGAAGAACTCGCCGAGCACGAGCTGACTCTGCAGGTCGCCATACCGCCAGGCCACCTGCTGCAGCAGGGCCCCGATCTCGGATTCCATCAGCCGTGCGCGATCCGACCTGCCGTTGAATCGATAGACGCTCCGCCCCAGCCATCTCAACCGGACGCTCATCGGCAACGCCCGGAGTCCGCTCTCCAGCGTCGTCAGCGCCTCGGCATAGCGGCCGAGTTCCATCTCCGTCCGGATCTTGATCGCCCAGACGTCTTCATCGGCCGGCCGGTCCTGGGAAACTTTGACCGCTGTTTCGGCGCACTTCTGGTAGTCCCCGGCGCGGTACAGCTTCTGAAGGTCGCGATAGTCTTCGGCGAAAGAATGGTCAGGGACGAGGAAGCAACTCGATCCCAGCGCCAGGAGGAAGAACCAGGCACTTGCCGAGACCCGCCGCAGATCCAGCCGCCACATAGGCCGAGGCTCGCTAGGTCAGTCCGGCGATCTGTTCCCCCGGCCGTGCGACACCGCACACAGCAGCAGTCCGCCTTTCGATCTTTGATCCTAGCGTTCGCCGTCCGTAGAGCAACCTGCAACAGAAAAGCACCCCGGCCGCCTGAGGGCGGCCGGGGTGCGTGTAAGCGCGTTTTCAGGTTGGGCGATCAGTTCCCGGCCATCGGCTCTTTCTTCTCCGTGATCACCGGGCACTGCGGCGCCATCTCGGCGTTCAGTTCCTTGAAGGGCTTCCACTCCTCGGGAAGGTTGTCTTCATGGAAGATCGCAGCCACCGGGCATTCCGGCACGCAGGCTTCGCAGTCGATGCACTCATCCGGGTGGATGTAGAGGATGGCTTCACCCTCGTAGAAGCATTCCACCGGGCAGACGACGACGCAATCTGTGTATTTGCAATTAAAGCAGGGTTCAGCGACGACGTGTGCCATTGTGTTTCCTCGAGTCGAAGCGTCCAGATTCCTCGAAAACGACTATCGGCCGGAACCGTATCCTGCTCGACCAAATCCGGCGACCGGCCTCCCATTTTCCGGGTCCTGGTCGCCAACCACTTCCACAGCGAACCACGTGTCGGCCGCAGCAGTGCGAAAAATGCTAGCGCTGCCTGTAACAGGGTGTCAAGGAGCGTTCGTCGCGTTGCCGCAACTGAGAACAGATGTCAGTCGGTGACTTTCGAGGCCCACTCGCTGTTTCGCTCAACTCCGGCTCGTCGTTCGGTCGCCACCAGGCGCAGTTCCTGCTTGAATGAGAACACCGACCGAACGGCCATTCATTCCCAGGAGGGGTCCTATGTGGCGCGATGTTCTCAGGCCATCCCTGATACTGCTCTGCGGCCTGGCCACGAACTTCGCGGCCGTGCACGCGGGCGACTGGCCGCAGATCCTCGGCCCGAACAGGACGGGGGCGGCCATCGACGAAAAACTGGCCGATGCCTGGCCGGCCGCGGGACCTGTCGTCACCTGGGAGAAAGAAGTTGGTCCGGGCTACGCCGGGCTGGCTGTCGTGGGTCCCCGAGCGTACCTGTTCCATCGTCAGGGCGATTTCGATGTTCTCGAGGCCCTGGATTCGACGACCGGGAAGACGATCTGGAAACAGGCCGATCCGACCTCCTTCACCCCTGGCGTGGGATCGGGTGACGGCCCCCTCTGCGTCCCGACCGTCGCCGACGGGCACGTGGTGACGTTCAGCCCGCAAGGGCTACTGATCGTTCGTAACGCGGTCACCGGCCAACTCGTCTGGAAACACGCCACGCATCAGGAGTTCGGCGGTCAGGAAGGCTATTTCGGGGCCGGGAACTCGCCGCTGGTGGCCGGGCAGGTCGTCATTGTGAACGTCGGCGGGGCGAAGTCCGGAGCCGGGGTTGTCGGGTTCGACCTCAAGGCCGGCACCCCCCTCTGGAAACAGGTTGCCGATCAGGCCAGCTACTCCGCTCCCATTCTCATCCGTGATGGAGACCGCGACCTCGCCATCGTCATCACCCGGCTCAAATGTGTGGCTCTCGAGCCCGCAACCGGAGCTCTGGTCTGGGAAGTTCCGTTCGGCCAGCGCGGCCCGACGGTGAACGGCGCACTCCCGTCACGGGTCGAGGGGCGGTTGTTCCTGACTGCCAGCTATGGGATTGGTGGCGTGCTCCTCGACCTCAAGCCCCACGCCGCCGAAATCGTGTGGGAGGATACCGACACGCTCGCCAGCCAGTATGCCACGCCTGTCGAAGCCGACGGTCTGCTGTATGGCTTCCATGGACGTGATGACGTTCCTCCGGCTGAGTTCCGCTGCATTGATCCGCTCGCCGCTTCGCTGGAAAAGCGAGTTCTCTGGTCCGTTCCCGATTTCGGCTACGGAACGCCCATCAAGGCCGACGGCAAGCTGATTCTCGCCAAGACGGATGGGGAACTGATCCTGGCGGATGTGAACCGCGAGAAATTCACCCCGAGATCACGCTTCAGGGCGTTCAACGGCATCATCCGAGCCTTGCCTGCGCTTTCGGCCGGAGGCCTCTTCGTCCGCGATGAACAGACCCTCAAACGCTTCGACATCGGCAAGCACTGAGCCGCAGCACCGCGATTGCTACCGCCGCCGCAGATCAGCGGCGTGCTGCACCATTTCCCGTTCCAGGGCCGCCAGATCGTCGCCGAAAACGCTCCGGAACTCCGCCAGGCGTTCCTCCGGCGTCTGGAAAATCAGTGGCGGTTTGGCGCGCAGCACCCCGAGGTATTCGGCCCACTTCGCACGTTTCTTCGTGGCCAGGAAGTGGACCAGCACCCAACTCTCTGCGTACGCCCCGGTCATCTGCTCGGGGGCGCGGAATCGCTCTTCCCCCTCGATCAGCGAGATGAATGAGTTGGTCGGCCGCTTCGTGAGCGAGCCGCGAAATTCCTCCAGTCGCCAGACACTGACTTTGCCCGCTGTGGTCCAGCGCGTTCCGGCCCCCAGGTCCGGTGTCTCGAAATACATCGCCAGTCCTTCGCTGGCCCACATCGGGTTGTCCGCGTAACGCGTTTGCAGTCCCGAGTTGAACGACAGTTGGTGGACCGCCTCGTGGACCACCGTCGCCACGCTCCCCGGCGACTTCGACAGCCGCCGCGTGATCTCCTCACGCTGCGTCGCTTCTCCCAATGGCCGCCCACCCAGGTCGGCCGTCAGATCGTACAGCACGATTCGATTCGTACGTGCCGAGTAATAGCCGGCGGTTTCTGCGGCGGCCGAGGCCCCGTCCCGCACGGCATACTCGCGAAACTGCCCCTTGTTCTGCAGGATCAGGACCGGCAGGTGCGGGGCGCCTGGCTCGAGCTCAATGCCTTCGCGGTCCCAGTAGGCCAGGAAACCGTTCCTCAACCGCTCAAGCAGCGATCCGCACCAATTGGCGTAGGCTCGGCTCGCTCGTGACACGATCACGTAATGTTTCGTCTCGACGATGACCGCAGGCCCGCCCGCGGCCGCTTTCAGATTCTCAGCCAGGTCCTTTGTCCCGGCCCTCAGGAAGGCCGCGTCTCCCGCCATTCGAGACACGATCTCCCTGGACTCAAGCGTCCAATACTGGCCGACTGCGTCTTCGAGAAGCACGCCCCCCTGCTGGTCCTCGACGACCACGCGTCCTGCAAGCTTTTCGGGCCGGCCCTCCACTGGAGTCAGGGTGACCACGACCGTCGGAGATGCGGTCTGGCCTGCGACGGGGCCGCACATCACCAGCAGGGGCAGAATGCCCGGCAGGATGAATCTCAGGCCGAGATGAGCCCACGATCCCTGCCCGACATCTCGATCTGGCACGCGCGGGGAGCGCGCAATGGCCCGGTCGGTAGCGTCCTCCTGGGCCCAATCCGGCCTCACGCGGATGCCACCCAGCGCAATCGACGCAGTTGTTCCCGGGCGCGGCTCAGCATCGGGCCGACTGAGTTCTCCTCGACTCCCAGTTCGCGTCCGATGTCGCGGTACGTCTTTCCTTCGAGGTGGTATTTCCGCAGCGCCTCCGCGTCACGCGGGGGGAGCTGGTGCATCAGGTGGGCCAGCTCTTCGATTTCCTCTCCCTCTGCGTCGTTGGGCTCCAGGGCGGCTTGATGGGCGTTGACATGCCCCATTGCCTCCGCCTTCCTGCGCTTGATCAGTTCCCGCACCGTTACACGGCGGGCGACGACGGAAAGGTATGTGGCCAAAGAACTTTGGCCGCGAAAGTTCCGCAGAACTGCGAAGTCGTTGGCCAGAATGGCGTAAAAGATCTCACCACACAGGTCATCCACGTCATCGCCGGTCAGCCGGATGCTTCGAGAATGGGCCGTGTGCTGGATGACATGCACGAACAGCCCGATAAAGCGATCGACGAAATCCTGC